>NZ_JAZIBG010000028.1:0-837333 GCF_036621135.1 Aquincola agrisoli
CTTGGAGACCTGCACGGCGATCTCGTCCCACATCACCATCGCGTGGCGCTGCGCGTTGCTCTTGGTGATGACGGTGAGCAGCTTGCGCGGGCGGGACCGGGCCAGCTTGAAGGCGAAGCGCATGATGCGTTCGACGCCGGCGCGGGTCATCATCGAGACGTCGGTTGCGGCCTCGATCGGGTGGCCCTGGTGCACGCGGCCGCCGACGCCCGCGTACTCGCCTTCGGAGTTCTCGCGCACGATGACCCAGTCGAGGTCCTCGGGCTTGCAGCGCTTGAGCGGGCCGTCGATGCCCGGCAGGATGCGGGTGGGCCGCACGTTGGCGTACTGGTCGAAGCCCTGGCAGATCTTGAGCCGCAGGCCCCACAGCGTGATGTGGTCGGGGATGTGCGGGTCGCCGGCCGAGCCGAACAGGATCGCGTCCTTGTCCTTCAGGGCCTCGAGGCCGTCGGCCGGCATCATCTCGCCGTGGGCGCGGAACCAGTCGCCGCCCCAGCCGAAGTCTTCGAACTCGCAGCGGAAGCCGGCACCAGCGTCGGCCAGTTGCTGCAGCACTTGTCGTCCGGCCGGAATCACTTCCTTGCCGATGCCGTCGCCGGGGATGGTGGCGATGCGGTAGGTCTTCATGGGCGCTCCTCGGTGTCTGTCGAGGCGGACTCTAGGAGCGCGGGCCGCCGTGGGCGCACGGCGGCGGTAAATCCATCGTTAACGCGAAGTGAACGATCAGGGGTGTTTTCCCGCCCCCTGAACGCGGGCGCGTGTCAGCGGCTGCGGCGCAGCGTCATCAGGCCGACGAAGCCCAGGCCGGCCAGCAGCATCGCGTAGGTCCCGGGCTCCGGCACCGGCGCCGGGCCGGTGGCGTACAGCACGACGTTGGAGCTCGCGTTGTAGGCCAGCGTGAAGGTGTCGAGGTTGGTGCCGGCCTCGAAGCGGTAGAACGCCGTGGCCTGGCCCGGGCCGCCCTGCCCGTTGCCAAAGTGCATGCCGACGTAGGTGGTGCCGTTGAGCAGGCTGGCGAAGTCGACCGTGTGGCTGCCGTTGAGGCCGGTGAGCTTCTCGGCCGCGGTGAAGTTGCCGTCCCACGCCAGCCCCAGCGAGGCCAGCGCATCCTTCTGCGCCTGCACGTTGGCCGCGTTGTTGTTCAGCAGGTTGCCGTCGTAGAACCCGGCGCAGGCCGCGGCCTGGGGCGAGATGTCGGTGACGGAGCACGCCGTGGCAGCCTGCGCGGGCAGGCCGATCACGATGGCGGAGGCGGCGGGCAGCAGGGAAAGAGAGATCTTCATGGGGATCCTTGGCGAGTAGCGGAAGAGCGGCGCACCGCTCCCCGCGATGCGCCTGCGCCACTGTCCCTCCGCGCGGCGCGCGCCTTGATCCCCTGGCAGCGGGGGAGGCCGCCCGCACGCCCCGATCCCAAGGGCGGGAAGACCCTTGGATCGCTGACCTTCAGCGTGTCGCGACAGGCAGGTGGTAGGTCGTCTGGTCCAGCACCTGCTCCGGCTCCTCCGCCTCGGCCACCGTCTCGCCGTCGAGGTGCGCCTGCATGCGCTGCACGTCCAGGTCGCCCGTCCACTTGGCGACCACCAGCGTGGCGACGCCGTTGCCGATGAGGTTGGTCAGCGCGCGCGCCTCGGACATGAAGCGGTCGATGCCCAGGATCAGCGCGAGGCCGGCCACCGGCACGTGGCCCACCGCCGACAGCGTGGCCGCCAGCACGATGAAGCCGCTGCCGGTGACACCCGCCGCGCCCTTGCTGGTGAGCAGCAGCACGGCCAGCAGCGTGAGCTGCTGCGTCAGCGTCATGTCGGTGTTGGTGGCCTGCGCGATGAACACCGCGGCCATCGTCAGGTAGATCGAGGTGCCATCGAGGTTGAACGAGTAGCCTGTCGGGATCACCAGGCCGACCACGGACTTGCGCGCGCCCAGGTTCTCCAGCTTGGCCATCATGCGCGGCAGCACCGATTCGCTCGACGACGTGCCCAGCACGATCAGCAGCTCCTCCTTGATGTACTTGATGAACTTCCACACCGAGAAGCCGTGCGCCCGCGCGATGCCGCCGAGCACGAGGAACACGAAGACCAGGCAGGTGGCGTAGAAGGTCGCCATCAGCTGGCCGAGCGACAGCAGCGAGCCGATGCCGTACTTGCCGATGGTGAACGCCATCGCGCCGAACGCGCCGATCGGCGCGACCTTCATGATGTAGCCGACGATCACGAAGAGCACGTGCGAGAACTTCTCGATGAAGTCGAACACCAGCGTGCCGCGGCCGCCGAACTTGTGCAGCGCGAAGCCGAACATCACCGCGAACAGCAGCACCTGCAGGATCTCGCCCTTCGCGAAGGCGTCGACCACGGTGTTGGGGATCACGTGCAGCAGGAAGTCGACCGTGCCCTGCATCTGGCCGGGCTGCGTGTACGCGGCGATGGCCTTGGTGTCGAGCGAGCTGACGTCGATGTTCATGCCCGCGCCGGGCTTGACGAGGTTGACGATCAAGAGGCCGACGACGAGCGCGACCGAGCTGACGATCTCGAAGTACAGCAGCGCGAGGCCGCCGGTCTTGCCGACCTTCTTCATGTCCTCCATGCCGGCGATGCCGACGACGACGGTGCAGAAGATGATCGGCGCGATGATCATCTTGATCAGCTTGATGAAGCCGTCGCCCAGCGGCTTCATCGCCGCGCCGGTCTCGGGGTAGAAGTGGCCCAGCAACACGCCGATGACGATGGCGGTGATGACCTGGAAGTACAGGGATCGGTAGAAAGGCTTGGGGCTCGCCGGGGCATCCATCGCAGTCTCCTTCATGTGCTGTGTGAGGCCCTCGTCATTTGCAATCCCGGGACCAGCCGCGCCGGCCGGCCGGGCGGCGCCAACCCGTTGATTCACAAAGGAATTCTTTCGGCCCCGTGCGCAGGCGTTCCGATGCGTCGGACCGGGACGCCGCAGGAGGTCCGGTTTTCCAGACGGGCGGGGGCCCGGCGCCGGTCAGCGGAAGTTCTCGGGCCGCAGGCCCAGGCGCTTGAGCTTGTCGTAGAAGGTCTGCTTGGGCACGCCCAGCGCCAGCGCGGCGGCCGCCGCGTCCCCCTGGAGCCGGCGCAGCGCGTCGGCGATCAGCGCCCGCTCCACCTGCTCCAGCTGCGCCGGCAGGTTGGGCGGCGGGCCGGCGGGCTGCCCGGCCGCGACCAGGTCGTCCCCGGCCAGCCCGAGCACATGGCGTTCCGCGACGTTGCGCAGCTCGCGCACGTTGCCGGGCCAGGTGTGCGCCATCAGCGCCGCGGTCTGCGCATGCGAAGGCGGCGGCGCCGACTGCTGGAAGCGCTGCTGCGCCGCCAGCGAGAAATGCTCGAACAGCAGCGGGATGTCCTCGCGACGCTCGCGCAGCGGCGGCAGCTCGATGAACGCGACGCCGATGCGGTAGTAGAGGTCGGCGCGAAACTTCTGCTGCTCGGCCAGCGCCTTGAGGTCTTCCTTGCTCGCGGCCACCACGCGGCAGTCGACCGCGATCGGCTTGTTGCTGCCGATGCGCTCGATGCTGCGCTCCTGCAGCGCGCGCAGCAGCTTCACCTGCACCGCCATCGGCATGCTCTCGATCTCGTCGAGGAACAGCGTGCCGCCGTCGGCATGCTCGAACTTGCCCACACGCGTGCGCTGCGCGCCGGTGAAGGCGCCGGCCTCGTGTCCGAACAGCTCGGTCTCGGCCAGGTGCTCGGGCAAGCCGCCGCAGTTGAGCGCGACGAAGTGCGCCCGCCGGCGCGGGCCGTGGTCGTGCAGGCAGCGCGCGACCAGCTCCTTGCCGGTGCCGGTCTCGCCGTAGATCACCACGTCGGCCGAGGTGGCGGCCAGCGCCAGCACCCGCTGGCGCAGCCGCTCCATCGCCGCCGACCGGCCGATCAGCGTCGCCTCGATGCCCTGGCGGTGCTCCAGCTGCTCGCGCAGCGAGCGCACCTGCAGCGCGAGCCGCCGCTTGTCGGCCGCGCGGCGCACCACGGACACCAGGTGGTCCGAAGCGAACGGCTTGCCGATGAAGTCGTAGGCACCCTCCTGCATCGCCTGCACCGCCATCGCGATGTCGCCGTGGCCGGTGATCAGGATCACCGGCAGCTCGGGGTCGAGGGCGTGCAGCTCGCGCTGCCATTCGAGGCCGCTGGCGCCGGGCAGCCGCACGTCGCACAGCACGACGGCGGGCATGCCGGGCGCGACGCGCGCCCGCGCGGGCTCCACGCGCGCGAAGGCCTCGACCTCGAAGCCCGCCAGTTCCAGCGCCTGCCGGCAGCCGATGCGCACGTCCTCGTCGTCCTCGACGAACAGCACGCGGATGGACGGTTCAGCCATGCCGCGATTCTGCGGCCAGCGGCAGCTCGAGCGTGAAGGCCGCGCCGCCCCCCGCGCGGTTGCCGCCGCGCAGCGTGCCGCCGAGCTCTCGCACGATGTGGGCGGAGATCGTCAGCCCCAGGCCCAGCCCCGCACCGGCCGGCTTGCTGGTGGCAAAGGGTTCGAAGAGGCGCGGCAGGATCTCCTCGGCGATGCCGGGGCCGCTGTCGCTGACGGTGATGCGGCAGCGGCCCTCGCGCACGACGGCCTCGAAGCACAGCCGCCGCTCGGGCGATCCGGCCATCGCGTCGATCGCGTTGCCCAGCAGGTTGACCAGCACCTGCTCCAGCCGCAGCCCGTCGGCCAGCACCTGCAGGTCCGGCGGATCGATGCGCTGCTCGAACACCACGCCCTGCGTGCGCAGCCGCGGCTGCACCAGCAGCAGCGCATCCTGCAGGACCCGGTGCACCGCCACCGGCGCCAGCACCGGCGGCCCCTTGTGCGCGAAGCCCTTGAGCTGCTGCGTGAGCCGGCCCAGGCGGTCCACCAGCTGCCCGATGCGCGACAGGTTGTACTGCAGGTCCTCGGCCTTGCCGCGCTCCAGCAGCACCAGCGCGTTGTCCGACATCGTGCGCATCGCCGCCAGCGGCTGGTTGAGCTCGTGCACGATGCCGGCCGACATCTGGCCGAGCGCGGCCATCTTCTCGGCATGCATCAGCTCGCTCTGCGCCGCGCGCAACTCGGCGGTGCGCTCCTGCACCTTGGCCTCGAGGTTGTCGCGCGCGGCCTTCAGCACCACCTGCAGCGCGGCCTGGTTGGCCAGGCGCTGGCGCAGCGTGCGGCGGCGCAGCCAGAAGATCGCCAGCGCCATCAGCATCGCCAGACTGCCCATGCCGGCGGCAAGCGCCAGCGTGCGGGCCTGGTCCACCACCGGCCACATCTCGTCGAGCACGAGGATGCGCCAGCCCGTGCGCTGCATGCGGCGCTCGGCGACGATGTACCGCACGCCATGCAGCGACACCCCCTGCGCGCCGCCGTGGCCGGCATCGTGCGGCCGCCAGTCGAGCGGCGTCAGCGAGGCGTCGCCGTAGGGCCGGCCGCGCTCGATCTCGGTGCGCAGCGTGTCCGGCAGCGGCGCCAGCGGCCGGAAGCGCCACACCTCCTGCGTGGACAGCACGACGACGCCGTTCTCGTCGAGCACCATCACCTGCCCCGGCAGCCGCCGCCAGGCCTGTTCCGCGTCGGCCAGGCGCACCTTGACGGTGGCCAGGCCCAGGAGGCGCTCGCGCCGCGTCAGCGCGAACGACAGGTAGTAGCCCGGCCGCCGGCTCGTCACGCCAACGCCGTAGAAGCGGCCCCGCCCATCCGCCAGCGCGGCACGCACGTAGGGCCGGAACGAGAGGTCGTGGCCGACCGGCGTGCCGGGCTGGTCCCAGTCGGCGCCGGCGAGCGCGACGCCGCGGCGGTCCACCACGTAGAGCATGTCGGCGCCCGCGGTGGCGTTGACGCCCCGCAGGTAGCGGTTGACCTCGTCGCGCAGCGCCGCGTCGGCCGGGCGCTCGAGCAGGTCCAGCACGCTGGGCGTCATCTCCAGCACCGAGGGCAGGTAGTCGAACCGCGCGAGTTCGCTGTCGAGCGAGCTGGCGATCATGTCGAGCCGGTGCTGCGCGGCGGCATCCAGCCGCTCGAGCGCCGCGCGGCGGCCCGCCGCGTGCGCGCCGATCACGGCGGCGGCCACCAGCGCCGCGGCCAGCGCAGCCAGCAGCAGCAGGCCCAGGGTTCGGAAACGCTTCACGGGGGGACGGGCGGGAGGGGACCAGCGGGAACGGGTGCGGATCGTACCCGCGAGGCGGCCCGGCACGGCCGCCGCGCCGCTTCACAGAAAGCCACAAACCGAAGCACGCCGGAGGTCATCGGCCGCGGCAGGGCCGCCGTTGGAAGCACAGGTCCATTCGGGAGACGCGCATGAACGTCCTGCCCTTGTCCCGGCGCCGCGGTGCCGGTGCGGTTGCCGCGGCAGCCGCGGCGTTGCTGCTGGCCGGCTGCGCGGTGTATCCGGCCGGCCCGTACTACGGCGACGTGGTCGCCGTCGCGCCGCCGCCGGTCCGGATCGAGGCGGTGGGCGTGGCGCCCTTCCCCGGCGCGATCTGGATCAACGGCTACTGGGGCTGGCGCGGCGGCGGGCACTACTGGGTGCCGGGCCGGTGGGATCGGCCGCGGCCCGGTTACCACTGGTCGCCGCACCGGTGGGACCGCCGCGGCCCCGGCTGGCGCGAGCGGCCCGGGCGGTGGGACCGCGACTGAAGCTCAGCGCGCGCGCACCGGCGCCACCGGCGCGAGGGTCGCGCGCAGGCGCTCCTGCGCACTCTCCTGCTCCTCGGCGTGCTGGCCGATCGCCGATTCGACGTTGCCGATGTGGTCGAGCATCAGCTGCTCGGCCTGGTCGATGCGCCCCTGGGCCAGCGCGGCGACGATGCGCTCGTGGTCGGCGCAGGATTCACGCGCTTCGTGGGTGCTCTGGTAGAGCGTGGCGACCAGCGTCGTGCGGGCCGTCAGGTCGCGCAGCATGTCGGCCAGCAGGCGGTGGCCCAGGCACTCGGCCAGGCACACGTGGAAATCCGCGAGCAGGAAGGCGCGGGTGGCCGGGTCGGCCCCGTCGATGGCAGCCTGCTCGTCGGCGATGTGGCGCCGCAGGCGCTGCAGCACCTGCTGCAGCGGCCGGCCCGCGGTCTGCCGCAGGATGCCCGCCTCGACCGCCCGCCGCGCCGCGAAGGCATCGCGCGCCTCCTCGATCGACGGTTCGACGACGTACCAGCCCTTGCGGCTGCGCACCTCGACGAAGCCGCGGGCCTGGACCTGCATCAGCGCCTCGCGCACCAGGGTGCGGCTCACGTCGAACAGCTCGGCCAGGTCCTGCTCGCCCAGCCGCTCGCCAGGCTTGAGCTTCTGCGCGAGGATCGACTCGACGATCCTCTCGGCGATCGCGGACTGGCTGCTGCTGTTCGACATGGCGCGCGACTCTAGCGCACGGCCGGGTTGGCCACCATCGGCGCGGCGCCGACGGGCGCGGGCTCGTCGATCTCGCCCTCGGGCAGCGCGGGCGCCTCGCCGTTGAGCACGGCATGGGCACGCTGGCGGTCGATGTCGCCCTCCCATGCGGCGATGGCGACGGTGGCCACGCAGTTGCCGATCAGGTTGCCCAGCGCCCGGGCGATGCCCATGAACCAGTCGACCGACAGCACCAGCACCAGGCCGATCGCAGGGATCGCCGGGATGGCGTGCAGCGTGGCCGCCAGCACCACGATCGCCGAGCCTGGCACGCCGTGCGCGCCCTTGGAGGTGACCAGCGAGATCGCGAGGATCGTCAGCAGGTCGCTCATCGAGATCGGCGTGTTGGTGGCCTGCGCGATGAACACCGCCGCCAGCGTGATGTAGATCGAGAAGGCGTCGAGGTTGAACGAATAGCCGGTGGGGATGACCAGGCCGACCGTGGAGTCGCGGATGCCCATGCGCTTCAGCTTGGCCATGATCTGCGGCAGCACGCTGTCGCTCGAGGTGGTGGCGAGCACCACCGTCAGCTCCTCGCGCAGGTACTTCAGCAGCTTCAGCAGGCTGAAGCCCGACACCCGCATGATCAGCCCGAGGATGCCGAACACGAAGACCAGCACCGCGCCGTAGAACAGCACCACCAGCATGCCGAGCTGCTTGAGCGAGCCCACGCCGTACTGGCCGACGGTGAAGGCGATGGCGCCCAGCACGCCCAGCGGCGCCAGCTTGATGATCAGGCCCATGATCTTGAACATCACGTGCGCGAGGTCGTCGATCAGCCCGGCCACCGCCTTGCCGCGCTCGCCCAGCAGCGCCAGCGCGCAACCGAAGAGGATGGCGAACAGCAGCACCTGCAGCACGTCGCCGGTGGCGAAGGCGTTGACCACCGTCGTCGGGATCAGCTTCATCGCGAACTCGGTGAAGCCGCCGCCGGTGAGCTTGCTGGCGTTGTCCGCGTAGGCGCTCATCGCCTTGGCGTCCAGCGTGTTCGGGTCCACGTTCATGCCCACGCCGGGCTGGAACCAGAACGCGAGGAACAGCCCCAGCGCGAGCGCGATGGTGGTGACCACCTCGAAATAGATGAGCGACTTGATGCCCACCCGCCCGACGCGCTTGAGGTCCCCGGCGCCGGCGATGCCGTGCACCACGACGCAGAACACGATCACCGGGATCAGCATCTTCACCAGCTTGATGAAGCCGTCGCCCAGGGGCTTGAGCTTCACCGCCGTCTCCGGCATCAGGAAGCCGAGGAGCACCCCGGCAACGAGCGCCAGGACGACCTGGCCGAACAGGGAACGCAAGAACCGCGGCATGGAGTCACTCCTCGTTCAAATGGACTGCATCTCTTGTATGCAAGCAATGTAGTCAAGCAGAACGGCCACACGATCCTCGAAAACCCTGATCGCCGCGGCCGGCCCGCGCGCCGGCCGCGGGCGCCGCCCCCGCCTACAGTGGCCACATGGATCGCATCACCGGCATACAGCTCTACCTGCGCGTCGTGGAGACCGCGAGCTTCAGCAAGGCGGCCGTCGACCTCGGCGTGACCCAGCCCACCGCCACCAAGCACGTCGCCGCGCTGGAGGCGCAGCTGGGCGCGCGCCTGCTCCACCGCAGCACGCGCGGCGTCACGCCCACCGAGGTGGGGCAGCTCTACTACGACAAGTGCAAGCGCATCGCGCTGGAGCTGGAGGAGGCCGGCAACCTCGCCTCGCTGCTGCAGAGCGGCGTGGGCGGCACGCTGCGGGTGAGCTGCTCGGTGGCGTTCGGCCGGCGGGTGCTGGTGCCGCTGGTGCTGCGCTTCATGCGGGAGCACCCTGGCGTCACGCTGGACCTGAGCTTCGACGACCGCTACGTCAACCTCGTCGAGCAGGGCATCGACGTGGCCGTGCGCATGGGGCGGCTGGCCGATTCGACGCTGGGCGCCCGCTACCTCGGCATGAACCCGTGGGTGCTCGTCGCCGCGCCGGCGCTCATTGCGCAGCGCGGGCTGCCCGCGGACCCGCAGGCGCTGGCAGGAGAGGACTGCCTCGTCTACAGCAGCGTGATGGGCGACGACCGCTGGCAGTTCCACGCCCGCGGCGGCGACACGCTGGTGGTCCCCGTCAAGGGGCCGCTGCGCTCGAACAACCTGTCGGCCGTGCTCGCGGCCTGCCGTGCCGGGCTGGGCTTTGCCGCCCTGCCCTGGTACGTGGCGGGCCCCTCCGTGGAGGCGGGGGCGCTGCAGCCGCTGCTGGAGGACTACGACCTGCCGGCCCAGGAGATGAACGCTGTGTTCCCCTCGCCCAAGCTCGTGCCGGGCAAGGTTCGGACCTTCATCGAATTCCTGCAGCAGCAGTTCGGCGAACGGTGGTGGACCGCGCTGGAGGGCTGACGGGCTGATCAGCCGCCCGGCGCCTGCCGCAGCAGCCAGGCCTCCAGCTCCCCGGGCGGCAGCGGGCGGCTGAAGAAGTAGCCCTGCACCTCGTGGCAGCGCCGCAGGCGCAGACTCTCCAGCTGCTCCAGCGTCTCGACGCCTTCGGCGATCACGGTGACCTTCAGCGAACGCGCCATGTGGATGATGGCCTCCACCATCGCCTCATCCTCGCCTTCGCTGTCCTGGCCCAGGTCGCGCACGAACGAGCGGTCGATCTTCAGCTTGTCGATGTGGATGCGCTTGAGGTAGCTGAGCGACGAGTAGCCGGTGCCGAAGTCGTCGATCGAGATGCGCACGCCGCTGCGGTGCAGCTCGTCGAGCAGCTTGACGGCGGCTTCGGCGTTGCCGAAGGCCGCGCTCTCGGTCATCTCCAGCTCCAGGCGGTCGCTCGGCAGGCCGGCCTCGCGCAGGCTGTCGGCGACGGTTTGCATGAAGTCCTTCTGGCGCAGCTGGATGGTCGAGACGTTGACCGCCATCACCCCGAAGGGCACGCCGTCGTCGAGCCAGCGGCGCGCCTGCTGCACCGCGTGGCGCAGCACCCATTGGCCGAGCTGCGAGATCAGCCCCGTCTCCTCGGCCAGCGGGATGAACTCGGCGGGCGAGATCGCGCCCAGCTCGGGGTTGTTCCAGCGAAGCAGCGCCTCCACCCCGACGCAGCGGCCGCTGCCGAGGTCGATCTGCGGCTGGTAGTGCAGGTGCAGCTCGCCGCGCGCCGCGGCCTGGCGCAGCAGCGTCTCCATGCGCAGCAGGCGCGACGACCGCTCGTGCATCTCCTGCGTGTAGAAGCGGTAGCCGTTGCGGCCGTCGTGCTTGGCGCGGTACATGGCCACGTCGGCGCACTTCGACAGCGCGCCGAAGTCGCGGCCGTCCACCGGGTACATCGCGATGCCGATGGAGGGCGTCACCATCAGCTCGTGCTGGTCGATCAGGCAGGCCTGGCCGATGTTGGCCAGCACCTTCTCCGCGACGACGATGGCGCCGCTCACGGTCGTCTCGGGCAGCATCACGACGAACTCGTCGCCCCCCACGCGCGCCACGGTGTCGGACTGGCGGACGCTGGCCTCCAGCCGGCGCGCGGTCTCTTTCAGCAGCTTGTCGCCCACGCCGTGGCCCAGCGTGTCGTTGATGTACTTGAAGCGGTCCAGGTCGACGAACATCAGCGCCAGCGGCTCCTTGCTGCGTTCGGCGGCCCGCACCGCCTGGTTCACCCGGTCGGCCAGCAGCGTGCGGTTGGGCAGGCCGGTGAGCGGGTCGTTGTTGGCCATGTGGCGGATGCTCTCTTCCGCCGCCCGCTGCTGCGTGACGTCGCTCGCCTCGGGCAGCAGGAAGGCCACCCCGCCGTGCTCGCCGAGGATGGGCCGCATCGAGAAGTCGAGCACCAGCGTGCTGCCGTCGGGCCGGGTGTGCCGCGTCTCGAAGCGGCTGGCCAGGCCCGCCGCGGCGCGCTCCACCGCCTCGCGCACCGCGGTGCGCTGGCGCGGCTGCGTCCACAGCGGCAGCTCGCAGAAGTGCAGGCCGAGCATCGACTTCAACGGCTGCGCGAGCAGCTCGTGCACCTGCCGGTTCAGGTGCAGCACGTGGCCCGTGGTGTCGAGCAGGCCGATGAACTGCATGCTGCTGTCGAGCATCGCGTGCAGCTTCAGCTCGCTCTCGCGCAGCTGCCGCTGCAGGCGCCGCTGCTCGATCAGGTTGTGCACACGCGTGCGCAGCACCGGGATGTCCACCGGCTTGGTGAGGTAGTCGAAGGCCCCGAGCTTCAGCCCCGCGACCTGCCCGCCCTGCGAGGTGTCCGCGGTGACGAAGGCGACGGGGATGTCGGCCGTGTCGTCCACCTCGCGCAGCCGGCGCAGCACGTCGTGCCCGCTCATCGTGGGCATCATCACGTCGAGCAGGATCAGGTCGGGCTGGTCGCCCTCGCGGTTGGCGATCTCCAGCGCGGTGGCGCCGTCGAGCGCGACCTTGATCCGGTAGTCCGCGCGCAGCGCGGTGGCGAGCACGTGCACGTTGGCGGGCACGTCGTCGACGACGAGCACCAGCGGCTTGGCGGTGGCGGGCGGGCTGGCGGGCAGGATCAGGGTCATGCGGGGACTCGGAAGGTGGCGGTCAGGTGCTCGACATCGGCCTGCGCGGCCGCGTGGTCAAAGTCGAATAGGTGCTGCAGCAGGGCCTCGATGCGTTCGCCCGGCAGGCGCTGCGACCAGCCGCGCAGCGCGTCGAGCAGGTCGTCGGGGATCAGCTCCTGCTCGTCGAGGAACCGCCCGAGCTGTGCCAGCAGGCCGGCGAGCGCGGCGCGGTCGACCTCGGACAGCGCGGCGGCCGGCGCGGCCGTGCCCGGCTCGGCGCCGGCGGGCGCCACCGGCGCCGTGGCGTCGATGGCCGCCAGCGCCGTGTCCAGGCAGGCGGCGACGGCCGGCAGCGCCGGGCCATCCGCCCCACCGGCGCCGGCGCTGCAGAGTGCCGCCTCGAGCGCGGCGGCTTGCTGCGACAAGTCGACCAGCCCGAGCATCGCGGCGCTGCCCTTGAGGGTGTGCAGCAGGTGCTGCGCGGCGCGCCGCTCGCCGCCGGCCAGCAGGGCGGCGAGCTGCTGCGACACGCCGCGGTTGGCCGCCGCGAAGGCCTGCAGCAGGCGCGCCAGCTGCGCGCGGTCGCCGTGCAGGCGCCGCAGCGCACCGGCGCTGTCGAAGCCGGCGAGTGCGACCGGCAGCGCGACGCCCTCGGCCGGCGCGGCGGCCGGCGCGCAGGCCATCGGCGCCGCCGACGCGCGCGCCGGCACCAGCCGGCGGAGCACCTGCACCAGCTCGTCGGGGTCGACCGGCTTGGCGACGAAATCGGCCATGCCGGCCTCGCGGCAGCGCTGGCGGTCCTCGCTCAGCACCGCCGCGGTCATCGCCACCACGGGCGGCGCCTCCCCCTGCAGCCGGTCGCGCAATGCCCGCGTCGCGGTGAGGCCGTCCATCACCGGCATGTGCAGGTCCATCAGGACGAGGTCGAAGCGCTCGTGCGACAGCGCCTGCAGCGCCTCCCCGCCGTGGTTGGCCACGGTGAGCGCCACGCCAAGGCCGCGCAGGAAACCGCCGGCGACCTCCTGGTTGAGCAGGTTGTCCTCGACCAGCAGGATGCGCGCGCCGTCGAAGCGGCAGGTGCCCAGCGGCGGCACGGCCTGCGCCGCCACCGCGGCAGGCACCGGGTGCCGCAGGCGGGTGAGGATGTCGAACAGCGCCGACGGCACCACCGGCTTGGTGAGCACCGCGTCGAGCGGCAGGTCGCCCCCCTCGCGCAGCAGCTGCTCGCGGCCAAAGGCGGTGACCATCACCGCGAACGGCGGGCAGGCGCCCGGCGCGGCCTCCTCACGCATGCGGCGCGCCATCGCGAGCCCGTCCATGCCGGGCATGCGCCAGTCGAGCAGCACCACGTCATAGGGCTGGCCGCGGGCCCGGCGCTCGCGCAGGCACTGCAGGCCGAGCGGCGCGTTGTCGACCACGTCGGCCTCCATGCCCCAGGCGGCGAAGAGGCGGCCGATGATCTGGCGCGAGGTCTCCTGGTCGTCCACGACCAGCGCGCGCAGGCCGCGCACCCGCTGCAGGTCGAGCGCCAGCCCGCTGCCCGGGGCGGGCTGCACGCGCACCGTGAAGGTGAAGGTGCAGCCGCGCCCCTCCTGCCCCGCGACCGCGAGGTGGCCGCCCATCAGCTCCACCAGGTTGCGGCTGATGGTCAGGCCCAGGCCCGTGCCGCCGTACTTGCGGGTGACCGAGTTGTCGGCCTGCGTGAACGCCTCGAACAGCTTGCTCATCTGGCCCTCGGACAGCCCGATGCCTGTGTCGCGGACCGCAAAGCGCAGCAGCAGGCCGGCGTCGCCGCGCTCGGCCACGTCGAGCTTGACGTGCACCTCCCCCTGCTCGGTGAACTTGATGGCGTTGCCCACCAGGTTGGTGAGCACCTGCGTGATGCGCGTCGGATCGCCGACGGCCTCCATCGGCACGTCGGGCGCGACGTCGAAGAACAGGTCCAGCGCCTTCTGCTCGACCTGGGCGCCGAACAGGTTGGCGACGTTGTTGAGCGGCTCCTCCAGCGCGAACGGGATGCACTCCAGCGCCAGGCGCTGCGCCTCGATCTTCGACAGGTCGAGCACGTCGTTGAGGATGCCCAGCAGCGACTTTGACGACGCATGCACCTTCTGCAGGTAGTCGCGCTGGCGCGGGCCCAGCTCGGTATCGAGCACCAGCCGCGTGAGGCCGATCACCGCGTTCATCGGCGTGCGGATCTCGTGGCTCATGTTCGCGAGGAACATGCTCTTGGCGCGGTTGCCGGCATCGGCTGCCTCCTTGGCGGCCCGCAGCTCCTGCTCGGCGAGCTTGCGCTGGGTGATGTCCTGGGCGGTGCCGATGAACCGCAGCGGCCGGCCGTCGGGATCGCGCTCGACCACCATGCCGTGCTCCATCAGCCACACCCAGTGGCCCTGCTGGTGGCGCAGGCGGTGTTCGCTGCTGTACTCCGCCGCCTCGCCGCGCAGGCAGCGGTCCAGCGCGGCGCCGATGCGCTCGCGGTCCTCGGGATGCCACAGCTGGCGCACGCCGTCGATGCTGGGCGCCAGCTGCGACACGGCGTAGCCCAGCGTCATCGCCCAGAACACGTCGACGATGAATTCACCCGTCTGCGGCCGCCACTCCCACAGGCCGAGCCCGGCCGCCTGCAAGGCCAGGCTGTGCCGCTGCAACTGCAGCGCTTCGTGGCGCTTGCGTTCGCCGATGTCGAGCGCGGTCACACGCACCCCGACCGTGCGCCCGGCCCGGTCGCGGCGCGCGGCCAGCGCGGTGTCGAGCCATACGCTGCGGTCCAGCTCGGGCTCGTAGCGCAGCTCCAGGCGGGCGGCGGTGCATTCGCCAGCGTAGAGCGCCTCGACGACGCGGCGCTGCGCATCGGCGTCGTCCTCGCAGGCGAGCCCGGCCAGCTCGCGGCCGAGCAAGGCCTCGGGCGTGCAACCCAGGATGCGCGCCATCGCGCCATTGACGCGTGCTACCCGCCCATCCGCGCCGGCGTGCAGCGTGCCGACGCCGGCTTCCGTGCCGCTCGAAGAAGGAGGAGAAACCTGCATGACAGAAGAAGGCCTGGCGTGCAGGTGCACGCCTCCCAGGCCTTTTCGTCACCAGAAATCGACAATTGAGGCAAATAACGATAGAAATGACCCTGTCGTCCACCCGTCATCACTTTTTGTCAGGGCGCCGTGCAGGTGAAGCTGGCGGCCGCGTTGACGTCGCCGGTGCCGCTGTACCGCGGCCAGGCCGGGTACTCGCACAGCGGACGGGTGCGGCCGGGCACGCCCACCGTGTCGGCGACCGTCTGGGCCGGCGGCGCCACGCCCCGCTCGACCCAGTTCTCCAGCGCCGTCAGCGAATCCCAGGCGGCGTTGAACACCGTGCTGGCGGCATGGCCGTAGCCGGGGATCTCGTAGTACCGCAGGAAGCCCTGCGTGCGCGCCGCGCCCATCGTCGCCTGGATGCGGCGGTAGTAGTCGGCCGTGGCGCGTGTGCTGACGAGCTGGTCGGACGTGCCGTGCGCCATCAGGATCTTGCCGCCGCGCGACTCGAAGGCCGACAGGTCGGTGCGGTTGATGTCCTGCAGGCCCGTCAACTCGCTGATGCGGGCCTGGTAGGCGCCGGGGCTCTGCGGGTCGAGCGTCAGTGCATCGAAGTTGGCGTCGCGCGTCACGAAGTACTTGGCCCACTGGCTCCAGAATCCCGAGTGGTAAGGCACGCCGCCGGCGAGCGTGTAGTTCGGCATCGGGTAGGTGGGCTGCACGGTGTTCAGGCCCAGGTAGGTCACCGTCTGCTGCACCCCCGTGCCGGGCCGGCCGAAGTCGGTGCCCCAGGTGTTGAAGCCGGGGTAGCCGGTCTCGCCGCTGGCCACCGGGTAGCCGAAGACGATGGGCGTGTCGATCACCTTCATCGCGGCGATCTGCGCATCGGACAGGCAGGTGTCGCCAGTGTCGGCGCCGCCCGCGCAGCGCAGCGGCGCGCCGTTGAGCAGCGCCGTGGCCGGGTCGAAGCTGGCGTTGCACGCGGCCTGGTGGCTGATGACGCCGTCGGCCACGCCGTCGGCGCCGTCGCAGGCGGCCATCGCGGCATCGAACAGCGCCTGGCGCTTGGCGAGGTTGGGGTACGCGCCCGGCTGCGCCAGTGCGCGGGTGATGCGGCCGAACTGCAGGTCGAGGCTGGCCGCGGCGTAGGCCGGGTAGAGCACGATGGCGCCGTGGAAGTCCTGCGGCCACTTCTGCGTCACGGCCAGCGCCTCGCGCCCGCCGGTGGAGCCGCCGGCGAAGTAGCTGCGTTTCGGGCGTTCGCCGTAGCGCTTGTCGATCAGGTGGACGGCGGTGTCGCGGGTCTTCTTCAGGGCTTCGAACGAGAAGTTCTTCAGCGCCTCGGCGTTGAGCGCGAACACGCCGGGGTTGAGCGGATCGGCGGCGGCCTGGTGGCCGGAGTCGCTCGCGAAGGTGGCGTAGCCCAGGCCCTGCGGGTTGGGCCTGTCGGCCGGGCCCGCCGGCACGTTGCCGGCCACGTTGGGAATGGTGCCGTTGTAGCCGCCGCCGCCGAACATCAGTGCCTTGCCGTTCCATTCGGTGGGCAGGTTCAGCTGCATCATGATCTTGGGCGCGGCCGGGTCGACCGGCGCGATCTCGGCCAGCACCTTGCAGTACTCGCCGAAGGTCTTGGGCGCCGTGCCGCCCGCGGGCTCCACGGTGGCGCTGGTCACCCTGGCGCCACCGGTGGGCAGGCCGATGTGCCGGGCAGCGATCTCCATGCCGGCGAGCTCGGCGCAGGCCATCGGATCGTTGCTCGACGAGCTGCCGCAGCCGGCCAGCAGCAGGCCGCAGGCCGCCGGCACGGCCGCCAGGCGCAGCAGCGCCGCCGCGGCAGGTTTCACGAAGGCAGCAGCAGTCCATCGGGTCATCGGCGTCTCCTCGTTGCAGGCGTTGGCGGTGCAGGATGCATGGGGGCGCGCGAGGCTCCCATCCGGGCAGACCCGTGTGCGAAACAGGGGATGGCGCCGCGCCGTCGATCACAATGCGCGCCCATGAAACTGCGCATGGCCGAGAACTCCCTGTTTGCCATCCTCCTGCGTTCGCGCTGGTGGGTGAGCGCCCTGGTCGCGCTGGGCTTCGTGGTGGTGGCGTTTGCGATGCTGCCCGAGTCGCTGCGCGTGATCGGCGCGCTGGGCGGCGCGCCCTTCGTCGTGATCTCGGTGATGGCCGCCCGCCGCCAGTGGGGCCTGCCGGGGCCCGCCAAGGTGCAGGCGCTGCTCACGGCGGCCGGCACGATGGGCTGGAACGAGTTCGCCGAGGCGCTGGCGACCGCGTGGCGCCGCGAGGGCTACGCGGTGCGCCGCGTCGACGGGCCCGGGGCCGACCTGGCGCTCGAGCGCCAGGGCCGCACCACGCTGGTCAGCGCCAAGCGCTGGAAGGCCGCGCGCGTGGGCGCCGAGGCGCTGCGCGACCTGCTGCAGGCCATCGACAAGCAGGAGGCGCACTACGGCATCGCCGTGGCGCTGGGCGAACCCACCGACGCGGCGCGCGCCTTCGCGCGCGACAACGGACTGACGCTGCTCGGCGGCGAGGCGCTGGCGCGCCTGCTGCGCGACATGCCCCTCCCCCCCAAAGCCTGATCCGCCGAAGGAGCCCGCATGGCCACCACGCCCATCCGCATCGCCCTCATCGCACACGACGGCCGCAAGCGGGCGATGGTCGCGCTGGCGACGGAATTCAGCGCCTTCCTGCAGCAGTGCACGCTGTGCGCCACCGGCACCACGGGCCAGCGGCTGCAGGACGAGGTGGGCCTCACGGTGGAGCGCCTGCTCAGCGGCCCGCTGGGCGGCGACCTGCAGATCGGCGCGCGGCTGTCGGTCGGGTCGCTCGACGCCGTCGTCTTCCTGCGCGATCCGATGACCGCGCAGCCGCACGAGCCCGACATCAACGCACTGGTGCGCGCCTGCGACGTGCACGACGTGCCCTGCGCCACCAACGTCGCGGGCGCGCGGCTGCTGCTGCGCCAGCTCTGGCACCCGTCGCAGCAGCAACCCTGAGCGCCGCCCATGATTCCCGCCTTCGCCCTCCTCCTCGTGCTGCAACTCGTGGGCGAGCTGCTCGTGCAGTCCCTCGGGCTGCCCTTGCCCGGCCCGCTGGTCGGCATGCTGCTGCTGTTCGGCTTCTTCGTCTGGCGCGGCGGCGTGCCGCCGGGCGTCAAGCAGGTGGCCGACGTGCTGCTGCAGAACATGATGCTGCTGTTCATCCCGGCGGTGGCCGGCGTGATGATGCTGTTCGACCGCGTCGCCGGCGAATGGCTGCCGTTCTTCGCGGCCTGCATCGGCGGCGCGGCCATCACGCTGGCCGTCACCGGCATGGTGCTGCAGGCGCTGCTGCGCCGGCGCGGCGGCACCGCCGAGGAGGGCACCGACGAAGGCGCCCAGCCATGAAGCACGAGTTCTTCCAGATCTGGGTCTTCCTCGCGCAATCGCCGCTGCTGTGGCTCACGCTCACGGTGCTGGCCTACCTGGGCGCGCTGTGGCTGTACCGCCGCAGCGGGCTCAACCCGCTGGTCAATCCGGTGCTGATCTCGGTGGCGCTGATCGTCACCGTGCTGCTGCTCACGCGCACGCCCTACCCGCAGTATTTCGATGGCGCGAAGTTCGTGCACTTCCTGATCGGGCCGGCCACGGTGGCGCTGGCCATCCCGCTCTACAACCAGTGGGAGCGGCTGAAGCGCATGGGCCCGGCCATCGGCATCGCGCTGCTGGCCGGCTCCACCACGGCCATCGTCTCGGCCGTGGGCATCGCCTGGCTGCTGGGCGCCACGCCCGAAACGCTGCGCTCGCTGGCGCCCAAGTCGGCCACGATGCCGATCGCCATGGGCGTGGCCGAGCGCATCGGCGGCCTGCCCTCGCTGGCCGCGGTGGCCGTTGCGGTGACGGGCATCGCCGGCGCCATCATGGCGCGCGCGCTGTTCAACGTGCTGGGGGTGAAGGACCTCTCGGTGCGCGGCTTTGCGGTGGGCATCACCTCGCACGCGATCGGCACCGCGCGCGCGCTGCAGGTGCATGAGCAGGCCGGCGCGTTCGCCGCGCTGGCGATGGCGCTCAACGGCATCGCCACTGCGCTGCTGGTGCCGCTGCTGCTGGCCCTGCTCTGACCCGCTGGCAGCGGCCCTCGCGCCGCTGCCAGCCTGCGCTGTGAAGCGCCCAGGCCGCGCCAACGCACCAACGCGGTGTGCGTTCATGACCGGAAATGGGGCATGTTTCTTGTACGAAACGGGGAGCCGGGCTTGCGCGCCCTTCCAGGCCGCGCCGGGCTGCCTTCACTCCCCAATAACGTGCAACGGAGCACCGCACTTGTTCTCATCGACCACTTCCCGCAGGGCCTTCCTCAGGGCCTCCACGACGCTCGCCACGCTGCCGCTGGCCACCCTCGCCGCCTGCGGCTCGGACGACGGCGGCATCAACAGCGACGAGCAGCTCGCCCTCACCGCGACCGAGGCCGTGCAGGCACTCTCGCAAGGCCGCCTCACCGCCGAGGCCTATGTCCGCACGGTGCTCGACCGCGCCCAGGCGCTGGCCGGCCTCAACGCGGTGATCACGCTCGACGAAGCGGGGGCGCTGGCCGCCGCCCGCGCGGTCGATGCCCGGCGCCGCAGCGGCGCCGCGCTGCCCCCGCTGGCGGGGCTGCCGATCATCGTGAAGGACAACATCAACACCGCCCACCTGCCCACCACCGGCGGCACCGCGGCGCTGCAGCACCTGCGCCCCTCCGCCAATGCACCGACGCTGGCGAAGCTGCTCGATGCCGGCGTGATCGTGATCGGCAAGGCCAACCTGCACGAGCTGTCGATGGGCATCACCAGCAGCAACCTCACGCCGTTTGCCGGCCCCGTGAAGAACCCCTACGACACCACCCGCGTGCCGGGCGGCTCGTCGGGCGGCACCGCGGCGGCCATCGCGGCACGCATCGTGGCGGCCGGCCTGGGCACCGACACCGGCGGCTCGGTGCGCGTGCCGTCGGCGTTGTGCGGCATCGCCGGGCTGCGGCCCTCGGTGGGCGACAACCTCGCGCAGCGCCGCTACCACGACGAGAACGCCGTGGTGCCCCTGAGCCACACGCGCGACACCATCGGGCCGATGGGCCGCACCGTGGCCGACGTGGCGCTGCTCGATGCCGCGATCACCGGCGGCAGCGTGCCGCAGGCGGCCGACCTGCGGGGACTGCGGCTGGGCGTGCCGCTCAACTTCTGGCAAGGACTCGACAGTGCGCTGGAGCCCGTGGCGCTGGCGGCCAAGGCGCGGCTGGCCGCGGCCGGCGTGGTGATGGTCGGCGTGGACCTGTCGGACGCGATGGCGCTGAGCCAGCACATCTCCTTCCTCTTCGGCGAGGAGGTGCTCGTCGACATGCCGGCCTACCTGGCTGCCAGCAACGGCGGCGGCCTGACCTTCGACCAGATCCGCGCCACCATTGCGAGCCCGGACGTGCGCGCGGTGTTCGACGTCGTGGCCGGCCGCGCCTTCGAAGCGGGCTACCCCGATGCCCTGGCCGTGCACCGGCCCGCCCTGCAGGCGATGTACGCGGCCTGCTTCGCCGACCATGGGATCGACGCGCTGCTCTTCCCCACCACCATCCTCGCCGCCGTGCCGATCGACGCCGCCAACGGCTCTTCGGTCTCGGTGATCAACGGCACGCCGGCCAACACGCTGACGACGCTCAACCGCAATGCCGATCCCGGCTCGGTGGCGGGGTTGCCCGGCTTGTCGGTGCCCGCGGGGCTGACGGCCGGCGGCCTGCCGGTGGGCCTGGAGCTCGACGGCCCCATCGGCAGCGACCGCCGGCTGCTGGCGATCGGCATGGCGATCGAAGCGGTGCTCGGCCCGCTGCCCGCGCCGAAGGTGTAGGTACGCTGCGCCGGGCGCCGGGCGCCTGGCACGTGCGCCGCGGCCGGCGGCCGGACCCTGCGGCACATGGGGGTGCCGGCCGGCCCCGGCTTCGGCCACACTGTCCGCCCCTGCTGCGCCAAGGAAGCCCGATGTACCTCAGCCGCTGCCAGGCCGACGTGCTGGCCCGTGTGATGGCCGCGCTGGCCGAGCCCTACGACGAACGCGACGTGCGGCTGCACGTGGGCGAGCTGATGCTGCAGCTGCTGGGCGCGCAGCACTATGCGAGCTACGTGTGGAACGCCGGCAGCCAGCGCTTCGGCGACGGCCTGTGCCTGCACATGGACCCCGCCAACCTGGCGCGCTACGACCGCCACTACCAGTTCCACGACCCGATCACGCTGACGATGCAGCGGCACCGCACGGCAGTGCGCGTGACCGACGTGATGCCGCAGGCCGCGCTGCAGCGCACCGAGTTCTTCAACGACTTCCTCGCGCGCGACGGGCTGCACTGGGGCATCAACCTCTACGCCTGGGCAGGCGACGACAACATCGGCGACATGCGCATCTGGCGCGACCGGCGCCGCGAGAACTTCAGCACCGACGACCGCGCGCTGCTCGACATCGTGCGGCCCGCGCTGGTGGCGGCGCTGCGCCGCAGCCAGGCCGCCTCCGCGCCGCCAGCCATCGAGCCGCAGACCCCTGGCGCCGCCGCGCTGCTGAGCGCCCGCGAGCGCGAGGTGGCACAACTGGCCGCGCAAGGCCTGCCCGACAAGGACATCGCGCGCCGCCTGGGCATCTCCCTCACCACCGTGCGCACGCACCTCGACCACGCCTTCCGCAAGCTGGAAGTGCCCAACCGCGTGGCCCTGGCGCACAAGCTCCGGCGCTGAGGCGCGGGCCTCTTGCGGCATCCTCATTCACGAGGATGGGCGCGGGCCGGGCGCGCGGCTAACTTCGCTGCAACCGACCCCTCACCCCCAGACCACCGGAGTACCGCATGCGCCCCCTGCCCGATCGCAGAACCTTCCTGAAAGCCTCCAGCAGCCTCGCCGCCGTGCCCCTGCTCGGTGCGCTCGGCGCCTGCGGCTCCGACGACGACGACATGAACACCACCGAACAACTCTCGCTGACCTCGGCACAGGCCGTCGCGGCCATCGCCCAGGGCCGGCTCTCCGCCGAGGCCTACACCGCCACGCTCATCGCCCGCGCCAAGGCACTGGCCGAACTCAACGCGCTGATCGTGCTCGACGAGGCCGGCGCGCTGGCCGCCGCTCGGCAGGTGGATGCGCAGCGCCGCAGCGGCACCGCGCTGCCCGCGCTGGCGGGCCTGCCCATCGTGGTGAAGGACAACATCAACACCACCCGCCTGCCCACCACCGGCGGCACGCCGGCGCTGCGCAACGTGCGGCCCACGGCCAACGCGCCTTCGCTGCAGAAGCTGATCGACGCCGGCGCCATCGTGCTGGGCAAGGCCAACCTGCACGAGCTGGCCTTCGGCATCACCAGCACCAACCTGTCGCCGTTCGCGGGGCCGGTGCACAACCCGTACGACCGCAGCCGCATCCCCGGCGGCTCCTCAGGCGGCACGGCCGCGGCCATCGCGGCGCGCATCGCCACCGCCGGCCTGGGCACCGACACCGGCGGCTCCACGCGCGTGCCGGCTGCGCTGTGCGGCATCGCCGGGCTGCGGCCTTCGGTCGGCAACGGCGGCGCGCAGCGGCGCTACCACGACGACGGCGCGGTGGTGCCCATCAGCCACACGCGCGACACCGTCGGCCCCATGGGCCGCACCGTGGCCGACGTGGCACTGCTGGACGCGGTGATCACCGGCGGCGCCGTGCCCGCGGCCGCCCCGCTGCGCGGGCTGCGGCTGGGCGTGCCGGCCAGCTTCTGGGCCGGGCTCGACACCGGCCTGGCCGCCGTGGTGCAGGCCGCGAAGGACAAGCTCGCCGCGGCCGGCGTGGTGCTGCTCGATGTGGACCTCTCGGGCCTGGCGGCGCTCAACGACCAGGTGTCGTTCCAGATCGCGCTGCACGAGCCCATCGCCGACATCCCCGCCTACCTGGCGGCCACCGGCGTCACCGGCATCACGCTGGCCGACGTGGCCGCGGGCGTGGCCAGCCCCGACGTGCGCGGCGCGTTCGGCGCCATCCTGGCGGATGCCTACGGCGGCGCGTACGCCGATGCGATCAACGTGTATCGCCCGCAGATGCAGGCGATGTACGCGGCCTGCTTCGCCAACAACCGCATCGACGCGCTGCTGTTCCCCACCACCATCGCCCCGGCGGCGACGATCGACCTCGCCAACGGCTCGTCCACCGTGTCGATCAACGGCGGGCCGCCGGCCGACACCTTCGGCACCTACATCCGCAACACCGACCCCGGCAGCAACGCGGGGCTGCCGGGGCTGTCGATCCCCGTGGGCCTCACGGCCGGCGGGCTGCCGGTGGGGCTGGAGCTCGACGGGCCGGTGGGCAGCGACACGCGGCTGATCGCGATCGGGCTGGCGATCGAGGCGGTGCTCGGCGCGCTGCCCGCACCGCGCGTGTAGCCTGCGCGGCGCTGGCCCTCGGCGCCGCTACACCTGCTGAAAAGCGCTCCATTCATAGAACGCCTCGGCCGCTGCCATGCGCGCAGCATGCGCCGGCCCTTCGGCAACGGGCACGGCCTGGTGCAAGCGCATCAGCGTGCGCGCCGCGAAGCCACCGTCGCTCAACAGCGCGAGGTTCGGCAAGCCTGCGTAGTGCGCGAAGTCGTAGCGGTTGCCCGGCAGCGACTCGGCCTGGGAAGACAAGCCCGTGCACCCCGTGAAGTAGCGCGGGGCCGAGCTCAATACGTCGAGCGTGCCCTGCGCCACCTCCATCGCAGCCGCATGGGTCACCTGGGCCCCGTACTGGAACGCCTGCAACCTCGGCATGGCCGGCAGGCGGTAGCCCAGGAACTCCGACAGCGAGACCTGCACGAACGCGCTTTCCTCAGAGGCGCGACCTGCTTCCTTCAGGATGCGTGACAGCGCGAGGGGATTGCCATAGAGGGCGGCCGTCTTCGTGTTGCCGGGATCGATCAGGTCGCGATAGGCCTGGTCGCCGGGCAGCAGGGGATGAAGCTCGACGTCCACCCGCGCGAGGAAGTCCCGTTGAATGGCCTCCAGACCCGCCAGCGTTTCCGGCGTGAGGAAGGTCGAACCGGCATCCCCTTTCCCCGAGGCCAGGGGCAGGTGGTGCGCCACGAGAGGCAGCGCCCAGGCACTGGCGCCCGTGTTGTGCCAGTCGGTCAGCACGAACCGCGCGCGCAGTTGATGGCGTTCCAGATCGGCCAGCGTGGAACGCCCACCTGCGCCAGGCACTTTCTTCTGGTTGACGAGCACGGCACCCGGCTCGATGCCCACGGCAACTGCACGGCGATCCCCGTGGAAATTTTCAAAGGCCGCGTAGTCGGGTGAAGCATCAGGCCAGCGGCGCTGCGCTTCCAGAAGCGCGCCTTCGGCGGCGGGGGCATAGCGCGAGTGGACGATCAGCGAATCACCGTGCCAGATCTGTGGCTGGCCGGTTCCCCAGCGGAGATCGATCTCCTGCGCCGCAGCCGGACTGCAGAACCGGGACGTTCGGATGCTCTGGAGAAAGGGGCGATCGGACTGAACGTCCAGGCCGCAAAGGGACAGGGGAATGCCTGGCGCGGAGATCTCCGCGGCCGCGGCATCGGACGCTGCCAACGCTCCAGCGATCGGCAAAGCCCCGGCGAGCGCGCCGGACGACGTGGACTTGAGAAAGTTGCGACGTGAAACCATTTGGGATTCCTTAAGCGTGTTGGGTCGATATTGATAACAGAGGTCAATGGGTTGACTGGTCAGAACGCTCAGCTCTGTGAAGCATGGTCATGCTCATGACCCTTGCCTTTGCCGTGATCTTGATCACGACCGGCCTGAAACCGATTGATACGCCCTAAGACAAGCTCCTTCGCAGGCATGGAGAGGCGATTCAACTGATGCGTCCTGCGCGCTTCGTCGTAGACGATACCGGCCGTGGCATTCAAGGCCGACTGAAACGCGCCTTCGACCCAACCGCCGTAGTGACTGAACGAACAGCCACAGAAGTAGATCCGCGCGGTGCTAACGTCCACCCGGTTTCCCACATCCCAGGTACCGGTGAGGTGCTCGCCATCAGTCTGCGCGGTGAGCCGGAATTGGTAGATGCTCCGCAAGCCTCTGTTGGGTGCATCAAGCTTGAATCCCATGTTGATATGAGGCACCCTATCCCAGTCGACGATGGCGAGATGCCCCTCTTGCCCATCAGCCTGACTACGGGTTGGCGAGAAAAAGTTTGGATGCGTGCGGCCGTTGATGACTTGGTTCCTTGTGCGCTTATCCCTTACTCGATTATCAAGTATCTCAGCCACGCCGTTAGCGGGGTTTGTATCGCGCCCAGAGAAGGTGCCGGTAGTATTGAGTAATGCATTCAAATTGGGGTATCTGACAAGAAATTCATTTCTGACCCTCACGGAATCGATACCCCACGAATACTGAAGACCCATCACAAGCCGGGCGCTAGCAAAATTTTCGTTTAAACGCGGCAGTATATATGTGACGCCCACCGGGATATTGCCGGCCATGCCGAAAATAGCTCGAACGAAGCGATCATAATTCCTTAGGAGCGGATTTACCAAACCAAACTGGCCCTGCGGATTTCCTGCAGGACCGCCTGCAGCTTGAAATATTTTGACTGACGATATTCGCTGCTGAAACTGGATATCGTAGCGGAATTCGCTGGACCGCTCCGTAGAATACGGTCGCCTGTTCGGTGGAGTAGCCGTAACACCCGTGCCCGTAAAAAAGTTTTCAGCAGCCCTGTGTGACATAGCCAGCACCACATAGTCGTACCGCGTTGGTGTTGTAGTACCGTTGGACTGGACCAGGAAGTACCTCCCGCTCGACGCCTCCCAGATCGCCCCCCTGATCTGACTGAAGTAATTGAACGATCCGCCGTTGTTCGAACTGGCTACTCTTTGCCTCAACTGGAAAGGATACATAAGCAGATCGGGAACTGCATACTCGGCAGCGTAGTTCCAGACGACAAGTCGCATGACATCAAGCACCGAGGTATCGAACAAGGGACTGAACCCTCCAGTCCCCAGGCCAATAAAGCCAATTGCTCGAATTTCATGCTGATTAAATCGCTGTTCAAGGAACTGCCTATAAGTTATGTGGTGGAAACTGCCAGAGACTATTCCCCAGAACCCCTCGACCTGGTTGAGCTGCGCAAGATTCGCGGTGCCACTCAGCATGATGCTACTCACTTGATTCAGTGTGAGTCCGTTCGCCTGCACGTTCAAAAATGCACTGAGATGCCTCTGCTGCAGAGCAGCATAATTCAACCCGTTGTCGCCGAGTGCATCAAGGCCAAGGCCACCCCTATCCCAAGTGGCCGACAGTGTCGTCTCCCCTGAAAGATACGTCGGTATTTTTCCAGGATTCGGGAATTCCGTGAATTGAGTAAGGTTAGGCAGCACGAGACTTAGATAGTGCCAAAACAAATGGGATGTATCAGGAAAGCGCATGGCGCCCAATTCGACGCGCGTGTTCGGGTCATTCGGCACGACGTTGACAGGGCGAATGCGGCCTGCCCCATTCGGAATCCCTGCATTTCCAGAGGGGGGGGCCCCGGCCTCCCACAGGTCCACTACTGCCCCGAGCTTGCCGAGCTGCCAAGCGCTCAACAAACCCGACATCCCTCCACCGATAACGGCGATGCGCGGCCTATTGCCCGCATTCCAGAACGCGACACCATTGGCGGTAAACGGCGACGAATTTTGGTTAGCGGCCTCCCCTGCCAGCAGATCCGCATAACTGAAATGCGGCGCATCCGGATAACGAACCCTCCTAGATGACGCGAGCAATTGTGAGATCGTTCTTGTTTCGAGACCGGAGTTGCGGTCGACAAGCGGCTGAGGCCGTCCGCCCCGCAAAATTTCCAGCTGAGTCGGCGATAAATTGCGATGCGCGCGCTCCTTCGCGTCAGCATCCAGCTTGTCACGTACCGGGTAAAAACTCGGGATCATTTGCACTCCTCGATTGAAATAGTTCTTCGGGTCTGGTGGTTGAAAGCGGCTCCGCGCGCACGACCAGACCCACATCGCGCGGAACACGTTGATAAACAGGCCGGTCACCTGTCGCGGGGCACCAGCGACGCATCGACATGCCGGCTGTCGCTACACGCCCAACCTCAGCGGCGTTGACGAACTCGGTGCTGCAAGCCGTTGCGGCAGGACGATGTCGCGACGAGGACAAGCGCTTGATGCCCGCGGCTCTGCCCCACTTCATTCCTCCTCACCGCCCACGACTCTCAAGCCATTTGTCCGCTCTCGTCTTGCTCGGCAAATGCCATAAAAAGATCAAGTCAATCCCGTAAACAGATGCTAATGACACCATAGGACTCACACAACAAGACACTTTGTATCACTTCTGTCGATGTTGTTTCGAAACTTACTTTTCTTGGACGAAGTACAGTCAATCGGTAGTATCCCTATCATTTGATGCGGCCTGATTCCCATTGACCAGAATCAAGAAAAATCTTTCGGCTGAAACAGTTCCTTGTGCGGCCCAAATAGCCCACCTAGCATGGACTTCGATCGACCCGTATCCGACGAGCCCGATCCGAGCCTTTTGTGCTCGCCATGAAATCAACTTCTGGAGATAGACATGCCTGTTCTGTTCACCCGCATCGGCACCCCCCACCCCGGCCAGCAAGCCCAGGCGCTTGAATATGCGAAGGCGCGCAAGGAGGCCGTCAACAAGTCCTATGCGCTGAATGCCGAGGTGTATGTGCGCTTTGGCGGCCCGGTGGGTCAGGTCGTGATGCTGGAAAGCTTCGAAAGCCTGGCTGCGCTGGAGAAAATGAAGCAGGCCGCCATCAAGGACAGCATCGAGCACAAGATTCCGACGGCGCCCGCCGGCGTGTTCCAGAGCGTCGAGGAACACGCCTGGATCACCGCATGACCTGTTGAAGCGGAAACAAGCTGATCACGCTTGATCAAGCAGCTCGATATCCCATCGAGCTGCTTTTTTTTGCCCGAACCACAATAATCAGGAGACGCGGATGAAAAGCACCCATCGGTGGTACGGCGTATTCACGCTGTTTGCCATCGTCGTCATCGCCTATATCGACAGAATCAACCTGTCGATCTTGATCACCAACGCAGATTTCCTGGCTCGCATGGGCATGGCGCCGACCGACCGCGCCGCGCAAGGCCTGCTGGCCACCGCCTTCATGATCGGGTATGGCGCGGCAGCCTTCGTCTTCACGCCGTTCTGCGAAGCGCTGTTCGGCGTGCGTCGCAGCCTGGTGTATGGCTTGGTGCTATGGGGCGCCGTCACCCTGGCCACACCCTATTTCGAAAGCTACGCGATGCTGCTCGGCTCGCGCATCGTGCTCGGCCTGAGCGAAGGCCCGCTGTTTGCGCTCGCCTCGTCCTATATCAAGAGCTACTACGACTCGGCCGAAAACGGCAAACCCAACGCCATCCTGAATACAGGAACCGGCGTGGGACTGGCCATCGGGTATCCGTTCGTCAGTGCGCTGATGGTCAATTTCGACTGGCAGACCTCGTTCTTCGTGCTCGGCGCGATCAACCTGGTGGTCGGCATCCCGCTGGTGCTCGCGTTCATCCGCATGCCCGCGGCCTCGCTGGCCAAGGCGGCGCCGACGATGCAGGAAGCGGCAGCAAAGATCCCCGCGATGATCCGCGGCGCGCTGCAAACCCGGAACATCGGGCTGATGGCCGTCATCACGACCATGACGCTGGCATACCTGTGGGGCAGCGGCAGTTGGCTGCCTTCCTACCTGAAGGAGGCCCGCGGCTTTTCTCTCAAGGAAATGGGGCCGCTCGCCTCACTGCCGCAATGGGCGTCGGTGTTCTCGATCCTGCTGGGCGGCGTCATCCTCGACCGCATCCAGCGCAAGGACGTGCCGCTGCAGTTCATCGTCGCGGCCGTCCTGGTCGCGGCATCGGTGTATCTCGCCATCAACAGCGAGAACAAATACGCCGCCGTCGCTTTCCTGACCTCGGCCAATTTCTTCTGGGGGCTGAGCTACCCGTGCTGCCTGTGCCTGATCCAGCATTTCTCCAAGCCGGAGTACACCGCCAGCTCGTGCGGCGTGGCACTGGGTTGCGCCGGGCTGGTCTCAGGGCTGATGCCGCTGCTGATGGGCTGGGCCATCAGTGCGGCATCCAGCGGCGGCGATGCCAAGTCTGGGTTCTTCGTCGGGTTTGCGCTGCTCATCGGCACGCAGGTCGTCATCGGCCTGTGCGCCGGGGCCGTCTGGCTGCGCGAGCGGCGGATTCATTCCGCCAGGCTGGTCGCCGCGTGAGTTTCGGCGGCCACGTAGCAGCGCAGTCCATCAATGCTGTGGATCGTGACGTGGCTGCCCTCCAGGGTGATCAACCCTGCATCGGAAAACTCCCGGAAATAGCGCGACAGGGTTTCCGGCGTCAGGTTGAGCTGCGCGGCCACCAGCCGCTTCTGCAGCTCGAGCCGGATGCTGCTGGGCCCCCCGCCATCCGCTGGTGACAGGCGCAGCAGGTAACTCGCCAACCGCGCACCGGGCGGCTGCAGCAGGAAGTCGTCGATGTCGTCGACCATCAGGTGCAGCCGGTAGGAGAGATTGGCGAGCATGCGCATGCCCAGGCGCCAGTCGGCCTGCAGCAGCGTCACCACCACCGCCTGCGGGACGAAGACCAGACCCGAATCCTCCGCCGCGATGGCGGTGGTGTAGTGCGGCAGCTCCTGGAACATCGTGGCCTCGCCGAAGCTGTTGCCTCGGCCAGCGATCTGGATCGGCTTTTCGAGCCCCTTGCTCGAGAACAGCGAGAGACGGACGCGGCCGTAAGACACGACGTAGAAGCCGACACACGCGTCGCCCTTGCGGTAGATGACGTCGCGCTTCAGCACGCGCACCACGTCCGCCTGCGACGCGATCGTCGCGACCACGCCGTCGTCCAGGCCCTGGAACAGGGGCAGGTTCTGCAGCAATCCCAGGACATGGCAAGGCTTCATATCGTCGCACCCCCTCAGGAAGGCGGATATGTTAGAGATACAAGTAGACTCCCTCAACATCGCAGGATGTATCACTTGGGAGCCCTTGTCCGCGTGAAATCCCCTCGTCAGCCACCGCCGGCCTCCCTGGCCGGCCTGCGCCGCGGCCTGGTGCTGCGGGCCAATTCGCTCGTCGTCACGGTGTACGGCGACGCCATCGCGCCGCGAGCGCAGTCGGTCTGGCTGGGCAGCCTGATCGGCGTGGCCATGCTCTTCGGCCTGTCGGCCCGGCTGGTGCGCACTAGCGTGTTCCGGCTGACCGCGGACAACTGGTTCGACGTGACGCGCGTGGGGCGTCGCAGCTTCTACGGCTTGTCGCCGCAAGGGGTGCTGCGGGTGCAGCACGCCGACCGCAGGATCTATGAATTCAACCTGCCGACGTGGGACGGCCGCTGGACCCTGCTGCTGCTCGACCCGCGGATGCGCGCCAGCATGCGGCAGCAGCTCAAGCGCGAGCTGCTGTGGGAAAGCTTCGGCCAGCTGTCCGTCGGGATGTTCGCGCACCCGCATGCCAACCACCGGTCGCTGCGCGAGATCCTCGCGGCGGCGGGGGCCGAGGCGCAGGTGGCGGTGCTCACCGCGCAAAGCCTGGAGCGCTACGCGCAGCAGCCGCTGCAGACGCTGATGCACGACACCTTCAAGCTGGCGAAGGTGGAGCAGGCGTGGCTGCAGTTCATCGCGCGGTTCGCGCCGCTCGACGCGCAGGTGGAACGGCTGGGCCCGTCCGACGCCTTCTATGCGCGCACCTTGCTCATCCACGAGTACCGCCGCGTGCTGCTGAGGGATCCCAACCTCCCGCAGGCGCTGCTGCCCGAGGACTGGCCGGGCGTGCGGGCCCGGCAGCTCTGCGAGCACCTCTACAGCCGGCTGCTCGCACCCAGCGAAGAGTTCCTGTGCGCGAACTTCCTGACGACCGATGGGGCGCTGCTCGCGACGCCGCAGGCGATCAGCCAGCGGCTCACACGCCCCTTCGGCACCTGAACCGCGGTCAGCCTCCGGCGGCCAGCAGTGCCGCGAAGCGGTTGTGCTGCGCGACGACCTGGGGCAGCTCGACCGTCGTCAACGCGCCGTCGCGCACCACCACGCGGCCGTTGACCACGCTGTGCGTGACCTGTGGTGCACCGCAGAACACCAGCGCGGCGAGCGGGTCGCCCTGACCGCCGGCGAGCCCGACGTGGTTCAGGTCGAAGCTGGCGAAGTCTGCGCTCATGCCGGGCGCCAGCACGCCGATGTCGTCGCGGCCCAGCACCTGCGCGCCGCCACGGGTGGCGATCTCCAGCGCCTCGCGCGCGGTCATCGCGGCGCCGGTCACCCGCTGCAGCAGCATGCCCATGCGCACCTCGCCGAGCATGTGCGCGCCGTCGTTCGATGCCGAGCCGTCCACGCCCAGGCCCACCGGCACGCCCAGGTCTCGCATGCGCCGCACCGGCGCGATGCCGGAGCCGAGCCGCATGTTCGAGCATGGGCAGTGCGCCACGCCGGTGCGGGTGCGCGCGAAGAGCTGCAGGCCGGGCTCGTCGAGCTTCACGCAGTGGGCGTGCCACACGTCGTTGCCGACCCAGCCCAAGTCTTCGGCGTATTCGGCAGGCGTCATGCCGAACTTCTCGCGCGAGTAGGCGATGTCGTTGTCGTTTTCGGCCAGGTGTGTATGCATCGACACGCCGTACTGCCGCGCCAGCAGCGCCGAATCGCGCATCAGCCCGCGGCTCACGCTGAACGGCGAACACGGGGCCACGACGATGCGGCACATGGCGTGGCGCTGGGGGTCATGCCAGCGCTCGATCAGGCGCTGCGTCTCCTTCAGGATCGCCGGCTCCTGCTCCACCACGCGGTCGGGCGGCAGGCCGCCCTGGCTCTGGCCCACGCTCATCGAGCCGCGCGCGGCATGGAAGCGCATGCCGATCTGCTGCGCCGCCTCGATGCTGTCTTCGAGCTTCACGCCATTGGGATAGATATACAAGTGGTCGCTCGACGTGGTGCAGCCCGACAGCAGCAGCTCCGCCATCGCGGTGAGCGTGGAGGTGCGCACCATCTCAGGCGTGAGGCCGGCCCAGATGGGATAGAGCGACTGCAGCCAGCCGAACAGCTCGGCGTCCTGCGCGAGGCCGATCACCCGGGTCAGGCTCTGGTACATGTGGTGGTGCGTGTTGACCAGGCCGGGGATCACGATCTGGTCGCGCATGTCCAGCGTGTCGTCGGCGCTGGGGGGCAGCTCGGCCGTGGTGCCGACGGCTTCGATCACGCCGTCGCGCACGTAGATCGCGCCGTCGGCGATCTCGCGGCGCTGGTCGTCCATGGTGACGACGACGCGGGCGTTCTTGACGAGCAGGGTTGGCATGTTGTTGCTCCGTTGGGGGTGCTTGGGGTGCGTGAGGGCCGGGTGCTGGGGTGAGGGCGGCTGCGTGTGAGCGTGCGACCGAGGCGGTCGGCCCTGTGGGCCGACTGCCCTGCGTTGCTCGGTCGCCTGGGGTGGCCGCAGAACTCACTTCGCTCACTGGCGTTCGCTGCGTTCAAACAGGCTGCGGCCAGTCAGATCACGAAGCGCGCTGCGCGCGCACCCCAGGCGCCCTGCGCTACTCGGCGCCTCACACGCACGCTCACACGCAGCCGCCCTCCCCCCAGCACTTGCACGATGGTGCTGTGGCCACGGGTGTACTCGCTTCGCCTCGTACACCCCAGAGCGCACGAAGGGGGTTCTCCGCAAACAGAAACGCCGGTGCCGGCGCGGCAGGCGGGGCCCGGTGGGGGCGATTTCTGGGGTGGCGAGAAGCGCAGGGCCGAGGTCGGCGCGCGCAGCGCGCTTCCACATCTGACTTGCCGCAGCCTGTTTGAGCGCAGTGAACGCCAGTGAACGAAGCGAGTTCTGCAGCACGACCTCGGACCGAGCATCGCAGCGCAGTCGGCCCGCAGGGCCGACCACCCCAGCATGAGCCCCTACCGGGCCCCGCCTGCCGCGCCCCGCCCGACCTAGCGATCGACCGCCAGCAAAGCTCACGAACCGAAAAACTCAATGCCCGCCATCGGCAGCCAAAGCCGCCTCCCGAGCCTCATCCGCACCCGCACTGCCCGCCCCGTTGAAGAACAGGTTCAGCACCACCGCGCTGATGGTCGCCAGCAGAATGCCCGACTCCAGCAGCGGGTGCAGGCCGTGCGGCATGTGCTGCGTCCAGTTGGGCGCCACCAGCGGCACCATGCCGACGCTGATCGATACCGCCACGACGTAGAGGTTGCTGCGGTTCGTCTTGTAGTCGACGCCCGCGAGGATGCGGATGCCCGTGGCCGCCACCATGCCGAACATCACCAGCCCCGCGCCGCCCAGCACGAACTGCGGCAGCGACTCGACCAGCGCCGCCATCTTCGGGATCAGCCCCAGCACGATCAGGATGATGCCGCCCGCCACGCACACGAAGCGGCTGCGCACGCCCGTCACGCCCACCAGCCCGACGTTCTGCGAGAAGCTCGTGTACGGGAAGGTGTTGAACACGCCGCCGATGATGGTGCCCAGGCCGTCGACCCGCAGGCCAGCGGTCAGGCTTTTCGGCGTCACCTTGCGATCGGTCAGGTCGCCCAGCGCGAGGAACATGCCGGTCGATTCGATGAAGGTCACGATCATCACCAGCACCATCGTGGCGATGAGCACCGGGTCGAAGGTCGGCGGGCCGAACGAGAACGGCAGCACCACATCGAACCAGTGCGCCTTGCCGACCTTCTCGAACGTCATCTCGCCCAGCGCGGTGGCCACCACGCCGCCGGCCACGATGCCCAGCAGCACCGAGATGTTCTGCACGAAGCCGCGCGTGTACTTGGCGATCAGCAGGATCACCGCCAGCACGAAGGCGGCGATGGCCATGTGGTCGAGCGACGCGTAGTTCGGGTTGGCGATCATCGGCGGCGCGCCCGGCGGCAGGGCGGTGCCGGCGGCCTTGGCATCGGCCACGGCCTGCAGGAAGGCTGGGTCGGGGATCTTGGCCAGGTGGGCCGGCCCGCCCATCGCCCAGCCGATGCCCACCCGCATCAGGCTCACGCCGATCACCGCGATGATGGTGCCGGTGACCACCGGCGGGAAGAACCGCAGCATGCGGCTCGCCAGCGGCGCGATGAATACCCCGATCACCCCCGCCGCGATGATGGCGCCGAAGATGGCCCGCGCGCCGTCCGTGCCCGGCGTCGATTCGGCCATCGCCACCATCGGCCCCACGGCCGCGAAGGTCACCCCCATCATCACCGGCAGGCGGATGCCGAACCACTGCGTGAGGCCCCAGCTCTGGATCAGCGTCGCGATGCCGCAGCAGAACAGGTCGGCCGAGATCAGCAGCGCCACCTGGTCGGGCGACAGCTTCAAGGCACGGCCCACGATGAGCGGCACCGCGATGGCGCCGGCGTACATCACCAGCACATGCTGCAGGCCCAGCGCGGCCAGGCGCGGCAGGGGCGGTTTTTCGTCCACCGGGTGGACCGTGGTCGTGGTCATGCGCTTCTCCTTCATCACTCAGGGATCGTGGAATGGCGCTGCTCTGGTGCGCGGGTGGTCCCGCTGCGGCAGCCGCCCTGTCTCCTCCATGCGGCCCAGGCGCCCGATGCGCCCCGGCCCTGGACACTGGACCTTCATCAACCCGGCCGCCAAGGGCGCTCCGGGGGGCGGGCCGTCAATCTCGCTTTGCGCCGGCCTCGAACCATTTGCCGAGCAGCGCGCGCTCCTCGGCCGTCATGCCAGTGGCGTTGTTCATCGGCATCTGCTTGCCGATCACCGCCTGCTGGTGGATCTGCGCCGCCTGCTCGAGGATGAGCTCCGGCGTGTGCAGCTGCACGTTCTTGCTGGCCAGCGCGGCGTTGTGGCACATCGCGCAGCGCTGGTTGACGATCTGCTCGATCCGCGCGAAGCCCTGCAGCGGCGGGCCTTCGGGCTTGGCGGCGCCGGGCGGCGGCAGCGGGCTGCGTTCGGGGGCAACGAAGTACATCAGCGTGAAGACCAGGCCCACGGCGATGATCACCAGCTCCCAGCGTTCCTTGTGGCGGTGCCGCAGCACGAAGAACTGCCGCACCATCGCGCCGACGAGCATGAAGCCGATCAGCACCAGCCAGTTGTGCTCGTGCAGGTACAGCATGCCGTAGTGGTTGCTGAGCATCGCGATCAGCACCGGCAGCGTGAAGTACGTGTTGTGCACGCTGCGCTGCTTGCCGCGCTGGCCGTGGATCGGGTCGGGCTGGCGGCCGGCCTTCAGGTCGGCCACCACCTTGCGCTGGCCGGGGATGATCCAGAAGAACACGTTGGCGCTCATGATCGTGCCCAGCATCGCGCCGATGATCAGGAACGCCGCGCGGCCGGCGAACAGGTGGCAAGCCAGCCAGGTCGCCGCGCAGATGTAGACGAAGATCAGGATGCCCACACGCAGGTCGCCGCCGATGGAGCCGTCCTTGTTGCGGCCGAACACGCGGCAGATCAGGTCGTACACGATCCAGCCGACGACGAGGAAGCCCAGCGCCGCGGCCACCGCCCCGCCCTGCGTCCACTGGAACACCCGTGGATCGACCAGGAAGGTCTGTGCCTGCCAGAGGTAGAGCACCGCGAAGAGCGCGAAGCCCGAGATCCAGGTGGAGTACGACTCCCAGTACGACCAGTGCAGGCTGCCCTTGGGCATCTTCTTCGGACCGACGAAGTACTTCTGCGAGTTGTAGAAGCCCCCGCCGTGCACGGCCCACAGTTCGCCGTTGACGCCGCGGGCGAGCAGGTCCTCGTCTTCAGGGGGCGTGAGGCTGTTGTCCAGCATCACGAAATAGAACGATGCACCGATCCAGGCGATGGCCGTGATCACGTGCACCCACCGCAGCAGCAGGTTGGCCCAATCGAGCAAGTACGCTTCCATGTTCGGAGTTCTCCTCGTTCTCCGAGGCTCGCCACCGCGGGCGCTGCGAGCCGTCTGTTCGTAGCTGTCGCGGCCTCGGCGGATGCCGGCCCACTGCGACGAAAGTCAGGAAGGGTTTAATGCAACGGACGTGCCACCGTTTTCCGAAGTTGCAGGAAGGATCAGCCGGCGGCGCTCAGCTGCCGCGGTACGTGGAGTAGCTCCATGGGCTGACCAGCAACGGCACGTGGTAGTGGGCCGAGGCGTCGGCGATGCCGAAGTCCAGCGGCACCTGGTCGAGGAACGGCGGGTCGGGCAGCGCGACACCCATCGCGTGGAAATAGGACGCCACCTCGAACACGAGGCGGTAGCGGCCCGCCACGAACGTGTCGTCGGCGAGCAGCGGTGCATCGGCCCGTCCGTCGTGGTTGAGCACCACACGCTGGATCTGCAGCGGCAGCCCATCGTCGAGCCGATAGAGCGTGACGGCCATGCCGGCGGCAGGGCCGCCGCTGGCGGTGTCGAGAACGTGGGTGGTGAGCTTGCCCATGGCCTGCGGGTTCCTCGGTTCGGGTAAATCAGCGCTTGAACTGTGTTCTCAACTGTATACACTTTGGCGTGCAGTTCAAGTACTGAGATACCCCATGCCCCGCAGCCGCACACCGCTCAAGCTCGCACCCTTGCAGGATGCGCAGCCGTCCGTGCAGGAAGCGGGCCCGCCCGCCGACAAGGGCGGCAGCACGCAGCGCATCGTCGACGCGATCACTGCGGCCATCGTCGAGCGCCGGCTGATGCCGGGCACCAAGCTGGTCGAGCAGCAGATCGCCGACGTGTTCTCCGTCTCGCGCACGCTGGTGCGCCAGGCCCTCAACCAGCTGAGCCGCGACCGGCTCGTCACGCTGGAGCCCGCCCGCGGCGCCTTCGTGGCCCAGCCGAGTGTGGAAGAGGCGCGCCAGGTCTTCGATGCGCGCAAGCTGATCGAGGGCGCCCTGATCAAGCAGCTGTGCGCCCGCATCACGCCGGCGCAGATCGCCGAGCTGCGCCGGCACCTGCAGGCCGAGGCCGACGCCATCGCGCGCACCGACGTGCCGGGCCGCACCTGGCTGCTGTCCGATTTCCACCTCGTGCTCGCCCGCATGCTGGGCAACGAGGTGCTGGCCCAGCTGCTGGCCGACCTGCTGTCGCGCAGCTCGCTGATCTCCTTGATGTACCAGTCCTCGCACTCCGCCGAGCATTCGCGCGCCGAGCATGTCGAGATCGTCGACGCGCTGGAGCGCCGCGACGCCCGCGCCGCCGTGCGCCTGACCGAAGCCCACCTCGGCAACGTGGAGCGCAACCTGCGGTTGCATCCCCGCGTGACCGACCTCCAGGCCGCGCTGCGGCCCTCCACCCCACCCCTCGAGTAGCTACGCCATGAGCCATCCCCAGCCCCTGACCGGCAGCTCGCCGGTCGATCCCCGCACCGGCGAGGCGACGTTCGCCGAGTACGCCCGCGACATGAAGGGCTACGGCCGCGACGTGCCGCATGCACAGTGGCCGGGCGGCGCGCGCATCGCGGTCTCCTTCGTCCTGAACTACGAGGAAGGCGGCGAGAACAGCCCGCTGCACGGCGACCCGAGCACCGAGACCTTCCTGTCGGAGATGGTCACCGCGGCTGCGTTCGAGAACCGGCACATGACCATGGAGTCGATGTACGAGTACGGCTCGCGCGCCGGCGTGTGGCGCATCCTGCGCGAGTTCGAACAGCGCGGCTGGCCGCTCACCATCTTCGGCGTGGGCATGGCGATGCAGCGCTACCCCGAACTGGTCAAGCACTTCATGGATGCCGGCTACGAGATCGCCAACCACGGCCTGCGCTGGATCCACTACCAGAACCTGCCCGAGGCGACCGAACGCCGCCACATCGGCCTGGGTACGCACGTGGTGCGCGACATGACGGGCGGCCAGTGGCCCGTGGGCTGGTACACCGGCCGCGACAGCCCCAACACGCGCCGCCTCGTCGCCGACCAGGGCGGCTACGAGTACGACAGCGACTACTACGGCGATGACCTGCCGTTCTGGCTCAACGTCGTGAAGACCGACGGCGGCAAGGCGCCGATGCTCGTGGTGCCCTACTCGCTCGACACCAACGACATGCGCTGCGTGCAGGCCAACGGCTTCAACACCGGCGACGCCTTCTTCGCCTACCTGCGCGACACCTTCGACGCGCTGTACGCCGAGGGCGACCCGGCCGGCCTGGACCGGCCCAAGATGATGAGCATCGGCATGCACTGCCGCCTGCTCGGCAAGCCCGGCCGCATCAGCGCGCTGCGCCGCTTCCTCGACCACGTGGCGAGCCACGACAAGGTGTGGGTGCCCCGCCGCGTCGACATCGCGCGCCACTGGAAGCAGGTGCACCCCTTCGACGCCGCCACGGCCCACACGTGGCGATGAGCCGCACCACGAGGAGTTCTTCGATGCTCAGTCTCGACACCTTGAACGCGGCCTCGAAGGCCGAGTTCGTCACGCTGCTGGACGGCGTGTACGAGCACTCGCCGTGGATCGCCGAGGCGGCCCATGCCCTGAAGCCGGCCGGCGGCTTCCAGAGCCTGCCGCAGTTGAAGCGCGCGCTGGCCCAGGCGGTGCACGACGCCGGGGCCGAGCCGCAGCTCGGCCTGGTGCGCGCCCACCCGGAGCTGGCCGGCAAGGCGATGGTGAGCAAGACGCTGACCGCCGAGTCGACGAACGAACAGGGCAAGGCGGGCCTCACCGACTGCTCGCCCGAGGAGTTCGCGCACATCCAGCAGCTCAACGCCGCCTACAACACGAAGTTCGGCTTCCCGTTCGTGATGGCCGTGCGTGGCCCGCGCGGCCAGGGCCTGCACCGGCGCGAGATCATCGCCACCTTCGAACGCCGCCTCGGCCACCCGGCCGACTACGAACTGGCCGAGGCGCTGCGCAACATCCACCGCATCGCCGAGATCCGGCTGAACGACAAGTTCGGCGTGGAGCCCACGCTCGGCAACCTGGTGTGGGACTGGCACGAGCAGCTCTCGGTGCACACCGACCCGGGCTACGCCGAGCTCGGCCAGCTCACCGTCACCTACCTGACCGACGCGCACCGCGCCTGCGCCGCGCAGATCCGCACGCTGATGGACGAATGCGGCTTCGACGAGACGCGCATCGACGCGGTCGGCAACGTCGTCGGCGTCTACCACGGCAGCGATCCCGCGGCCCGGCGCCTCTTGACCGGCAGCCACTATGACACCGTGCGCAACGGCGGCAAGTACGACGGCCGCCTCGGCATCTTCGTGCCGATCGCCTGCGTGCGCGAGCTGCACCGCGCGGGCCGCCGGCTGCCATTCGGCTTCGAGGTGATCGGCTTCGCCGAGGAGGAAGGCCAGCGCTACAAGGCCACCTTCCTCGGCTCGGGCGCCGTGATCGGCCAGTTCGACACCCGCTGGCTCGACCAGGCCGATGCCCACGGCATCACGATGCGCCAGGCCATGGCCCATGCGGGCCTGGACCCGGCGAAGATCGCCGCCGAGGCGCGCGACCCGTCGAAGTACCTCGGCTTCGTCGAGGTGCACATCGAGCAGGGCCCGGTGCTCAACGAGATGGACCTGCCGCTGGGCATCGTCACCTCCATCAACGGCAGCGTGCGTTACCAGTGCGAGATCACCGGCATGGCCAGCCACGCCGGCACCACCCCGATGGACCGCCGGCGCGACGCCGCCGCCGCGGCCGCCGAAGTGGTGCTGTACCTGGAAAAACGCGCCACCAGCGTGCCCGACCTGGTGGGCACCGTCGGCATGCTGCAGGTGCCCAACGGTTCGATCAACGTGGTGCCGGGGCGCTGCCTCTTCAGCCTCGACATCCGCGCCACCACCAACGAGGTGCGCGACGAATGCGCGGCCGACACGCTGGCCGAGATCGCCGCCATCTGCGAGCGCCGCGGCGTGGCCTTCAAGGCCGAGGAGACGATGCGCGCCGCCGCCGCGCCCAGCGACCCGGCCTGGCAGCAGCGCTGGGAGCGCGCGGTCGATTCGCTCGGCCTGCCGCTCTTCCGCATGCCCAGCGGCGCCGGCCACGACGCGATGAAGCTGCACGAGGTGATGCCGCAGGCCATGCTCTTCGTTCGCGGCCTGAACGCCGGCATCAGCCACAACCCGCTGGAAAGCATCACCAACGACGACACCGAGCTCTGCGTGCAGGCCTTCCAGCGCCTGCTCGACGATCTCGCGAAGGAACAAGCATGAGCAACGCCTACGAACAACTCGACGCCTGGATCGACGCGCACTTCGACGAGGAAGTGAAGACGCTGCAGGCGCTGGTGCAGGTGCCCACCGACACGCCGCCCGGCAACAACGCGCCGCATGCCGAACGCACGGCCGAGCTGCTGCAGGGCTTCGGCTTCGAGGTCGAGAAACACGCGGTGCCGGCGCAGGAGGTCAAGGACTACGGCCTGACGTCGATCACCAACCTGATCGTGCGCCGGCCCTACGGCCCGGCCGGCAGCGGCCGCACCGTCGCGCTCAACGCCCACGGCGACGTGGTGCCTCCGGGCGACGGCTGGACGCACGACCCGTACGGCGGCGAGATCGTCGACGGCAAGCTCTACGGCCGAGCATCGGCCGTGAGCAAGAGCGACTTCGCGAGCTACATCTTCGCGGTGCGCGCGCTCGAAGCGCTGAAGGCGCCGCTGAAGGGCGGCGTCGAGCTGCACTTCACCTACGACGAGGAGTTCGGCGGTGAACTGGGCCCCGGCTGGCTGCTGAAGCAGGGCCTGACGAAGCCCGACCTGCTGATCGCCGCCGGCTTCAGCTACCAGGTGGTCACCGCGCACAACGGCTGCCTGCAGATGGAAGTGACGGTGCACGGCAAGATGGCGCACGCCGCCATCCCGGAGACCGGCGTCGACGCGCTGCAGGGTGCGGTCGCGATTCTCAACGCGCTGTACGCCCAGAACCAGCGCTACAAGCAGGTCAAGTCGAAGGTCGAGGGCATCAACCACCCGTACCTCAACGTCGGCCGCATCGAAGGCGGCACCAACACCAACGTGGTGCCGGGCAAGGTGGTGCTGAAGCTCGACCGCCGGATGATTCCCGAGGAGAACCCGGTCGAGGTCGAGGCCGACGTGCGCCGCGTCATCGCCGAGGCGGCGGCCACGTTCCCCGGCATCACGGTCGAGATCAAGCGCCTGCTGCTGGCCAACTCGATGAAGCCGCTGCCGGGCAACGCGCCGCTGGTCGAAGCGATCCAGAAGCACGGCCGCGCGCTGTTCGGCGAGGAGATCCCCACTTCGGGCACCCCGCTCTACACCGACGTGCGCCTGTACGTCGAACGCGGCATCCCCGCGGTGATCTACGGCGCCGGCCCGCGCACCGTGTTCGAAAGCAACGCCAAGCGCGCCGACGAGCACCTGGTGCTGGAAGACCTGCGCCGCGCCACGAAGGTGGTGGCACGCACGCTGTACGACCTGCTGAGCTGAGCGCTCCCCGGCCGGCAGAGCGGAATGCACAATATCGGTGCCTCGTCAGGCACCGTGTTGGAACTCGTCGCCAATTCACGGTGCACTGACCCAGGTTGGTGCATCAGCCTGCGCACGGAAGTTGCAGAACAAGCGGATACACCGTCCCCGACCTCTGCAGCTTTGGAGTTTCCGCTCATGACCGTTGCCGCCCCCCTGTTCTCTAGCGCCCGGCGCCGTCTCATCGGCGCCGCCGCCGCGGCCCTGCTCGCCGCCGGCCCGGCCCTGGCCCAGGAGACGCCGATCAAGTTCCAGCTCGACTGGCGCTTCGAAGGCCCGGCCGCCCTGTTCCTCACGCCCGCCTCCAAGGGCTACTTCAAGGCCGAGAAGCTCAACGTGACGATCGACGCCGGCAACGGCTCGGGCGGCACCGTCACGCGCGTGGCCTCGGGCACCTACGACATGGGCTTCGCCGACCTGGCCGCCCTGATGGAGTTCCACGCCAACAACCCGACGGCGCCGAACAAGCCGGTCGCGGTGATGATGGTCTACAACAACACGCCGGCCGCGGTGCTGGCGCTGAAGAAGAGCGGCATCAAGGCGCCCGCCGACCTGAACGGCAAGAAGCTCGGCGCCCCGGTGTTCGACGCGGGCCGCCGCGCGTGGCCCATCTTTGCGCAGGCCAACAAGGTCGGCAACGTCGCCTGGACGGCGATGGACCCGCCGCTGCGCGAGACGATGCTGGTGCGCGGCGACATCGACGCGATCACCGGCTTCTCGTTCACCTCGCTGCTCAACCTCGAGGCACGCGGCGTGAAGACCGAGGACGTGGTGATCCTGCCGTACCCGCAGTACGGCGTGAAGCTGTACGGCAACGTGGTCATCGCGGGCGAGGACTTCCTGAAGAAGAACCCCGAGCAGGTGAAGGCCTTCCTGCGCGCCTTCACCAAGGGCGTGAAGGACGTGATCGCCGACCCCAAGGCTGCCATCGCCGACGTGAAGGCGCGCGACGGCATCGTCAACGTGGACCTGGAGACGCGCCGCCTGAAGCTGGCGCTCGACCAGACCGTGCTGACCGCCGACGCCAAGGCCGAAGGCTTCGGTGCCGTCAACCCCGCACGCCTGACGCTGATGGCCAGCCAGGTGTCGGACGCCTTCGCGACCAAGCAGCGCGTGAACGCCGCCACCGTGTGGAACGGCGATTACCTGCCCCCCGCCGCCGACCGCAACATCTTTGCGGCAGTCAAGAAGTGAGGCGGGCCGAGCGCCGGGCCGCTCCCCAGCCGGCCCGCGTCCCCCCGGGGGACCGAACGACGTACCCGTCGGGCGAGGGACGGACATGACCGCCTTCGTAGACTTCCACGATGTCTGGCTGGCGTACAACGACGAGCTTCAGGCCGCAGGCCAGTACGCCGTCGAGGACATCAACCTGAAGGTGGGCGAGGGCGAGTTCATCGCCATCGTCGGCCCTTCGGGCTGCGGCAAGAGCACCTTCATGAAGCTCGCAACCGGCCTCAAGCGGCCGAGCAAGGGCACCGTGATCATCGGCGGGCAGGAGGTGACGGGACCGCTGAAGATCACCGGCATGTCGTTCCAGGCGCCGAGCCTGCTGCCGTGGCGCACCACCCTTGCCAACGTGATGCTGCCGCTGGAGATCGTCGAGCCGTACCGCTCCAACTTCCGCGCGAAGAAGGCGGAGTACGAGGCCAAGGCCCGTGCGCTGCTGAAGAGCGTGGGCCTGGCCGGCTACGAGGACAAGTTCCCGTGGCAGCTCTCGGGCGGCATGCAGCAGCGCGCGTCGATCTGCCGCGCGCTCGTGCACGAGCCGAAGATGCTGCTGCTCGACGAGCCCTTCGGCGCGCTCGACGCCTTCACCCGCGAGGAGCTGTGGTGCGCGCTGCGCGACCTGCAGGCGCAGCAGAAGTTCAACGTCATCCTCGTGACCCACGACCTGCGCGAAAGCGTGTTCCTCGCCGATACGGTGTATGTGATGAGCAAGAGCCCCGGCCGCTTCGTCGTGCGCCGCGAGATCGACCTGCCGCGCCCGCGCGACCTGGAGATCACCTACACGCCCGAGTTCACCGCCATCGTGCACGAGCTGCGCGGCTACATCGGCGCGATGCGCAAGAGCGGCGCGGAGGTGGCGCAATGAAGAAGGGCGTCCTCTACCGCGGCGCGCCGCTGCTGCTGGGCATCGGGATCGTGCTGCTGTGGCAGCTGATCTGCACGGGCTTCAACGTCAGCGAATTCATCTTCCCGAGCCCGCTGCGCATCGCGGAGCAGGCGTGGGAGCACCACACGGTGATCCTCGGCCACGCATGGCACACCTTCTGGGTGACGGTGGTCGGCTTCGCGATCGCGATCGTCGTGGGCGTGCTGCTGGGCTTCCTGATGGGCAGCTCCCGGCTGGCGTACGACGCGATGTACCCGCTGATGACCGGCTTCAACGCGCTGCCCAAGGCGGCCTTCGTGCCCATCCTCGTCGTGTGGTTCGGCATCGGCGTCGGCCCGGCGATCCTCACCGCCTTCCTGATCTCGTTCTTCCCGATCATGGTCAACATCGCCACCGGCCTCGCGACGCTGGAGCCCGAGCTGGAAGACGTGCTGCGGGTGCTCGGCGCCAAGCGCTGGGACGTGCTGATGAAGGTCGGCCTGCCGCGCTCGATGCCGTACTTCTACGGCTCGCTGAAGGTGGCGATCACGCTGGCCTTCGTCGGCACCACGGTCAGCGAGATGACGGCGAGCAACGAGGGCATCGGCTACCTGCTCATCAGCGCCGGCAGCTCGATGCAGATGGGCCTGGCCTTCGCCGGCCTGCTCGCCGTGGGCGTGATGGCGATGATCATGTACGAGCTGTTCTCGGTGATCGAGAAGCGCACCACCGCGTGGGCGCACCGCGGTTCGCAGAACCACTGAGTCAGCGCCCGGCCTCCCGCAGCAGCCGCACGCCGACCAGCGTGTAGCGTGTCTGCGGGCTGTTCCAGTTGCGGAAGGCGCAGCGCGCGTAGAACGGCCAGCTGTGCCAGGAGCCGCCGCGGCGCACCCGCACCTCGCCGGTGTCGGGGCCGGCAGGGTCGTCGGTGGGCGACACCGCGTAGTACCCGTCGCCGTGCCAGTCGGCCACCCATTCCCACACGTTGCCGTGCATGTCGAACAGGCCGAAGGCGTTGGGCGCGAAGCGGCCCACCGGCGCGGTGAAGGCATGGCCGTCGTGGCCGGGCAGTGCCTGTGCCGCCCACTGCGGCCAACGCGCCGTCCAGTGCGGCAGCGCATCGGCGTCGAACACGTTGGCGACCGTTAGCAGCACCCGCGGATCGTCACCCGCGTGGTAGCGGGTGCGGGTGCCGGCGCGGCAGGCGTATTCCCATTCGGCTTCGGTCGGCAGCCGGTAGGCCACGCCCTCGCGCTGCGTGAGCCAGCGCGCCAGCGCCTGGGCGTCGTGCCAGGTGATGTTGACGACAGGGTGATCGCCGGCCTGCGCAAAACCCGGGTCGCGCCACGAGTAGCGCGGCAGCCGCCCCTCGAACGCATCGCCCCGCGCGGTGGCGGCCGGGTCGTAGGCCGGGTTGTGGCCGTAGCCGCCGCTGCCGTCGGCGATCGACTCCGGCACATAGCCCGAGGCCTCGACGAAGCGCCGGAACTGGTCGACGGTGAGCTCGTGCTGGCCCAGGTAGAAGTCGCGGGTGATGCGCACGCGGTGGACGGGGCGCTCGTCGTCCAGCCGCTCGAAGCGGCCGGGCTCCAGCTGCGGGTAGCTGCGCGCGAGCGACGCGGGCGCCTCGTCGCTGCCCATCAGGAATTCGCCCGCCGGCACCCGCACGAAGCGCATGCCGATGCTGTTCTCGATGACCTCGGCCGCCAGCGCCGCGAGCGGCAGGCACAGCGCCGCTGCTACCATCCTGCGCCCATGGAAACCCCCGGCAACCTGTTCGTCGTCGCCGCGCCCAGCGGTGCCGGCAAGTCCAGCCTCGTCAAGGCGCTGCTCGAGCTCGACTCGCACCTGGCGGTCTCGATCTCCCACACCACGCGCACGCCGCGCGGCCAGGAGCAGCAGGGCCGCGAATACGTGTTCACCGACGAGGCGACCTTCCGCGCGATGATCGACCGCGGCGAGTTTTTCGAGTGGGCGCTGGTGCACGGCAACCTGTACGGCACCTCGCGCACCGCGATCGAGGACCGCCTGAACCGCGGCGAGGACGTGGTGCTCGAAATCGACTGGCAAGGTGCCCTCCAGATCAAGAAGATCTTCCCGTATGCGGTGCTGATCTTCATCCTGCCACCAAGCTGGAACGAGCTGCAACAGCGGCTGCAGCGGCGCGGCGAGGACCAGCCCGACGTCATCGCCCAGCGTATGGAGAACGCACGCGCCGAGGTGGCCCAGGCCCGGCACTTCGATTTCGTTATAATCAACGCCCTCTTTGAGACGGCGCTCTTCGACCTGAAAACGGTCGTGCATTCGCAGCGCCTCAAGTACGCCGCCCAGCGGCGAAACAAATCCCAGGTCTTTGCTGCGCTGGACCTGATCTGAACCACTGCAGCATCCGAAACCGGAGTTACTCCCCCATGGCCCGCATCACCGTCGAAGACTGCCTGGAAAAGATCCCCAACCGTTTCCAGCTCGTGCTGGCCGCGACCTACCGCGCCCGCATGCTGAGCCAGGGCCACACGCCGCGCATCGACAGCAAGAACAAGCCCGGCGTCACCGCGCTGCGCGAGATCGCCGCCGGCGAAGTCGGCATCGAGATGCTGCGCAAAGTGCCGGTCTGAACCTGCGAACCGGCCCCGCGAGGTGTCTGGTTCCTCCCACGGGCGCTGCGGCGCCCGTTTTCGTTTCTCCGGGTCACATGCCCGCAGTCGGGCTAAGCCCCCGCGCGGCGGCCGCCCCGGTGCACACCTGCTAGATTCGGCGGCATGGGTATCCGATCGTTCGCCGCCGAACTGTTGCCAAGCGCGCTGGTTGCCGCGCGTACCGCCGCGCAGCGCACCGCCGAGCCGGTGGAGGCCGCGTCCTTCGCCGCGCTGGTCGACAAGCTGGGCTACCTCGGCAAGAACGACGTCAAGGTCATCCGCGAGGCCTACAAGTTCGCCGACGAAGCGCACCTCGGCCAGTACCGGGCGAGCGGCCAGCCCTACATCACCCACCCGATCGCCGTCGCCGGCCTCGTGGCCGACTGGAAGCTCGATGCGCAGGCCATCATGGCCGCGCTGCTGCACGACGCGATGGAGGACTGCGGCGTCACCAAGCCGCAGCTGATCGAGCGTTTCGGCGCCGCCACCGCCGACCTCGTCGACGGCCTCACCAAGCTCGACAAGCTGCACTTCAGCACGCGCGAGGAATCGCAGGCCGAGTCCTTCCGCAAGATGCTGCTGGCGATGGCGCGCGACGTGCGCGTGATCCTGATCAAGCTGGCCGACCGGCTGCACAACATGCGCACGATGACGGCCATGGCGCCCGACAAGCGCATGCGCATCGCCCGCGAGACGCTGGAGATCTACGCCCCCATCGCCCACCGGCTCGGCTTGAACCGCGCCTACCGCGAGCTGCAGGAGCTCGCGTTCCAGTTCATGCACCCGTGGCGGTACGGCGCGCTGCAGAAGGCGGTGCAGCGCTCGCGCGGCTACCGGCGCGACATCGTCGACCGCGTGCAGCGCGAGGTCGAGAAGGCCTTCGCGAGCGCAAAGGTGCGCGTGCAGGTCTCGGGCCGCGAGAAGACCGTGTACTCGATCTATCGCAAGATGAACGAGAAGCACACGACCTTCGCTCAGGTGAGCGACCTCTTCGGCTTCCGCATCGTGGTGCCGACGCTGTCGGACTGCTACCTGGCGCTCGGCGTGCTGCACCAGCTGTACAAGCCGGTGCCCGGGCGCTTCAAGGACTACATCGCGATCCCGAAGGCCAACGGCTACCAGAGCCTGCACACCACGCTCGTCAGCCCGCTGGGCACGGCGGTCGAATTCCAGATCCGCACCGAGCCGATGCATGCGGTGGCCGAAAGTGGCATCGCGGCGCACTGGATGTACAAGACCAAGGACGTCCACCAGCCCGAGGAGGCGCAGCGCCTGGGCGCGCTGTGGCTGAAGTCGCTGCTCGACATCCAGGACGAGAACAACGACTCCGCGGAGTTCCTCGAGCACGTCAAGATCGACCTGATCCCGGACGCCGTCTACGTCTTCACGCCCAAGTCCAAGATCCTCGCCCTGCCCCGCGGCGCCACCGCAGTGGACTTCGCCTACGCGATCCACTCCGACGTCGGCGACCACTGCGTCGCCGCGAGCGTCAACGGCGAGCCGGTGGCGCTGCGCACCGAGTTGAAGAGCGGCGACGTGGTCGAGGTGGTCACCGCGCCCGGCGCACGGCCCAATCCGGCGTGGCTCAACTTCGTGCGCACCGGCCGTGCACGCTCAAAGATCAGGCACTACCTGAAGAACATGGAGCACGAGGAGTCCGAGGCCCTGGGCGAAAAGCTCCTGGCCCAGGCCCTGCGCGCCGAAGGCATGCTGATGCCTTCCGCCGACGCCGGCGACGCCGAGGCCGCCGCCACCTGGCAGCAGCTCACGCGCTGGAGCGGCAACCGCAACCGCGAGGAGCTGCTGACCGACATCGGCCTGGGCAAGAAGATCGCCAACATCGTCGCCAAGCGGCTGGCGCAGAACCTCGTCGAGCGCGGCACGCGGCCCGACGCGGTCACGCTGTCGATCGGCCGCTACGCCGTGGACGACAGCATCCCGAGCCAGGGCCTGGTGATGATCGACGGCACCGAAGGCGCCTCGGTGCAGCTGGCCAGCTGCTGCCGTCCGATCCCCGGCGACGCGATCGTCGGCTACCTGGGCCGCGGCGAAGGCCTGACGGTGCACACCGCCGAATGCAGCATCGGCAAGCGGCTCTTCGAGCGCGACGCCGACCGGTTCATCCGCGTCGGCTGGGCCGAGGAGCTGAGCCGCTCCTTCGAAACCGTCGTCACGCTGCTGCTCGAGAACGGCAAGGGCGCGCTGGCCCGCGTGGCGCAATCGGTGAACAGCGCCGAGGCCGACATCACGCACATCGACATGGACGACCAGCGCGACGGGCACACCGTGGAGATGCGGCTGACGCTGTCGGTGCGCGACCGGCTGCACCTGGCCGACGTGCTGCGCATGCTCAAGCGGGCCCCCGCCGTGCTGCGCGTGGCACGCGTCAAGCCATAAGGGATGGGGGCACCCGGCGCCGCGGCGTCAGCCGCCGGGCGGCGGGTAGCGCACCTCCAGCACCTCGATCGTCTCGGCGCCGCCGGGGGTCGTCAGCTGCACCTCGTCGCCTTCGCGCGCCTTCAGCAGCGCACGGGCGATGGGCGAGACCCAGCTCACCTCCCCGGCCAGGTTGTCGACCTCGTCGATCCCCTTGATCGTGATCGTCCGCTCCTCGCCCTTCGCGTTCGCGTAGGTCACGGTGGCGCCGAAGAACACCTGGTCGTTGCCGTGGTGCGCCGACGGGTCGGCCACCTCGGCGATGTCCAGCCGCTTCGTCAGGAAGCGGATGCGCCGGTCGATCTCGCGCAAACGCTTCTTGCCATAGAGGTAGTCGCCGTTCTCGGATCGGTCGCCGTTCTTCGCGGCCCAGGAGACGACCTCGACAATCTTCGGTCGCTCGTTGTCGATCAGGTCGAGCAGCTCGGCGCGCAGGCGCTGGTAGCCCTGCGGGGTGATGTAGTTCTTGGTGCCGGCCGGCAGCGGCGGCAGCCCGCCGCCCTCGGCGTCGTCCTCGTCGTCGCGGTCGGTCTCTTTGGTGAACGCCTTGTTCATGGCCGCGATTTTGCGGCCTCCGGCGCACCACGCGCGGCCTGGTCGACGAGCGCCTTGCAGCCGTCGCCCGCCCCGCTGCCCGGGTCGAGCAGCGGCAGCAGCGCAGCCAGCGGCCCCACCGCCACCGCCAGTGCGGCGCCGGCCGCCACGCGCGCGGCGATCGGTCCCGGCTCGACGCCCACGTTCGGCGCGTTGAACGAGCCCGTCACACGCAACGGCGTGCGCAGCGACAGGAAGCTGAAGTCCTTCGGCCGCACGTTGCCGCGCAGGTCGAGCAGTTCGTTGCGCAGGTCGACCTGGCCGCTCACGGCCAGCGTGCTGTCGGTGGTGTCGAACACCGCCACCTTGGGCGTGACCACGCCGTTGCGCGCCTCCACCGCCACCACCGCGCAGTTCAGCGGCAGGCTTTCGTCGCCCTTGATCACCATGCCCAGGGCCTGCGCCACGTCGATGCCCATCGCCTCCACCACCAGGTGCGACAGGGTGCCGTCGCGCACCACCGCACGCGCCTGGCCGTCGAGCGAGCCGAGCAGTTGCGCGGTGGAGGTGCCGGCACCGGAGAGCTTCAGCTCGCCCTGCAACTCGCCGGTGACGTAGGCCTTGACCGGCGCGTCGCCGCTGCGGGCCGCCTGGCGCTCGCGCTGGAGCTTGCCCGCGCCGCTGCGGGCGGTGACCTCGGCATTGTCCTTGCGGGCACCGCGCAGCCAGCCGGCCAGATCGACCCCGCGCCAGCGCAGGTCGGCGGTCCATCGGGGCGGCTTCGCATTGCTGTCGAGGCCTGTGCTGCCCTCGATGGACCCGCCCGCGGTGCGGGCCTGCAGCGCCTCGATGCGCAGCACGCCGCCGTCCAGGCGGACGCGGCCGGCCAGCGGGCGCAGCGGCTCGACCGCCGTGGTGTTCAGGTCCAGTTCGTCGAGCGCGACCTGCACGTCGGCATCCATTGCACGCAGCGAAGGCAGATCGAACGCCCGGTCCGGGATCACGCGCGGGCCGCCGTTGCGGGTGTTCGGCGGCGGGGCCGACGGGGCGCCGTCGGCGCCCACCGAGGGGGCCAGGTCCTCCAGCGCCAGCCGCCGGCCCTCCAGCCGCCCCGTGAGCCGGGGCGTGGCGGGCTGCGGGTCGTACGCGAAGTCGCCACGCAGCGCGCTGCGGCCCACCGTCGCCTCGGCCACCGCCACGTGCCAGACCGGATCGGTCTTGCGCAGCTGTCCGCGCAGCACGAACGGCGGCGTCGTCGGCAGCGTGACGCGCAGCGCCTCGCCCACGGCGCCCAGCGAGGGGCCGCTGATGCGGAAGGCGCCTTCGATCCCCCGGGCGCCGAGCGGATCGTGCACCTGCCCGTCGTAGGCCAGGCGCGCACGGCCGACCACAGCGTCCACCGTGACCTGCAGCGGCGCCGGGTTGCCATCGTCCAGCGACGGCAGCACCTGCGGGGAGGTGGCGGTGATGCGCACCGGCATGCCCTGGTAGCGGCCGCGGGCTTCCGCCCAGAGCCCCATCGCGTCCGGGCCGGCGGACGGCGATGCCGCCGAGGCGGGCGTGGCCGGCCGTGACGCCGCCTCCTGCGTGGAAGCCGCGCCAGGCGCCGCGCCTTCGTTGAGCCGTGCCCGCGCTTCGAGCTGCAGGGCGAGCGGTTCGTCATCCACATGCAGGGTCGCCTGCCGCAGGCGCAGCCGGTCGACCTGCGGCATCGGCGCGTCGCGCTCCTCGGCCGCCGGCGGTTCGGTGCGGAAGAGCCAGCTGGCGCGGCCCTGCTTGTCGCGGCGCAGGTAGGCCTCGAGGCTGCCTGCCTCCAGCGCCGCGAGCCGCAGCGCCTCGCCGTTGCGGAACGCCCGCAGGTCGCTCCAGCGCCAGCGCAGCCGCACGTCGCGTGCATCGACCAGGAACGGTACCTCGGTGCCCGGCGCCGCGCCCACCCACAAGCCGCCGGCGCTGGCCTGCGGCGGCCGCAGCAGGTGCAGCGAGAAGGGGGCGTCGATGCGAACGGGCACGCCCAGCGACTGCGCCGCCTGGCGTTCGATCGGGCCGCGCAGGTAACGCCAGCCGATGGCCTCCGACACCAGCACGACCAGCACCAGGAGCACGAGCAGCGCCGCCGACACGCGCCATGCCCAGCCGCCGAAGCCGCGCCGGGGCCGGGGCGGCGCCGGGTGCGCGGCAGGGGGAGAGGCTGCGGTATCGACCATGGGGCCATTGTCGGCAGCGCGAGGCCGGGGCTCGGTCGTACCGGGCCGACAAGCCCCGTGGGACTCCACCTACACTCGGCGGCGACCGCCCCCGGCATCATGGGCGGTCGCCGGCCTCGGCCGCGCCCCTTCCCCGTCTGAGCCCGCTGCCTGACTTGTCCGCCTCGCACGCCCGGCCTCCGGCCGCCCCCGCCATCGACGCACACGACGCCCTGCTCGCCGGCTGCGAGTGGTGCGATGCGCTGAGCCGCGTGCGCGCCGGCCAGGCCGCCTCCTGCTGGCGCTGCGGATCTCCACTGCACACGTCCTCGAGCGCCGCCCGCGCCGAGGTGGCGAGCCGCCTCGGCGCCGTGGTGGCCCTGCTGGTCGCGGCCTGGGTCTGCATCACCGTGACCCACACCGAGGCGATGGTCTCGCTCGCGCTGCGCGGCCTCGAGAGCTCGGTCACCCTCAGCGGCGCCACGGTGGCGCTCTGGCAGCAGGGCAAGCTCGCGCTGGCGGCAGCCCTCTTCATCACGACCGTGGCCGCGCCGGCCACCGAGATGGCGGCGATGCTGCTGGTCGCCGCCACGCTCTGGTGGCGCGCCCGCCGGCCGGCGCCCGCCGGTCCGCTGCCGCGCTGGCTCCCGCCCGTGCTGCACCTCTGGCAGGGCATGCGCGACTGGAACATGACGGAGATCCTGGTGCTCGGCACCGCGGTCTCGCTGGTCAAGCTGGGGCAGATGGCCACGCTGATCGTGGGCCCCGGGCTGGTGGCGCTGATGGCCTTCATGGCCTTGCGCCTGGCCGCGATGCGCTGGCTGTCGCCGGTCGACGCCTGGTCGCTGCTGGCACCCGCCGAGGTCAGGGCGACATGACGGCCGCGCGCTCCCTGCCGGCACCTCCGCCGCCACCGCCGACGCTGGCGGCCCACGGCCTGCGCCAGTGCCCGGCCTGCCGGCTGCTGATGGCCGAACCCCGGCAGGGCGATGCCGCCGCGCCCGCGCGTTGCCCCCGCTGCGAAGCCTACCTGCGGGGTGCCGAACGGCGCACCGCGGCATCCACCACCGCGCTGCTGCTGGCCGCCGCGGCGCTCTACGTCCCGTCGAACACGCTGCCCATCATGGTCACCCGCTCCGCGGTTGGCGAGCGCAGCGACACCATCCTGTCCGGCATCGTGGCGCTGGCGCAGGCCGGCTCCTGGCCCCTGGCGGCGATCGTCTTCGTCGCCAGCGTGCTGGTGCCGCTGCTCAAGCTCGGGGTGCTGAGTTACCTGGTGCTGGCGGTGCACCTGCGCTGGGAGCGCGGACGGCGCCACCGCACCACGCTGTACCGGCTGATCGAGCTGGTGGGCCGGTGGTCGATGCTCGACGTGTTCGTGGTGGGCATGCTGGCCGCGCTGGTGCAGCTCGGTCCGGCGGCACAGGTGTCGGCCGGGCCCGGCGTGGTGGCCTTCGGCACCGTCGTGTGGCTCACGCTGTGGGCGACGCAGAGTTTCGATCCCCGCCTGATCTGGCGAGATGCCCATGACCAACCCCGCTGACGCCCCCGCCGCTCCGCCGACGCCGCCGCTGCCCGCCGACATCCCAGAGGCCGTCGCGGCGCCGCGGCGCCGCTGGTGGACGATGGCCCAGGCCATCTGGCTGGTGCCGCTGGTAGCCGTGCTCGCGGTGGGCTGGCTGGCGGCGAGCGAATGGCTGCAGCGCGGCCCGACGATCACCGTCCGCTTCGCCAGCGGCGAAGGCATCGAGGCCGGCAAGACGCGCATCAAGTACCGCAACGTCAATGTCGGCCAGGTCACCGCCGTGCGGCTGGCGCCCGACCTGAAGGGTGTGCTCGTCACCGCGGAGATGGAACGCGACGCGGCGCCGCTGCTGGTCGACGACACGCGCTTCTGGGTGGTGCGCGCGCGGGTGGCGGGCGGCGAGGTCTCCGGCTTGACGACGCTGCTGTCCGGCGCCTTCATCGGCATCGATGGCGGCCGCAGCACCGAGACGCGGCGCCACTTCGTCGGCCTGGAGACGCAGCCGGTGGTCTCGGTCGACGAGGCCGGCAAGGAGTTCGTGCTGCACGCGGGCAGCCTGGGTTCGCTGGAGATCGGCTCGCCGGTGTACTTCCGCCGCGTGCGTGTCGGGCAGGTGCTGTCCACCGACCTCGCGCCCGACGGGCAGGGGCTGCGGCTGCGTGTGTTCGTGCGCGCCCCCTATGACCGCTTCGTCAGCAGCAACGCCCGCTTCTGGCATGCCAGCGGGGTGGATGTGTCCTTCGACGCCAGCACCGGGCTGCGGCTGCGCACGGAATCGCTGCTGTCGGTGCTGGTCGGCGGGGTGGCGTTCGAGACCCCGGCCGAGCTCGATGCCGGCACGCCCGCCGAGGCCGGCAGCGACTTCACGCTGTTCGAGGGCCAGGCGGCGGCGTTGCGGCGGGGCGCGGCCCAGGTGCTGGAGTACACCGCGGTCTTCACCGATTCCGTGCGCGGCCTGTCGGTCGGCGCGCCGGTCGAGTTCAAGGGGTTCGTGATCGGCGAGGTGGCCTCGCTGAACATCCGCTTCGACCGCGAGGGCGGCGGCTTCACCTTCCCCGTCAAGCTGCACATCTACCGCGACACCGCGGCGACCGTCGTCTCCCGCGAGGCCGCCCGCCAGCGCGACGACAACGGCGCACGCTTCCCGATCGAGCGGCTGCTGTCCACCCGTTCGGTCGAGCGCGGCCTGCGCGCCCAGCTGCGCAGCGCCAACCTGCTGACCGGCCAGCGCTACGTGGCGATCGACTTCTTCCCGGAGCACCGCGGCGAGTCGGTCGTGAACCTGGCGGCCGGCCAGCACGAGATCCCGACCGTGCGCGACGCCTTCGGCGAACTGCAGGCCCAGGTGGCGCGCATCGCGAAGCGGCTGGAGGAGGTGCCGTTCGAGCAGCTGGCCAGCGACCTGCGCCGCACGCTCGACCGCATCGAAGGCGCGGCCAAGTCGGTCGAGACGACGATGGGCGGGATGTCGCGCGACCTCCTGCCCGGCGTGCGGCAGACGCTCGATGAGGCGCGCCGCGCCATCCAGGACGTGCGCGGCCTGCTGGCGCAGGACGCGCCGCTGCCGCAGGACGTGCGCGGCGCGATGCAGGACCTGTCGCGCGCGGCGGATGCGATCCGCCAGCTCGCCGACACGATCGAGCGCCAACCCGAGGCGCTGCTGCGCGGCAAGCGCGCCGCCCCTACCGAACCGGAGCCCGCCCGATGAACCTGCCCCCTCTGCAGCGCCCGCCCTTTCGCCCGCCAGCCCTGCCGCGGCGTGCACTGCTGGCCCCGGCGCTGCTGATCGCCCTCGCCGGCTGCGCCAGTTCGCCGCCGCCCGCCTGGCACAGCGTGCTGCCGCCGGCCAACGCCGCGGCGCCGGTGCCGGCCTCCGTCTCGCCCGGGCCGTCGATCGCCGTGGGGCGCATCTCGGTGCCGGAGGCCATCGACCGGCCGGCCCTGGTCGTCGCCACCGGCAGCGGGCTCGCGGTGATGGACGGCCAACGCTGGATCGAACCCGTCAAGGCCCAGCTGCCGCGCGCCGTCGCCCTGCTGCTGGCCGAGCGGCTGCCGGGCACCGCGGTCAGCGCCTGGCCGGCCGCGGTCTCCGGCAACCCGCAATGGCGGCTGGCCGCCGACGTGCAGCGCTTCGATCTGGTGCGCGCGCCGGCGGGCGCCCGGCTGCGTGTGGTGTGGTCGCTGCAGTCCACGGCGGGGGAAGCGGCCCCGGCCGCGCTGCGGACCTTCGACACGACCGTGGCCGCCAACGGGGCCGGCAGCGACGACCTGGTGGGCGCGATGCGCTCGGCGATCGCTCAATGGGCGGCGCAGGTCGCCGCCAGCGCCGCCGGCCGGGCCGAATAGGACTCCGGCGGCCGCGCGCCTCAGATCAGCGGCCGCTGCGGCACGGGCTGGGCGTAGTAGTCGGCCAGCTGGTGCAGCATGTTCGGGTCCGGCAGGTAAAGCCAGCCCTCGTCCACCGCGAACAGGCCCTGCCGGTACAGGCGGCGCAGCGTCTTGTTGGTGTGCACCAGCGACAGCCCGACCGCATCGGCGATGTGCTGCTGCGTGACGGGCCACGGCACCCGCCCCTCGCGGGCCATGCCCAGCGACACCGCGCGCTTGTAGAGGTGCACCATCAAGGCCGCGATGCGCTCGGCGGCATTGCGCCGGCCGACCGACAGCAGGTTTTCGTCGACCAGGCTTTCCTCGTGCGCCGCGAGCCAGGTGACGTCGTAGCCGAGCTTGGGAAAGCGCCGGTAGAGCGTCCACAGCCGGTCTTCGTCGAAGCGGCACAGCTCGACGTCGGTCAAGGCCTCCACGCCGTGCGGCGACAGCTCGTGGCTCTGGTCCTGCAGGCCGATCAGGTCACCGGGCAGCACGAAGTTGAGGATCTGCCGCCGGCCGTCGGACATCAGCTTGAAGCGGAACGCCCATCCGGAAAACAGCGTGCTCAGCGGCGCCGGCTGGCCCTGCCACACGATGGCCTGCCCTGCCGCGACCGCCACATGGGCCTGCTTGAACGACTGCAGGAACGCCAGCTCCTCTGGCGTGTTGCGCTTGAAGGCCCCCGTCGCGCGCAGCGGGCACGACAGGCACGACACGGCGGGTGCGACGGAGCGGGCGGGGATGGGGATCAGCATGTATGTCTTTTGACGTAGCGCGCCGCCGGCCTGCCCGGTACGCTGCGGCCGGCCATTGAACAACCGGGCACCGTGTGTCTGAACAACAGCTCTACGAGATTCTCTACACCAGCGAACTCGAACCGGGCGTGCCCGTCTCGGCCATCGCCCATATCGTGCGCCTTGCACGTGCCCGCAACGCCAAGGAGGGCATCACCAGCGTGCTGGTCTTCGACGGCGCGCGGTTCTGCCACTACATCGAAGGCCCGCCCGACGCGGTGCATGCACTGGCCCTGCGCATCGCCGAGGACGGCCGGCACACGGAATTCCGGCGCCTCCACGCTGCCACCCGCGTCGGACCGAGGCGCCTGCCGGACCATCCGATGAGCTACGGCCTCGCACTGAACGAGGCGGACGTCGATGCCGTGGTGTCGTTGGCAGGCGTGGCCGCCGCGGACATGGTCATCGACATCCTGCCCCGCCTCGAGCTGGAGCCCTGACGGCGCACCCGCCACCGGCGCGTGTCACGCGCCGTCGCCGCCGCCACGCGGCCCGACCGGGTCGGCATCCTCGTTCTCCGGGGCTTCGCCGCGCGTACGCAGGCGCTGCCATGTCGTGCGCGCCACGTCGACGCTGTCGGCATACGCCCGGTCCAGCACGGCGCACTGCGCTTCGGGCAACCGGGGCCACAAATGCAGCCGCTGCTGCATGACCACATCGGTCAGCGCGGCCGCCAACTCGGCCACCCGCGCGTCGCGCTGCTCCGGCAGCAGCGGCGCGCCGGCCGCACGCGCAGCGATGCGCTCGCAGCGCGCCAGCGCCGCCTCGTCCGCGGCGCCGGCCGGGAGGGCGGGAAAAAGCGCTTGGCGCAATGCAAGTCCGTAGGAATGGACCTCGAGCGAAAGCTGCTCCGCCAGGGCCTGCGCTTCGCCGACGGCATCGGCGCGGCCGGCCACGACCGCATAGGTCTCGATCAGGCGCTGCAGCCGCGCCTCGTCGGCCGCCAAGCCGGGCAGGGCGACAGGCTTGGCGGCCTCCATGGTCAGCTCTTGCCGAACCGGGCCTTGGCGGCCGCGATGCACTGGGCCTTGGTGTCGCCGCTCATGGCGTCGCACTTTTCCGCGGCGACCTGGTAGTCGGCGTCACGCTTGTCCTGCGTCGCGTCGCGGCGTGCGTCGCCGGTCTTGCGCATCGCCTTGGCGTCGGCGTGGGCCTTCGTCTGCGCGGCCTTGGCCTCCTTCACGCACACGTCCTTCTCGTTGCCGGCCTTGTCGTCGCAGCGCTCCTTGGCCACTTCATAGGCCGTATCGGCTTTGACCATGGCGAGCTTCTCGGCATCCGAGGGTTTGCCGGTACGGGCGTACTCCAGCTCGGCGCGGGCGACCTTCTCCTTCGCCTCGGCTTCTTCCTCGCAGACGTCCTTGGTGTTGCCGGCGAGGCGGTCGCATGCGGCCTTGGCGGCCTTGTGCTCCGCGGCGATGCGGTCCTTGCCGGCCTTGTATTCGGCATCCGGCATGTTGTTGGCAGCCTGGGCGGCACCGCACATGGCGAGCACGCCGGCGATGAAAACGGTCTTGAGTGTCAGGGGGGAGGAAGTCATGTCGGTAGCTCCTTCAGCAGGGAACGGTGGACCGTTCTGTGGTTGGTCTGCATGGGTCTGCAGTGCACGCAGTATCTGGAGCCCCCCTGGGCCGTCGCAGCGGACTGCGCCGCCACGTGGCGTAGTTGGTGTCCTACTGTGTCCGTCGATGCAAGCGCCGTCCGACAGGGCCATGCGCCGCCAACCGATGGGCGGATCGCAATGGCTCGTGCTCAATACGCCTGAACGATGCCACCCGATGCCGTAGACGCCTGCAGCCGGCGCTCCTGTAGGATTCTTCTGACGGCCTGCTGTGCGGGTGCCTGTTAGAGTTTTGCGAGCGCCGGGATCCCCATCGTGCCGTCCATCATCACCACCCATCCCCCTCCGGGCCGTAATCCTTCCGCAGGACAGCAAGCCGCACCGTCCAGCAAAGGCCAGATGCCGCCGCAGTCGATGGCGAATCTCAAGACCTACATCGTTGAAGACAGCCCGGTCATCCGTGAGAACCTGATAGCGACGCTGGAAGAGATGGTGCCGCTCGAAGTGGTCGGCACGGCGGAAGACGAATCCACCGCGGTCTACTGGCTCACGCAGCATGCGCAGCAATGCGACCTGGTGATCATCGACATCTTCCTGAAGGGCGGCTCGGGCCTCGGGGTGCTGCGCTCCACGGTCAACGCGCGCGGACGCTGCAAGCTGGTGGTCTTCAGCAACTACGCAACGCCCGACATGCGCCGCAAGTGCCTCGAGCTGGGCGCCGACAAGGTGTTCGACAAATCCAACGAGATCGATGCGCTGATCAACTACTGCGAGCGGCTGGCGGCCGGCGGCGGTGGCGACACGCACCACGGCGACCTCGTCTGACCGAGTCCCGCGCTTCCCGTCGCCCGCAGCAGGCCCGAAGCGGCCGCCGAGGCGGCCACGCACCCGCGAGCCTACTGGATAAGGCCGTTCTTCAAGGCGTAGTAGGTGAGGTCGCTGTTGGAGGACAGGTTCATCTTCTCCATCACGCGCGAGCGGTAGGTGCTGACGGTCTTGACGCTCAGCGACATGCTGTCGGCCATGTGGCCGATGGTCTCGCCCTTGGCCAGGCGCAGGAACACCTGGAACTCCCGCTCCGACAGCGTTTCGTGCGGCGCCTTGTCGCCGCCGCCCTGCAGGCCGTCGGCCAGCAGCTGCGCCACGCCCGAGGTGATGTATTTGCGGCCACGGTACACCGTGCGGATCGCCGTGACGATCTCCTCGGGGTCGCATTCCTTGTTGAGGTAGCCGCTGGCGCCCTGCTTCAGCAGCGTGGTGGCGTAGTGCTCCTCCGGGAAGCCGCTGAGGATCAGCACCGGCAGGTCGGGCGCCCGCGCCTTGATGGCCGCCAGCGCATCGACCCCGCTCTGGTCCGGCATGGACAGGTCCATGACGAGCACATCCACTTCGCCCTTGCGCACGAGATCGAGCGCCTCGCGCCCGTTGGCCGCTTCTCCGGTGACACGAAGATCCACCTGCTCGGAGAAGAATTGCTTGAGACCGGAGCGCACAATGGCATGGTCATCGACGATCGCGATTCTGATCATGCTCGATACAACCCCAACAAACATCTGAAAAGTCGAAGGCGAGTGTAGATGCAAGCCGCGGCCCTGAACATCCTGGCGCGGGTCAAGCGCAGTCCCTTCGCCTTTCCGCTGGCCCTGCTGGCCGGCGTGGCGATGATCCTGATCACCGAGACGGCCTATTTGCAGGCGACCGGCACCCTCGACGAACTCGGGCGGGCGACGGCCGCGCAGACCCACATCCAGTCCTTGCTGCGCCGCACGGTCGACGCCGAGAGCGGCCAGCGCGGCTTCCTGCTGACCGGACGCGAGCAGTACCTCGAGCCCTACCGCACCGCGCTAGACGAGATACACGCTTCGCAACGCTTTCTGACCGACTATTACGGCCACCGTCCGTCAGAAGTGGCCGCGATCCGCAAGCTCAATGAACTTGTCGAGGCCAAGCTCTCCGAACTGTCCACCGTGCTCTCGCTCTATCGCGAAGGCAAGCACCAGGTGTGGCAGGAACTGCTGCTCCTCGACATCGGACGGGAAAAAATGGCCGAGATCCGCAACGCCGCCGAGCAACTGCTGGCGATGGAATCCAAACGTGTGCAGGCCGGAAGGCAGGGTATCTACGACACGCTCCTGCTGCATCGCATTGGCGTGGCGGCGATGAGCGCCGTCAGCCTGCTGGCGCTGTTCATGTACCTGCGGCAGACGCGCGCCCTCGACGCCCAGCAGCACGAGCGCCAGATGGCGATGCTGCGCCAGCGCGACGACCTGGAGCGCGAGGTCGCGGAACGCACGCGCCAGCTCACCGAGCTCGCCCAGCATCTGCAGACCGCGCGCGAGGACGAGCGCAGCCGCCTGGCGCGCGAGCTGCACGATGAACTGGGGGCGCTGCTCACCGCAGCCAAGCTGGACGCGGCGCGCATCAAGTCGAGGCTCGGCACCACGTCGCCCGAAGCATCGGAGCGGCTCGCGCACCTCAGCGAAACGCTCAACAGCGGCATCGCCCTCAAGCGCCGGATCATCGAGGACCTGCGGCCGTCGACGCTGAGCAATTTCGGCCTGGTGCCGGCGCTCGAGATCCTGGCGCGCGAATTCGGCGAACGCAGCCAGCTCGACGTCAGCAACCAGCTGACGCCGGTGCACCTGAAGCCGGCGGACGAGCTGACGGCCTATCGCGTCGTGCAGGAAGCCTTCACCAACATCGCCAAGCATGCGCAGGCCACACGCGTCGAGCTGACGCTGAAGGAAGCCGACGGCCACGTGCAGGTGAGCGTGCGGGACAACGGCGTGGGCTTCGAGGCCGGACGCCGCCACGCCTCGGCGCACGGCCTGCTGGGCATGCGTTACCGGGTCGAGGCTGCAGGCGGCGAGCTGTCCATCCAGTCGGCGCCGGGCCTGGGCACGCAGGTGACGGCGCAGCTGCCGATGCAGCCGGCGGAGCAGCCCGCGAGCACAGCCACCTGAGTGGCGTCAGCCGCCTCCTACAGTCGGCGCCCGAGTCGACCGACAGCCGCGCGGCCCGCGCTCTCATGGCGGGTGCGGGGCGGGAACCGTAATCTCCTTCCATCGCAGCCCGCAACCCGCTGAACCAAAGGCAACACGGGCGTCGATCCCAGAGAACCACGGGCCCGGCCCGCTTCAGGAGAAACTCATGTTGCACTACGCCGTCGTCTTCTTCGTCATTGCCCTCGTCGCCGCGCTGTTCGGCTTCGGCGGCATCGCTGCCGGTGCCGCGGGCATCGCGAAGATCCTGTTCTTCGTGTTCGTGATCCTGGCCGTCGCCAGCTTCATCATGGGTGCGATCCGAAAGGGTTGACGAGCCGATGACAGCCGTTAACCTAGAAGCCCACCGCGAGGCTGTTCCGACGGTTGACGAACACACTTTCCATTGACCCCACAGAAAGGATCCACCATGGTCTCCCCCGCTTCTGCAACGCCCTCGAAGAGCGCCACGGACATCGCCGACCAAGCGGCCAGGACTGCCGACGGTGCCATCCGGTCGACGCAGCGCGTGGCCAACGAATCGCTGGATCAGCTGTCCGACAAGATCCACGAGCTGCGCGACTCCGCGGTGCCGGCCATCAACCGCCTGGCCAACGAAGCGGAATCGCTGGCGCGGCGCGGCCTGGACTCGGTGCGTGAGCGCACCGCCCAGATCCGCGACGGCGCGGTCCGCGTGTCCGACAACACCGTCGGCTACATCAAGGACGAACCCGTCAAGTCGATGCTGATCGCCGCGGCGACCGGTGCGGCGCTGATGGCGCTGGTGTCCCTCATCAGCCGCTCGCGCCGCGACTGACGGTACGGGCCGGCGCCGAGGCGCAGCCCGTCGGTCGCCACGGCCTCGTGGCGACCCGTTTCCAGCAGGCCCCGTGAGCGGTGCGGGCCTGCGTCGTCTTGCCGGCTTGCGCCGGCAACGTTCTTTCAACGATCCCCAGCCCACGCCGCACCATGTTCCATGCGCTGTTCCGACTCATCGCATCGCAGCCGCAGATGCTGGCCGATCATGCCGAGGCCTACGCCGACCTCGTCGCCCAGGAGGTCCAGGCCGCCAGCGCGCGGTGGCGGCGGCGGCTGGTGCTGGGCATCGTCGCGCTGGCCTCGTTCGGCGTGGCGCTGGTCCTGATCGGCGTGGCCGCGATGCTCTGGGCCGTGACGCCCGATGCCGCGATGCGTGCACCCTGGCTCCTGCTCGTGGTGCCCGGGGTGCCCACGGTGGTGGCGCTGGGCTGCTGGATCGCCCTGAGCAACGAGGCCAAGGGCAACGGATTCGAGACGCTGCGTGAACAGTTCGCAGCCGACATGGCCATGCTGCGTGAAGTGAGCGCCTCATGAGCGGCATGGCTGCAGACCCCTTCGAGGCCGAGGCAACGGCCCACGAGCCGGGCGTGGCGGCCCTGCCGCCGCAGACGCCGGCCGAGCGGCTCGCGCTCTCCCGGGCGCGCATGCGCAGCTTCCTCACCGAGGGCGGCAGCAAGCGCCGTCGCAAGGCCACGGTCGGCGACGCCTCGGGGCTGCCCGGCATCGACCTGCTGATGGCCAAGCTCAAGGAGCATCCGGTGGCTGCCGCCGTCTACGACGCCGTCACCAATTGGTGGAAGAGCCACCCCGTGCATGCGTTCGGCGTCATCGCCGGGGCCGCTGCGCGCGACGCGGCAGGCCCGCTCGTGCGGCGGTACCCGTTGGCGATGGTGTGCGCGGCGCTCGTCGCCGGAGCGATCGTCGTCCGCATCAAGCCCTGGCGCTTCGTGTTGAAGTCCGCCCTCTTCGCCGGTCTGGCCTCGCAGGTGGCGTCGCGGCTGGTATCGGCAGTGCCCCTGGACACCGTGGTCGCGACGCTGATGCGCTTTGCGAACCGCCGTGGCCGGGTCGATGAACCCCAGGCAGGCGACCCCCAGGCCGCGGCCCCGCAGCCCGCGCCGCCGCAACCTTCCGCGGCCGCCGCTCCGCCGGCCTGACAACCCACCCCAACGCCCATCGTTCGAAGTGCATCTCTCCCTCCTCCCTCAGCACTTCGGTTCAAGCGATGGGCTTTTCCAGGCGCGCTTCGGCGCGCTTTTTTTTGCCTTGCCCATGCCGCGCCTGCACGCGGCTCCGTCCTACAGCACGAGGGCCCGACTTCCGATTCGGCGCGCAATCGGCGAAACCTAAAGTGACTTCACCGGCCTTCACCAGGCCTCGCAGGAGAAACAGGAATGCTGAAGTGGGCCGTGATCTTTGCCGTCATATCGCTCGTTGCCGGCCTGCTGGGCTTCACTGGCATCGCTGCGGGTGCGGCCGGCATCGCCAAGGTCCTCTTCGTGGTGTTCCTGGTGCTGTTCATCGTGGTGGTCGGCCTCGCGCTGCTGGGTATCGGCGCCGCGAAGAAGCTCTGATCGACCGCACCTCCCTCCCTCTCGCCAGAAGCCACCCAGAGAACATCCATGAAGTCAGAACGCAAGCCCGCCAACGTGCTCCCGCTCGGTGCCACGGACGCCAGCCAGGAACTGGTGCTGAACGAAGAGGCGCTCGAGGCTGCCAAGCGCAGCCTCGACGAAGGCGCCGTCACCCCCAGCTACGGCCCCTGGCGCGACCAGATCGTCAAGCTGCTCAACGATGCGCTGGCCACGGAGCTGGTTTGCGTGCTGCGCTACAAGCGCCACTACTTCACCGCCAAGGGCCTGGCGGCCCCGAAGATCGCTGAAGAGTTCCTCGTCCATGCGCAGGAAGAAACCGCCCACAGCGAGCGCCTGGCCGAACGCATCGTGCAACTGGGCGGCGAACCCGATTTCTCACCCGACACGCTGACGCGCCGCAGCCACGCCGACTACGACGAGAACACCGACCTGATGGCCATGGTCAAGGCCAACCTGATCGCCGAGCGTGTCGCCGTCGAGGCCTACCGCCAAATGATCGACCTCATCGGCGACAAGGATCCGACCACCCGCCGGCTGCTCGAGGATGTGCTCCGCGACGAGGAAGAGCACGCCGACGAACTGGCCGACCTGATGCAGCAGTGACCCACGACAACCATTACCTATCCACAAGAAGGAGAAGCACCATGTTGAATGCCCGTACCACCCTTGCAGCCGTTGTTTCCGCCGTCGCCCTCACCGTGATGAGCGGATGTGCCGTGGTGCGCGACCAGCAGACGCCTGGCGCCTACATCGACGACGCGGCCATCACCACCGCGGTCAAGGCGAAGCTGGTGGAGAGCAAGCAGGTCGACGCCGGCGCGATCAGCGTCGAGACGCTGAACGGCACCGTGCAGCTGGCCGGCTTCGCCAAGAGCGCGACCGAGAAGGCGGCCGCCGAAACGCTGGCGAGCGGCGTGAAAAACGTCAAGAGCGTCCGCAACTCGATCGTCGTCCGTCCCTAACACCCCCTACCCTACCGGAGCAAGCCAATGAACTGGGATCGCATCGAAGGCAACTGGAAGCAGTTGAAGGGCAAGGTCAAGGAGCAATGGGGCCAGCTGACCGATGACGACTTCGACGTCGTCAACGGCCGGCGGGACCAGCTGGCCGGCAAGATCCAGGAACGCTACGGCGTCGCCAAGGACGAGGCGGAACGGCAGGTGGCGAGCTGGGAACGCAGTGCCACCGACAGCTGGTTCGTCAACGAGCGCGACCGCATCTGACGAAGCGCTGCCCGCCGGGCGGCCGGCGCGTGCCGGCCCGCCCCGGCAACCTGCAGGGCCCGATGTTCCGCCCCGGACATCGGGCCCTTTCTGCGTGAAGTCCACGAGGACAGCCCCGCTGCCTTGCCATGAAGCCTGTCGATCCTCCCTGGTCCGCCCTGACCGAACGCCCCAGATCGAGCGTCGCTGCCGCGACGATCGCCACCCTGGCCGTCATCGCGGTGCTGTGGTGGGGCCAGCGTTTCATGATTCCGGTGGTCGCCGGCGTGCTGCTGGCCATGCTGTTGCTCCCTGCCGTGGGCGCCCTGGCGCGGCTGCTGCGTTCGCAGGCCGCCGCGGCGGCGCTGTCCCTGGTCCTCACGCTGGCGCTGCTGGGAGCGGCGGTCGGGGCCTTCGGCGGGCAGCTGCTGCGCATGGCGGAGCGGGTGCCGGAGATGATCTCCCTGGCCGCCTACCGGGTGGCCGAGATGGAACCGGCGAGCAACACGCTGTTCAGCCGCGCGCGCAATGCCTTGCGGGAGCTGGACCGCGCCGCCAACCGTGCGATGGGGGCCGCGCCGCCCGCGGCGAACACCGCGCCCCGGCCGACCCGTACGCGGCCGGCACCGGCCGCCGCGGCCAGCAGCGCCGAAGCCGCCGCCTCCTCCCCCGCCCTGTCCGACCGGGCGACGGCCGCGCTGCAGGAAACCGCGGTCAGCGGCTCCGGCGTCGTGCTGGAGTTCGTCGCCGACCTCGTCATCATCTTCTTCACGGCCTTCTTCGTGCTGGCGGGGGGCCGGCGTCTGCGGCTGCGGGTGGTCGACCTGTGGGGCCACCGCCCGGCCACCCGCCGGCGCGTGGAAATCGGGATGCTCGAGTGCGCCCAGCAGGTGCGGCGCTACGTGGTGGTCCTGATGATCACCAACGTGCTGACCGGCGTGGCCATCTGGATCGCGTTCGCGGCTGCCGGCCTGCCCGACGCCGGCAGCTGGGGCGTGACGGCCGGCGTGCTCCACATGGTGCCCTACCTCGGCATGGCGCTGATGACCGGGCTCGCCGGTGCGGAGGCCTTCCTCGCGCACGGCACCTGGACCGCGATGTTCGGCATGGCGGCGTTCGTCGTCGTGCTCTCCACCGTCCTCGGCATGCTGGTCACGGCCTGGCTGCAGGGCCGGGCGGCCAAAATGAACCCCGCCGCAGTCTTCATCGGCCTGGTGTTCTGGGGTGCGCTCTGGGGAGTGTGGGGGCTGTTCCTGGGCCCCGTGCTGGTTGCGCTGCTGAAGACGGTCGCCGGCCACACCCGCTGCGGCATGCGTCTCGCCCACCTGCTCAAAGGTTGAACGACCCTCTTCCTCGATGAACGACCGACACGACACCCGAGCCGCCGCACCGCCCGCCCCCTCCACCCCCCACGCGCCGGCCGCCGGCTGGCGCGGCCTGCTCGAGCGCGGCATGGCGTGGCTGCCCGTGCGGATCGCGCTGGCGGCGTTCAACCGCTTCAGCGATGCCAACGGCGCCAGCCATGGCGCGGCGGTGGCGTTCTACGCGGCGTTCTCGATCGCGCCGATGCTGGTGGTCGTCACCAGCGTGATGGTGTGGGTGCTGGGCGACAGCAGCGCCCAGGCCGCCGTGCTCGACACGCTGGCCAACCTGATCGGGCCGCGGGAGACCGAGGTGCTGCAGGGCCTGCTCAGCCAGGCCGCCGCGCGGCTGTCGCAGCAGAACACGGCCTGGGGCTCCTGGCTCGCGCTCGCCACCACCCTCGTCGGCGCGACCGGGGTGTTCGTCGAGATGCGGGCCGCGCTGCAGGCCATGCTCGAGGAGAAGCCCGCCGGCGCCGCCTGGTGGCGCCTGCTGCGCGTGCGGCTGCTGGCCGCCGGCATGGTGCTCGGCTGCGGCTTCCTGCTGTCGGTGGCGATGGTGGTGCAGACGGCCGCGCTGGTCGGTCTGCGCTGGCTGGCCGGCAGCTGGCCGCTGCTGGCGCCGCTGCTGGCGCTGGTGGAGAGCGTGTGGTCGTGGGCCGTCATCACGGTGCTCTTCGCGGGGATGATCCACTGGCTGCCCATCACGCGGCTGCCCAAGCGCCACGCGTTGATCGGCGCTGCGGTCGCCTCCGGCCTGTTCATGCTCGGCCGCTACGGGATCAGCCTGTACGTGGCCACCACGGCCACGCAATCGGCGCTCGGCGCGGCAGGCTCCTTCGCCGCGCTGCTGGTGTGGGTGTACTGGTCGAGCCAGATCTTCCTGTTCGGCGCCGCGGTGGCGGTGGAGATCGGCGCGCTGGCGCGCGCCGGCGCGGATCCTCAGGGCCAGCGGGTGTAGTGCAGCGGCTCGGCGCTCGCGGGGAGCGTGTACACCGCATGGGCCCGTTGAAGGCCCTCCTCGCCGCCCGACGCCTCGGCCTGCACCGCCGCCGCGAAAGGCGCCTGTTCGGCCCGGGCCTGCGCACGATCTACCGCGCCGTCGACCACACCGTAGAAGGTCCACAACAAGAGGCCCGCAGCGGCGCCGCCGGCGCCAGCGAGCCAACGGGACCGCACGCGGCCGCTGTCCACCCGGTGATTCCCTGATGCGTCAACCGAAACATCTTGGAACCCGCGGCCGAGGCCGGGGTCGGAGGGATTCCGTTCCTGCATCGCACTGCTCCTGCATTTCTGTGTCGGGGTGATCGTCGCGCGCGGGTCCGGCCGGCGCAGGCAGCCTGGGCCGAATCGTTCTGTAGGCGCCGGCCTACCGCTCCCCCGTCCTTAGAATCGGCCGGCCGATGCCCCATACCCTCACACTTCTCGTCCTCCTCCCCTTCCTGGGCAGCGCCCTCGCCGCGCTGCTTCCCTCCAACGCCCGCAACACCGAATCCACCCTCGCGGGCATCGTCGCGCTGGTCGGCACGGTGCAGGTCGCGATGCTGTTCCCCGAGGTGGCCGACGGGGGCGTCGTGCGCCACCAGATCGCCTGGGTGCCCAGCCTGGGCGTCGACATCGTGCTGCGCATGGACGGCTTCGCGTGGATGTTCGCGATGCTGGTGATGGGCGTGGGCACGCTGGTCGTGCTGTACGCGCGCTACTACATGAACCCGGCCGACCCGGTGCCGCGCTTCTTCTCGTTCCTGCTCGGCTTCATGGGCTCGATGATGGGGGTGGTGCTCTCGGGCAACCTGATCCAGCTCGTGTTGTTCTGGGAGCTGACCAGCCTGTTCTCCTTCCTGCTGATCGGCTACTGGCACCACCGCAGCGACGCCCGGCGCGGCGCCCGCATGGCGCTCACCGTCACCGGCGCGGGCGGCCTCGCGCTGCTGGCGGGCGTGCTGGTGCTGGGCCACATCGCCGGCAGCTACGACCTGGGCGAGGTGCTGGCCGAGGGCGACCGCATCCGCGCGCACCCGCTCTACCTGCCGATGCTGGTGCTGGTGCTGCTGGGTGCGCTGACCAAGAGCGCGCAGGTGCCGTTCCAGTTCTGGCTGCCGCACGCGATGGCGGCGCCGACGCCGGTATCGGCCTACCTGCATTCGGCCACGATGGTGAAGGCCGGCGTGTTCCTGATGGCGCGGCTGTGGCCGGTGCTGTCGGGCACCGAGCACTGGTTCTGGATCGTCGGGGGCGCCGGCGCGGCCACGCTGCTGTTCGGGGCCTACGCCGCGATGTTCCAGCGCGACCTGAAGGGCCTGCTCGCCTATTCCACGATCAGCCACCTCGGCCTCATCACCCTGCTGCTGGGCCTGAACAGCCCGCTGGCCGCGGTGGCGGCGGTGTTCCACATCATGAACCACGCGACCTTCAAGGCCTCGCTGTTCATGGCGGCCGGCATCATCGACCACGAGACCGGCACGCGCGACATCGGCCGGCTCAACGGCCTGTTCAAGGCGATGCCGATCACCGGCACGCTGGCAATGGTGGCCAGCGCATCGATGGCCGGCGTGCCGCTGCTCAACGGCTTCCTGTCGAAGGAGATGTTCTTCGCGGAGACGGTCTACATCAGCTCGCTGCCCTGGGTCGAGATCGGGCTGCCGGTGGTCGCGACGCTGGCCGGCGTGTTCAGCGTGGCCTATTCGCTGCGCTTCTCCTACGACATCTTCTTCGGCCCGCCGACGGCGGACCTGCCGCGCACGCCCCACGAGCCGCCGCACTGGATGCGCGTGCCGGTCGAGCTGCTGGTGCTGGCCTGCGTGGTCGTGGGCATGTTCCCGTCGATCTCGGTGGGCGCCTTCCTGGCGGCCGCGGCCGCGCCGGTCGTGGGGGGCACGCTGCCCGTCTACAGCCTGGCCGTGTGGCACGGCTTCAATGCACCGATGCTGATGAGCCTGGTGGCGCTGGTGGGCGGCGCGCTGCTGTACCTGACGCTGCGCCGGCAGTTCCAGCGCGGCCGCCTGGCCCGCACCCCGATGACGGGCGGCCTGCACGGCAAGGAGGTCTTCGAGCGCGTGCTGACGCGCCTGGCCTGGTTCGCCCGCTGGGGCACCCGCAGCTTCGGCACGCGCCGGCTGCAGCCGCAGATGCTGTGGCTGTTCGGGGTCGCCGTGCTGGCGGCCGCGCTCGCCGTCGCGCCGCTGGGCATCGACTGGGGCGACCGCGCCACCCTGCCGCCCGCGGCCACCTTCGTGCTGATGTGGTTGGTGGGCTGCGCCTGCGCGGTGGGCACCGCGTGGCAGGCCAAGTACCACCGCCTGGTCGCCCTCATCCTGGCCGCAGGCGCCGGGCTCGTGACCTGCCTGACCTTCGTCTGGTTCTCGGCCCCCGACCTCGCGCTGACGCAGCTGTCGGTGGAGATCGTCACGACCGTGCTGCTGCTGCTGGGGCTGCGCTGGCTGCCGCGGCGCATCGAGCCGGACGCGGCGCAGGGCCCCCGCCTGCGCATCCGCCTGCGCCGCTCGCGCGACCTGCTGCTGGCGGCCGCGGCCGGCACCGGCATGGCGGGGCTCGCCTACGCGGTGATGACCCGCCCCTTCCCCCAGAGCATCTCGCCGTACTTCCTGGAGCGCGCGCTGCCGCAAGGTGGCGGCACCAACGTCGTCAACGTGCTGCTGGTGGACTTCCGCGGTTTCGACACGCTGGGCGAGATCACCGTGCTGGGCATCGTCGCGCTCACGGTGTACGCGCTGCTGCGCCGGTTCCGCCCCGCGGCGGAAAGCATCGAGCTGCCGCCCCAGCAGCGCGACCTGCCCACCGAACCCGGCGCCACCGACCTGCTCGCGCCGCCCACCGACGCACAGACAGCCGGGTCGCCGCTCGCCTTCGGCTACATGCTGGTGCCCGCGGTGCTGGCGCGGCTGCTGCTGCCGATCGCGATGGTGTTCGCGGTGCACCTCTTCCTGCGCGGCCACAACCAGCCGGGCGGCGGCTTCGTCGCCGGGCTGGTCGTCGCCTCGGCGCTGGTGCTGCAGTACATGGTCGCCGGCACCCAGTGGGTCGAGACGCACTTCTGGCTGCGCCCGCAGCGCTGGATCGCCACCGGCCTGGGCATGGCCTGGCTCACCGGGCTGGGCGCGCTGGCGCTCGGCTACCCCTTCCTGACCACCCACACCGCGCACCTGCACCTGCCGATCGTCGGCGAGATGCACGTGGCCAGCGCCCTCTTCTTCGACATCGGCGTGTTCTCGCTGGTGGTCGGCGCCACGATGCTGATACTGATCGCCCTTGCCCACCAGTCGCTGCGCAGCCACCGTGCCGCGCGCGAACCGCTGACCGGCCCGCTGGCCGACGGCCGCAAGCGATGACGCGGAGGACCTCCTGATGGAAGCCACCCTCGCCATCGCCATCGGCGTGCTCACCGCTTCGGGCGTGTGGCTGCTGCTGCGGCCCCGCACCTTCCAGGTCGTGATGGGCCTGGCGCTGCTGTCCTACGCGGTCAACCTGTTCATCTTCGGAATGGGCCGGCTGTCGATCGACAAGGAGCCGATCGTGCAGCCGGGCGTGCCGCTCGACCTGCTGCACTACGACGACCCGCTGCCCCAGGCGCTGGTGCTCACCGCCATCGTCATCGGCTTCGCGATGACGGCGCTGCTGCTGGTGGTGCTGCTCGCCTCGCGCGGGCTCAACGGCACCGACCACGTCGACGGCGAGGAATCCCCGGGGAGCACGCCGTGACGCCGCTGCTGATCGCCCCGGTCCTGCTGCCGATGATCGCGGCGGTGCTGATGCTGGCCGCCCAGCACCGCCGCCGCTGGCACCTGGCCATCAACCTCGCCGCCACCGCCGGCGGCATGGCCCTCGCGCTGATGCTGCTGCACTGGGTCAAGCACAACGATGCGCCGGGCGCCGTCGGCGTCTACCTGCCGGGCAACTGGAACGTGCCCTTCGGCATCGTGCTGGTGGCCGACCGGCTCTCGGCGCTGATGCTGGTGCTGACCTCCGGCGTCGCGCTGGCGGCGCTGGTCTTCGCCATCGCCCGCTGGGACCGCGCGGGGGTGTACTTCCACCCGCTCTTCCAGCTCCAGTTGATGGGGCTGAACGGCGTGTTCCTGACCGCCGACCTCTTCAACCTCTTCGTGTTCTTCGAGGTGATGCTGTCGGCCTCCTACGGGCTGCTGCTGCACGGCTCGGGGCGCTGGCGGGTGCGCGCGGGGCTGCACTACCTGGTGATCAACCTCGCGGCCTCGGCGCTGTTCCTCGTCGGCGTGTCGATGCTCTACGGTGTGACGGGCACGCTGAACATGGCCGACATGGCGCAGCGCATCGCCCTGGTCGCGCCGGAAGACCGCGGGCTGCTGCATGCGGGCGCGGCCATCCTCGCGATCGCATTCCTCACCAAGGCCGCGATGTGGCCGCTCAACTTCTGGCTGGTGCCGGCCTACACCGCGGCGAGCGCACCGGTCGGGGCACTGTTCGCGATCATGACGAAGGTCGGCATCTACACGGTGCTTCGGCTGTGGTCGCTGATGTTCCCAGCCACCGCCGGCGTGTCGGCCTTCTTCGGCGGCCGGTGGCTGCTGGTGGGCGGCATCCTGACGCTGTCGGTGGCCGCGCTGAGCATGCTGGCGTCGCAGAAGGTCGACCGGCTCGCGGCGCTGGCCGTGGTGGTGTCCTCCGGCACGCTGATGGCCGTCGTCAGCTTCGCGCAACCGGCCGTCACCGCGGGGGCCCTGTTCTACCTCGTCAGCTCCACGCTCGCGCTGTCGGCGCTGTTCCTGCTCGCCGAGCTGATCGAGCGCTCGCGCCAGATCGACACCGAGACCGAGCACGCCGAGGCGCACCGGGTGCACTTCCCGGTCGAGGACCTCGAACCTTCCGAACTCGACGCGCAGGGCGAGGCGATCACCGGCCGCGCCATCCCGGCGGCGATGGCCTTCCTCGGCGTCAGCTTCATCGCCTGCACGCTGCTGGTGGCGGGCATGCCACCGCTGTCGGGCTTCGTGGCCAAGTTCAGTCTGCTGTCGGCGCTGGCCAATCCGCTGGGACTGGGCGGCTTCGACTGGCAGGCCACGTCGCGCCATGCCTGGCTGGTGCTGGGCCTGCTGATCGGCTCCGGCCTGCTGTCGCTCGTGGCGCTCACCGGCGCCGGCGTGCGCTACTTCTGGACGCCGCTGCACCGGCCGGCACCGCGGCTGAAGGTCATCGAATGCCTGCCGATCGCCGGCCTGCTGCTGGCCTGCGTGCTGCTGACGGTGCACGCCGAGGCCGTGCTGCGCTACACCCGCGCGACGACCGAGGCGCTGCAGACGCCGTCGCTCTACATCGAGGCGGTGATGTCGACCCAGCCGCTGCCCAGCCCGACCGATCCGCGCAGCCTGCCGGAGGTGCCGCGATGATGCGGCGGCTGCTGCCTTCGCCGCTGCTGTCGGCGGCCCTGCTGGTGCTGTGGCTGCTGCTGGCCGATTCGCTGGGCGCCGGCCAGTGGCTGCTGGGCGCCGCGGTCGCCGTGGGCATGCCGCTGCTGACCGCGACGCTGCGGCCGGAGGCGGTGCGCATCCGCCGGCCCGGCGTGCTGCTGGCGCTGGTGTTGCGCGTGGGCGGCGACGTGCTGCGCTCCAACTTCGACGTGCTGCGCGGCGTGCTGCGGGCGGTGCCTCCCGGCGGACGCCCGCCGAATTCCGGTTTCGTGCGCGTGCCCATCACGCTGCGCGACCCGCATGCGCTGGCGTCGCTCGCGATCATCCTCGCGGTGGTGCCGGGCACCGTGTGGTGCCGGCTGTCGCCCGACGGGACCGAGCTGCTGCTGCACGTCTTCGACCTGGAGGACGAGGCCGCGCTGGTCACCCAGATCCACGAGCGCTACGAACAACCGCTGATGGAGATCTTCGAATGACGCCCGTGCTCTGGACGGCGATGCTCATCGCCTTCGGCTGCTTTGCGCTGGCGATGCTGCTGACCATGCTGCGCCTGTTCAAGGGGCCGTCGGCCCAGGACCGCGTGCTCGCCCTCGACTACCTGACCGTCAACGCGCTGCTGCTGATGCTGGTGCTCGGCATGCGGCACCACAGCAGCATGTACTTCGAGGCGGCGCTGCTGGTCGCGATGCTCGGGTTCATCACCTCCATGGCGCTGGCGCGCTTCCTCCTGCGCGGCGAGATCATCGAATGAATGCCCTTCCCTGGTGGATCGAATGGCCCGTGGCCGTGCTGCTGGTGACCGGCGGCGTGCTGGCGCTGGCCGGCGCGCTGGGCCTGCTGCGCCTGCAGGACTTCTTCGACCGGCTGCACCCGCCGGCCCTGGCGATCACGCTCGGCAGCTGGTGCGTGTCGCTCGCCTCGGTGCTGTACTTTTCGGCGCTGGAGTCGCGGCCGGTGCTCGCGGCGTGGCTGATCCCGATCCTGCTGTCGATCACCGCGCCGATCACCAGCCTGCTGCTGGCACGCGCCGCGCGCTTCCGCCGCCGCGACGCGGATGCCGCGCGCGCGCCGATGGTGCCCGGCCCCTGACCCCGGACGCCCCGCTGCCATGTACGAGAAGTTCTTCGGGCTGAAGCAGGCGCCGTTCTCGATCGCGCCGGACCCGCACTACCTCTTCATGAGCGAGCGCCACCGCGAGGCGCTGGCCCACCTGCTGTACGGCCTCGGCGGCGGCGGCGGCTTCGTGCTGCTGACCGGCGAGATCGGCGCCGGCAAGACCACCGTGTGCCGCTGCTTCCTGGAGCAGATCCCCGCACACTGCAGCGTCGCCTACATCTTCAACCCCAAGCTCACCGTGGTGGAGCTGCTGAAGACGGTGTGCGACGAGTTCGGCATCGAGGCCCCGGCCGAGGCATCGCCCGCGGCTTCGGTGAAGGACTACGTCGACCGGCTCAACGCCTTCCTGCTGCAGGCACATGCGGCGGGCCGCAACAGCGTGCTGGTGATCGACGAGGCGCAGAACCTCTCGGCCGACGTGCTAGAGCAGCTGCGCCTGCTGACCAACCTCGAGACCCACGAGCGCAAGCTGCTGCAGATCGTGCTGATCGGCCAGCCCGAGCTGCGCACCATGCTCGCCAGCCCCTCGCTGGAGCAGCTGGCACAACGGGTCGTCGCCCGCTTCCACCTCGAGGCGCTGTCGCTTGCCGAGACCGAGCAGTACGTGGCGCACCGCCTCGCGGTGGCCGGGCTCGCGACGGCGCTGCCCTTCGACCGCCGTGCACTGGCGCAAATCCACCGCCGCACGCGGGGCGTGCCGCGCCGCATCAACCTGCTGTGCGACCGGGCGCTGCTGGGCGCCTATGCCCGCGGCAGCACGCGCGTGGACCGCGCGCTGATCGACCAGGCCGCGCGCGAGGTGTTCGGCCCGCCCGTGGCGACGCGCGGCGTGCACCGCCACCGCTGGGCGTGGGGCCTGGGCCTCGCCGCGACGGCGGCCGCTGCGGGGGGCGTGCTGGTGCTGGGCGAGGGACCGCTGCGCCGGGCGCTGGGGCCGGTGGTGGCCGCCATCGGGCCGTCGCCCGCAGCCAGCCCCCCGGCCGCTGCGGCAGCGGCGTCGGCTGCCGCGGCCTTCGACATGGCCGGGCTGCTCGCGTCGCTGCCCCAGGATGAGAAGGCCGCCTGGCGGCTGCTCGCGCCCGCGTGGGCGCTGCCGGCCGATGCGGCGCAGCCGTGCACCGCCTGGGCGCAGCAGCAGGTGCAGTGCTTCCGCGGCACCGCAAACCTTGCGCAGGTGCGCCTGCTCGACCGCCCCGGCCTGCTCACGCTGGCCGACGGCCGGGGCACCACCGCCTACGCGCTGCTGACGGGCCTGACGGCGGACCGCGCCGAGCTGCGGGTGGGCGATGCCGTCACCGCCGTCCCGCTGGGCGCGCTCGCTGAAGCCTGGACGGGCGAGTTCTCGACGCTGTGGCGCGTGCCGCCCGCCGAAGGCGGTGCTGCCGCCCAGGCCGCGGCGCTGGCGCACCGGCTCGATGCCGCGCAGGGTCCGGCGCGCGCCTCCGACGCCACGCTGCGCGAACGTGTGCAGACCTTCCAGCGCGCCCAGGGCCTGCGGGCCGACGGCGTTGCCGGCCCCATGACGATCATGCAGCTCAACCGCGCCACCGGCGTCGAGGAGCCGCGCCTGGCCCGCGGGAAATAGACGATGTCGCTGGTGCTCGAAGCCCTCAAGAAAGCAGACGCCGAGCGGGAGCGCGAACGCACGGCCGTGCCCGACCTGAACGCGCGCCAGCTGCCGGCCGCCCCGCTGCCCGAACGGCATCGGCCGGCCGTCGTGGCCTGGAGCGTCGCGGGCGTGGCGGTCATCGCGGCAACGGCGCTGGGATGGCAGGCGATGCGCCGCGAGTCGCCCGCCGTGGCGGCCGCCCCCCCGCCGGCCGCGGTGCCGTCGCCGGTGGCGCCTGCCGCCGTGCCGGCGCCCCCCCCGACCGTCGCCCGGGCCCCCGCGCCCCCGGCCGCTCCCCGGGCACCTGTTCCGCCGCCTGCGCCGCGGCCGGCGGCGCAGCCCTCACCGGCTGCCGAGACGCTGGCGGCCCCGCCGCCGCCGGCGACGGCCGCAGCCCCCGCCGAAGCGCCGGAAACCCGCATCTACGACAGCATGCAGGCGCTGCCCGAAGAAGCGCGCCGCGGACTGCCGGCGCTCACGATGGGCGGCGCGATGTATTCCGAATCCCCGGCCAACCGCATGCTGATCGTCAACGGCCAGGTGTTCCGAGAAAAGGACGTGCTCGCGCCCGACCTGGTGCTGGAACAGATCGCGCTCAAATCGGCCGTGCTGCGCTACCGCACCTACCGCTTCCGCGTGACGTACTGATCGCCCGCGCCGGCGGCCGACCGCTTCAGACCGCGAACTCTTCCAGCGAGTGGCCCGCGGCGATCGCCTCGCGCAGCCAGCGGGGGCGCGGGCCCCGGCCGCCCCACACATTGCCCGAACCGTCGCGGTAGCGCGGCTGGGCCGCCGCGGCGCGCGAGCGGCCGGTCTTGCGCTTCGCCGCCGCCGTCTTGCGTCCGGCCCGGCGCGGACCGGCCTGCAGGCCCAGGTCCTCCGCGGTCAGCCCGTAGGCTTCGATCGCTTCCTTGATGCGCGCCACGACATCGGCGATTTCCTTGCGCCGGAGGGTCTCGGCCTGTTGCGAAAGGGCCGCGATCTGCTTTTTCAATTGCGCGTAGGTCTTGGTCATGGGCAACGTCAGGTTGTTGGAATCGACAGGCATCCACCAATGGGTGGATGCCAATTATCCCGATTTGTCTTAGGTGGCAACGGAATGACCAGTGCCGCAGCTATTTCCAATCAATGCGAAGACAATCGCGCCCGACATGACGGCCCCCGCTTCGATCTGGACCACGCTGCGCCACGACACGTTCAGGGCGCTCTGGCTGACCGGGGGGCTCTACTTCATCGGCAACGCCATGCAGACGATGGCCGCCGCCTGGATGATGGTCGAGCTCACCGGCTCGTCGTTCCTCGCCGCGCTGGTGCAGACGGCCGTGTTCCTGCCGATGTTCCTGCTCGCGCTGCCGGCCGGCGTGCTGGCCGACATCACCGACCGCCGCCGCCTGATCGTCGGCGCGCTGATCACGCAGGCCGTCACCGGCAGCGTGCTGGCCGCGCTGCTGCTGGCCGGCTGGGCCGGCCCGGCCACGATGCTGATGCTGATCTTCGTGGCCGGCTGCTGCACCGCGCTGTTGTCGCCGGCCTGGAACTCCACGATCAACGACGCCATCCCGCGCGAGGAGATGCCGCAGGCCATCACCTGCGTGTCGATCGCCTTCAATGCCGCGCGGGCGCTGGGGCCGGCGCTGGCGGGCCTGGTCTTCGCGCAGGTGGGCGGTTCGTGGAACTTCGCGCTCGCGGTGCTCACGGTGCTGGTGATGCTGGGCATCGTACTGCGCCACCCGCCGCGGCCGCATCCGCCGTCGCGGCTGCCGGCGGAGCGGCTGTGGGGCGGCATGCTGAGCGCGCTGCGCTTCGCGCGCCATTCGCACCCGGTGTTCGCGCAGCTGGTGCGCACGGTCGCCTACAGCGGCGTGGGGTCGGCGCTGTGGGCGCTGCTGCCCACCATCGGCCAGCGCCAGCTCGGCCTGGGCGCCGAAGGCTACGGTCTGCTGATGGGCTGCCTGGGCGGCGGCGCGGTGGCCATCGGCCTGGCGATCGGCCGCCTGCGCGCCGCGCTGGGGCTGGAGAAGATCGTCAACGGCGGCTGCATCGTCTACGGCCTCGTCATGCTCGTCGCCGCCTTCGTGCGCTGGCCGCCGGTGGTCTATGCGGCGCTGGTGGTCGGCGGCGCCTGCTGGATGGCGGCGATGTCGACCTTCAACACGGCCACGCAGACCAGCGCGCCGCCCTGGGTGCGGGCCCGCGCGATGGCACTGCACACCGTGAGCGCGCTGGGCTCGTTCGCGATCGGCTCGGCGTTGTGGGGTGCGCTGTCGGACCTGTTCGGCCTGCCGTTCACCCTGACGCTGGCCGCCGGCTGCATGGCCGCGGGCGTGCTGCTGGCGCGCCCCTTCCCGCTGCGCATGGGCGAGCGGCCCGACGTGACGCCCGCCACCGTCAGCGACGTGCTGTCGCTGGCCAACGAGCCGGCCCCCGACGCCGGCCCGGTCGCGGTGGAGATCGGCTACCGCATCCTGCCCGAATCGGCGCCCGCCTTCCTCGACGCCATCACCGGCCTGCGCGGGCCGCGCCGCCGTGACGGCGCCACGTTCTGGCGCGTGTACCGCGACCTCTCGGACCCGGCGCGCTACGTGGAGCGCTTCATCGTCACCTCGTGGGCCGACTACCTGCACCAGCGCTCCCGCGCGACGCAGGCCGACCACCAGGTGGAGACACGGGTGCGCTCGTTCCTCGCACCCGGCGAGGCGGTGACCATGCAGCACTACCTGGCGGAGCGCTGACGCGCCGCCAGTGAGCGGCTTCAGCCGGCACCGGGCAGCCAGCGCGACAGCGTGCCGGCCAGCTGCGCCATCGTCACCGGCTTGCTGACGAAATCGTCCATCCCGGCGCTGCGGCAGGCCGCCTCGTCCTCGGGCATCGTCGCGGCCGTCAACGCGATGATCGGCAGGCGGCTGCCGCCGGCGGGCTCGCCGGCGCGGATGCGCCGCGTCGCCTCGAAGCCGTCGGTCATCGGCATGTGGCAATCCATGAACACCACGTCGTAGCGCCGGCGCGAGACGGCATCGAAGGCGGCGTCGCCGTCGGCGACCACGTCGACGCTGCAGCCCAGGCGCGACAGCATCTCCTGCAGCACGAGCTGGTTGACGAGGTTGTCCTCGGCCAGCAGCACATGGCTGGGTGGGACCACCGGGACCTCGGCCGGTGCGTCCGGCCGAGGCCCCGGCGCAGGCGCGGCCGCCTCGCCGACCGGCGCGGTGACGCTGAAGCAGGTGCCCCGGCCCGGCTCGCTGCGGACCTGCACCTCGCCGCCCATCAGCCGCGTCAGCTGGCGCACGATGGCGAGCCCCAGCCCGCTGCCGCCGTGCTGCCGTGTGGTGGAGGAATCTGCCTGCATGAAGGGCTCGAAGAGATGAGAGATCTGATATTCCGGGATACCTATGCCGGTATCGGCCACCTCGAACCGCAACATGAGCCTGCCGTCCGCGGCCGCCTCGCGCATCCGGCCCACGCTGACGGTGACGGCGCCGCGCTCGGTGAACTTCACCGCGTTGGCCAGCAGGTTCAGCAGCACCTGGCGCAGGCGCAGCGCATCGGCCACCACGTGGGGCGGCACGTCGGCGGCGATGCGCACATCGAGCGCGATCCCCTTGGCCAGCGCCGCCGGCTGCACCACCGCGAGCGATTCACCCAGCAGCGAGCGCAGGTGCACCGGCTCGGCCACGACGTCGAGGCGGCCGGCCTCGATGCGCGAGAGGTCGAGTACGTTGTCGAGGATCGACAGCAGCACCTGGCCCGACTGCCGGGCCGTCTCGGCGAAGGCACGCTGGTCGCTCTTGAGCGGCGTGCCGAGCAGCAGCTCCGTCGCGCCGAGCACGCCGTTCATCGGCGTGCGGATCTCGTGGCTCATCATCGCGAGGAACCGCGACTTGGCGACGCTGGCCTGCTCCGCCAGCCGGCGCGCCAGCCGAAGCTCCTGGGCCTGCGCCTCCAGCTCGCCGGTCTTGGTTTCGAGCGAGTCGACGAGCTGCCGTGCGGTGCGCACCGCGGCCCGGGTGCGGTTGCGCAGCCGCTCGGTCACGAAGCCGGTGAATGCCAGGTAGCCGCCGATCATGTACATCACCGCGGCGATCACCAGCCGCTCCTGCCACCGCGCCCCACCAGGGTCGAGCACGGTCAGCAGCGCCGTGTAACCGAGGTAGACCGCGACGACGACGTTGCTGAAGTAGAACGCGCTGCGGAAGCCGTAGCCGATGTGGTCGCCGACGCGCACCAGCAGCAGGTAGCCGAAGAACAGGTGCGTCTGCTCCAGGCGCTGCAACGTCAGCAACCACATCAGCACGTCGAGGTGCATGAAGAGGCTGCTCAGGTCGAGCCGGCCGCTGCGGCCGTACCAGCGCCACAGCACGGCCCAGCTGAGCAGCGCGTAGCCGAGATTCGCGGCCACGAGCAGCGGCAGCGCCAGGCCGGCCGGCGAGCGGCCGTCCAGCGGGTGCAGCAAGCCCATCACGCTCAGGATGACGAAGCCGAGCAGGCGGATCAGCGGGATCTGCAGCGCATGCACGCGGCGCGCGTTGTCCGCCTTGCGCTGGAGCAGTTCGGCGGGATCGAGCGTGAAGCTGGAGTCCTGCGGAGACATCGAAAGCGGAATGGGGCCGGAGGAAGGGCACGAGGCGGCAGGATGGCACCTCGCGGGCTCTGAAACAACTGATAGAAACAGCAGTGCCGAGCATAGCGGCTCGCCGGGCGCGGAGCATAGCGGGCACGGTCCGGAAAAGCCCTCCCTAGTTGCAAGCGCCCGCCGCTTGAAACTGCCCGGGCGCCGATGCTTCAGAGCTCGAGCTTGTAGCCCACGCCGTAGATCGAGCGGATCGGATCGTGCCCCGGCGCGGCGGCCTCCAGCTTGCGCCGCAGGTTCTTGACGTGGCTGTCGATCGCGCGGTCGGTCACGGCACGGCCGTCGCCGTGCAGCCGGTCGAGCAGGCTGTCGCGCGCAAAGACGCGCCCGGGCGCCGCCGCCAGCGCCCGCAGCAGCCGGAACTCCACCGGCGTCAGCTCCAGCGGCACGCCGCGGTAGCTGGCGCGCCAGGCGGCCTCGTCGATCTGCAGCCAGTTGGGCGCCGGCACCGCCCCGCGGCGCGTGCGGCGCAGGATCGCCCGCACCCGCGCCATGATCTCGCGGGGGCTGAACGGGGTCTTGCAGATGTAGTCGTCGGCGCCCAGGTCGAGGCCCAGCAGCCGGTCGGCCTCCTCGACACGGGCCGTCAGCATCACGATCGGCACGTCGCTGGCCGCGCGCAGCGCGCGGCACACCGACAGGCCGTCCAGCCCCGGCAGCATGATGTCCAGCAGCACCAGGTCGGCCGGCTCGGCGGCCATCGCCGGCAGCACCTCGCGGCCGTCGACGATCCACTGCGGCGCATGGCCCTCGGCGCGCAGGTAGTCGCTGATCAGCGACGCCATCTTGGGCTCGTCCTCGACGACCAGGATGCGAGCAGGCCGCACCGCGGCGGCGGCGTCGGCCGTCATGGCAGCGTCCTCGACCAGTCCGCCGGCGCGGCGGGCAGGTGCAGCCGGATCGCCAGCCCGCCCAGCGCGGAGGGCATCGCCTCGATGCGCCCGCCGTGCGCCTGCACGATGCTGCGGCAGATCGCCAGGCCCAGGCCCGCCCCGCCGCTGGCACGGTTGCGCGAGGCCTCCACCCGGTAGAAGCGGTCGAACAGCCGCGGCAGGCGGCTGGCCGGCACGCCGGGCGCCGAATCCTCGAAGACGACCTCCACGCCGCCCGCCGGATCGGGCCGGGCCCGCACCCGCAGCGCACCGCCGCGGTCGGTGTAGCGCAGGCTGTTCTCCATCAGGTTGTTGAAGAGCTGCTGCAGCCGGCGCTCGTCGGCCAGCACCGTCAGCCGCTCCGACAGCTCGCCCTCCTCCAGCGCCAGGCCGGCCTCGGCGAGCCGGCCCGCGAAGGCGTCGACCGTGGTGTGCAGCAGTTCCACCACGTCGATGGGCTCCTTGCGGTAGGCGAGCGCACCGACGTCGGCCAGCGACAGGTCGTAGAGGTCGCTGACCAGCTTGTTCATCGTGGCCACCTCGGCCTGCAGCGACTTCACCGTCGCGGCGCTGAGGGTGTGGACGCCGTCCTCGATGGCCTCCAGCTCGCCGTGCAGCACCCCCAGCGGCGTGCGCAGCTCGTGCGACACGTCGGCCAGGAAGTCCCGCCGCATGCGCTCGTTGCGCTGCAGCGTGTCGGCCAGGGTGTTGAAATCCCGCGCGAGCTGGCCGACCTCGTCGTCGGAATCGACCGCGACACGGCTCGCGTACTCGCCCGCCGCCAGCCGGTGCGTCGCATCGGCCACGCGGCGCACCGGCCGCAGCAGCCGGCGCGCGACCCACAGCGCGATCACCGCGGCCAGCAGCACGCACACCGCGCCGATCATCCAGCTGGCGCGGACCTGGTGGCGCTCGAAGCGCACGTCGCCGCCGCCGCTGACGGTCTGGAACGGCGCCATCAGCAGCCAGCCCACCCGCTCGCCGCCGACGACGATCTCCCTGCGCACCGAGTCGTCATGCACCTCCGGGTAGCCGACCAGCAGCGCCTGCCCTGCGTCGAGCAACGAGAAGCGCAGGAGTGCCCCGGTGAGGTCCGATACCGAGGCCGGCGGCCGGCTCGGCCCGCTGGCGGGCACGGAAGCTGCATCGGCCGAGGTGCGCAGCACCCGGAACCACTCCGACCGGTTGCCGCGCAGGAAATCCCACCCGCCGTGGACGCGGTACGCTTCGGCCAGCCGCGGCACCGCGGCGTCCATGCGCAGCAAGGCCTGTTCGTTGAGGTAGCCGATGAAGCCCCGCGTATAGCTCCAGTGCGCTGCGACGCCCATCGCCAGCACGGCGAAGGCGGCGGTGGCCAGCACGGCCAGGAACAATCGGGCGGTGATGCTGATCTTCATGCTGTCGAGACGGACGATGCGGCAATGAAACCGCGTTCCGGCGCCTGCGGCAAGGTGATGCCGGTGCCGATAACGGCTCTTCAAACTCCCTCCACATTCTCACGACAGCATGCCCGCATGAAGTGCCATTGCCCCCCTTCCGGCCGCCTGTGGCCGGCCGCCGTGCTGTGCGCCGCGCTGGCGCTGGCCGCCTGCTCCGGCAGCAAAGACAAGCCCGCCGCCGCGCCCGCGGGGCCGAAGGAGGTCGGCGTGGTGACGCTGCAGGTGCAGCGCCTGGCCCAGACCACCGAACTGCCCGGCCGCACGACGGCGCGCATGGTGGCCGAGATCCGGCCGCAGGTCGGCGGCATCGTGCAGAAGCGGCTCTTCACGGAAGGCGCGCTGGTCAAGGCCGGCGAGGTGCTCTACCAGATCGACCCCTCCACCTTCCAGGCCACCTTCGCCAGCGCGCAGGCCACGGTCCGCAAGGCCGAGGCCACCGTCGCGGTGGCGCAGAGCACCGCCCAGCGCAACGCCGAGCTGGTGAAGATCGACGCGATCAGCCAGCAGGTGAACGAGCAGTCGCAGGCCTCGCTCCAGCAGGCGCAGGCCGACCTGGGCATCGCGCGCGCGGCGCTCGAGACGGCACGCATCAACCTCGGCTTCACCCGCATCACCGCGCCCATCGCCGGGCGGGTGGGCCTGTCGACGGTCACGCCGGGGGCGCTGGTCACCGCCAACCAGGCCACCGCGTTGACCACCGTGCAGCAGCTCGACCCCATCCACGTCGACGTGACGCAATCCAGCACCGAGCTGCTGCGCCTGAAGCGCGACCTCGCCGAAGGCCGGCTGCAGCGCGGCGGCGAGGGCGAGGCCCGCATCCGCCTGGTGCTCGAGGACGGCAGCCGCTATACGCACGAGGGCCGGCTGGCCTTCAGCGGCGTCAACGTCGACCCCGGCACCGGCAGCATCACGCTGCGCGCGCTGGTGCCCAACCCGCAGGGCCTGTTGATGCCCGGCATGTATGTGCGCGCGCAGCTGCAGGAGGGCGTGCAGGACGACGCCCTGCTGGTGCCGCAGCAGGCGGTGACGCGCAATGCCAACGGCTCGGCCTCGGCGCTGGTGGTGGAGCCCGACAACAAGGTCGCCCGCCGCACCCTGACGGTCGACCGCGCGGTGGGCAACCGCTGGCAGGTGACGGGCGGCCTGCAGGCCGGCGACCGCGTGATCGTCGAAGGCTCGCAGCGCGTCAAGGTCGGCGACACCGTGCGCGCGGTCGCGATGGCCGAAGGCGGCCAGGCACCGCGCAGCCCGGGCGGCGCCGCGTCCGCCGCCGGCAGCAGCAGCGCCGCCGCGGCGGCGGCCGCCGCCACCCTGCCCGCCGCCGCAGCCCGCTGAAGGAGGCCTCGCCATGGCCCGCTTTTTCATCGACCGCCCGATCTTCGCGTGGGTCATCGCGATCGTCATCATGCTGGCCGGCGCGATGTCGATCCGCACGCTGCCGCTGGAGCAGTACCCCGACATCGCGCCGCCGCGCATCTCGATCAACGCGACGTACACCGGCGCCTCGGCCAAGACGGTGGAGGATTCGGTCACCCAGGTGATCGAGCAGCAGCTCAAGGGGCTGGACAACCTCACCTACATGCAGTCGTCGAGCAGCTCCAACGGCACCTCGCGCACCACGCTGACCTTCAACGCCGGCACCGACGCCGACGTGGCCCAGATGCAGGTGCAGAACAAGCTGCAGCAGGCCATGTCGCGCCTGCCGCAGGCGGTGCAGAGCCAGGGCGTGACGGTGACCAAGGCGGGCAACGACTACCTGATCATCATCACCTTCATCTCGGCCGACGGCAGCATGTCGAACATCGACATCGGCGACTACATCACCAGCAACCTGCTGGACGTGGTGAGCCGGCTCGACGGCGTCGGCGAGGCGCGCACGCTGGGCACCGGCTACGCGATGCGGCTGTGGCTCGACCCGGCCAAGATGGAGAAGTACGCGCTGATGCCCTCGGACATCAGCACCGCCATCAACGCGCAGAACGCCCAGGTGTCGGCGGGCCAGCTCGGCGCGCTGCCGGCGGTCACCGGCCAGCAGCTCAACGCGAGCATCACCGCGCGCAGCAAGCTGCAGACGGTGGAGCAGTTCGAGAACGTGGTGCTCAAGTCGACGCCCGACGGCGCACTGGTGCGCATGAAGGACGTGGCGCGCGTCGAGATGGGCGCCGAGAACCTCTCGATCACCTCGCGGCTCAACGGCCAGCCGGGGGCCGGCCTCGGCATCATGCTGGCCAACGGCGCCAATGCGCTGAAGGTCGCCGAGGCGGTGCAGGCCAAGGTGGCCGAGATGCAGCCGTTCTTCCCGCCGGGCCTGACGCCGGTGGTGAGCTACGACACCACGCCCTTCGTCAGCGCCTCCATCGAGGAGGTGGTCAAGGCCTTGTTCGAGGCCATGATCCTCGTCGTGCTGGTCATGTACGTGTTCCTGCAGAACTTCCGCGCGACGCTGATCCCGGCGATCGCGGTGCCGGTGGTGCTGCTGGGCACCTTCGGCGTGCTGGCGGTCTTCGGCTACTCGATCAACACGCTGACGATGTTCGGGCTGGTGCTCGCCATCGGCCTGCTGGTGGACGACGCGATCGTCGTGGTCGAGAACGTCGAGCGGGTGATGCGCGAGGAACGCCTGCCGGCGCTGGAGGCCACGCGCAAGTCGATGGCCGAGATCACGCCGGCGCTGGTGGGCATCGCGCTGGTGCTGTCGGCGGTGTTCATCCCGATGGCCTTCTTCGGCGGCTCCACCGGTGTCATCTACCGGCAGTTCTCGATCACCATCGTCTCGTCGATGGTGCTGTCGGTGCTGGTCGCGCTGACGCTCACGCCCGCGCTGTGCGCGACGATCCTCAAGCCCCATCCGCACGGCGAGCACGGCGAAGGCGCGCCGCGCCGCGGCCTGCTGGGCCTGGTCGACCGCTTCTTCATGCGCTTCAACGCCGGCTTCGAGCGCAACGCCGACCGCTACCAGCGCACCGTCGGCGGCATCATCCGCCGCCCCCGGCGCACGCTGCTGGTCTACGTGCTGATCGGCGCTGGCATGGCGCTGCTCTTCCTGCGCCTGCCGACCTCCTTCCTGCCCGACGAGGACCAGGGCATCCTGATGGCGCAGGTCAAGCTGCCCCCGGGCGCCACCGCGGGGCGCGCGCAGGCGGTGCTGCAGCAGGTGGAGGCCTATTTCGCCAAGCAGGAGGACGTGATCACCTTCGGCTCCATCAGCGGCGCCGACGGCGACCAGGCCTCGGCCCGCGCGTTCATCCGGCTCAAGGACTGGAGCGAGCGCACCCGGCCCGAGCAGACCGCCTCGGCGATCGCCCGGCGCGCGACGCAGGAGCTGTCGGGCATCCGCGACGCGCAGATCTTCGTGATGATGCCGCCCGCGGTGCGCGGCCTGGGCTCGAACGCGGGCTTCAACTTCTTCCTGAAGGACGTGGGCGGCCTCGGCCACGACGCGCTGATGGCGGCGCGGCGGCAGTTCGTCGAGCTGGCCAGCCAGGAGCCCTCGCTGTCGCGCACCCGCACCAACGGCCTGGAGGACACGCCCGAGTTCCTGGTCGACATCGACGACCGCAAGGCCGGCGCGCTCGGCCTGTCGACCGCCAACATCAACAGCACGCTGACCAGCGCGATGGGCGGCACCTACATCAACGACTTCCTGAACAACGGCCGCGTGAAGCGGGTGTACATGCAGGGCGATGCGCCGTTCCGCATGCTGCCTGCCGACATCGACCGCTGGAGCGTGCGCAACAACGACGGCGACATGGTCCGCTTCTCCAACTTCTCGAGCAACCGCTGGGGCTTCGGTTCGCCGCAGCTGCAGCGCTACAACGGCAGCCCCGCCGACGAGATGGTGGGCGATGCCGCGCCGGGCGTCAGCTCGGGCACCGCGATGGACACCATCGAGCGGCTGATGCAGCAGATGCCGCCGGGGCTGGCGCACGAATGGACCGGCGCCTCGTACCAGGAGCGGCTGTCGGGCTCGCAGGCGCCGCTGCTCTACGCGATCTCGATCCTCTTCGTGTTCCTGTGCCTGGCGGCGCTGTACGAGAGCTGGTCGGTGCCCTTCTCGGTGATCCTGGTGGTGCCGCTGGGCATCCTGGGCGCGGTGCTGTTCACCACGCTGCGCGGGCTGTCGAACGACGTGTACTTCCAGGTCGGGCTGCTGACCACCGTGGGCCTGGCGAGCAAGAACGCGATCCTGATCGTGGAATTCGCCAAGCAGCTGCAGGAGCAGGGGCGCAGCGTCATCGATGCCACGATGGCCGCGGTGCGCCTGCGGCTGCGGCCGATCCTGATGACCTCGCTGGCCTTCGGCTTCGGCGTGCTGCCGCTGGCGATCGGCACCGGTGCCGGCGCGGGCGGACGGCACGCGATCGGCACCGCGGTGCTGGGCGGCATGATCATGGGCACCTCGCTCGGCCTCTTCTTCGTGCCCCTCTTCTTCGTGCTGATCCGCAGTTTCTTCTCGAAGAAGAAGGCGCCGGCCGGCCCGCCCACGCCGCCGGCCGCATTGGAAGGGAGCGCCGCATGAGACCCCCTGTGTCCATCCATACGCGGGCCGAGCACCGGGCCGCTCCCCAGCCGGCCCGCATCCCCCCGGGGGATCGACCGACGTACCCGGCGGGCGAGGGGCAGACATGAGGCACCTTGCGCTCGCCGCCATCGCCCTGGCCGCCGTGCTGGCGGCCGGCTGCGCCAACCTGGCGCCCGGCTACACACGCCCCGAGGCACCGGTGCCCGCAGCCTGGCCCGCCCTGCCCGCGGCGTCGCCGGCCGCCCCGGGCACCGCCGTCGTGCCGGGCGCCGCGGCGGCCGAGCTGGGCTGGCGCGACTTCTTCATCGACGACCGCCTGCGCCGGCTCATCGAGCTGACGCTCGTGCAGAACCGCGACCTGCGCGTGGCCGCGCTGAACATCGAGCGCGCCAGGGCGCAGTACCGCATCCAGGCGGCCGCGGAGCTGCCCGCCGTCAACGCCACCGGCAGCGCCACGCGGCAGCACCAGCCGGCCAGCGTCTCCAGCACCGGACAGGCACGGACCACCGGCCAGTACAGCGCGCAGCTCGCGCTGGCCAGCTACGAGATCGACGTCTTCGGCCGGGTGCGCAACCTGAGCGAGGCGGCGCTGCAGAGCTTCTTCGCCAGCGAATCGACCCGCCGCAGCACGCAGATCAGCCTCGTCGCCGACACGGCCGCGGCCTGGCTCACGCTGGCCGCCGACCAGCAGCGGCTCGCGCTCGCCCAGCAGACGCTCAAGGCGCGCGAGGACAGCTACGGACTGACGCGCCGCGCCTACGAGCTCGGCGGCCAATCGGGGCTGACGCTGATCCAGGCGCAGACCACGGTGGACACCGCGCGCGTCGACGTGGCGGCCTACACCGCCCAGGTGCAGCAAAGCCGCAACGCGCTGAACCTGCTGGCCGGCGCGCCGGTGCCGGCCGAGCTGCTGCCCGGCGGCCCCATCGCCCCGGTGGCCGCGCTGATCGAGGTGCCGCCCGACCTGCCCTCCACCGTGCTGCAGCAGCGGCCCGACGTGATCGCCGCCGAGCACCAGCTGCAGGGCAGCCATGCCAGCATCGGCGCGGCCCGGGCGGCCTTCTTCCCGCGCATCACGCTGACGGCCGCCGCCGGTGTCGCGAGCAACGGGCTGTCGGCGCTGTTCGACGGCGGCAACGGCGCGTGGAGCTTCGTCCCGAGCATCACGCTGCCGATCTTCAACGCCGGCAGCAACGAGGCCAATCTGCGCGTGGCCGAGGTGCAGCGCGACATCCAGCTCGCGACCTACGAGAAGACCCTGCAGACCGCGTTCCGCGAAGTGGCGGACGCGCTCGCGCAGCGCAGCACGCTGGGCGAGCGGCTGGCCGCGCAGCAGTCGCTGGCCGACGCCACGGGCAGGACCCTGGAGCTGTCGCAGGCGCGCTTTCGCAGCGGCGCCGACAGCTACCTGGAGGTGCTCGATGCGCAGCGCTCGCTCTACGCGGCGCAGCAGACGCTGATCACGCTGCGGCTGGCAGAGCAGACCAACCGGCTGACGCTCTACCGCGTGCTGGGCGGCGGCTGGAACGACCGCGCCCCGAACGGCTGAGCGACCGGGGCCCGCCCCGGCCGCGCTAGCCGCACCAGCCGCCCAGCAGGCGGCCGTCGACACGCTGCAGGGCCAGCGCGAGCGGATCCCCCTGCGCCGCCACCGCTGCCGCGAGCAGCACGCCGATCCACCACGGCCAGGCCCTTCGGCGCCCGCTGAGCGCCTGCGCGACGAACGGGGCGATGCAGGCGGCGACCAGCAGCAGCTGAAGAACCTGCGCGGCCGGCATCGCGGGCCTCACGCGGGCGTGCCCTGCGGCACGGGCAGGCCGGCCACCGGCGCGCTGGCCAGCGCGGCATCGAGGTCCGCCATCAGGTCGGCCGGGTCTTCGAGCCCGACCGAGATGCGCACCAGCTGGGCACCGATGCCCGCTTCCAGCCGATCCTGCACCGACAGCTTGCCGTGGGTGGTCGACGCCGGGTGGGTGACCATCGTGCGCGTCTCGCCGATGTTCGTCGCGATCGCGACCACCTTGAGCGCATCCATCATCCGCCAGGCATCGGCCTGGCAGCGGCCCACGTCGAAGCTGACGACGCCGCCATGCCCCGCCTGCTGCCGCAAGGCCAGTTCGTGCTGCGGGTGCGTGGGCAGGCCGGTGTAGTGCACCTGGCCGACCCGCGGGTGCGCCTGTAGCCACTGCGCCAGCTGGCCGGCGGCCCGGTGGATGGCGTCGACGCGCAATCGCAGGGTCTCAAGGCTCTTGAGCAACAGCCACGCGTTCATCGGGCTCAGGCTCGCGCCCATCGTGCGCAGGACGCCGCGCAGCTCATCCATCAGGGACTCGCGGCCCACGACGATGCCGGCCACGCAGCGGCCCTGGCCGTCGAGGTACTTGCCGGCGGAGTGCAGCACGAGGTCGGCCCCCAGGCCGAGCGGCAGCTGGTGGATCGGCGTCAGCATCGTGTTGTCGACGACCAGCAGCGCGCCGTGCGCATGCGCCAGCCGCGCAATGCGGGCGATGTCGCCCACCCGCTGCACCGGGTTGGACGGCGACTCGACGAACACGAGCGCCGTGCGCTCGTCGATCGCCGCCTGCCACTGCGGCAGGCTGGTCAGGTCCACCAGGCGCACGCCGACGCCGAACTTACCGAAGTAGCGGCGGAACGCGCCGAGCGTCGTGCCGAACACGTCGCGCGAGCAGACGACGTTGCGCCCCGCCTGCAGCCACGCATGCCCGATGGCCGCGATCGCCGCCATGCCCGACGCGAAGGCAACGCCGTCCTCGGCACCCTCCATCGCGGCGAGCCGCTGCTCGAAGGCGCGCACGGTCGGGTTGGTGAAGCGCGAGTACACGTTGCCCGGCGAGGCACCGCTGAAGCGGGCCGCCGCCTCCGCCGCGGAGGCGAAGACGTACGCGGACGTCAGCGCAATGGGCTCGCAATGCACGTCGGTCAGGTCCTGCTGCCGGCCCACGCGCACTGCGAGGGTCGAGGCCCCCGGCACCCGGCGGTCGGCGCCCCTCATTCGCCGACCGCCACGTTGCCAGCGGCCGGGGCCGGGCGTGCGCCGCGCGGGGCGGGGCTGCCGGCGCCCCGCAGGCCGACCCAGCTCAGCACGGCGGCGGCCACGGTGAGGGCTGACAGCGCGAGCACGACGGGCCGGTAGCTGCCGAACGCGTCGTAGGCCATGGCGCCGAACTGCACCGAGGCGAATGCGCCGAGCTGGTGGACGAGGAACAGCATGCCGAACACCTGGCCCTTGACCGCGGCGCCGAATCGCTCGAAGCAGTACATCGACGTGAGCACCACCGTACCGAGGTAGCTGGCGCCGAACACCGCCGCGAAGCCCAGCGACTCCATGCCCGCCACCCCGGTGCCGAGCAGCATCAGCATCGCCGCCGATCGCAGCAGGTAGAACAGCGCGAGCAGGCCGTGCTTGCCGAAGCGCATGGCCAGCCAGCCGGTGGCCAGGCCGCTGACGAGTTCCAGCACGCCGAGCAGGCTCAGGCTCAGGCCCATGCGCGCGCGCGAGATGCCGGCGTCCTGCCAGAAGGCGACGAGGTGCACGTCGATGAAGGCCATCGTCGCCCCGCAGCCGAAGAAGCCGAGCGCCAGCACGAAGAAGACGGGATCCTTGCGGACCTGGGCCCACACGCCCTGCCCCGGCTGGGGCGAAGGAGCCCGGCCGCCCAGGCCGGCGGCATCGGCCGACCGTGCGGCCAGCCAGGCGAGCAGCGCCACCGGCCCAGCGAAGAGCAGGCCGGTCACCAGGAAGGTGGTGGTCCACGCGAACTGCGGCTGCAGCACGATCCACAGCGGCGACAGCACGATGAAGCCGATGGCGGTGCCGTTGGTGACGACCGCGTAGGCGAGGCCCTTCCTGCGGCTGTCGAAGAGGCGATCCACCAGCACGCCCATCGGCACGTAGGTCATGGCCGCCAAGCCGAAGGCGGCGCCCACGCCGTAGGCGAGCACGAACACGGCCAGCGACGTGCTGCCCAGCGCCACGCACAGCAGCGCCGCACCGGCGGCCAGCGCGCCGAGGGCAACGGTGCGCAGTGGGCCCAGCCGGTCGCTCAGCCGGCCGACGACGGGCGACATCAGGCCCGTCGCCAGCATGAACAGCGCGCCGGCGAAGGCGAAGTCGGCGCGCCCCCGGCCGAAGTGGCCGGCGATCTCGACGAAGTAGACCTGGTAGACGCTCTTGATCGCCGTCGAGACGAACATCGCCGCGAAGCCGAGCGCCACGAGCCGGTAGACCACGCCCCGGTTCATGCGCCCCTCCGCACGGCGCCGCCCGGCCCGCCCGCGCCGCAGAACTCGCGGTGCATGTTGTCGTACATGGCGTAGAACAGCCGGCAGGTGTGGTCGACGGCGTCGAGCGCCTCGTACTGCATCGTGGCCGAGCTGCACAGCTCGCTGACCAGGTTCAGCCCCTGCTCGACATGGCCCACGTCCTCCTGCTGGTGCACCGAGAAGAAGAGCAGGTCGGCCTCGGACAGCCCATAGACCTTGCCCAGCAGTTCGTGCCGGGCCTCGCCGGCGTGGGTCTCGAGGTTCTGGCCTTCGCTGGCGATCATCACCGCGGCCGCGCCGATGTGGTAGCGGGCCGGATCCCGCACGGCGGCCAGGCGGTAGTCGATCAGGGCGCGTGTCGCCGGCAGCGGCGTCGCGGCGTCGCGCACCCCGTCGGGGATGCCGAGCGCGCGGATGAAGTTCTGCATCAGCACGACGTGGTTGTCGGTCTTCGACAGCCGGCCGGTCTCCTCCTCGTAGACGTTGATCAGCAGCGCCCGCTTGAACCGCGGCAGCGGGCAGTGGAAGAAGAGGTGCTCGACGTAGTCGAGGAAATGCTTCGTCAGCTGGTAGCCCTGCAGCGTCACCTGGCGCAGCAGGTCGATGCGGCCGCCGCTCGGGTCCAGCAGTTCCCGGAAGATCGGGTGCGACAGGGTGAGGTGCCGATGCAGTACCTGGCGCAGCTCCTCCTTGAAGGCCCTCTCTTCAAGCATGGAGGCACCCCTGGCGGCGCACCGGCGTCGCATCGCCGGCCATCAGCCGCGCGCGCAGCGACGCGACCTCCTGCACCATGAAGTGGCCGTTGTAGCGGACGCCGCCGACACGCGCGTAGTCGTCGAGGATGCCGTAGGTGCGAAAGCCCAGCCGCTTCCACAGGGCCTGTGCACGGCTGCCTTCGCGCACGTCGAGCACGAACTGCTCGACGCCCAGTCGCTCGGCGCGCCGCACCATCTCACGCAACCCCATTTGGAGGTAGCGCAGGCCGCGGAACTCCGGCCGGATCACGCCTTTGCTCAACTCCGCCCGGTGGCGGCAATTGGGCATCGCCGTCAACGCCATGACGCCGGACATCGCAGGCATGCCCCCGACCTGGCCGTACAGCGCATGCGCGTCGCCCGCTGCCACCCGCCGCTGCAGGCCTGCGATGAAGTCCTGCGCCTGCCCCGCGGTCATGCTGCTGGCATAACCCAAGGTGCCGCGGTCGCCCGCGGCGGCGCAGTCGACCAGCGCGACGACCGACGCGGACGTCGCCGCATCGAACTCGGTGACCCAGCGCAGCGTCACGTCAGGTTGGAGAGATGTCATATCCGGAGCACTGAAACGGCAGTTCTTGCATCAGTGACAGCCTAGCCAGCCCTACCTCGGCTGCCTAGCAACGAAACGTGCGGCAGGGACAAAAAATCGGACATCGCCTCCGACACCATGGTCAGCTGGGTTACAACCGGGCCACGACAAACATTTGCCGCCGGATCGACCCGTGACCAACCACGTCCATTTCCTGGTGCTGCCCCATCTGCACATACTGGACCTGGCGGGCCCGCTGCAGGTCATGGCGACGGTGCAGGAGCTCGGCATCGCGCCGCTGGCCGTGCAATGCATCGGGCCGCAGGAGGCCGTGCCGGCCTTCCAGCACCTGCTGCTGCGCCAGGTTCAACCTTTGCCGGCCCGCCTGGCCGGCGGCGACCTGTTGTTCGTGATCGGCAGCAAGCTCGACGAGCGCCTGATGGCCTCGCGGCCCTGGCGCGAGGCGGTCGATTGGCTGCGCGAGCTGAAGGTGCAGCCGCCGGGCGGCGTGCGGATCGCGGGCGTGTGCACCGGCGCCTTCGTGCTGGCCGATGCCGGGCTGCTGGACGGGCGGCTGTGCACCACGCACCACCGGTTCACCGACATGCTGCGCCGGCGCTGCCCGCAGGCCCATGTGGCCGACAACCGCCTGTGCGTGAACGATGGGCCCATCTGGACATCGGCAGGCGTGGCCTCCGGCATCGACCTGGCGCTGCGCATGGTGGCCGAGCGCCACGGGGAAGACGCGGCGATCCAGGTGGCGCGCGAGAACGTCGTGCCGTTGCGCCGCTTCGGCGGCGACCCGGCACTGAGTGCCCGCATGGACCACCGGTCGCACGGCAACGACCTCGTGCACCGGGTCCAGGACGCCATGGCGACCGGCCTCGCCGCCGGCGACTCCTGCGCCGCGCTGGCCGCCGCCTTCGGCCTCAGCGACCGGCACCTGGCGCGGCTATTCCGCGCGGAGACCGGCATCACGATGAAGCGCTACCAGACCGCGCTGCGCATGGACCTGGCGCGGCGGCTCGTGGTCGACACCGCCCTGCCGCTCGAGCGCATCGCCGAGCGCTGCGGCTTCGGCAGCGTCCAGGCCCTGCGCGCCCAGTGGGACCGCCACGAGACGTCGACCCCGTCCGCACTGCGGGCGCAGGCGGCCCGCACGCCGCGCTGAAGGCCGCCGTGCGCCGGCGCAACGTGGCGTTTACCACTTTGGACTAGCATTTCGGCATGCAGCCCTTCCCCATCGTCCTCGCCCTGGCGTCGTGCCTGGTGCTCGCCGGCTGCGCCGGCCTGCGCAAGCCGCACAACACCACCTACGAGACCTTCCAGTCCGACGACACCCATGCCCGCCAGTACGACGCCACCGATGCACAGGCCTGCGAGGCCGCGCGGCGTGCGCTGCTGAGCCAGGGCTACCTCGTCGGTACGGCGAGGACGGACTTCGTCAACGGCCGCAAGAACTTCCAGCCCGAGCGCGAGACGCACGTCGAGATCGACCTGCGCGTGGTCTGCGCGCGGGAGGGCGACCAGGGCGAGACGGCCGTGGTGTTCGTCAGCGCGCTGCAGGACCGCTACACGCTGAAGAAGAGCAGCAGCTCGGCCAGCCTGGGGGTGGGTGCCATCGGCTCGCTGTCGCTGCCGTTCTCGGCCAGCGACGATTCGATGGTCAAGGTCGCGAGCGAGACGATCGCCGACGGCAGCTTCTACGAGCGGTTCTTCGCGCTGATCGACCGCTACCTCGAGCGCGCCGGTCCGCCGCCGGTGGCGGCCTCGGCGCCGCCGGCCCTCGCGGCGCCGCGCTGAGCCCCGGCATGGCGACGCGGAGACGGCAGGGCCTGCGCAGGCTGCTGTGGGGCGCGCTGGCGGTGCTCGTGCTGCTGGCCGCGGCCGTGGCCGCGAACACGGTGCGCCAGGGCTCGCGGCAGATCGACGTGCCGGCCGTGGCGCCGGTGGCGGTGGACGCCGCCGCCACCGCACAGCGCCTGTCGGCGGCGGTGCGCTTCCCCACCGTGTCGCACGACGGCCGGCCCGACGCTTCCGCGGAGGCCTTCCGGCAACTGCACGCCTGGCTCGAACGCGCGTACCCGCAGGCCCATGCGGCGCTGCGGCGCGAGCAGGTCGGCGGCCTGAGCCTGCTCTACACCTGGGAGGGTGCAGACCGGTCGGCCCCGCCGATCATGCTGATGGCCCACCAGGACGTGGTGCCCGTGGCGCCAGGCACCGAGGGCGACTGGCAGGCCGGGCCCTTCGCCGGCACGGTGCACGACGGCTTCGTCTGGGGCCGCGGCGCCTGGGACGACAAGGGCAACCTGGTCGCGATGATGGAGGCGGTGGAACTGCTGGCGCGCGAGGGCTTCCGGCCGCGCCGCACCGTCTACCTCGCCTTCGGGCACGACGAGGAGACCGGCGGCGAGCGCGGCGCCAAGGCGATCGCGGCGCTGCTGGCCTCGCGCGGCGTGCGGCTGGAGTTCGTGCTCGACGAGGGCCTGCTGATCACCGAGGGCGTGCTCAAGGGGCTGGATGCGCCGCTGGCGCTGATCGGCGTCGCCGAGAAGGGTTACGTCAACCTCTCGCTCACCGCGCACGGCACGCCGGGCCACGCCTCGATGCCGCCGCGCGACACCGCCATCGGCACGCTGGCCCGCGCGCTGGCACGGCTCGAGGCCCGGCCGATGCCGGCGCAGATCGACGGCGTATCGGCCGAGATGTTCGCCGCGATCGCACCGGAGATGCAGCCCGGCCCGCGCGTGCTGTTGTCCAACCTGTGGCTCTTCGGCCCGCTGGTGCGCCGCCAGCTCGAGCAGGGCACGAGCACCAACGCGATGCTGCGCAGCACCGCGGCACTGACGATGGTGGCCGGCGGCAACAAGGTCAACGTGCTGCCGGGCCAGGCCCAGGCGCATGTCAACGTGCGGCTGCTGCCGGGCGACACGGCCGAGGCCGCTGCCGCCCATGCCCACCGGGCGATCGGCGATGCCGGCGTCGCGGTGGCGCAGGCGTCCGGCCCGCGCGCGGAGGCCTCGCCGGTGTCGCCGAGCGACTCGGCCTCCTACCGGCTGATCGCCCGCACGGTGCGCGAGCTGTTCCCCGGCACGGTGGTGGCGCCGGGGCTGATGATCGCCGCCACCGACTCCCGCCACATGCTGCCCATCGCGGACCAGGTCTACCGCTTCTCGCCGGTGCGCGCCCGCAGCGAAGACCTGCCGCGCTTCCACGGCACCAACGAGCGCATCTCGACGGCGAACCTCGCGGAACTGGTGGGCTTCTACCACCGGCTGCTGGTAGCGGATGCGGCCGCCACGATGCCCCAGGCCGGCCCCCCCGCGGCCCGCTGAGCCGCGCGGCTCAGGTCACCACGGTCGGCGCCTTGCGGCCCGTCAGCTCGGCGATGCGCGCCACGCGGCCGGCCGCCGCGATCAGCGGCGCCAGCGCGGCCTGCGTGTCCTCCGACTGCCGGGCCACGTCGGCCTCGTAGCGCTCCAGGTACACCCGCAGCGTGGCGCCTTCGGTACCCGTGCCGGACAGGCGGAACACCACCCGCGAGCCGTCGTCGAACAGGATGCGCACACCCTGCTTCGCGGACTTGGCGCCGTCGACGGGATCGACGTAGCCGAAGTCGTCGGCCTGCTTGACGCGACGGCCTTCGAGCACCTGGCCCGCCAGCGTCGGGAGCTGCGCGCGCAGGCCGCTCATCAGGGTGTCGGCGGCCGCGGTGTCGATGCCCTCGTAGTCGTGGCGCGAGTAGTAGTTGCGGCCGTACCGCGCCCAGTGCGAGCGCACCAGCTCCTCGACCGACTGGCCGGTGGCGGCGAGCACGTTGAGCCAGAAGAGCACGGCCCACAGGCCGTCCTTCTCGCGCACGTGGTCGGAGCCGGTGCCGTAGCTTTCCTCGCCGCACAGCGTGACCTTGCCGGCGTCGAGCAGGTTGCCGAAGAACTTCCAGCCGGTGGGCGTTTCGTAGCAGGGCACGCCCAGGGCGGCGGCGACGCGGTCGGCAGCCATCGAGGTCGGCATCGAGCGCGCGATGCCGGCGATGCCGCCCGCGTAGCGCGGTGCGACGCGTGCATGCGCGGCCAGCAGCGCGAGGCTGTCGGACGGCGCGACCGGGAAGCCCCGGCCGACGATCATGTTGCGGTCGGCGTCGCCGTCGGAGGCGGCGCCGAAGTCGGGCGCGTCGGCGGCGGCCATGTGGGCGATCAGGTCCTCGGCGTTGACCGGATTGGGATCGGGATGCAGGCCGCCGAAATCCTCCTTCGGCTCGGCGTTCACCACGGTGCCGGCCGGCGCACCGAGTTCACCTTCGATCAGCGCCTTGGCGTAGGGGCCCCCGACCGCCCACATCGCGTCGTAGCGCATGCGGAAGCCGCCAGCGAAGAGCTTGCGGATCGCGTCGAAATCGAAGCACCGCGCCATCAGCGCGGCGTAGTCGGCCACCGGGTCGATGACCTCGACCACCATCTGCTCGATGCGCTGCTCGCCGAGCGTGTCGAGGTCGACGGGCCCGGCATCGCTGATGCGGTACGCGGTGATCGCCTGCGTGCGCGCGTGGATGCCGTCGGTCACCCTCTCGGGCGCCGGCCCGCCGTTGCCGACGTTGTACTTGATGCCGAAGTCGCCGTCGGGCCCGCCGGGGTTGTGGCTCGCCGACAGCACGATGCCGCCGTACGCGCCGCGCGCGCGGATCACGCAGCTCGCGGCCGGTGTCGACAGGATGCCTCCGCGGCCGAGCAGCACCCGCCCGAAGCCGTGCGCCGCCGCCATGCGCAGGATGGTCTGCACCGCCGCGCGGTTGTGGAAGCGGCCGTCGCCGCCGAGCACCAGCGTCTGGCCCTGCGAGCCTTCCAGCCCGTCGAACAGCGCCTGGACGAAGTTCTCGAGGTAGCCGGGCTGCTGGAACACCGTGACCTTCTTGCGCAGGCCGGAGGTCCCGGGCTTCTGGCCTTCGAAGGGCCGGGTGGCGTGGGTGACGAGGGTCATGGTGTGCACAGGCTCCTGGAGGTTCAGTAGTAGAAGGCCGCGAGCAGTTGCACCGTCCGGCGCTCGGGGACGGCGCCGAAACGCGTCCAGGCCGGGCCGGTCTGCTGCTGCCAACGCAGCGCGAGGTCCCACGCGTCGAAGCGCTGGCGGGCCTCGAGCCAGTATTGCCGGCCGCCGGCATCCGTGTCGGCCTGGACGAAGCCGGAGAGGTCCAGCCGGTGGCGGACCACGTTGCGCCAGATCGCATGCACGAACACGGCCTCGCGGCTGGGCTGCTCCTGCTGCGCCCACGACCACAGCAGCGCATGGCCCAGTGCCGAGGGCGAGGCGGCGCCGAGCGCACGCCATTGGCCGCGGCTCGGTGCCGCCTCGTTGTAGTAGGCCTCGACGGTGACCGAGAGGTCGATCGGGAAGGTGTGCGTCAGCCCGAGCGCGGCCCGCGAACGGAACCGCCGGCCGCCATCGGTGGCGAGCGCACGGTCGAGCAGCGGCTCCAGGCGGCCGCCGGCCCATTCGGCATGCACGGTGGTCGCCTGCCCGACCAGCGCGCTGAAGTCGATGCCGGCCTGCACCGACTGGCCTTCGCCGCCGAACAGCAGGCCCTGGACCTGCGAGCGCTCGCCAAGCTGGTGGCTGGCGGTGAGCAGCCAGCGGTCGCTGCCGTTGGTGCGCGCCAGCGAATCGTCGTCGAGCGAGCGGCCGGCGAGGTCGCTGGTCGGCAGGCTGCCGTCCGGACGCCTGCCCGCGAGGCGCGGCGACAGGGCCAGGCTCGCCGAGCCGCCGGTCCACAGCACCTGGCCGCGCAGCATCACGCTGCCGAAGCGGTTCTTGCGCAGGCTTTCCGGCTCCGCCGAGACCAGGCTGCGCACCGATTGCGTCTTGAAGAAGTCGGTCGGGTTCCAGCCGTAGGCCGAGCCGTTGCGCAGGTTGACGCGGCCCAGCTCGAGCAGCGCCTGGGGCTGCGGCTGCCAGCGGACGTAGGCCTCCTTCAGCGTGGAGGCCGTGCTGCGGCGGTCGGCCAGCGGGTCGGAGACGTCGGCCCGCCAGGCGAGCACGCCGCGCCAGTCGCGGGCCAGCGACTGGTCGAGGCTGAAGTCGAGCGCCAGCAGGCTGTGGGGCGAGCGGCCGTCGTCGCGGCGGGTGGTGTCGAGGGCGGACGCCTCGATCTGCAGCGCCCACGGCTTGGCCGCCACGGGCGCCGCGGCGGGCGACGCGGGCGCTGGCGCCTCGTCGGCCAGGTCGAGGGCGGCGTCGATGCCATCGTTGGCGGCCTGCAGCGCGGCGGCGGGCAGGGCCAGCAGGCAGGCGGCGGCGAGGCGGCGCAGGGCGTGGAGCGGCATGGGCAGTGTCATTCGGGTCGGAAGCGGGGAAGGTAGTCGCGCTGCATCCAGGCGTCGGGCACGTCCCGCCAGGCGTAGTCGCTGTAGCGCATGACGGTGACCCAGCCGGTGTCGATGCCGTCGATGATGACGATCTCGGTGGGGCGCTCGGCCCCCAGCTCCTGCTGGAAGCGGCGGTAGTAGGCCGTCTTCAGCAGGCGGTCGCCGTCGGCGAAGAAGCGGGCCTTGACCGGCCGGGCGTCGGCCACGTCGAGCCACATCTCGATGCGGCGGTAGGTCACGTCGGGCGCCGCGGCGTCGAGCAGCAGCTTGTGGCAGCGGCGCTGCTTGCGCTCGCCGTCGGCGGTGTCCTCCTCGCCGACGAGCTGCGCCTTGTAGTCGCGCGCCAGGTTGACGGTGGCCACGTCGCCGTTGGCGGCCTGGCCGAGCAGGCGCTGCTCGGGCGAGATGCGGATGCCGGCCCGGTTGGCCGGGTCGTAGAACCACAGCTCGTTGCCGTTCTTCAGCATCAGCTTGCCCTGGTCGCGCGCCGGCGCCAGGAAGCGGATCAGCGTGCCGTACAGGCCGCTGGCCTTGTCGGGCTTGGAGTAGATCGCCAGCGTGCTGCTGTCCACGCGCTTGCCGCCGCGGTACTCGGTCAGCGTGCTGGTCAGCGAGAACGAGTTGACCGGGTTGCGGATCGCGTCGCTCGTGCGCAGCAGCTCCTGGGGATCGGGCGCGGCATGGGCCAGGCGCATCGCCGGGCCGAGCAGCAGCGCCGTGCCCGCCAGGCGCAGGGAGGTTCTCAGGAATCGGGCTCGGTTCGGGTTCATGGCAGGTCTTTCGGCTCAGGCATGGCGGAGGGCATCGACGATGTGCATGCGCGCGGCGCGCCGTGCGGGCAGCCACGCGGACACCGCGGCCACCAGCACCAGCCCCGCGAAGGCGCCGGCGATCTGCGCCCACTCGCCCCACACGCGCACGGTCAGCGGCACGGCGTCGACCCGCGCCGGCGGCATCCAGGTGAGCCCGCTGCGGTTGATGACCCAGCCCACGGCCAGCGCCACCAGCACGCCCAGCGCCGCGCCCGCCAGGCCCAGCAGCAGCCCCTCGCACAGGAACAGGCCCTGGATGCCCGCGCGGCGGGTGCCGATCGCACGCAGCGTGCCGATCTCGATCGTGCGCTCGACGATGGACATGCTCATCGTGTTGCTGACGATGAACAGCACGATGACGCCGATCAGCACGAAGACGAAACCGAAGATCGCGCCGAACATGCGGTTGGTCTGCTCGTAGAACGGGTTCAGCGTCGCGAAGTCAAGGATCTCGAGCTGGCGGCCGCCCGGCGAGGCGTCCAGCAGCTCGCGCAGCCTCGCCTGCGCGGCGGGCATCTGCGAGGTGTGCTTCAGCTGGACCAGGATCGCGGTGACCTGGGGCCGTTCGCTGCCGTAGACCAGGCGCTGCGCACGCGGCAGGTGCATCGCCACATGCACGTCGTCCAGCTCCTTGACGCCCTGCAACTCGGCGCTGGCGACGTTGAAGCTGCCGACGTTGGGCGCGCCGTGCGTGCTGGCCGCCAGGATCTCGATCTGCGTGCCGCCCGCCGCCGCCTGGGGCGCTGCGGCGGCCTCGAGCTGCGTCAGCGCCGCGATGTCGTCGGGCGTCTCGCCGCCGGGCGCGGAAGCCGCCGCGGCGGGCGCGGCCTCGCCGTCGTCGCAGTCCGGCACCTTGAGCGCCTCGCACAGGTGCAGCACCCGCGCCACGCCCTGGCCGACGACGATGGCGTTCTCGGGCGTGCCGGCCAGCGCCACCGGCTTGGGTTGGACGGGGAAGCCGTAGTCGTTCCACAGCCGCATGCGCGACTGCTCCTGCGCCTGCATGCCGTGGACCATCACTGTGCGCGAGATGCCCGCGGGGAAGTTGCCGGCGATGCCGCCGAGCTGCAGCGTCGGCGTGACGACGACGAGCATCGGCGCCAGCTGCGGATCCTGCCGCACGCGCGCGATCAGGGCGTCGTAGTCCGGGATGCCGTAGGCCGAGGAGTTGCCGCTGCCGCGCAGGAAATAGCCCTGGCGCTGGATCTGCAGGTGGCCGCTGCGCTGGACGAAGTCGGTCTGCAGTCCGTAGGTGATGTCCTTGCTGTAGCCGCCGAACAGCAGGATGGCGCACACGCCGACGATCAGCGCCAGCAGGGTGGTGATCGAGCGCCGGCGGTTGCGCAGCAGGTTGCGCAGCGCGAGGCGGAAATCGAGCGTCGGGCTCATTCGTCGTCGTCCTCCCCGGTGCCGGAGACCATGCCCGGATCGCTGTCGGCCGCGGGCGGCACGCCGGCGATGCGGCCGTCGTGGATGTGGATGACGCGGTCCGCGGCGGCCAGCACGCGGTGGTCGTGCGACGAGAAGATGAACGACACCTGCCGCTCGCGCTGCATGCGCCGCATCAGCTCGATGATCGCGTCGCCGGTGCGGCTGTCGAGGTTGGCCGTGGGCTCGTCGGCCAGCACCAGGCGCGGCCGCGGCGCCAGCGCGCGGGCGATGGCCACGCGCTGGCGCTGGCCGCCCGACATCTCCCCCGGGCGGTTCTTCGCCTTGTCGGCCAGGCCGACGGCATCGAGCAGGTCCATCACCCGCCGGCGGCGCTTGCCGGGCGGCACGTTGCGCAGCCGCAGCGGGTACTCGACGTTCTCGTAGGCGCTGAGCACGGGGATCAGGTTGAAGGTCTGGAAGATGTGGCCGATGTAGCGCGCGCGGAAATCCGACAGCGCGTCGTCATCGAGCGTGCCCACGTCGGTGGCGCCGACGCGGATGCGCCCCTTGTCCGGCCGGTCGATGCAGCCGATCAGGTTCAGCAGGCTCGTCTTGCCGCTGCCCGACGGGCCGCTCAGCACCGTGAAGGTATCGGCCTCGATGCGCATGGTGACGTCGCGCAGCCCGGCCACGGGCACGCTGCCCAGGTAATAGGTCTTGTCGAGGCCGTCGACGGCGACGACGGTACGCCCGCGGTTGGAACTCATCTGCGCATCCTTGCATGACCACCACACCCTTGCGGTACGGCATCGCCGCTACGATGCGCCCCCGCAAGCACTTTACACCCCGTGTTCTTATCCAATGCCCGCCCATGACCGATGACGGCCTGCCCGCGCCGGCGCGCCAACACGCCATGTCCGCGATCGTCCTCGGCCTCGTGCTGGCCGTGCTGGACGGCACCATCGTCAACCTCGCGCTGCCCAGCATCGCCCGCGACCTGAACGCGAGCGCCGCGCAGTCGGTCTGGGTCGTCAACGGCTACCAGCTCGCCACGCTGGCGCTGCTGCTGCCGCTGGCCACGCTGGGCGACCGCATCGGCTACCGCCGCGTCTACTTCGGCGGGCTGGCGCTGTTCATGGCGGCCTCGCTGGCCTGCCTGCTCGCCACCACGCTGCCGGCGCTGGCCGCGGCGCGCGCCGTGCAGGGCATGGGCGCCGCCGGCATCATGAGCGTGAACACCGCGCTGGTGCGACTGATCTACCCCCGCGCGATGCTCGGCCGCGGCGTGGCCATCAACTCGCTCACCGTCGCGGCCGCCTCGGTGGCCGGGCCCACGGTGGCCGCGGCGATCCTCTCCGTCGCGCCCTGGCCCTGGCTCTTCGTGCTCAACCTGCCGCTGGGGGCCCTGGTGCTGGCGCTGGGCTACCGCGCGCTGCCGCACAACCCGGCGCGCCCGCCCGGCGCCCCGCCCCTCGCGCCGCTGTCGCCGGCCGACGTGCTGCTCAACGTGGCGATGTTCAGCCTCGTCTTCCTGGGAGCGGACCTGCTCGGCGTGCGGCACGGCGACGCGCCGGGCCCCTGGGCCGCCGGCGCGCTGCTGCTGGCGGCCGGCATCGCGGTCGGTGCGTTCTACGTGCGCCGGCAGTGGGCGCAGCCGATGCCGCTGCTGCCGATCGACCTGATGCGCATCCCGCTGTTCCGGCTGTCCATCGGCACCTCGGTCACGGCCTTCGCCGCGCAGATGCTGGCGTTCATCTCGCTGCCCTTCCTGCTGCTCGAGACCTACGGCCGCTCGCACCTGCAGGCCGGCTTGCTGATCACCGCGTGGCCGCTGGCCATCGTGGTGGTCGCGCCCATCGCAGGCCGGCTGATCGGCCGCTTCCACAACGGCCTGCTCGGCGGCCTGGGCCTGGCGCTGATGGCCGCCGGCCTGGTGCTGCTCGCGCTGCTGCCCGACGACCCGGGCAACGCCGACATCGTGTGGCGGATGCTGCTGTGCGGCGCCGGCTTCGCGCTGTTCCAGTCGCCGAACAACCACACCATCGTGACCTCGGCGCCGCCGCAGCGCTCCGGCGCGGCCAGCGGCATGCTGGGCACCGCACGGCTCACCGGGCAGACGCTCGGCGCCGTGCTGCTGGCGGTGATCTTCAGCCTGTTCAGCGCGCACGACGGCCGGGGCCCCGTGGCGGCGCTGGTGCTGGCGGCCGTGTTCGCGGCGGTGGCCAGCGCGCTCAGCCTGCTGCGCGTGCAGCACATGGCAGGCCCCCACTAGTCGACACCCGTCAATTAACATTACAGTTAATTGAGAGCCATGAAGCCAGCAACCCCCGTCCCCGCCGACGAACGCCTGCGCGACGCGGAACGCTCGCAGGCCACGATCCTCGTGGCGGCGCGCGACGAGTTCGCCGAGTACGGCCTGGGCGGCGCGCGCGTGGACCGCATCGCCGAACGCGCCGGGCTCAACAAGCGGCTGATCTACTACTACTTCGTCGACAAGGAGCGCCTCTTCCAGGCGGTGCTGGAGCAGGCCTACCGGGACATCCGCGAGGAGGAGAAGCAGCTGCACCTGCTCGACCTGGCGCCGGCCGACGCCGTGCGCCGGCTGGTGGAGTTCACCTGGGACTACTACCTCGCGCACCCCGAGTTCCTGACGCTGCTCAACAGCGCCAACCTGCACCGCGCCCGGCACCTGGCGGACTCGCAGCGCGCGCGCGAGCTGAACTCGCCGCTGATCGCCACGCTGGGCGAGATCCTGGAACGGGGCCGGCGCGAAGGCAGCCTGCGCGGCGGCGTCGATCCGCTGCAGCTGTACGTGTCGATCGCGGGGATGGCGTATTTCTACCTGTCCAACAACTACACGCTGTCCGCGATCTTCGGCCGCGACCTGATGACGCCCAAGGCGCATCAGCAGCGCCTCTCACACATGTGCGACGTGATCCTGGGCTACGTGCTGGCCGACTGAGGACCGGGCGGCGATCAGCAGCGCGGCGCGGGCCACCAGCTCGTGGTCGACCCAGGGCTTGCGGAAGATGTCCGCAAGCCCGAGGCGGGCCGCGTCGAGGTCTGCCCGCAGCTCGTCGTTGCCGGTGATGGCGATGACCGGGATGGCCGCGGTCTTGCGGTCGCCCTTCAGGCGTTCGGCGAGCTCCAGGCCGCCCATGCGCGGCATCTCCAGGTCGGTGATCACCAGGTCGAAGGCGCCGCCGCGGACCGCCGGCAGCGCCTCCTGCCCGTCGCAGGCGAGCAGCACGCGGTAGCCCGCGCCCTCGAAGAGCTTGCGCAGCTTGGCACGCACGACCGCCGAGTCGTCGACCAGCATCAGCGCGGGGCGCCGCGCGGTGGCGAGGGCCGGGCGGGGCGGTGCGGGCGGCGCCACCGGCGGGGCCGCTTCGACGGCGGCGGCATCGGCCGCCGGGCGCGCGGCCGGCGGCACCATGGCCCCGCGCTGCGCAGCGGCGGGCGGCGCGCGGCGGGACTTCGCGGAGCGTCCCAGGCACAGTCCCCAGACCGCGAGCACCCCCGCCCCGGCCAGCAGCGCCAGCACGGACGGCGGCACAGCCTGCCAGGCGTGGACAAGCCACGGCGGAATCGGCAACAGATCGAAGCTCATGCCCCCCTATCGGCAGCATCGCCGCGCGCTTGAGCAGGCGCTGCGCCGCAAGGTCCCGGGTAACTACCGACGCGCCGACCCGCGACAGGCACAAAAGCCGTCACTAGAATCAATTCACCAATCAGTGAATTAGATTGCATGGAGACTCCGATGAACCCTGCCCGCCGCGCCGCCCTGGCGCTTTCGCTCGGCCTGCTCGCCGCCCTGCCCGCGGCTGCGCAGAACGGCTACCCCAGCAAGCCGATCCGCGTCGTCGTGCCATTCGCAGCCGGCAGCACGACGGACATCATCGCCAGGGCGATCACCGACAAGATGGGCGCCAGCCTGGGCCAGCAGCTCATCGTCGACAACCGCGGCGGCGCCAGCGGCACGATCGGCCAGGCGCTGGTGGCGCAGGCGGCACCCGACGGCTACACGATCCTGCTGCATTCCTCGTCGCACACCGTCAGCCCCTGGACCTTCGCGAAGCTGCCGTTCGACACGGTCTCCGACTTCGCCGGCATCACGCCGATCGCGTCGCTGGCCAACGTGATGGTGATCTCGCCGCAGAAGAACATCCGCTCGCTGCCCGAGTTGCTGGCGGCGGCACGCGCCAAGCCCGGCAGCTTCAACTTCGCCTCGGCGGGCCAGGGAAGTGCCACGCACCTCAACGCCGAGAAGTTCAAGCTCGCCGCGAAGATCGAAGCCACCAACATCCCGTTCAAGGGCTCCGCCGAGGCGGTCACCGAGGTGCTGGGCGGCCGCGTCGACTACTACTTCTCGCCCATCTCGCCGGTGATCGGCCAGATCAAGGAGGGCCAGCTGCTGGCGCTCGCCGTGGGCTCGCCCAAGCGCTCCGCCGCGCTGCCCGACGTGCCCACCACCGCCGAGGCCGGCGTGCCGGGCTCCGAGTTCAACTTCTGGATCGGGATGATGGTCCCGGCCAAGACCCCGCGCGACATCGTCCAGCGCCTGCACGACGAGGTCGTCAAGGCGCTCGCGTCGCCCGAGGTGAAGGACCGCTTCGCCAAGCTCGGTGCCGACGCCTGGACGCTGCAGCCCGAGCAGTTCGACGCCTACATCAAGGACGAGATCGCGAGCAACGCCAGGCTCGTCAAGGCCGCCGGCCTCTCGCCGCAGTAGGCCTGCGCCCCCGACCGCACACCTTCCCAGACAGGAGATCCCTTCCATGGCCACTCACAGGCTCGGCATCGTCATGCACGGCGTCACCGGACGCATGGGCATGAACCAGCACCTGATCCGTTCGATCGTCGCGATCCGCCAGCAAGGCGGCGTCACCCTCTCCAACGGCGACAAGGTGATGCCCGACCCGATCCTGATCGGCCGCAACGCCGAGAAGATCGAGGCGCTGGCCCGGGCCCACGGCATCGGCCGCTGGGGCACCAACCTCGACGCCGCGCTGGCCGACCGGAACGACACCGTGTTCTTCGACGCCGGCACCACGCAGATGCGCCCGCAGCTGCTCGCGCAGGCGCTGCGCGCGGGCAAGCACGTGTACTGCGAGAAGCCCATCGCCACCACGCTCGGCGAGGCGCTGGAGATCGCCCGGACGGCGCAGGCCTCGGGCCTGAAGCACGGCGCGGTGCAGGACAAGCTCTTCCTGCCCGGCCTGCGCAAGCTCGACATGCTGCGCCGCGCCGGCTTCTTCGGGCGCATGCTGAACGTGCGGCTGGACTTCGGCTACTGGGTGTTCGAGGGCGACCTGCAGCCCATCCAGCGCCCGAGCTGGAACTACCGCAAGGAAGACGGCGGCGGGATGATCCTCGACATGATGTGCCACTGGCGCTACGTGCTGGACAACCTGTTCGGCCAGGTGAAGAGCATCTCGTGCATCGGCGCCACGCACATCCCCACGCGCTGGGACGAGGCCGGCAAGCCGTACGACGCGACGGCCGACGACGCCGCCTACGGCACCGCGGAGCTGGTCGGCCACAATGGCGAGCCGGTGATCGCGCAGCTCACGATGAGCTGGGCCACCCGTGTGCGCCGCGACGACCTGGTGACCTTCCATGTCGACGGCACGCACGGCTCGGCGGTGGCCGGCCTCACCGACTGCCGCGCCCAGTCGCGCGTGAACACGCCGCGGCCGGTGTGGAACCCCGACGTGAAGCAGACCATGCCGTTCTTCGACCAGTGGCAGGAGGTGCCCGACACGCAGGTCTACGACAACGGCTTCAAGATCCAGTGGGAGCACTTCATCCGCCACGTGGTGGAGGACGCGCCCTACCAGTGGACGCTGCCCGAAGGCGCCAAGGGCGTGCAGCTCGTGGAGGCCGCGCTCAAGAGCTGGAAGGACCGCCGCTGGGTCGACGTGCCCGCGCTGGACCTCTGACATGGCAGCCCTGACCCTGCGGCTGCCCACCGCGTCGGGCGCGCCGCAGCCCTATGCGCTGCGCGGCACGGCCCCGGTGCACCCCGCACGTGGCACCTCCTTCAACCGCATCGCCTATTCCGCGGCGCACGTCGTGGCCGATCCGCTCGCGTCCATCGACCCCTGGCTGCAATGCGCCGTCGACTGGGACGCCACCATCGCCTACCGCCAGCGGCTGTGGTCGCTCGGCCTCGGGGTGGCCGAGGCGATGGACACCGCGCAGCGGGGCATGGGGCTCGACTGGCCCACCTCGCTGGAGCTGATCCGCCGCAGCCTCGACGCCGCGAAGGACCACCCCGGCGCGCTGGTGGCGTCGGGCTGCGGCACCGACCACCTGGCGCTCGACGAGGTGAAGAGCGTCGACGACGTGATCCGCGGCTACGAGGAGCAGATGGCGGCCATCGAGGCGCTGGGCGGCCGGCTGATCGTGATGGCCAGCCGCGCGCTGGCCCGCGTCGCGAAGGGCCCGGCCGATTACGAGCGCGTGTACGACCGCATCCTGTCCCAGGCGCGCCAGCCGGTGGTGCTGCACTGGCTGGGCGACATGTTCGACCCGGCGCTGGCCGGCTACTGGGGCACGGCCGACGTCGCCGCGGCCATGGACACCGCGCTCGGCATCATCGCCGCCCACCCGGACAAGGTCGACGGCATCAAGATCTCGCTGCTCGACAAGGACAAGGAGATCGCGATGCGCCGCCGCCTGCCCGCCACCGGCGGCGCCGACGGCCGGGGCGTGCGCATGTACACCGGCGACGACTTCAACTACGCCGAGCTGATCGCCGGCGACGGCTTCGGCAGCGCGCCGGTGCACGGCCGCAGCGACGCGCTGCTCGGGATCTTCGACGCCATCGCGCCGGCCGCCAGCGCCGCGCTGGGCGCGCTGGCCGAAGGCGACGAGGCGCGCTTCCACGCCATCCTGGGGCCGACGGTGCCGCTGTCGCGCCACATCTTCGCGGCGCCCACGCGCTTCTACAAGACGGGCGTGGTGTTCATGGCCTGGCTCAACGGCCACCAGAGCCATTTCACGATGGTCGGCGGCCAGCAGAGCACCCGCTCGCTGCAGCACCTCGCCGAGCTGTTCCGGCTCGCCGACGCCGCCAACCTGCTGGGGCAGCCCGACCTGGCCGTGCAGCGCATGAAGACGCTGCTGGCCCTGCACGGCATCGAGGGCTGAGGGCATGCGCGACTTCTCCAACGACCACGCCTGGCTGTCGATCAACACCGCCACGGTGCGCAGGCAGTGGGCGCTCGACCGCATCATCGACGAGTGCGCCCGGCGCGGCATCCGCGCGATCAGCCCCTGGCGCGACCAGGTGGCGGCCACCGGCCTCGAGCGCGTGGCGCGGCAACTGCGCGAGCACGGCATCGGCCTGTCGGGCTACTGCCGCGGCGGCTTCTACCCTGCGCCCGACGCCGCCGGGCTGCGCGCCGCGCTGGACGACAACCGCCGGGCGATCGACGAGGCGAAGACGCTCGGCGCGCCCTGCCTGGTGCTGGTCGTCGGCTCCCTGCCGGGCGCGCTCGACGGCCGAGCGCACTACACCGACCTCGCCCGCGCGCGCGGCGAGGTGCGCGACGGCATCGCCGCGTCGCTCGAACATGCACGCGCCGCCGGGATGCCGCTCGCAATCGAGCCGTTGCACCCGATGCAGGCCGCCGAGCGCGCCTGCATCAACACGCTGGAGCAGGCGCTGGACGTCTGCGACGAGCTCGACCCCGCGCGCAGCGGCGCGCTCGGCGTCGCGCTGGACGCGTACCACGTCTGGTGGGATCCGAAGCTGCAGCAGCAGATCGCCCGTGCCGGCCGCGAGCGGCTGCTCGCTTTCCATGTGTGCGACTGGCTCACACCCACGCGGGACCTGCTCAACGACCGCGGGATGATGGGCGACGGGGTGATCGAGTTGAAAAAACTGCGTGGCTGGGTGGAAGACGCAGGTTACGCCGGATTCAGCGAAGTAGAGATCTTTTCGGAGCAGGACTGGTGGCAGCGGCCCGGCGAAGAGGTGCTGGACACCTGCATCGCCCGGCACCGCAGCGTGGTGTAGGGCGTGGCGCCGGCGCTGCAGTGCCGGCGTGAAGGATGTCCCGGCGCGCCCGTCAAGCCCGCCATCCCCCGGAGGTCGGGGTCGACAGGGTCGGGGGATGGGCATCGAATACCCGGCCCGTCGACTCGTTCCTCCCGCCGTGCCGCTTCCCACGCCCTGCCGCCCGACCACCTTGCGCCGCACCCTGCATGCGGGGCTGGCCGCTGCCGCGATGACGGCGGCCACGGCCGGCGCGGTGGTGCAACAGGCGCCGGCGGCCGGTGGCCATGCCGAGATGACGGCGATGCTGCGCAGCGACGCGCAGCGCCACGAAATCGGCAACGGCGTCGCGCGGGATCCGGCCTTCGCCGCGGCCCTCTACTGCCGGGCCGCCAAGCTCGGCGATGCCGAGTCGCAATTCCACCTCGGCTGGATGTACGCCAACGCCCGAGGCGTCGAGCGCCACGACGGCTGGGCCGCCTACTTCTTCGAGGCCGCCGCGGCGCAGGGCGTGCCGCAGGCGCCCAACATGCTGCGCTTGCTGGGGGGCGCGTCCCCCGAGCAGCCCGACTGCCTGCGCGAGCCCTCGCGGCCGGCCGATCCCGCGGCGCTGGCGGTGGCCGACGCCGCCGCCGCGGCCGCGGAGGCCGCCGAGCGGCTGAAGGCCACGGCGCCCAAGCCCATCGTCGACATGGTGATGAAGCTGGCGCCGGAATTCGACGTCCACCCGGGCTTGGCCCTGGCGATCATCAAGGCCGAGTCCAACTTCGACACCCAGGCCCTCTCCCCGAAGAACGCGATGGGCCTGATGCAGCTCATCCCCGAGACGGCCGAGCGCTTCGCGGTGAAGAATCCTTTCGACGCGCGGCAGAACATCCGCGGCGGCCTGGCCTACCTGCGCTGGCTGCTCGCCTATTTCGAAGGCGACGTCAGCCTGGTGGCGGCCGCCTACAACGCCGGCGAAGGCACGGTCGAGCGCTTCCAGGGCGTACCACCGTACAACGAGACACGCGCCTACGTGCGCCGCGTGCTGGGCCTGGCCGGCATGCCGGCCCACCCGTTCGACGCCCGCATCACCCAGCCGTCGGCGAAGCTGCAGAAACTCCGCACGCCGCGGCAGCCCTGACCGCCCGGCAGCCTGGCGGCCTCCATAAGCGAGCCTTATGGGGACGGGGCAAATCACGATGACACACCCGCGTGCGCATCCCTAGGATGAGGCCTCCTGTTCCACCTTGCCGGCTGCCGGCACCGAAAGGACCTCCCGCATGCACACCCCGTCCCGCCTGGTCTTCACCCTCGCCGCCGCCGTGCTCTGCGGCTCCGCAGGCGCCCAGACGCCGCTCACGCTCGACAAGGTCAAGGCCAGCGGCTCGATGACCGTGGCCTACCGCGATTCCTCCGTGCCCTTCTCCTACCTGGGCGGCGAAGGGCAGCCCGTGGGCTTCGGCTGGGAGATCTGCCAGCGCGTGGTGGGCGAGGTGAAGAAGGCGACCGGCCGCGCGGACCTGAAGGTCGCCACGCAGGCCGTGACCTCGGCCAACCGCATCCCGCTGCTGCAGAACGGCACCATCGACATCGAGTGCGGCTCCACCACGAACAACAGCGACCGCGGCAAGCAGGTGTCGTTCGCGATCAACTACTTCTATACCGGCACGCGCTTCCTGGTGAAGGCCGACTCGGGCATCAAGTCGCTGGCCGACCTGAAGGGCAAGAAGGTGGTCTCGACCACGGGCACCACCAACTTCCAGCTGCTGCGCAAGCTCAACACCGAGCAGAACCTCGGCTTTGAGCTGCTGGGCGCGAAGGACCACGCGGAATCCGCCCTGATGGTGCAGACAGGCCGCGCCGATGCCTTCGGCATGGACGACATCCTGCTGTACGGCCTGCGGGCCGGCGCGCAGAACCCGGCGGCGCTGGCGGTCGTGGGCGAGGCGCTGCAGGTCGAGCCCTACGCGATCATGGTGCGCAAGGACGATGCGCCGTTCAAGAAGCTGGTCGACGACACGCTGGCCGGCATGATGAAGAGCGGCGAGTTCGAGACGCTGTACCGCAAGTGGTTCGAGTCGCCGATCCCGCCCAAGGGCATCAACCTGGGCGCGCCGCTGAGCAAGGAGCTCGCGGACAACATCAAGGCGCTCTCCGACAAGCCGGCGCTCTGAACGGCCATGCAGCACGGCGAAGGCCTGGGGGTGGTGGGCGTGCTCGGCGGCATGGGGCCGCTCGCCACGATCGACTTCATGCACAAGATGCTGAAGGCGACGCCGGCAGCCTCCGACCAGGAGCACGTGCCGGTGGTCGTGAGCTCCATCCCGCAGGTGGCCGACCGCACCGCCGCCTTCCGCGGCGAGGGCGCCTCGCCGCTGGCCGCGATGGTGGCCAGCGGCCGCCGGCTGGTCGAGGCCGGCGCGGGCCTGGTAGTGATGCCCTGCAACACCGCGCACCTGTGGTGGGACGAGCTCGGCCCCGCGCTCGGCCTGCCGATGCTGCACCTGGTGGATGCCGCTTTGGCCGAGGTGGTCGACCGGGCGGGCGCCGGCGCGCGGGTCGGCCTGCTGGCCACCGATGCCACCATCGCCTCGGGCCTCTACCCCAACCGCACGCCGCCGGGCAGCGGGCTGCAGTGGCTGCTGCCCACGGCCGGCGAGATGCTGCAGCACGTGATGCCGGGCATCGCCGCGGTCAAGGCGGGCGACCTGCCGACAGGCCGCGCGCTGCTCGGCCAGGCCGCGGACGCGCTGGCCCGGCGCGGCGCGCAGGCGCTGCTGCTGGGCTGCACCGAGATCCCCCTTGTCATCGACGCCGACAGCGCGCCGCTGCCCGTGATCGACGCCACCGGCGCGCTGGCGCGCCGTGCGGTGGCCTGGTCGCTCGCGCAGCGCGCCCCGCTGGCGGCCTGAGGACCCCTATGCACGCTTCTCCCGCGGCCCCCGCGCCGCACCGCCGCGCCTGCGTGATCGGCGCCGGCATCGTCGGTGCCGCCACCGCCCAGGCGCTGGCCGAGCGCGGCTGGCAGGTCACGCTGGTCGACGCGCACGGCCATCCCGGACAGGGCGAGAGCCTGGGCAACGGTGCGCAGCTCAGCTACAGCTACGTCGAGCCGCTGGCCACGCCCGATGCGCTGCGCGCGCTGCCGCGCTGGCTGCTCTCGGCCGACAGCCCCCTGCGCTGGCACCCACAGCCCCGCTGGAGCCACGTGCGCTGGCTGGCCGACTTCATCACCGCCTGCCGCTGGCGCACGGTGCGCAGCACGAGCGAGTCGCTGCTGTCGCTCGCCGCGGAAAGCCGGCGCACCCTCCACCGCTGGCTGGCGGCGGTGCCGGGCGGCGCCGCCGAGACGCTGCACGCGCGCCCGGGCAAGCTGGTCATCTATCGCAAGCCGGAGGCCCGCGCCGCGGTGCAGCGCCAGCTCGCCTGGCAGCGCGACTGGGGCTGCGAGCAGTCGCTCGTCGAGGCCGCCGAATGCCGGCGGCTCGAGCCCGCGCTGGCCGCCACCGGCGGCGGGCCGATCGGCTTCGGCGTCTGGACACCCAGCGAGGAGGTGATCGACGCCGCCCGCCTCGCGGCGCTGCTGGCCCGCAGCAGCGGCGCCACGCTGCGCCTGGGCCAGCCGGTGCAGGCGCTGCTGCGCGACGCGGGCGGCCGGGTCTGCGGTGCCCGGCTGGCCACCGGCGAGACTCTCGAGGCCGACACCGTCGTGCTCGCCGCGGGCCCGGGCACGGTGGCGCTGATGCGGCCGCTGGGCGGCCAGCCGCCGATCGAGCCGATCAAGGGCTACAGCGTCACGCTGCCGATCGTCGACGCCGCCGCGGCGCCCCGGGCGAGCATCACCGACAACGGCCGCAAGCTGGTGCATGCGCGGCTGGGCGACACGCTGCGCGTGGCCGGCTTCGCCGAGCTGCGCGGCATGAACCGCGCGATGGACCACCGCCGCATCGAGGCCCTGTGCCAGGCCGTGCGCGAGACCTTCCCCGGCGCCTGCCGCTTCGACGACCCGCAACCCTGGACCGGCCTGCGCCCCGCCACGCCCAGCGGCCGGCCCCAGGTGGGCCCGACCCGCTGGCCCGGACTGTGGCTCAACGCCGGCCACGGGGCGCTGGGCCTCACGCTGTCCTGCGGGAGCGCCACCCTGCTCGCCGACCTGATGGACGGGCGCCAGCCCGCCCTCCCGTCCCGGCCGTTTGCCGTCACGGCCTGACGGGGCCGTCCGCGGCCGCTTATCGGCCGATCGGGCGCCCCGCCCCGCGGCAAGATGCACCGCACCATGCCACGTGTCCTGATGCTGCGCGCCGATGCGCCCGCCAAGCCCCGGCCCGGCGCGCCGTGCAACGGTTGCGGCGTCTGCTGCGCCGAGGAGCCCTGCCCGGTCGGCATGCTGCTGAGCCGGCGGCGCCGGGGGCGCTGCAAGGCGCTGGCCTGGCAGGCGGGGCGCTATGTGTGCACGCTCGTCAGCACGCCGCAGCGCTACCTGCCGGCGGGCACCCGCTGGGCCGCCCCGCTGCTCGGGCGCTACCTGCGCCGGCTGATCGCCGCGGGACGCGGCTGCGACAGCCACGCGCTCGCCGAACCCGGCCGCTGAGCCGCTCAGGCCGCGGCCGCCGCGGCGGCGCCGAAGGCCTCGATGAAGTCGGCCACCGGCTGCGGCGACCGCAGGCCCTGCGGCAGCAGCGCCTTCACTTCCACCGGCACCTCCGGCAGCAGCGTGCGCACGTGCAGCGTGCGGCTGCGGCTGTCGTGCGCGGTGAACGAGTCGATGATGGCCGGCCCGAAGCCCTGCTCCGCCAGCAGCATCGCGATGTGGTGCGTCTGCACCGTGATGCCCGGCGGCGGGGTGTGGCCCAGGCGGGTCCACTGGTCCGCCAGCATCGCGCCGACGGGGTCGCGTTCGTCGATGCGGATGATGGGCGTGCGCACCACGTCCTCCAGCGCGACGGTGCTGCGCCGGTCCGCCCCGCGCTCGCCCTGCGGCGTGACGCACACCAGCCGGCCCACGGCCACGCGCTCCTCGTGCAGGGCCGGGTGCGACAGGCTGCCGTAGACGATGCCGACGTCCCCCTCCTGCAGCGCGATCGAGCGTGCGATCTCGCGGGTGTGCTGGGTCTGGATCGACACCGGCCGGTTCGGGTGCCGCCGCCGGAAGCGCTTGAGCGCCGCCGGCAGCACGTGCACCGCGAGCGACGGCACGATCAGGATGCGCAGCTCGCTGTTCTCGCCCCCGCCCAGCGCGGCCGCGATGCGGCGCACCGACTCGAGCTGCGACATCAGCCGCTGCACCTCCGGGTACAGCGCCTGCGCCTCGCGCGTGGGCACGAGGCGGTTGCGCTGCCGCGTGAAGAGCGCATAGCCCAGCTGCAGCTCCGCATGCTGCAGCGCCTGCGTGACGGCGGGCTGCGTCACGTGCAGCAGCCGCGCCGCGGCACTGGCGCTGCCGGTGAGCATGATGGCGTTGAAGACTTCGATGTGCTTGAGGCGCATGCGATGGGTGGTCAGCGGCCGAGCTGCCGCACGCGCTGGATGGCGAGCGCCGCCGCCGCGGTGCGAGTTTCGACGCCGAGTTTCTCGTACACCCGCTCGAGGTGCTTCTTCACGGTGGCGGCGCTGGCGCCGAGGATGTCACCGACGTCGCGGTTGGTCTTGCCCTTGACGACCCAGTACAGCACCTCGGCCTCGCGCGCGGTGAGCTTGAAGGCCAGCATCATCGCCTCGAGCATCGCCGCATCGTCGGCCTCGCGCAGCACGATCAGCCACTCGTCGTCGTCGGTGCTCTCGTGCAGCGTGAAGTGCAGGCGGCGCGCCCCCTGAACGATGGCGCCGGCCTGCGAGCCGTCGCCCACCGCCCCCTGCGCCACCTGCTGCCGCACCCAGTCGAGCAGCGGCGGCGGCGTCCAGGGGCTGTCGCCGCCGAACCAGGACTGCAGCATCTGCCGCGCCAGCGCCGTCTGCCAGACCAGCCGGCCGTCGCCCGCGCGCACCACCAGCGTGGCGTGGCCGAAGGCGTCGAGCGCGTTGCGCGCCTGGTGCGCCTGCCGAGCGTTGTTGACGTGCACCGCCAGGCGGGCCAGCACCTCGCGCGGGCGGATCGGCTTGGTGACGTAGTCGACGCCGCCGGCCGCGAAGGCCGCCACCACATGCTCGGTGTCGGTGAGCCCGGTCATGAAGACGATGGGGATCGCGGCGGTCTGCGGGTCGGCCTTCAGCCGGCGCGCGACCTCGAAGCCGTCCATGCCGGGCATCACCGCGTCGAGCAGCACGATGTCGGGCACGGCCTGCGCGGCGCGCTGCAGCGCGCCTTCGCCGTGGGTGGCGACGAGCACGGTGTAGCCGCTCTCGTCGAGCGCGTCGTGCAGCATCGACAGGTTGTCGGGCTGGTCGTCAACGATCAGCACGATGTCGGTGGCGGTGCGGTCGAAGGTCATGGATCCCCCGTTACCGAGGCGTCGGCGGGCCGGGCGTCCGGCGTGGCGGCCGTGCCCGCCAGGGCCTCCCGCAGCGCAGCGTGCATCGCGTCGAGCTGGAAGCCCTGCGCCAGCGCCCGCAGGCGCGAGACGAAGCGCCGCGTCGCGGCATCACCCGCCTCGATCTCGTCGAGCTTGCGCACGATGCCGCGCACATAGCCCAGGCTCACCAGCTCGTCGAGCGCCTCGAGCTGATCGCGGGGCGGCAGCCGCCCGGTCGCCGCCGGGCCGCCGGCCCCCGCCTCCCGGGACGGCGGCGCGGCCGGCGCGTGGGTCCACTGCAGCGCCAGCCGCCGCCCGAGCCAGTCGAGCAGCTCGGGCACCCGCACCGGCTTCACGATGAAGTCCTCGGGCGCGATGCCCACGTCGTTCTCCAGCCCCTTGTCGAACGCGTTGGCCGAGACGATGGCCGCCGGCGCGGCGCTCAGGCCCTGCGCGCGCAGCCGGCGCAGCGTCTCCCAGCCGTCGATGCCCGGCATCGCCAGGTCCATCAGGATCGCGTCGGGCGCCACGGCGGCCACCCGCGCCAGCGCCTCCTCGCCCGATGCCGCATGCACCACCTCGAAGCCCAGCGGCTCCAGCACGCTCGCGAGGAAGCCGCGGTCCACTTCCTCGTTGTCGACCGCCAGCACCCGCCGCCGCGGGCCCGCATAGCCGGTGCGCCGCTGCTGCACCTGCGCCGTGGCCGCCTGCTCCGCCCGCAGCTCCGGCAGGAAGAGCCGGATCGTGAACTTGGTGCCCACGCCGAGCTGGCTCTTGACCGTCATCTCGCCGCCCATCAGGTCGGTGAGCATCTTCGCGATGGTCAGGCCCAGGCCGGTACCGCCGCTGGCCGACATGCCGGCCGCCGAGCCGCGCATGAAAGGCTCGAACGCCCGGTCCAGCTCGTCGTCGCTCATGCCGGGGCCGGAATCCTCGATCTCGAAGCGCGCCAGCTCGCGGGCCCAGCCCACGCGGAAGGCCACCCGCCCCTGCGAGGTGAACTTCACCGCGTTGCCGAGCACGTTGATCAGGATCTGCCGCAGCCGCTTCTCGTCGGCGCGCACCACCTGCGGCAGCGTGTCGGCGATCTCGGGCTCGAACGCGATGCCCTTGCCCTCGGCCTGCAGCTCGAACAGCCGGGCCAGCTCGTGCACGGTTTCCCGGAAGCGCATCGGCTGCGGCTGCAGCGCGAACTTGCCGCTCTCAATGCGGGCGATGTCCAGCGTGCCCTCGATCAGGCCCAGCAGGTGGTCGCCGCCGCGCCGGATCACGCCCACCGCGCGCCTGCGGTGCTCGGGCATGGCCTCGTCCTCCTCCAGCAGCTGCGCATAGCCGAGGATGCTGTTGAGCGGCGTGCGCAGCTCGTGGCTGATGGTGGTGATGTAGCGGCTCTTGGCCTGGTTGGCCGCGTCGGCGGCGCGCTTGGCCTCCTGCAGCGCGGCGTCGGTGCGGCGGTGCGACTCGGCCTCGCGCTGCAGCGCCTGCGTCTGCTGGTGCAGCGCCTGGGTCTGGCGGTTCGACTCCTCCTGCGCGACCTGGCGGCTCTTGTGCGTCAGCACCAGCCACCAGGCCACGATGCCCGACGCCAGCAGCAGCGCGGCGAACGCCTTGACGAAGCCCAGCTTGAGCGCCGGCTGCAGCTCAGCGGTGACACCCGCTTCGCCCAGCAGCCGCATCTCGTGCAGGTAGAGCGCGCCGAAGAGCAGCGCCAGCAGCGGCACCACCACCAGCATCACCATCAGGTAGTGGCCCAGGCCGGAGTCGATCGAGGGCCACAGCACGCGCGGCATCAGCTTGCGCAGCAGCGTCGCCCACTGCGCCGCCAGGCGCGCGTCGGGCTTGCACAAGTCGTCGCAGCGCGCGTCGAGCGAGCAGCACAGCGAGCAGATCGGCCCCTGGTAGGCCGGGCAGTGCGCCATGTCGTCGTGCTCGTACTCGCGCTCGCAGATGCAGCAGCGCTGCAGCCCGTAGGCGGCCAGCGCGCGCGGCCGGCCGGCCGCGCCGGATGCGCGTGCGATGCGGAAGACACGCCGGCCGGGCTGCGCCGGCGGCGGCGGGCCTGCGCCGTCGTGGCGTGCCAGGTAGTAGCGCCCGCCGGTCGCCCAGGCGATCAGCGGCGCGCAGACGAAGGCCGTGACCATCGCGATGACCGCCGAGAAGGCCTGCGCCAGCTCGCCGAAGGCCCCCATGTGCGCCGCCACCGAGAGCACCGAGGCCGCGCCCATCGCGCCCACGCCCACCGGGTTGACGTCGTACAGGTACGCGCGCTTGAACTCGATGCCGCGCGGGCTCCAGCCCATCGGCTTGTTGACCACCAGGTCGGCCACCACGGCCATCATCCAGCTGATGGCGATGTTGGAGTACAGGCCCAGCACGTGGCCCAGGGCCTGGAACACGTCCAGCTCCATCAGCATCAGCGCGATGAGCGTGTTGAACACCACCCACACCACGCGCCCCGGGTGGCTGTGCGTGAGCCGCGCGAAGAAGTTGGACCACGCGAGCGAGCCCGCGTAGGCGTTGGTGACGTTGATCTTGAGCTGCGAGATCACCACGAACAGCGCCGTGGCCGCCACCGCCCAGCCGTAGTGCGGAAACACCAGGTTCCACGCGTTCACGTACATCTGGTTCGGGTCGACCGCCCGCTCGGCCGGCACCATGTGCGAGATGGCGATGTACGCGAGCAGGCAGCCCGCCAGCATCTTCACCACCCCCAGCACCACCCAGCCCGGCCCGCCCACCAGCACGCCCGCCCACCAGCGCACGCGCTGCCGGCGGCTGGCGGGCTCGGGCATGAAGCGCAGGTAGTCGGCCTGCTCGCCCATCTGCGTGATGAGCGCGATGCCCACCGTCAGCGCCGCGCCGAAGCCGAGCAGGCTGAAGCGGGGCGTGTCGTTCTCGCCGCCATAGCCGGCCAGCTCGTTCAGCACGCCGGGGTATTCGCGGAACACGTAGACGAAGGGCAGCACCAGCATCAGCAGCCACAGCGGCTGCGTCCACATCTGCAGGCGGCTGATCGTCGTGACGCCGTGGGTCACGAGGGGGATGACGACCAGCGCGCAGATCAGGTAGCCCCAGGCCGGCGGGATGTCGAACGCCAGGTCGAGCGCGTAGGCCATCACCGCGGCCTCGAGCGCGAAGAAGATGAAGGTGAAGCTCGCGTAGATGAGCGAGGTGAGCGTGGAGCCGATGTAGCCGAAGCCCGCACCGCGGGTGAGCAGGTCCATGTCGACGCCGTAGCGCGCGGCGTAGATGCTGATCGGCAGGCCGGCCGCGAAGATGATGAGCCCGGTGAAGAGGATCGCCCAGAAGGCGTTGGCGAAGCCGTACTGCACCAGCAGCGTGGCACCCACGGCTTCCAGCACCAGGAACGACGCGGCGCCGAAGGCGGTGTTTGCCACGCGCCATTCGGACCACTTGCGGAACGAGCGCGCGGTGAAGCGCAGCGCGTAGTCCTCCATGGTCTCGCTGCCGACCCAGCTGTTGTAGTCGCGCCGGACCTTGACGACACGCTGCGGCGCGTCGTTGGGGGCCGCGCGCTGAGGTGTCAATCCTTCCAACATGATCCGGACACATCAAGAACCGCACCACCGCCGCATGCGCCGCCCAAGGTGGCATTCATCCTGCTGGAGCGCCCCCCATGGAACTCACGCCCCGCGAGAAGGACAAGCTCCTGATCTTCACCGCCGCGCTGCTGGCGGAACGCCGCAAAGCCCGCGGCCTCAAGCTCAACTACCCCGAGGCGGTGGCGCTGATCAGCGCCGCCATCATGGAAGGCGCACGCGACGGCAAGACCGTGGCGGCGCTGATGAGCGAGGGCAAGACGGTGCTGTCGCGTGCCGACGTGATGGACGGCGTGCCCGAAATGATCCCCGAGATCCAGATCGAGGCCACCTTCCCCGACGGCACCAAGTTGGTGACAGTGCACCAACCCATTGCATGACGGTGCGGCTTTGCGGCATCTTGCACCATTCGAGTGCGACCCCTTGAACGTTCCCCTTTGAAGGACGCCCGATGACTTTCCGCCCCTCTCCTGCCGGCCGCGCCGGCCTGGCCGCCCTGGCGGCCGCCCTGCCCCTGGCCGCTGCGGCCCACGTGGGCGCCGACGGCGCAGCCCACCATGGCTTCGCCAGCGGCTGGCTGCACCCGTTCACCGGGATCGACCACCTCGTCGCGATGCTCGCCGTCGGCGTGTGGAGCGCGGTGAGTGCGCCGCGCGTCGGCGGCATGGCCTACGCCCGCGGTCCGCTGGCCTTCGCGGCGCTGCTGCTCGCCGGGTCGCTGCTCGGCGCGGCGGGCCTGGCGCTGCCCGCCGTCGAGCCGATGATCGCGGCTTCGCTGCTGGTGCTGGGGCTGCTGGTCGCGCTGCGGCCCTCGCTGCCGCCGGCGGCGGGCGTGGCGCTGGTCGGCGTCTTCGCGCTGTTCCACGGCGGCGCGCACGGCGTCGAACTCTCCGGCGTGGCCGCCCTCGCCGGCATGGTGCTGGCCACGGCGCTGCTGCATGCGGCCGGCCTGGCCATCGGGCACGCCGCGCGCACGCGCAGCGTGTGGTTCACGCGGCTGGCCGGCGGCGCGGCGACGCTCTTCGGCGCCGGCCTGTTCTTCACCTGACCCGGAGCGCCTGCCGATGATCCCCGGAGAACTCTTCACCGACGACGGCGAGCACGCGCTCAACCCCGGCCGCCGCACCATCACGCTGGTGGTCGAGAACGGTGCCGACCGGCCGATCCAGGTCGGCTCCCACTACCACTTCGCCGAGACCAACGGCGCCCTGCAGTTCGACCGCGACGCCGCGCGCGGCATGCGGCTGAACATCGCGCCGGGTACCGCAGTGCGCTTCGAGCCGGGCCAGCAGCGCACGGTGGAACTGGTCGACTACGCCGGCAAGCGGGAGGTCTACGGCTTCCGCGGCCTGGTCCAAGGGAAACTTTGACATGGCCAAGATCGGAAGACGCGCCTACGCCGAGATGTTCGGCCCCACCGTCGGAGACCGGCTGCGGCTGGCCGACACCGAGCTGGTCATCGAGGTCGAGCAGGACTACACCCTCGCGGCCGGCGGCCACGGCGAAGAGGTGAAGTTCGGCGGCGGCAAGGTGATCCGCGACGGCATGGGCCAGAGCCAGGTGCCCAACGGCCCGGGCGCCCACGAGGCGATGGACTGCGTGGTCACCAACGCGCTCATCCTCGACCACTGGGGCATCGTGAAGGCCGACATCGGCATCAAGGGCTGCCGCATCGCCGCCATCGGCAAGGCCGGCAACCCCGACGTGCAGCCCGGCGTGGACATCATCATCGGCCCCGGCACCGAGGTGATCGCCGGCGAAGGCATGATCGTCACGGCCGGGGCGATCGACAGCCACATCCACTTCATCTGCCCGCAGCAGATCGAGGAAGCGCTGATGAGCGGCGTGACCACGATGATCGGCGGCGGCACGGGCCCGGCCACCGGCACGCTGGCCACCACCTGCACGCCCGGCCCGGAGAACATGAAGCGCATGCTGCAGGCCGCCGACGCGTTCCCGATGAACCTCGGCTTCTTCGGCAAGGGCAACGCGAGCCGCCCCGAGGCGCTGAGCCAGCAGGCCGAGGCCGGCGCCATCGGCCTGAAGCTGCACGAGGACTGGGGCACGACGCCGTCGGCGATCGACTGCTGCCTGGGCGTGGCGGAAGAGACCGACATCCAGGTCGCGATCCATTCCGACACGCTGAACGAGTCGGGCTTCGTCGAGAACACCATCGCCGCGACCCGAGGCCGCACCCTCTGCGCCTTCCACACCGAGGGCGCTGGCGGCGGCCACGCGCCGGACATCCTGCGCGTGGTGGGCGAGAGCAACTTCCTGCCCTCGTCGACCAACCCGACGATGCCGTACACCGTCAACACGGTCGACGAGCACCTCGACATGCTGATGGTGTGCCACCACCTCGACGCGTCGATCGCCGAGGACCTGGCCTTCGCCGAAAGCCGCATCCGCCGCGAGACGATCGCGGCCGAGGACATCCTGCACGACCTCGGGGCGATCAGCATGTTCAGCTCCGACAGCCAGGCCATGGGCCGCGTCGGCGAGGTGCCGCTGCGCTGCTGGCAGACCGCGCACAAGATGAAGGTGCAGCGCGGCACGCTGCCGGGCGACTCGCAGCGCAACGACAACACGCGCGTCAAGCGCTACATCGCCAAGCTCACGATCAACCCGGCGATCGCGCACGGCGTGAGCCACGAAGTGGGCTCGATCGAGGTGGGCAAATGGGCCGACCTCGTCTTCTGGCGGCCTGCCTTCTTCGGCGTGAAGCCCAGCCTGATCCTGAAGGGCGGCTTCATCGCGGCGGCCGCGATGGGTGACCCGAACGCCTCGATCCCGACGCCGCAGCCGGTGCACTACCGGCCGATGTTCGGCAGCTACGGCGGCGCGCTGGCGCGCACCTCGCTCACCTTCGTCAGCACAGCGGCCCTCGCGAACGGCGCGGCCGAGAGCTACGGCCTGCACAAGACGCTGTCGGCGGTGAGGGGCTGCCGCGGCGTGACCAAGGCCAGCATGGTGCACAACGGCCTGACGCCGGCGATGGAGATCGATCCGCAGACCTACACGGTGCACGCCGACGGCGAACTGCTGGTGTGCGAGCCCGCCCAGGTGCTGCCGATGGCGCAGCGATACTTCCTCTTCTGAAGCGGCCCGCAAGCCCACCGCGGTCGGTGGGCGGCCGCCAGCGCCCCCCGTGCCGCAGCCTCCGCACCGCCCCCGTCCCGCCTCGCGTCCGGCCCGCAGCGCCGCCCTGACGGGCCGGCAGCTGCTGGCGCTGCTGCTGGTGCTGTGCCTGGCGCTGCTGAGCTACGGCTCGTTCTACCCGTTCAACTTCACCGTGCCGGACTCGCTGGCCGGCGACGTGCAGGCCCTGCTGGCCGACCGCACGCTCTACACCTCGCGCGGCGACGTGCTGGGCAACATCGCGCTGTTCCTGCCCGTCGGGGTGCTGGCGATGGCGGCCGCCGCGCCGCGGCGCCACCGGCTGGCCTGCGCGGTGGCCATCGTGGTCGCCGGCACGGCCTTCGCGTTCCTGGTGCAGCTGCTGCAGGTGTTCTTCCCGCCGCGGGCGCCGTCGATGGCCGACACGGTCTGGAACGGCGCCGGCACGCTGCTGGGCGTGCTGGCGGCGCCGACCTTCGGTGCGTGGGCCGCGCGCTTCCACACGCCCGAGGCCCCGGTCGCACCGCAGCGTTGGGCCGCCGGCGGGCTGGTCGCGCTGTGGGTGCTGACGCAGCTCTTCCCGCTCGTGCCGTCGCTCGACTGGCAGCTGCTGAAGGACCATCTGAAGGCGGTGCTCGCCGACCCCTGGCCGGCACCGGTCGCGACGCTCTTCACGCTGGCGCGGGTGATGGCGGTGGGCTGCCTGCTGGCGGCGGTATGGCAGCGCGCGCCCGCCACGCCGCGCCGCTTCGCGCTGCTGCTGGCGCTGCTGCTGGCGGGCAAGCTGTTCATCGACGGACAGCGCATCGCATCGCACCAGCTGCTGGGTTTTCCGCTGGGCTTCTTGCTGTGGTGGGGGCTGTGGTCGCGCCGGCCGGCACGCATGGACCTCGCCGTGCTCTTCGTGCTGCTGGCCGGGTACACGCTGGAGGCCTTGTCGCCGTTCGAGCTGGCGCCCGTGCCCTCGGAGCTGCACGTGCTGCCGTTCGCGGCCCTGCTCGAGGGCTCGATGCTGGTCAACACCTGGTCGATGACGGAATCGTTCTTCGTCTACGGCGCGCTGCTCTGGCTGGCGCAGCGCGAACGCATGCCGCTGCGCGCGAGCTGCCTCACGCTGGCGGCCTGGGTCGGCCTGCTGGAGCTGGCGCAGTGCTGGATCGCCGGGCGCACGGCCGACCTGACCTCGGTGCTGCTGGTGCTCGCCCTCGGGGGCGCGATGCACCTGTTTGCCGCGCGCGGCAGGCGCTGAGGCGCGCCCCTCCCCCGTCGGGGCCGCTCAGGCGGCGCCGATGTTCGGCACCAGGTCGCCCGGGCGGTGGCCGTTCTTCAGCGCGGCGGTGAAAGCCAGCATGCGGTCGATCGGCTGGCGCGCGCGCAAGCCGAGCGCCGGGTCGATCTGGATCTCCTGTGCGCCCGTCTCCAGCACGTGCGCCACGTTGGCCAGCCCATTCATCGCCATCCAGGGGCAATGCGCGCAGCTCTTGCAGGTGGCGCTGTTGCCGGCCGTGGGGGCCTCGATGAAGCGCTTGCCGGGATTGAGCGCACGCAGCTTGTGCATCAGGCCGTTGTCGGTGGCGACGATGAAGGTCTCGGCCTGCAGTTCGCGCGCCGCCTTCAGCAGGCCGGAGGTGGAGCCCACCGCATCGGCCACGGCCACCACGCCGGCCGGCGACTCGGGGTGCACCAGCACCTTGGCGCCGGGGTGTTCCTGCCTCAGGGCCAGCAGCTCGTCGGCCTTGAACTCGTCGTGCACGATGCAGGAGCCCGTCCAGAACACCATGTCCGCGCCGGTCTCGCGCTGGACGTAGCCGCCCAGGTGCTTGTCGGGCGCCCATAGGATCTTCTGGCCGGCGGCATGCAGCGCCTGCACGATCTCCAGCGCGCAGCTCGAGGTCACGACCCAGTCGGCCCGCGCCTTCACGGCGGCGCTGGTGTTGGCGTAGACGACGACGGTGTGGTCCGGGTGCGCATCGCAGAACGCGCCGAATTCGTCGATCGGGCAGCCGAGGTCGAGCGAGCAGGTGGCGTCGAGGTCGGGCATCAGCACACGCTTGCCGGGCGACAGGATCTTGGCCGTCTCGCCCATGAAGCGCACGCCCGCCACCACCAGCGTGCGGGCCGGATGATCGCGGCCGAAGCGCGCCATCTCGAGGGAATCGCTGACCAGGCCGCCGGTTTCCTCGGCCAGGTCCTGCAGGTCGGGGTGCACGTAGTAGTGCGCCACCAGCACCGCGTCGCGCTCCTCGAGCAGCCGGCGGATGCGCTGCTTGAGTTCGGTCCGCTGGTGCGGCGCCGGCTCCACCGGCACGCGCGCCCACGCGTGGCGGGTGCTGCAGGCGGGCTGCTCGTATTCGACCTCGATCACTTCCGACGCACTCATCAAACTTCCTGAAGCCGCATGGAAAAGTCGATCGCCTTCACGTCCTTCGTGAGGCCACCGATGGAGATGCGGTCGACGCCGGTTTCGGCCAGCGCACGCACGCGATCAAAAGTGACACCGCCCGAGATCTCGAGGATCGCGCGGCCGTGGTTGAGGCGCACCGCCTCGTGCAGCGTGGGCAGGTCCATGTTGTCGAGCAGGACCATGCGCGCGCCGGCGGCCAGCGCCTCTTCGAGCTGGGCCAGCGTCTCGACCTCGATCTCGACGAACCGTGCCTGCGCCGCGACCTCGGCCGCACGGCGCAGCACCGCGGTGACGCCGCCGGCGGCCGCGATGTGGTTCTCCTTGATCAGCACCGCGTCGAACAGGCCGATGCGGTGGTTGGTGCCGCCGCCGGTCCTCACCGCGTACTTCTGGGCGAGGCGCAGGCCGGGCAGCGTCTTGCGGGTGTCGACGATCTGCGCACGGGTGCCGCGCACGGCCTCGACGTAGGCCGCGGTCTTGGTCGCGACCGCGCTCAGCAGCTGCAGGAAGTTGAGCGCCGTGCGTTCCGCGCTCAGCAGCACGCGCGCCGCGCCCTCGGCCTCGAACACCACCTGGTCGGCTGCGCAGCGCGCGCCCTCGGGCACGCGCCATTCGACGCCGATGCCGGGATCGAGCTGCCGCAGCGTGGCCTCCACCCAGGGCGCGCCGCAGATCACCGCGGGCTCGCGGGCCAGCACCCGCACGCGGGCGCGGCGCTGGGGATCGATCAGGCCGGCGGTCAGGTCGCCGTTGCGCAGGTCTTCCTGCAAGGCCCGCGCCGCATCGGCACGGGCCAGGTCAGCCACCTCGGCGGCGGACCCTTCGAAGGTCTCTGTCGTCATCGTTCTGGCACTCGGCCGTGTCGGCCCCGTCTCTTGGCCGCGGCGATTATCCGCCGAGCTTGGGCGGGGCCTGCGCACGGGCTGCGGCGGCCGACGCCGAACTCGCAAAAGGCCGGCCGCGCGCGCCGGCGGGAATGCCATCGGGTTGCATCGCCGGGGCTGACCGCCATGGTATTTTCGACAGTCGTCTTACGGATGCCCGCGATGCTCACCATCAACAAACTCATGCCGCAAGGCCGTGGCCTCGCCGCGGTGCTGCTCCAACGCGCCGCCAGCGTCGACCTCGACTGGGACGTTCGCCAGAAAAGCCGCTTCGACGCCACCGACTCGACCGGGCGCACGCTGGGCATCTTCCTGCCACGGGGCACGGTGGTGCGCGGCGGCGACGTGCTGGTGGCGGAGGACGGCTCCCTGGTGCGCGTCAATGCCGCGCCGCAGCCGGTGCTGGTGGTGCGCCACTGCGCCGACCACGGGACGCCGTTCGACCTGATGCGCGCCGCCTACCACCTGGGCAACCGGCACGTGCAACTCGAGTTGCAGGCCGATCACCTCAAGCTCGAACCCGACCACGTGCTGGCCGCCATGCTGCGCTCGATGCACCTGATCGTCAGCGAGGCGAATGCGCCCTTCGAACCGGAAGGCGGCGCCTATGCGGCCGGCGGGCATGGACATGGCCACGTTCACCAGCACGAGCGCGAGCACGAGCACGGGCACGGGCACCACGGACACGATCAAGGACATGCCGGGTGTGGCCACGACCACGGCCCCGGCGGCCATTCGCATTGAACGCCGACCTCCCGCCCGGGGCACTGCTGCAGCTGATGTGGCTCGCCTCGCCGGCCCTGCCGGTGGGCGGCTTCAGCTATTCGGAAGGCCTGGAAGCGGCGGTCGACAGCGGCGCCGTGGGCAACGAAGCACAGGCGCGCGCATGGCTGTGCAGCCAGCTGGAACTGGCGCTGGGCCGGGCCGATCTTCCCGTCGTGGCCCAGGCTTTCGGCGCCTGGCAGCAGGCCGACGCCGACCGCATCGGCGCACTGAACGACTGGGTGCGGCAGACGCGCGAAACGAGCGAACTGCGCCAGCAGACCGAACAGATGGGCCGCTCGCTCGTCGAGTGGCTGCGCAACAGCGATGCGCGGGACGACCCGCGGCTGGCCGTGCTGGCCGCCCTGGCGCCGGCGCCCACCTGGCCGGTGGCCTTCGCGCTGGCCGCCGCACGCAGCGGCGCGCCGCTGGCATCGGCCTTGCTCGCCCATGCCTTCGGCTGGGCCGAGAACATGGTGCAGGCCGCGTTGAAGGCCGTGCCGCTCGGCCAGAGCGCCGGCCAGCGCATCCTGCAGGCGCTGAACGAGCGCATCCCCGCGGTGGTCGAACACGCAATGGCCTGCACCGACGGACAGCGCCAGTCATTCACGCCGATGCTGGCGATCCTCTCGGCCCGGCACGAAACGCAATATTCCCGCCTTTTCAGATCGTGAGCACCCGATGACCACCTCCCTGCACGCCCTGGCCCGCCGTACCAAGAAGCTCCCACCGCTGCGCGTGGGCGTGGGCGGACCCGTCGGTTCCGGCAAGACCACGCTGGTCGAGATGCTGTGCAAGACGATGCGCGAGCGCTGGGACCTGGTCGTCGTCACCAACGACATCTACACCAAGGAAGACCAGCGGCTGCTCACCGTGGCCGGCGCGCTGGAGCCCGAGCGCATCGTCGGCGTCGAGACTGGCGGCTGCCCGCACACCGCGATCCGCGAGGATGCGTCGATCAACCTCGAAGCGGTCGACCGCATGCTGGAGAAGTTCCCGGACGCCGACATCGTGTTCATCGAGTCGGGCGGCGACAACCTGGCCGCCACCTTCAGCCCGGAACTGAGCGACCTCACGATCTACGTGATCGACGTCGCCGCGGGCGAGAAGATTCCCCGCAAGGGCGGGCCGGGCATCACCAAGAGCGACCTGTTCGTCATCAACAAGACGGACCTTGCGCCTTACGTCGGCGCAGACCTGTCTGTGATGGAAGCCGACACACGCCGCATGCGGCCGAACCGGCCCTTCGTGATGACGAACCTGCGCACCCGCGACGGACTGGCGGAGGTGATCGACTTCATCGAGACCAAGGGGTTGTTGCGCCCACCGTCACAGACCTGATTGCAAACGTGACATACGACGCCGGGCGTTTGCGAGAGGTGGCGGACGGCGGTCGCACGGCCTAGGATGCGCACCCCACCCCCCCATCCCCTCAGGAGGTCCCCATGGGTCTGATGTCGTTCATCAAGGAAGCCGGCGAAAAGCTGCTGGGCATCGGTGACGCGAAGGCCGCGCAGCCCGCTGCGCAAGCCCCGTCCGCCGAGAACGTCGCCGCGCTGAATGAAAAAGCCGCCGCGGCGATCGTCGCCTACATCCGGGCGCAAGGCCTGCCCACCGAGGGCGTGTCGGTCGCGTTCGATGGCGCCAACGCCACGGTCACGGTCTCCGGCACCGTCGCCGACCAGGCCACGAAGGAGAAGATCCTGCTGTGCTGCGGGAATGTGCAGCACGTGGCGAAGGTAAACGACGAGCTGACCGTGGCGGCCGCAGAGCCGGCATCGCAGTGGTACACGGTAGTCAGCGGCGACAACCTGTCGAAGATCGCCAAGCAGTTCTACGGCAACCCGAACAAGTACCCCGTGATCTTCGAGGCCAACAAGCCCATGCTGACCCACCCGGACAAGATCTACCCCGGCCAGATGCTGCGCATCCCGCCTGCGGCCTGACCGCGGTTGCACATCGCAAAACGAAGGGCGGCCCGCAGGCCGCCCTTTTTTTCCGCCGTCGCGGACCTACGCGACCGCTGCCCGCTCGCGGTGGATCTGGATCACGTGCACCGCGGCCGGCAAGGCTGCCGCACGTGCATCGTCGAACACCTGGCGGGCGCATTCTTCGCAGCAGCCGCAGTTGCGGGCGAGGCAGGTGTCGTCCTGCAGCGTCTCGAAATCATCCACGCCTTCACGCACGGCGCGTTGGATGTCGCGGTCGGAGATCCGGTGGCAGAGGCAGACGATCATGGCGGCAGCATCAGTGGGCTGCCGCAAGTCTACATCGAATGCGAATACTTCTCGTTTGTAAACACCTGCGAATCGGGGGCTTATTTCCCCTGACTTGCCAAGCGGCGCGTCAGCCGATCTCGCCGACGCCGAGCTGCAGGTAGTTCTGCTCGCCGATCTTGTCGACCAGGTCGAGCTGCGTCTCGATGTGGTCGATGTGCTCCTCGGTGTCCTCGAGGATGTCCTCGAGCAGTTCGCGCGACACGTAGTCACGCACCGTTTCGCAATAGGCGATGGCTTCCTTCAGCAGCGTGTGCGACCCCTTCTCGATCTGCAGGTCGCAGCGCAGGATCTCGATGGCGTTCTCGCCGATCAGCAGCTTGCCCAGGTCCTGCAGGTTGGGCAGGCCCTCGATGACGAGGATGCGGTCCATCAGGCGGTCCGCGTGCTTCATCTCCTCGATCGACTCTTCGTATTCCTTCTTCGCCAGCTTCTCGAAGCCCCAGTTCTTCAGCATCCGGTAGTGCAGGAAGTACTGGTTGATGGCGGTCAGCTCGTTCTTGAGCTGGGCGTTCAGGTACTCGAGAACCTTCGGGTCGCCTTGCATGATGTTGTCCTTGTGATCGAGCAAGGCGCGATTGTGCTCGCCCACTTCTGGTTCACAAACCCTCCGCCCGTCAAGCCCCCAGGCGACTGCTCGGGCTGCGAATCATTTGCAGGGGCCGGCCAGCGCGGTGCGGCGCTACAGTGCCGGCCTCACCGTGCGAGGCCGCCGCCATGCTCATCAACTGTGTCGTCTACCAGGACGGCAAGAAGCTCGCCGACATCGACGTCGACGCGATCAGCGATTACGTGATCCGGGAAGACTGCTTCGTCTGGGTCGCCCTGCTGGACGCCACCGATGCGGAACTCAAGCAGATGCAGCACGAGTTCGGCCTGCACGAACTGGCCGTGGAGGATGCCCGCCACGGGCACCAGCGTCCGAAGGTGGAGGAGTACGGCGACACCGTCTTCGCCGTGATGCACACCGTCGAGATCGACGACGCCTGCGAGCTGCATGTGGGCGAGGTCGACGTGTTCGTGGGCCCGAACTTCGTGCTGTCGGTGCGCAACCGCAGCCAGCAGGGCTTCCTGGGCGTGCGGGGGCGGGCCGAGCGCGAATCGCACCTGCTGCGCCACGGCGCGGGCTTCGTGTTCTATGCGTTGATGGACGCGGTGGTGGACCGCTACTTCCCCGTGATCGACCGGCTGGAAACCGAACTGGAGGAGATCGAGTCGCACATCTTCGACCGCGGCAAGGGCCGGGCCAATATCGAACGGCTGTACGGGCTGAAGCAGCGCATCCTCGTCGTCAAGCACGCCGTCGCGCCGCTGATGGAAGCGTCCGGCAAGCTCAGCAGCGGCCGGGTGCCCCGTGTCTGCGACAACAGCCGCGAGTACTTCCGCGACGTCTACGACCACCTGACCCGCATCAACACCACGCTGGACACGCTGCGCGAAACCATCGCCACGGCGATCCAGGTCAACCTGTCGATGGTCACGATCGAGGAGTCCGAGGTCACCAAGCGGCTGGCGGCCTGGGCGGGCATCTTCGCCGTGGCGACCGCCTTCGTCGGCGTCTGGGGCATGAACTTCGAGAACATGCCAGAGTTGAAGTGGACCTGGGGCTATCCCGCCGCACTGGGCGTGATCGTGAGCGCCTGCGCGATCGTGGCCTGGCGGTTCCGGCGCGCGGGCTGGCTGTAGACCGGAAACCCTCGCGCTCCGGCGCCTGGTGGGGCGCCACTACACTGCGTCCGCCTTTTTCCAGTGCCCATGACGACACGCCCACGACGTTCCTGCCTTGCCGCGCGCATGGCCCGCCACTGCCTGACGGTGCCGGCCGCGGCCGCCCTCGCCGCATCGATCGCCCCACCCACCTGGGCCCAGCAGGTGCCGGTCATTGCCGAAGGGACGGCACCCGTGGAACGGCTGACACTGGCCGACTGCGCTGCCATCGGGCCGGCCGCCGACCGGCTGGCCTGCTACGACCGGCTGGCCGGCCGGGCACAGGCCGACCCGGTGCCCGCCGCCGCGGTGCCGACGCCGCCGCCCGAGCCGGAAGGCAGCGTCGACGGTACCTCGGTGCTGGCACCGAAGGATGCACCGGTGGCCACGGCCAACAGCCCCGCCGGCGAACGCAGCCTCCTGTCGAAGTTCTGGGAACTCGATCCGCAGGACAAGCGCGGCACCTTCAACTTCGTCGGCTACCACCCGAACTACGTGCTGCCGGTGCGGATCACGAACCGCATCAACCGGCGGCCGAGCTCGCCCACCCAGGAGGCCGTGGCGCAGCCCAATGCCAAGCGCATCGAGGCCAAGTTCCAGGTCTCGCTGCGGACCAAGGTGGCGCAGGGGCTGGTCTTCCCCAATGCCGACCTGTGGCTCGCGTTCACGCAGCAGGCCACCTGGCAGGTCTACACCGGGGCCGACTCGAAGCCCTTCCGCAACACCGACTACGAGCCCGAGGCGAGCTACGTCATCGCGACCACACCTTCGTTGCGGCACCTGCCGTTCGGGTGGCAGTGGCGGTACACGCAGCTCGGCATCGCGCACCAGTCGAACGGCCAGTCCGATCCGCTGTCACGCAGCTGGAACCGGGTGTTCCTGGGGGCCGGCATGGAGCGCGGGGACTGGTCGCTGACCAGCCGCTTCCTGCGCCGCATCAGCGAGCCGCGCGACAGCGACAACAACCCCGATCTCGTGGACTACCGGGGCCGCGGCGAATTCCAGCTCAACTGGGCGTCAGGGCTGTCGACGGCGTCGCTGATGTACCGCACGACGCTGAAGGACGGCCGCTACGGCGCGCTGCAGTTCGAGTACACCTACCCGGTGCTGCGCGAACAGCCCAACGGGCTGCGCTGGTACGTGCAGGTCTTCAGCGGCTACGGCGAAACGCTCACCGACTACAACTTCCGCCAGACCAGCGTCGGCCTGGGCGTCAGCTTCCTGCAGTTCTGAAGCCGCCCGCCTACCGCAGCGGGCCGATCGTGCGCAGGGCCTTCGCGGCGCCTTCGCCGATCGACGCACCGAAGCGCTTGACCAGCCGTTCGGCGACGTTCTCCTTCGGGGTGTAGTCGATCACCTCTTCGGCCTTGACCACCTCGCGCGCCACGAAGTCGAGCGTGCCGGTGTGGTCGGCCAGGCCGAGCCGGATGGACTCCTCGCCGTTCCAGAAGAGGCCCGAGAAGGTCTCGGGCGTTTCCTTCAGCCGCGCGCCGCGGCCTTCCTTGACGACCGCGATGAACTGCTGGTGGATCTGGTCGATCATCGCCTGCGCATAGGCGCGCTGCCGTTCCGACAGCGGCGAGAACGGATCGAGCATGCCCTTGTTCTCGCCGGCGGTGATGAGCCGCCGCTCGACGCCGAGCTTCTCCATGGTGCCGGTGAAGCCGAAGCCGTCCATCAGCACGCCGATCGAACCCACGATCGACGCCTTGTCGACGTACACCTCGTCGGCGGCCACCGCGATGTAGTAAGCCCCGGACGCACAGACTTCCTCGACCACCGCATAGACCTTCTTGCCATGGCGGGCCTTCAGCCGGCGGATCTCGTCGTAGACTATGCCGGCCTGCACCGGGCTGCCGCCCGGCGAGTTGATGCGCAGCACCACGGCCTGCGCGTTGGCGTCCTCGAAGGCACTCTTGAGCGCGGCATTGATGTTTTCGGCGCTGGCCTCGGCCTCGGCGGCGATCTCGCCGCGCACTTCGACGAGCGCGGTGTGCGGCCCCGTGGGCGCCGCGTGCTGGACACGCTGCACGAACAGCGCCCACAGGCCCGCGAGCACCACGGCCACCCAGACGATGCGGAAGAAGATGCGCCAGCGCCGCTCGCTGCGGCGTTCGCGCAGCAGGCCGTCGGCCAGCTGCTCCATCGCGGTCTCGAAGCCGGCGTAACGGCCGGCCGCGGCCGCGGGCGGCAGCGGTGCCGGCGGGGGAACGGGGGCCACGGGCGGCTGCGGCGGCAGCACGTCGTCTTGGGAGGTCATGCGGGGAGGCTTTCGGAAGGCGGCGCGTCGAATGAGACCGGCCGGATATCACGCGAAGGATACCAATACACCTTGCCGCCACGCTCCTCGACGCGGATCGGCGTCAGCCGGCCCTTGCCGCAGGGGCCGCCCACGCAGCGCCCGTCGGCGGGCTCGTAGGCCGCGCCGTGGATGGAACAGAGGATCCAGCGCCGGTCCATGTCGAGGAACTGGCCTTCCTGCCAGTCCATCTCGGTGGGCACGTGGACGCAGCGGTTCAGGTAGGCGACCACCCGCCCCTCGAAGCGCAGCGCGAAGGCGCGTGCGGGAGCGCCGTAGAGCAGCACGTCGAAGACCTGCGCCCGTCCCCGCTCCTCCAGCGCAGCCGCTTCGCACAGCAGCTCCGGCTGCGCCGGCAGCAAGGACTCAGGCATTGAGCAGCAGCCAGTCGTGCAGCTCGCGCGTCGAGTGCGCGGTGAAGAGCGGGTCGAACGCCTCGAACGCCGCCGGCTCGTGGGCCCCATAGCTCACCGCCACGCAGGGCGTGCCGGCATTCACGGCCATCTGCAGGTCGTGCGTCGTGTCGCCGATCATCAGCGTGCGCTCGGGCTCGACGCCGAACTCGCGCATCAGCTCCAGCAGCATCAGCGGATTGGGCTTGGACGCCGTGCGGTCGGCGGTGCGTGTGCCGTCGAACATGGCCGACAGGCCCGAATGCGCCAGCGCCTCGTCGAGCCCCCGGCGGCCCTTGCCGGTGGCCACGGTGAGCCAATGGTTGCGGGCCTTCAGCGCCTGGAGCATCTCCAGCGTGCCGGGGAAGAGCACGACCTCGTGCTGCCGCGAGAACCAGTGGTGGCGATAGCGGTTGCCCAGCTCCGGGTACCGGTCGGCCGACAGGCCGGGCACGCAGTGCTGCAGGGCGTCCTGCAGGCCGAGGCCGATCACGTAGGCCGCATCGGCGTCGCTCGGCACGGCCACGCCGATGTCGCGGGCCGCCCCTTGGATGCATTGCACGATCAACGCGGTCGAATCGAAGAGCGTTCCGTCCCAATCGAAGGCGATCAGGTCGAAGCGGCGGGGGGGTGAGGAGGGCTTGGGCGTCATAGTGCTTCCAGCAGTCGCTGGCACTCGGTGGGCAGGGGAGCGGCCAGCTCGATGCGCTCGCCGCTGGCGGGATGGTCGAACGCCAGGCGCCTGGCGTGCAGGAACATGCGGGCGAAGCGCAGCGACCCGCGCGCGACCTCGCGGTTGAGCTCGAAGTCACCGTACTTCGGGTCGCCGACGATGGGGTGGCCGGCATGCTGCAGGTGGACGCGGATCTGGTGCGTGCGGCCGGTCTTGATGGTCACGTCGAGCAGCGTGAAGCCCTCGTAGGCGGCCGCCACCTTCACCAGCGTGATCGACCGCCGGCCTTCGTCCTCGGCGCCGGCCGCGCGCACCCGCCGCTCGCCGGCCGCATCGAGAAACTTGTGCAGCGCCACATCGATCACCTTGAGCTTGGACGGCCAGGTGCCGGACACCAGCGCCGCGTAGGTCTTGCCGGTGTCGCGCGCGCGGAACTGGTCCTGCAGCGCGGTGAGTGCGCTGCGCTTCTTGGCGAGCAGCAGGATGCCGGACGTCTCCTTGTCGAGCCGGTGCACGAGTTCGAGGAACTTGGCCTGCGGCCGTGCACGGCGCAACTGCTCGATGACGCCGAAACTCACGCCGCTGCCGCCATGCACGGCGACGCCGGCAGGCTTGTCGATGGCAAGCAGGTGGTCGTCCTCGAACAGCAGCGGGAATTCGCGCGGCGGCGCTGGCGGCGCGGCGCTGGGCTCGGCCACCCGCACGGGCGGCACGCGGACCTCGTCGCCGAGGGCCAGCCGCGTGTCGGCCCCCGCCCTGCCCTTGTTGACACGGACCTCGCCGGAACGGATGACGCGGTACACATGCGTCTTGGGCACGCCCTTGAGCACGCGCAGCAGGAAGTTGTCGAGACGCTGCCCGGCAGAGTTTTCGTCGATCACCAGGCGCTGGACGGCAGGCGCGTCGGCTTTTGTTTCTATAATCCGCGCGACCACGTTGGTGCTGCAAGTGCTTGAGTCGTAAAAGTTTACCCGGGCGCCCCCACCGACGCGGCCACAGGGCGAAAGCCCGAACCAGGTGATGCAACGTTGTTCGCCCCGCGGCGGGCCCGGTCCCCAAGTGACCCGGCAGTCTCGGGCGTCCGGCGGCAGAGACACCGTCCAAGAACCCACCCGCGCGCAGCCAACGAAGTAGGCTGCAGCAACGGCCAGAACAAGGTTTCCAGGTGGCCGGCCTCTACAGGGCCGGCACCACGCGTCCAGTGACCGAGCGCATGCTGTCGCCGTCCTCCCCTTCCAGCCGCCTGCCGCGGCCTCGCGCCTTTCTGGCCGGGGCGGGTTCGCTGCTGCCGCCGTGTACCGCACGTCGGGTCTGGGAAGCCGCACCGCCAGCACCTTCGCCGGCCATTGCCACGCACGCGCCAACGCTGCACCGCTGATCGCGACGCGATCTCCACCGCAGTCCAGGGCGATTCCTTCCGGTTCCAAACGAGTGCTCGTGCATCGGTGAGTCGCCTTCCTCGCGGAAGGGGACGTGTCACGTTTGGAGTGCACATGAAGCGCATGCTGATCAACGCCACGCAGCCCGAAGAGCGGCGGCTGGCCATCGTCGACGGACAGAAACTGCTCGACTTCGAGACTGAAATCGAAGGGCGCGAACAGCGCAAGGGCAACATCTACAAGGCCGTTGTCACCCGTGTCGAGCCCTCGCTCGAAGCCTGCTTCGTCGACTACGGCGAAGACCGCCACGGCTTCCTGCCGTTCAAGGAGATCTCGCGCTCCTATTTCAAGGAAGGTGCCGACGTCAAGAACGCGCGCATCAACGAAGTCATCAAGGAAGGCCAGGAGCTGCTGGTCCAGGTCGAGAAGGAAGAGCGCGGCAACAAGGGGGCCGCACTGACCACCTTCGTTTCGCTCGCAGGCCGCTACCTGGTGCTGATGCCGAACAACCCGCGCGGCGGCGGCGTGAGCCGGCGCATCGAGGGAGAAGACCGCGAGGAGCTGAAGGAGAACCTCGAGCAGCTCGAGTATCCGAAGGGCATGAGCCTGATCGCCCGCACCGCCGGCATCGGCCGCTCCGCCGCCGAGCTGCAGTGGGACCTGAACTACATGCTCAAGCTCTGGACCGCGATCGACGACGCGTCCAAGGGCGGCAAGGGCGCCTTCCTGATCTACCAGGAATCGTCCCTGGTGATCCGGGCGATCCGCGACTACTTCACCGCCGACATCGGCGAGATCCTGATCGACACGGACGACATCTACGATCAGGCGCAGCAGTTCATGAACCACGTGATGCCGGAGACGGCCAATCGCGTGAAGCGCTACCGCGACGACGCACCGCTGTTCAGCCGCTTCCAGATCGAGCACCAGATCGAGACGGCGTTCTCCCGCACGGTGAACCTGCCCTCGGGCGGTGCCATCGTGATCGACCACACCGAAGCGCTGGTGTCGATCGACGTGAACTCCGCCCGCGCCACGCGCGGCAGCGACATCGAGGAAACCGCGACCCGCACCAACCTCGAGGCGGCCGACGAGATCGCGCGCCAGATGCGGCTGCGCGACCTGGGCGGCCTGATCGTCGTCGACTTCATCGACATGGAGGAGAGCAAGAACCGCCGCGAGGTGGAGCAGCGCCTGCGCGATGCGCTGCGCTACGACCGCGCCCGGGTGCAGTTCAGCTCGATCAGCAAGTTCGGCCTGCTCGAACTGAGCCGCCAGCGCCTGCGCCCGGCGCTCAGCGAAGGCAGCCACATCACCTGCCCGCGCTGCAACGGCACCGGCCACATCCGCGACACCGAAAGCTCCGCGCTGCAGATCCTGCGCATGGTGCAGGAGGAGTCGATGAAGGAGAACACCGCCGCCGTGCACGTGCAGGTGCCGGTGGAGGTGACCTCGTTCCTCCTGAACGAGAAGCGCACCGAGATCACCAAGATCGAGCTGAAGCAGCGCATCACCGTGCTGCTGGTGCCCAACAAGCACCTCGAGACGCCGAACTACCGCCTCGAGCGCCTGCGCCACGACGACCCGCGCCTCGAAGGCCTGCAGGCCAGCTACACGATGGTCGAGGAGCCGGACGACGAGGTCGGCATCACCCGCCGCCGCGACGCCAACGAGAAGAAGACCAAGCAGGAACCGGTCATCAAAGGCATCCTGCCCGAGACGCCAGCCCCGATCTCGCCGCCCAAGCCGGCACCCGCGCCGGCCCCGGTGGCCGCAGCGCCGGCGCCCGCACCGTTGCCGCCGGCCACGCCGGCCGGCGGCGGCGGCTTCTTCTCCTTCCTGAAGAAGCTTTTTGTCGGCGCCGCCCCGACGCCCGCCCCCGCCCCCGCACCGGCGGCTGCCCCGGCCGTCGTGGCCCCGGCCGGCGACAAGCGCGAAGGACGCGATGGTCGGCGCGCGCGCAATGAACGCGGCGAACGCGGCGAACGAGGGGAGCGCGGCGAACGCTCCGGCCGCGGCGGTGAGCGCCGTGACGGCAAGGCTGCCGAAGGCGCCCAGCGCGGCCGCAACGAAGAGCGTGGCGACCGCGAGGCACGCAACGGCGAAGGCCGCCGTGATCGCGGCCGCGACGGCCGCCGCAACGAGCGCAGCGATGCCGAAGCGCCGCGCAGCACCGAAACCGTGCAGGCGCTGGCGCCGCGGGACATCGCCGATGAGAGCCCGCGCCCCGCGCGCGGCGAGCGCGGTGAAGGGCGCCGTGCGCCTCGCGCCGAACGCGAGCCCGCCGGCACGGTGGTGCCGGCCGAGGCCACCGAAGCGTTGATGCCGCCCGCATTCGCCGACAGCCAACCGGCCGGGGAAGGCGCAGAGGGCGACAACGCGGACCGCGAAGGCCGTCGTCGCCGCCGCCGCCGTGGCGGCCGTGGCCGCGAGGAAGGCACCGACCTGCCCGAAGGCGGGGCCCCCGGCGACGATGTCGCCGCGGATGCCGTAGCCACCGAGGTACCGGCCCAGGGCGAGATCGTCGCTGGCGAGGCCGCTGAAGCGGCGACGGAAGGCCGTCGCCGCCGTGGCCGCGGAGAGCGCAACCGCCGCGAAGAGCGGGACGAAACGCTCGAGGCCGGTGTGGCCGCCGAGCCGCCGCTGCCTGTTGCAGCCGAGGCGCAGGCGGACCCCGAGGCGCCGGTGGCCGAGCAGCCGCAGCCCGCCTGGGCAGCCGAAGCCGTACCCGCTGCGCCCGTGGTCGCCGACGCACCCGCCCCCGTGGTGCCGCCGGCACCGGCGCTGCCACCGGCCGCCGAGGCGCAGGCCGAGCCGATCCACATCGTCGAGCCCTATGTGCTGCCGTCCGCCTCGCTGAGCGAACTGGCGCAAGGCGCTGGCCTGGAGTGGGTGCATTCGGACGCCGACAAGGTGCGCACGGCCCAGGAGGCGATGGCCCGCGAGCCGCGCCCGGTGCACGTGCCGCGGGAGCCGAAGCCGGTGGTCGTCGTCGACGAAGGCCCGCTGGTGCTGGTCGAGACCCGCAAGGACCTCTCTCAGCACAAGCTGCCCTTCGACGCCCCTTCGCAGGGCTGAGCGGCAAACACCGCTAAAAAAAACGCGCCGTCAGGCGCGTTTTTTCGTTTCAGGGCAGCCGCGACAGCGCGTGCTGGTAGTCGGGCAGGTGCATCAGGTCGTCCCAAGGAACCGGCGCCGATTGCGGCAGCAGGTCGAGGCGCCGGGCTTCGCTCATCGGATCACGCTGCCAGCGCCCCTTCTCCTGGGCCGACCACAAGCCGTCCAGCAGCGCATCCACCGGCGCACCGCCGTCGACGATGCTCTGGTTGCACAACAGCAGCAGATCGCAGCCGGCGTTCAAGGCCGCGATCCCGCCCTCGAGGGCGCTGCCGGCGACACGGGCGCCTTCCATGCTCAGGTCGTCGCAGCAGATCGCCCCCTGGAAGCCCAGTTGCACGCGCAGGATGTCCTGCAGCCAGCGGCGCGAGAAGCCGGCCGGCTGGTCATCGACCTTGGGGAACGTGACGTGCGCCGGCATCACGCTCGACAGGCTGGTCGAGAGCCAGTCGTAGGGCCGTGCGTCGTCGGCGAGGATGGCCTTGAGGGAACGCTTGTCCACCGCCGTGGCGAGGTGCGAATCGGCCACGGCGTGCCCGTGCGCCGGAAAGTGCTTGCCGCAGTTGGCCATGCCGGCCCGCAGCAGGCCATGCATCAGGCTCTTGGCCAACAGGGCCACCACGCGCGGATCGCGATGGAAGGCGCGGTCGCCGATGACGACGCTGCGGCCATGGTCGAGGTCCAGCACGGGCGTGAAGCTCAGGTCGACGCCGCAGGCGCGCAGCTCGGCACCCAGCACGTAGCCGCAGGCGGTGGCGGCGTCCGTCGCGCGCATCGCGTCCTGCATCCACAACTCGCCCAACGTGCGCATGGCCGGCAGGTGCGTGAAGCCATCGGTGCGGAAGCGCTGCACGCGGCCGCCTTCGTGGTCGACGGCGATCAGGAGATCGGGCCGCAAGGCCTTCGCCTCGGCAGCGACCTCCGTCAGCTGCCGGCGGTCCTGCCAGTTGCGGCCGAAGAAGATGAGGCCGCCGGTCAGCGGATGCCGGAGGCGGCGGCGGTCGTCGGCGCTGAGCGCCGTGCCCGCGATGTCGAGGATGACGGGTGCGTGGGAATCATCGGTGTGCATGGAGCCGGATTGTGATTCAGCCTCCGTGCGCCTCCCTGCACTCGACGACGACAAATGCGGCGGCGTAGTCGGTCTCGTCGGTGATGCTGACATGGGCACTCAGGCCCCGTGCGGTGAACCATTCCGCCAAGGCACCATGCAGCCGTATCTCGGGTTTGCCGCTGGGTGCCTTGACGATCTCGCACGCCCGCCAGGTCATCGGCATGCGCATGCCCAGGCCGATGGCCTTCGAGAAGGCCTCCTTGGCCGAGAAGCGGGAAGCGAGGTAGGCCACGCCCCGCGTCTCGACACGCGCCAGCCGATCGCGGAACACCTCGATCTCGTGCGGGCCGAGCACCTTTTCGGCGAAGCGCTGGCTCTTGCGGTCGAGCGTGCGCGCGATACGGCGCAGGTCGCAGATGTCGGTGCCGATGCCGTAGATCACGGCCGGTAGGCGGCTGCGATGCTCCGCTGGTAGTCGCGGATGGTCTCGGCGTAGCCGAGTTCCAGGGCGTCCGCGATCAATGCATGGCCAATCGACACCTCCTGCACGCCCGGCACGGCGCGCAGGAAGTCGGCCAGGTTCTCCCGGCTCAGGTCGTGGCCGGCGTTGACGCCGAGACCCACGGCCAGCGCCGCCTCGGCGGCGGCTGCAAAGCCGGCCAGCACCTCGGCCTGGCGCGGCGTACCCCACGCGCTCGCGTAGCTTTCGGTGTAGAGCTCGACCCGGTCGGCGCCGGCCTCGCGGGCATGGCGCATGGCCTCGGGGATCGGATCCATGAAGAGGCTGACGCGCACGCCCAGCGCACGGGTTTCGGCGATCAGCGGCACGAGGCGCTCGATGTCCTGCGGCAGCTGCCAGCCATGGTCGGAGGTGAACTGCCCCTGGGCATCGGGCACGAAGGTGGCCTGGTGGGGGCGCACGGCCCGCACGAAGTCCATCAGGTTGTGAAAGGGGTTGCCCTCGATGTTGTATTCGATGTGCGGCCAATCGCGCCGGAGCAGTTCGGCGAGCTCATGCACATCGTGTGCACGGATGTGGCGCTCGTCCGGCCGCGGGTGCACCGTGATGCCCTGCGCACCGGCCTGCAGCACGATGCCCGCCGCCCGGGTGACGCTGGGAATGCCCAGATGCCGCGTGTTGCGCAGCAGCGCAACCTTGTTGAGGTTGACCGACAGCGCCGTGTGGGCGCCGCGGCCGGAGGCTTCGGGGGCGATCAGCGGATTCATCGCGGTGGGCGGGCGCCTTCGACGAGCTTCTGTACTTCTAGCATCACCTGGCGCGTCCGCAGTTGTGAAGTGCCCAGATGATAGTGAAGGAGCGACCGCAGCGCGGTCCGCAGCGGCGCCACCGGCGCGGCACAGGCCTGCTGCAGGGCAGGCAGGCTGCCGTGCTCCAGCGCGGCCTGCAAGGCGAGCAGCTGCGGGCCGGTGAAGGGGCCGTCACGCAGTGCCACGACGCCGGCATCGGGCTGCAGCCCGTACCGCGCCTCGACCTGCACCGGGGCCTGCGTGTGGGACACCAGGGCCAGGTCAGGCAACAGGCCGATCTGCAGCAGCAGCGTCAGCTCGAAAGCACGCAATGCAGCTTGCGCGGCCTGGTCGTCCGGCCCCGCCAGCGCCGGCAGTGTGTCCGCGTAGGCATCGAAGAGCTGCGGATGCGGATCGTGCCGGGCCAGCAGCTTGAGCAGCAGTTCGTTCAGGTAGAAGCCGCTGAACAGCGCGTCGCCACGCAGCACGGCGGCGCTGCCCGCCCATTCGGCGCTGCGCAGGTTCTGTACGTCGGACGCCGCCTCGCTGCGCGGCGGCCGGCCCAGCGCGACGTTCAGGCGCTGGAAGGGCAACAGCACCGGCCGCAGCTGCGAATATGGCCGCTTGGCGCCCTTGGCGGCGACGACCACGCGGCCGAGGTCGCGAACGAAGAGGTCGATGATCAGGCTGGATTCGCTCCAGTCGTACTGGTGCAGTACGTAGGCCGCCTGGGTCTTCACCCCGGACTACTCGTAGCCGTAGGAGCGCAGGTGTTCCTCGCTGTCGGCCCAGCCGGAACGGACCTTGACCCACAGCTCCAGGAACACCTTGGCGTCCATCAGGTGCTCCAACTCCTGCCGCGCCTCGCTGCCGATGCGCTTCAGGCGCTCGCCGCGCTCGCCGATGATCATGCCCTTGTGCGCATCCCGCTCGACGACGATGGTGGCCGCGATCCGGCGCAGCGCGCCCTCTTCCTCGAACTTGTCGATCACCACCGTCGACGTGTAGGGCAGTTCGTCCCCCGTGAGCCTGAAAAGCTTCTCACGGATCAGCTCGGCCGCCAGGAAGCGATCGGTCCGGTCGGTCAGCGCGTCTTCCTCGTAGAACCACGGCTGCTCGGGCAGGTAGGGCCGCACGATGCCCAGCAGGCGCTCGATGTCCGTCTTCTTCTGGGCCGACATCGGCACGAACTCGGCGAAGTCTCGCCGCTCCTGCATGCTCTTCAGCCAGGGCATCATCTCGGCGCGGCGGTTGACGGCGTCGAGCTTGTTGGCCACGAGCAGCACAGGCTTGTGCTCGGGCAGCAGCGCAAGCACCTTGGCGTCGTCCAGCCCGAAGCGGCCCGCCTCGACGACAAACAGCACCACGTCCACGTCTGCCAGCGCGCCCTGCACGGTGCGGTTCAGCGTGCGGTTGAGCGCGGTGCCATGGCGCGTCTGGAAGCCGGGCGTATCGACGAAGACAAACTGCGACTCACCGACCGTGTGAATGCCGGTGATGCGATGTCGCGTGGTCTGGGCCTTGCGGGAGGTGATGCTCACCTTCTGGCCCACCAGCGCGTTCATCAGCGTGCTCTTGCCGACGTTGGGGCGGCCGACGATGGCCACCAGCCCGCAACGCTGTCCGCTGCCGGCCTCGCCGCCTTCGTTACCCGGTTCGTCTTGGCCCTCGGGCATGGAAGCGGTGTCGTTCATCATGATGTTCAGGATCGCAGGGGGCCGCCCGGACGGTCGGAGGCTTTCAGCCCTTCGAGCATGCGCCGGGCCGCCTCCTGCTCGGCGGCGCGGCGCGAACGGCCCTCGCCCTGCTCGGTGAGGCCGAGCGCCGCCACGGCGCATTCGACCTCGAAAGTCTGTGCGTGTGCCTGCCCGCGCGTTGCAGCGATACGGTACGCCGGCACGGGCAGCTTGCGTGCCTGCAGCCATTCCTGGAGTTCGGTCTTGGCGTCCTTGCTCCAGCTGTCGATGTCGGTGGTCGCGATCACTTCACCGAACAGCCTGCGCACCAGCGCCTGCGCCTGGTCGAAGCCGCCGTCGAGGAAGGTGGCACCGATCACGGCCTCGAGCGCATCGGCCAGGATGGACGCGCGCTGCGCGCCACCGCCGCGGGCCTCGCCGTCGGAGAGCCGCAGCACTTCCGGCAGGCCCAGGACCAGCGCGACCCGGTGCAGGCTCTCCTCGCGCACCAGATGCGCACGCACCCGCGTGAGATCGCCCTCGTCCGAGTCGCCGAACCGCTCGTACAGCATCGACGACACCGCCGTGCTCAGTACCGCATCGCCAAGGAATTCCAGGCGCTCGTTGTGGTCGGCCCCGGCGCTGCGGTGCGTGACCGCGCGCGACAGCAGGCGCACCTCGGCGAATCGGTAGCCGAGCCGCTGCTGGAGTGCGTCTAGTCGTGCATCGCCCATGGCAACCTCAGTCAGAACGGCCTTCGTACTTGATGAGAAGAAAGACGGGTGCCATCAGTTCGATCTGCTTGTCGTAGGCGAACCGGATCACGACCCGCTCGTTTTCCTTGGTGATGTCCAGGTCCTTGCCGCCGATGGAGGTGATCGAGTACTCGATCTCCTTTTGCTTCTCGAACGCGGCTCGGATCTCGGGCACCGTGGTGGCGCCACCGACGGCGATCTTGTTGACCGCCCGCTTGATGGTCAGGTATTCATTGACGGTCGGGAACACGCGCATCACGACCAACGCACCGAAGCCGATCACGATGGCCCAGAAGACCAGCCCGATCAGCGTAATGCCACGTTGACGCCGGCGTTGCAAGTGATGCATCGGCATGCCCTCAGTGGAACGAGCCGACCCGGCCCAGGTTGCCAAAGTTCATCCAGACGAAAAAGGCCTTCCCGACGATGTTCTCGTCCGGTACGAAGCCCCAGTACCGCGAGTCCTGGGAGTTGTCGCGGTTGTCACCCATCATGAAATAGTGGCCCTGCGGAACTTTGCAAGTCACGCCTTCGGCCGTGTAGCTGCACTGGTCGCTGAAGGGGAACTCATGGGCCCCCGGAATGAACGCCGGCCGGTCCTTGTCGTTCAGTACCTGGTGCTCCTTGTCACCGAGCTTCTCGGAGAAATGCTGCGCATAGCGGCGGCTGTCCTCGTCATAGAAGTCGGGCAGGGGCGAGACAGGCACCGGCTGGCCGTTGATCGTCAGGCGCTTGTTGATGTAGGCCACTTCGTCGCCCGGCACGCCGACCACGCGCTTGATGTAGTCCACCCGGGTATCCACCGGGTAGCGGAACACGACGACATCGCCACGCTGGGGATCGTTGTTGGCGATGATCTTCTTGTTGATCACCGGCAAGCGGATTCCGTAGTGGAATTTGTTCACCAGGATCAGGTCACCGACCAGCAGCGTCGGGATCATCGAGCCGGATGGGATCTTGAACGGCTCGAACAGGAACGACCGCAGCAGGAAGACCGCCAGGATCACCGGGAACAGCCCGGCAGTCCAGTCCAGCCACCACGGCTGCATCAGCAGCTTGCGCCGCGCGTCCGCCACGTCGCCGTCGACCTTTTCGATGCCCATGCGAGACAGCTCGGCACGCCGCACGGCGTCCTGCTGTGTCAGCGCCGCGGCAGCAGCGGCGCGGGCAGGTTGGAAGCGGAAGCGCTCGGCGAGCCAATACCCCAGCGTCACCATCGTCAGGACGAACAGCAGCAACGCGAAGTTGCCCACCCAGAAGCCCAGAAACCAGCCGCCCAGGTAGATCCCGAGCAAGCCGTACAACACACCGGTCAGAGGTCCCATCAGTCGTCCACTTGAAGGATGGCCAGAAACGCTTCCTGCGGCACCTCGACGGAGCCGATCTGCTTCATGCGCTTCTTGCCGGCCTTTTGTTTTTCGAGCAGCTTGCGCTTGCGCGATATATCGCCGCCGTAGCATTTTGCCAGCACGTTCTTGCGCAGCGCCTTGATGTTCTCGCGCGCGATGATGTTGGCGCCGATGGCGGCCTGGATCGCCACGTCATACATCTGCCTCGGGATCTGCTCGCGCATCTTCGCCGCCACCGCGCGGCCACGGTACTGGCTTTGCGCACGGTGCACGATGATCGACAGCGCATCGACCCGGTCGCCGTTGATCAGCAGGTCGACCTTCACGACGTCCGAGGCGCGGTACTCCTTGAACTCGTAGTCCATGGACGCATACCCGCGCGACACGCTCTTCAACTTGTCGAAGAAGTCGAGCACGATCTCCGCCAGCGGCAACTCGTAGGTGAGCATGACCTGGCGGCCGTGGTAGGCCATGTTGAGCTGCACGCCGCGCTTTTGATTGGCCAGCGTCATGACCGGACCGACGTAGTCCTGCGGCATGTACAGGTGCACCGTGACGATCGGCTCGCGGATTTCCTTGATGCGGCCCGGATCGGGCATCTTCGAAGGATTCTCGACCTCGATCACGGTGCCGTCGCCCAGCTCGACCTGGTAGATCACGCTCGGCGCGGTGGTGATCAGGTCCTGGTCGAACTCGCGCTCCAGGCGCTCCTGCACGATCTCCATGTGCAGCAAGCCCAGGAAGCCGCAACGGAAGCCGAAACCCAGTGCCTGGCTGACCTCGGGCTCGTAGCGCAGCGAGCTGTCGTTGAGCTTGAGCTTCTCCAGCGCATCGCGCAGCTGGTCGTACTCGCTGGCTTCCGTCGGGTAGAGGCCCGCGAAGACCTGCGGCTGGATCTCCTTGAAGCCCGGCAGCGGCTCGCTCGCCGGCCCGGCGTTGTTCGGCAGCTTCTTTTCGAGCGTGACGGTGTCGCCGACCTTGGCGGCCTGCAGTTCCTTGATGCCGCAGATGATGAAGCCCACCTCGCCGGCACGCAGCGCATCGCGCGGCAGCGACTTCGGCGTGAATACACCGATCTGCTCGATACCGTACACCGCATTGGTCGCCATCATGCGGATGCGGTCGCCGCGTTGCAGCACGCCGTCGACCACCCGGGCCAGCATCACGACGCCGACGTAGTTGTCGAACCAGGCGTCGATGATCATCGCGCGCGGTGCACCTTCCGGGTTGCCGCGCGGCGCCGGCATGCGGGCGATCACCGCTTCGATGATGTCCTCGACGCCTTCGCCGGTCTTGGCGGAACAGGGGATCGCATCGGTGGCGTCGATGCCGATCACGTCCTCGATCTCGGCCTTGGCCCGGTCGGGATCGGCCTGAGGCAGATCCATCTTGTTCAGCACCGGCACCACCTCGACGCCGAGTTCGAGCGCGGTGTAGCAGTTCGCGACCGTCTGCGCCTCAACACCCTGCGATGCGTCGACGACGAGCAAGGCCCCTTCGCAAGCGGACAACGAGCGGCTCACTTCATACGAGAAGTCGACGTGGCCCGGCGTGTCGATGAGGTTGAGGTTGTAGACCTTGCCATCGCGCGCCTTGTACTGCAGCGCGGCCGTCTGGGCCTTGATGGTGATGCCGCGCTCGCGCTCGATGTCCATCGAGTCGAGCACCTGCGCCTCCATTTCGCGGTCGCTCAGGCCTCCGCAGCGCTGGATGATCCGATCGGCCAGCGTGCTTTTGCCGTGGTCGATGTGGGCGATGATCGAAAAATTCCGGATGTGGTCCATGGACACAAGATTGACGGCTGCTGGTCACGGCAGCGGGGTGCCGTGCAGGCGTCGGGCGCCATGCCGCACATAAAAAAAAGGCACGTCCAAAGAGGAGACGCGCCTTCCAACAAAACGTATGGCAACTGCTTGTTGGGCCTTCATTGTAGCCAAAAGGGCCTCGCTGGAAACCGCGCCGTTGCTGCATTTCTTTCGTTGCGGAGGGCCAACAGCCGCAATCAGTCCACATGTTATCCACAGATTGCTGTGGACCGATTGGGGACAGATTTCAACCATCCCCTTGCAGCACCGAACAGCATCCAAAGAGAGGCAACAACCCCGTAATTGTAAGCGCCAACCTACGGAATACTCACGGAAACGTGCGAAAAGTAAGCGTCCACAAACTTACAAGCAACAAACGCGCACCTGCACATCCCAGAAAGACCTGACGCCGCAGTCGGACTGGCGCCTCACTTGGTCGGCCGAATGACCACGTAGTTCGTCCACTCTCCGCGCCGGACCATGACGCTGACCGATTTGCTCTTGTCCAGCTTGGCGACCACTGCTCCGAACTGGCGAGCATCCGTGACCTCGATGTTGTCGATGGACAGGATGACGTCGCCCTCGCGGAGCCCTGCGCGCGCCGCCGCGCCCTCTGCCAGATCGACACGCACGCCGCCCCGCACCTTCAATTCGCGCCGCTGCGCTTCCGTCAGGTCGGAAACCGTGAGCCCGATGGCGGTCTTCGGGGCGGACGCCGGCGGCTCGGCGCGCGAGACACGGCGGGCTTGGTCAGCCTCCAGCTCTGCCACCGTCACCACCAGATCGCGCGTGCTGCCGCGACGGAACACCTGCAGCGTGGTGCGGGCGCCCGGCTTGGTGTTGCCGATGATGCGCGGCAGATCGCCAGACTTGTCGACTGCCCGGCCGTCAACCTTCGTGATGATGTCGCCCGCCTCGACGCCTGCCTTCTGCGCAGGACCGCCCTCTTCCACGCCTTGCACCAGCGCACCTGCCGGCTTGCCCAGGCCGATCGACTCGGCGACGTCCTTGGTCACGGGGGCGATGGTCACGCCGATGCGGCCGCGCACGACGCGTCCGACGGTCCGCAGCTGGTCGGCCACGCGCATCGCTTCGTCGATGGGAATGGCGAACGAGATGCCGGCGAACATGCCCGAACGGCTGTAGATCTGCGAGTTGATCCCGACCACCTCGCCGCGCAGGTTGAGCAATGGGCCACCCGAGTTCCCAGGATTGATGGCCACATCGGTCTGGATCAGCGGCAGGTAATCGCCCGTGTCGCGCTGCTTGGCGCTGACGATGCCCGCCGTCACGGTGTTCTCCAGGCCGAAGGGCGAGCCGATCGCGACCACCCACTCGCCGACCTTCAGCTTGTTGGTGTCGCCCACCTTGACGCTCGGAAAGCCGTTGCCGTCGATCTTCACGACGGCAACGTCGGTCCGGCGATCGGCGCCGATGATCTTGGCCTTGAACTCGCGCTGGTCGGTCAGCGTGACGATGACTTCGTCGGCGCCTTCGACCACGTGCGCGTTCGTCATCACGTAGCCGTCGCCGCTGAGGATGAAGCCGGACCCCACGCCACGCTGCTGCGGCATGGACTCCTCCTCGGTGCCGGGCGGTGCATTGCGACGCGGCGTGTTGGGCAGGGGAATGCCGAAGCGCCGGAAGAACTCCCGCATCTGCTCGTCGACCTCGCCGCCGCCCTGCGCGCCACGCACCCGTTCGGTCGTGCGGATGTTGACGACGGTGGGGCTCATCCGCTCGGCCAACTCGGTGAAGTCGGGCAGCTCGCGCCCCTGCGCCACGCTGGCGGCCGGCAAGGCCGACAACGAAAGTGCACAAAAGGCTGCCGCCATGGCCGAACGCCAGGCGTCCGGCCGACGCAAGATCTCGAATCCCATGAAAGCTCCTGAACGAATGTCTACCGCCGCTCCAGCGCCTTGTTGAACTTCCGCAGCGTGGACAACGGAACGTCTCCCATCGTGGTCACCCACCAGTCGCCATGCCGCTGCATCAGCGTATGGGTCGCACCGATGGACGTCTCGACGGCTTGTCGATGCCGCTCCTGGCTGAAGGGCTCGATGAACACCGAAACATGCGTGAGGCCGTCCGAATACACAACCTGAAGCACGTCGGCGCCGGCAGACTGGTCGAGCACCGGCGTTTCGAGCGGCCGCTTGACGCAGCGGATCTGGCGGAACCCTTTGACCGGGCTCTTCAAGGACCAACCTTCAGCCTCCAGCTTCGCCGGCGTGAGCACGGGCCGCAGCACCCGATAGCCGTCGAGCTTCTTCATGGCCTTCAGCACGGACTCTGGCTGAGGGCGCACCCCGATGGTCAGGTCGGTGAAGGCGGCACTCTCGAGCACGCGGTCTTCCGCGCCCAGCACGTCGGTACGCAGCAGCAATCCAGTGCCCCGGTCGGCCCACAGGCGCTGTGCAAAACGGTCGCTGTCGCGCGGCTTCAGGAGGAAGACGAGACTGTCGTGGCCAGCGACGCGATCGACCCCTTCGGCCACCAGTTCGTAGCGATCGAACAGCTGCTCTTCGCTGGTCTTCAGCAGTGCAGGAAACGGGGCCAGCGGATCGCGCTGCTCCACCGCCGCCAGCCGGCTTCCCGGCCACATCGTCTGGACGATGTCGTTGTGGCGCAGCACCTGGCGGCGCTCGCCGTCCAGGCCTTCAATACGCTCGTAGGTATTCGTACCTTCGCAGTAGTGGGCGATGCGGGAACTGGTGACGGCGCCGCCCGCCGTGAACACCATCGTGCCCTGGTAGTTGCGTTGGCTGGCTGCGGCATGGATGCGTGCCAGCCACGCCGGTCCGTCTTTGGGGGCGGAGGCCGCAGCCGCGGGCGCGGACACCGGGCCGGCCCAGGCAGTGCCGAGCGCAGCAGCACTCAGGGCGACGATGGCGACAGGAATGAGACGGCGACAGCGCACAGACACCGCTCAGCGATCAGCCACCGCCGGCGCCGCACCCCGCGACACCGAAACCGCCGGCATCGCCAGCACCGAACTGTTGCCGTACTGCTTGTGCGCCGCCAGATAGCGGTCCAGGCGCGCGTCGCGGATGAGCTTGCCGTTGGCCGTCGGCGTCGCCGCGGGGGCAGGCGCGGTGCTGACCACCTGGAACCCGCTCTGCGGAGCCGGCAGCGACGACGGCTGGCCCGCGGCGAGCACGCTCTGCGAGGCATCGGCGCCCGGCGCCGCCACCCGCGTCACGAGCAACGCGCCGGCCACGGCCATGAAGCCCGCGGCGACGGCGGTGGGCGCCACCCAGGCCCGGCGCCACAGAGCAGATCGCGCGGCCACGCCGCCGTTGGCGACTCGATGGGCCGGCTGTTCCGAGGAGACGGCCACGGGCGATCGGGGCGCGAGGACCACAGGCTCGTCGGCGAGCTTTCCCCTGAGCGCAGCGAGGAATGCCTCGTCGCGCGCCGGCGCATGGGCAAGATCCTCGGATCGCAGCACGTCGCCGATCAGGTGGTAGGTGTACCAATCCGCACGGGCTTCCGCGTTCCCACGCCAAGCCGCACACGCGCTCACCACGCCACTCTCGTCCGCCGCGCCATCCATCAGGTCGGACAGCGCCTGCCTGAGCCCTTGCCGATCTTGCCGATCCACCATTTCCGACTCCAGATATCTCTGTAAGCGCGGCGCTACCAGCGCTCGCCCTCGCGAGTGCCCAACAAGGGGCGCAGCCGTTCAGCGATTGCCTCGCGGGCACGGAAAATCCGCGAACGCACGGTGCCGATCGGACAATTCATCACTTCTGCAATTTCTTCGTAGCTGAGCCCTTCGATCTCGCGCAACGTGATGGCTTGGCGAAGATCTTCGGACAAGGCTTCGATCGCTCCGTTGACGGTAGCCGCGATTTCCTTCGTCGCCAGCACCGCCTCCGGTGTTTCACCATCGCTTAGTTCGTTCTCGACGCGCGAAGTTTCGTCCTCTTCGTCACGGCCGGCCAACGCCGTCTCCGAAACGAGCGGATCCCGCTTCAGGTCGACCAGCGCCTTCTTGGCCGTGTTCACCGCGATGCGGTAGAGCCACGTGTAGAACGCGCTTTCCCCGCGGAACTGCGGGATCGCCCTGTAGGCACGGATGAACGTCTCCTGTGCAATGTCAGGAACGAGGTCGACGTCGCGCACCATGCGGCCGATGAGGCGCTCGATCCGGCGCTGATACTTCACCACCAGCATCTCGAACGCCTTGACGTCGCCGTTCTTGACACGGTCGATCAGGAGGGCGTCTGCGTCCGCTGCGTTGGTCATTCAGGCTGGGGAAATGGCCTACATCCGCAGCGCGGAAGGGGTCCGGGGTTCAGGGCGGCGGGAATATACCGCAGTGCGCAACCCGTGCCAGCACGGGCCGGCTCGCCGCCGGGACACCGGCAGCCAGATGCGGCCACGGCGGCGGCCCGCCAAGGGGCAGAAACACAGGAGAAGCCAGGGTCCGAGGTCCACGACCGCTTCGACCCAGCCGGCCTCGCCGTCCCAAGTCCATTGGCTGCCATCCCAGACCAACACGCCGCTGGGTGCGGCCAGCCAGCGTTCCGCCGCAGCCGCCGCAGCGCCCCCGCACAACACGGCCGTCCCACCGACCAGGGTCGGATCGATGCGGAACCAGGACGACAACCAAGCCGACACCCCGGCCGCCGCCGCAGCGCAGCACGACGCGGCCCCGCAGCGCCAGACCGCGTCGGGCCCCGTACGGAACTGCACCGCAGGGGCGCTACGCATCGTGGACGCCGGCCTCAGGCGCGGCGGAACACCAGCGTGCCGTTCGTGCCGCCGAAGCCGAAGTTGTTCTTGACCGCCACCTCGATCTTCATCTGCCGCGCCTCGTTCGGACAGTAGTCGAGGTCGCACTCCGGATCCGGATCAACCAGGTTGATGGTCGGGGGCACCACTTGGTGGTGCAGCGCCAGCACGGTGAAGACCGACTCGATCCCCCCGGCGCCACCCAGCAGGTGGCCGGTCATCGACTTCGTCGAACTCACCACCATCTGCTTCGCGTGATCGCCGAAGGCCTTCTTGATCGCGTTGGTCTCGTTGACGTCGCCCAGCGGCGTCGACGTACCGTGTGCATTGAGGTACTGGACCTCGTGCGCCCCGACCCGCGCATTGCGCAGCGCAGCCAGCATCGACCGCTTGGGGCCGTCGACGTTCGGCGCCGTCATGTGGTAGGCATCGGCTCCCATGCCGTAGCCGATCAATTCGGCATAGATCTTCGCGCCGCGGGCCTTCGCGTGCTCGTATTCCTCGAGCACCACTGCACCACCGCCCTCGCCGAGCACGAAGCCATCGCGGCCCTTGTCCCAAGGACGGGAGGCCGCCGCGGGATCATCGTTGCGGGTCGACAGCGCACGCGCCGCCGCAAAACCGCCGATGCCCAAGGGAGAAACGGTCGATTCCGCGCCACCCGCCACCATCACATCGGCATCGCCGTACTCGATCAACCGCCCTGCCTCGCCGATGCAGTGCAAGCCGGTCGTGCAGGCCGTGACGATGGCCAGGTTCGGTCCGGTGAACCCGTACTTGATCGACACGTGACCCGAGATCATGTTGATGATCGAGGCCGGCACGAAGAAAGGAGAAATCCGGCGCGGACCCCGATCGGAGTATTCCTGGTGGGTCTGCTCGATCATCGGCAGGCCGCCGATGCCGGAACCCACCAGCACACCGATGCGCTCGGCCTTCTGCTCGTCGAGCGCCTCCCCGGTGGGGATGCCCGAGTCCTGCACGGCCTGCATGGCCGCCGCCATGCCGTAGTGGATGAAGGTATCCATGTGGCGGGCTTCCTTGCCGGGGATGTAATCCTCGATATTGAAGCCCTTGACCTCACCCGCGAAGCGGCAGGCCATGGCCGACGCATCGAACTTGGTGATGTTGGCGATGCCCGAACGGCCGGCCACCAGGTTGGCCCACCCTTCAGCCACGCTGTTGCCCACCGGGCTGACCAGCCCCAGGCCCGTGACGACGACGCGACGACGAGTCATGGAAACCGGCTCAGGCCTTGTGGTGGTTGACCGCGTAATCGATGGCCAACTGCACGGTGGTGATCTTCTCGGCTTCCTCGTCCGGGATCTCGATGCCGAACTCGTCTTCCAGCGCCATCACCAATTCCACCGTGTCCAGCGAATCGGCGCCGAGATCGGCCACGAAGGCCTTCTCGTTCGTCACGTCGGATTCGGGCACGCCGAGCTGCTCGGCGATGATTTTCTTGACACGGGCTTCGATATCGCTCATTCGCTCCTCCTGGAACAATACAAAAACGGCCCGGAGTTTACGCGCGTGCCGGGAAAGCCCCGAGAGCGCGACCCGGTCGGGCCGACCCGGTCCATCAATTCATGAACATGCCGCCGTTGACATGCAGTTCGCTGCCGGTGATGTAGCCGGCTGCAGGCGACGCGAGAAACACCACGGCATCTGCAACTTCCCGGGCTTCGCCGAGACGGCCCAGCGGGATCTGGGCCAGCAGCGCGGCCTTCTGTGCTTCGGGCAAGGAACCGGTCATGTCGGTCGAGATGAAGCCCGGCGCGACACAGTTCACCGTGATGCCACGGCTGCCGAGTTCACGCGCCAGGGCACGCGTCATGCCCGCCACACCCGCCTTGGCCGCCGCGTAGTTGGCCTGCCCGGGATTGCCCGAGGCACCCACCACCGACGTGATGTTGACGATGCGCCCGTAACGCTGCTTCATCATCGTGCGCATCACCGCCCGGCTCGTCCGGAACACGGCCTTGAGGTTCGTGTCGAGCACGGCATCCCAGTCCTCGTCCTTCATGCGCATGGCGAGGGTGTCGCGCGTGATGCCGGCGTTGTTGACGAGGATGTGCAGCGCGCCGTGTTCCTTGACGATCGCGTCGACCGACGATTCCACCGCAGCCGCATCGTTGACATCGAGCACGATGCCGCGGCCGCCGAAGGCCTGCAACGCCGCCGTGATGGCCTCGGCACCGCTGGCCGAAGTGGCCGTCCCGACCACCTTGACGCCCTGCTCCGCCAAGGCCTGCGCAATGGCACGGCCGATGCCACGCGAAGCACCGGTCACCAGCGCAACCTGCTCCTTCAGCACCTTCATGCCACCAGCCTCCTGGCCTCTTCGAGCGAGGCCGGATCGAGCACCGTGGCCGCAGGCACTTCCGGGTCGATGCGCTTGACCATGCCGGCCAGCACCTTGCCCGGCCCGCATTCGATGATCACGCCCGCTCCGCGGGCGCGCAGAGACTGCACCACCTCGACCCATCGCACCGGACCGAACGCCTGCTCGTACAGCGCCTGGCGGATGGCATCGGCGTCGGTCTCCACGGCAACGCGGATGTTGTTGACCACTGGGATCCTGGGCGCCGCGAAGGGCGTCGCCGCCAGCCGCTCCTTCAAGCGCTCGGCCGCCGGCTTCATCAGGCTGGAATGGAACGGCGCCGACACCGGCAGCGGCAACGCGCGTTTTGCGCCCTTGGCCTTGAGGACCTCGCAGCCCTTTTCGACACCGGCCTTGCTGCCGGCGATCACCGTCTGCTTGGGGTCGTTGAAATTCACCGCCTCGACCACTTCGCCGCTGGCGGCAGCCGCCTCGGCGCAGCCCTCGCGCACCAGTGCGGCATCGAGCCCGAGGATGGCCGCCATGGCGCCGGTGCCCACGGGCACGGCCTCCTGCATCGCCTGCGCGCGGAAACGGACCAGCGGCAACGCATCGGCGAGCGTGAGCACGCCGGATGCCACCAATGCGCTGTACTCGCCCAGCGAATGGCCGGCCACCCATGCCGGTGCGCGGCCGGATTCGGCCAGCCAGGCGCGATAGCAGGCCACGCCGGCCGTGAGCATCACGGGCTGCGTGTTGGCCGTCAGGTCGAGTTGCTCCTTCGGGCCGGCATGGATCAACCGGGCCAGGTCCTCGCCCAGGGCCTGGGAAGCTTCTTCCAGCGTCTGAAGGACCGCGGGATGGTCGCCCCATGCATCGAGCATGCCGACGGACTGCGAACCCTGGCCGGGAAAGACGAACGCAAACGATGTCATCGTGCGACTCACAAGTAGAGGATGGAGCGGCGGGCTCAGAAATCGAGCAGCACCGCGCCCCAGGTGAAACCGCCACCGACGCCTTCGAGCATCAGCGTATCGCCGCGGCGGATGCGGCCGGAACGCACGGCGCCGTCCAGCGCCAGCGGAATCGAGGCCGCCGACGTGTTGCCATGCTCGTCCACTGTGACGATCAGCTTGTCCGCACCCAGCTTCAGCTTGCGTGCGGTGCTCTGCATGATGCGGATGTTGGCCTGGTGCGGAATCAGGAAATCGATGTCGGCATCGGTACGGCCCGCCTTGGCGAGCACCGAACGCGCGACGTCCTCGAGCACCCCGACCGCCAGCTTGAACACGGCCGGGCCGTCCATCTTGAGCAGCGGATCGCCCAGCACCTGGCCACCCGCCACATGGCCGGGCGTGCAGAGGATGCCCACATGCCGGCCGTCGGCGTGCAACTCGGTCGCGAGCAGGCCTGGCTCGTCGCTGCCTTCCAGGACGACCGCGCCTGCGCCGTCGCCGAAGAGCACGCAGGTCGTGCGATCGTTGAAATCGAGGATGCGCGAGAACACCTCGGCCCCCACGACCAGCGCCTTCGTCGCGGCGCCGGTACGGATCATCGAATCGGCCACGGTCAAGCCGTAGACGAAACCCGAGCACACCGCCTGCACGTCGAAGGCGGGGCAGCCGTGCACGCCGAGCTTGTGCTGCAGGATTGTGGCCGTCGAAGGGAACACCATGTCCGGTGTCGAGGTGGCGACGATGATCAGATCGATGTCGGCGGCATCGAGGCCGGCTGCCTCGATGGCGGCGCGAGACGCCTGCAGCGCCAAGTCGCTCGCCGCGACCTCAGGCGCCGCGAAATGGCGGGCGCGAATGCCTGTTCGTTCGACGATCCACGTGTCCGAGGTTTCGAGGCCGCGCTGAGCCAGCTCTCGGGCCAGATCGTCGTTCGTCACCCGGCGCGGCGGCAGGTAGCTGCCGGTGCCGGAGATGCGGGAAAAACGAGGTGTGGATAGATTCATGCGGCTTGGGCCGTGTCGTCCGGGCCATCGGTGGCAGGCTGCGCGGCCAGGGCCTGCAGCGTGTCGAGGATGCGGTCGTGGACGCGGTCCAGCAGTCGGTTGCGGGCGGCATCATACGCCCGGGTGAGGGCTTGCTCGAAAGCGAAAGCATCCGCAGAGCCGTGGCTCTTGAACACCAGGCCGCGCAGACCCAGCAGCGCCGCGCCGTTCAGCCGCCGCGGATCGACACGCGTCTTGAACCGCCGCAGCACCGGCATGGCCAGCACGGCCGCCAGCTTGCTGAAGGGGGTGCGGGTGAACTCCTGGCGGATCATGTCGCCCAACATCGAGGCCAGCCCCTCGGCGGTCTTCAAGGCCACGTTGCCGACGAAGCCATCGCAGACGATGATGTCCGTGGTGCCTTTGAAGATGTCGTCGCCTTCCACGTTGCCGTGGAAATTGAGGTGCCCCTTGGCCGCCGCCTCGCGCAGCAGCTCAGCCGCCCGCTTGATGGTGTCGCTGCCCTTGATGGCCTCTTCGCCGATGTTGAGCAGCCCGACGCTGGGATCGGCCTCGCCGCTGACGGCCGCCACCAGCGCGCTGCCCATCACCGCGAACTGCAGCAGGTGCTCCGCGCTGCAATCGACGTTGGCGCCGAGGTCGAGCACGGTGGTAAACCCGTCGCGCCGGTTCGGCATCACGGTGGCGATGGCCGGCCGGTCGATGCCGTCGAGCGTCTTCAGCACGTAGCGCGCCACCGCCATCAGCGCACCGGTGTTGCCGGCCGACACGCAGACATGCGCGGCGGGCTCGGCTCCGTCCTGGACCTTGAGCTGATTGATCGCGACCCGCATGGACGAGTCACGCTTGCGGCGCAACGCGACTTCGACCGGATCGTCCATCAGCACGGTCTCGCTGGCGTGCACGATCGACACGCGAGGCCAGTGCGCGGCGGGCGCCAGCGCCTCTGGCGTACCGACCAGCAGCAGGTCCGCCTGCGGCGTGGCGGCCAGGAAGGCACGGCAAGCCGCCAGCGTGACCGCGGGGCCATGGTCGCCGCCCATGCAGTCGACCGCCACGCGGACCCGCGGCAATGGCGTCAAGGAAGAAGAGGACACGGAGATCGCCGGCTGGGCAAGGAGCAAGTCAGCGAACAGGAGCCCGCACCAATGGCAGCGAAACCGCCGCGGCGAGCATCACTGTGCAAGCGCCCGAAGTACAGCGCCGAACCTGCCTCGCAAGCCCGGCACCGCAAACCCTCAGGTATCCGACTTGGTGCGCAGGACCTTGCGGCCGCGGTAGAAGCCCGTCGGGCTGATGTGGTGACGCAGATGCGTCTCACCGGTCGTCGGCTCGATGGCCACACCCGGCACGGGCAGGGCATTGTGCGAACGGTGCATGCCCCGCTTAGAGGGCGACTTCTTGTTTTGCTGGACGGCCATGGGGTTCTCCTGGTGGCGCCAGTAAAGGATACAAGCGGCGCCTTCGCGAAAAGCCGACGATCATAGCACGTCGGGGCCTGCATGCTCAGCTCGACCGGGAGCGCCCTTTCAGGGCCGCCAAGGCCGCGAAGGGATTAGCGCGCGCCTCGGCCTCGGGCTCGATCTCTGCCGCCTCGCCGGCCCCCGATGCCATCGGCAAGGGTTGCGGGCAGCGCTCGTGGCGGGGAACCAGCGGCAAGGACAGCAGCAGCTCGTCTTCCACAAGCTCCTGCAGATCGAGCCACCGTGGCAAGGACAGCACGTCATCCTCGCTGTCCGCGTCGAGCTGGGCGGCCAGGTCTTCGTCCCGCACGAAACGCAGCCAGCGATCGACCGCCACCGGCACGGCCACCGGCGCGAGGCAGCGCTGGCACTCCTGCGGCACGTCGGCCGACGCCGTGAGGCGCAGCCAGACTTCAGGCTCACCGCCCTTCACCGGCCGCAGTTCGCCCTGCGCCTGCCACGCGACGTCACGGCGCGGCAAGTCGTCCGCCTCGGCGGGCACGCCCTCGGCCAGGCGACCCAGCGCCGACAGGGGCCACATCCCTTGCATGGCGTCCCCTCGCGCCGCGAATGCGGCGACGTCGAGACGCCGCGGGTCGTGATCAGCAAGCTTCATGCTGTCAGTGTAAGACGGCACCCCATGGACAATGTCCGGATGGATGCCACCCCACCCGCCCTGATCCTGGCCTCGACCTCGCGCTACCGGCGCGAACTGCTGCAACGTCTGCGGCTGCCGTTCGAGGTGCAGTCCCCGCATGTCGATGAAACGCCGTTGGCACACGAGCCGCCTGCCGCCCTGGCCCTGCGGCTGGCGCGCGCCAAGGCCGCGGCCGTGGCCGATCAGCGTGCCGACGCGGTGGTCATCGGCTCCGACCAGGTCGCCGACCTCGACGGCGTGCCGATCGGCAAGCCCGGCACGCACGAGCGCGCCACGGCCCAATTGCGCTCGATGAGCGGCCGCAGCGTCGTCTTCCAGACGGCGGTTTGTGTGGCCAGGCGGTCCACCGGCTTCGAGCGCACGCTGCTCGCGGCGGTGACGGTGCGCTTTCGCACGCTGACCGATGCCGAAATCGAGCGCTATCTGGTCGCCGAAGCGCCGTACGACTGCGCGGGCAGCGCCAAGTCCGAAGCGCTGGGCATCGCCTTGCTGGACGCCATCGAGTCCGACGACCCCACGGCGCTGGTCGGCCTGCCGCTGATCCGGACCTGCGCCCTGCTGCGCGAAGCCGGACTGACGCTGCCATGAACAACACCACCGGCACGCTGTACCTGGTGCCCAACACGCTGGACCTGGGCGCAGTCGACCCCGCCGCGCCGCCCGCCGTCGACGACACCGTGCCGCACGGCAGTCTGCGAACCGCCGCGTCGCTGGCCCACTGGGTCGCGGAAAACGCCAAGACCACGCGCGCGTTCCTGAAGCGTGTCCATGCCCTCGTTCCGCTGGCGCAAGCGCTGCAGTCGCTCGACATCGTGGAGTTGCCGCGCCCGGCCAAAGGCGCGCCCGCGACCGCCGCAGCGCCGAACCTGTCGGCCCTGCTGGCGCCCGCGCTGGCAGGGCACGACATGGGCCTGATCTCCGAAGCGGGTTTGCCGGCCGTCGCCGACCCGGGTGCCGCGCTGGTCGCTGCTGCCCACGCCGCCGGCATTCCCGTGCAGCCTTTGTCCGGCCCCAGTTCGCTGATGCTGGCGCTGGCTGCCAGCGGGTTGAATGGACAGAGCTTCGCGTTCGTCGGCTACCTGCCGGTGGAAGCGGCCGCGCGCAGCAGCCGCGTCCGTGAGATCGAGGCCCTCTCGCGGCGCCAGCAGCAAACGCAACTCGTGATCGAGACGCCCTACCGCAACGCGGCGCTGCTGGGCGCCCTGCTGGCCACGCTGGCCCCGACGACCCGGTTGTCGATCAGCGTCGGGCTGACGCTGCCCGGCGGCTGGACGCGCAGCGCCAGCGTGGCCGACTGGAAACGCCAGCCCCCCGCCCTGCCGGACCGCACGCCCGCCGTGTTCTGCCTGCTCGCCACCTGAAGGCAGCGCCCACCGGCTCCGCCCGGGCCCCTCAGGCCTTGAGGCCGCCCAGCAGCGCAGCCACCTTGCGCTTGGGCCGGATGTTGGGCGACAGCCCGCGCACCGGCGGTGCCGGCTGCGGCGCCTTCTCCCAGGCCGGCGGCGCCTCCGGCGACACGCTCGGCTCGTAGGGCCGGTCGAAGAATGGATCGGCCGGCGGCCCGCCCGCGCCATGACGGCGCACGCTCACCGGACGATCGCGCTCGCGCGCCATCGGAATGGCTTCGTCGCCCTCGCGCGGACGGTAGCGGCGGGGACGGTCGTCCTCGAGCTCCAGGGGCTCGATCTCGAGCTTCTTCTTGATCAGCTTCTCGATGTCGCCGACGAGGCGGGCGTCGTCCCGGGTGACCATCGTGATGGCCACGCCCGAGGCGCCGGCACGGCCGGTGCGCCCGATGCGGTGCACGTAATCCTCGGCATTGAAAGGCACGTCGAAGTTGAACACCGCCGGCAGGTCGGCGATGTCGAGCCCCCGGGCCGCGACGTCCGTCGCCACGAGCAGGTCGACCTCGCCTTGCTTGAAGGCCTCGAGCGACTTCAGGCGCTCGTCCTGCGACTTGTCGCCGTGCAGCGCCGCCGTTTTCAAGCCGTCGCGCTCGAAGGCCCGGGCCAGCCGCGCGGCACCCAGCTTGGAATTGACGAACACGATGGCCTGCGACAACGACCGCTCGCGCAGCAGCTGCCTCACGGCGCGCCGCTTGTCGTCGTCCGACACGCTGTAGAAGCGCTGCTCGACGTTGGTGGCCGTCGCGTTGGGCCGCGCCACCTCCACCAGCACCGGATCCTGCAGGTAGCTCTGCGACAGGCGCTTGATCTCCGGCGAGAAGGTCGCCGAGAACAGCAGCGTCTGCCGCTGCTTGGGCAGGTAGCTCAGGATACGCTGCAGGTCGGGCAGGAAGCCGATGTCCAGCATGCGGTCGGCCTCGTCGAGCACCACGTACTCGACCTGGTTCAGCACGCAGTTCTTGGCTTCGATGTGGTCGAGCAGCCGTCCCGGCGTGGCGATCAGGATCTCGACGCCCGCCTTGAGCTGCAGCGTCTGCGGCTTCATGTCGATGCCACCGAACACCACGGCCGAGCGCAGGCTCGTGTGCTTGGCATATGCCTTGACGTTGGCGGCGACCTGGTCGGCCAGCTCCCGCGTGGGCGCCAGCACCAGCGCCCGCACCGGGTGCCGCGCGGGCGACATCGAGGCGTTTTCGTGCCGCAGCATCTTCTGCAGCAGCGGAATGGAGAAAGCCGCCGTCTTGCCGGTGCCCGTCTGGGCGGCGCCCATCACGTCACGGCCGTTCAACACGATCGGAATCGCCTTGGCCTGGATGGGCGTCATCGTCGCGTAGCCTTGGTCGGCCACGGCACGAATCAGCTTCGGATCGAGCGGGAGGGTGTCGAAGCGCGCCGGGGCTTCGGGAACGGCGGGGGTGTCAGTCATCACCCGGCATTATCCCCCCTTGACATGTCAAGGCCTGTCAGCGCCTCAGAACCATCCACCGTGGCGAGCGGAATCGGACGATCCGCCAGTACAGGCTGACGTACGTGATGCCGAACAGCACGATGAAGACGCCAAGCACCGGCGTGCTGTCCCACCACAGCACCGAAGGCACCAGCGACAGCATGCACAGCATCCACAGGTACGGCGACGTCATCGAGTTGCGGCGCGTGATTTCCCGGGCGTTGCGGCTGCCCACCGCCCAGCGGATCACGCGCCGGTAGATCAGCGAATGCAGGTGGATGCCGTCGGGCAGGCCGGGCGACACCTCCTTCAGGAAGCGCCGCCGGTAGATGGAGAACAGCGTCTCGAACACCGGGTAGATGCAGATCAGCAGGGGGAACATCGGCGACACGTCGGCGTTGCGATGAAGCAACAGAATCGCCAGTTCCGACACCAAAAATCCCAGGAAATAGGCCCCGCCGTCACCCAGGAAGATCAGGCCGGCGGGGAAATTCCAGATGAAGAAGCCCAGCACGGCCCCCACCGCGGCCAGCGCCCAGAGCATCACGAAGCGATCGCCGACCTGGAAGGCGACGTAGCCCACCGCCATCAGCATCATCACGACACACATCGACGACAGGCCGTTGAAGCCGTCGATGATATTGATCGAGTTGGCGACGCCGGCCACGACAAAGACGGTGACGAGCGCGGCGCCGATCGGGAACGACACCACCCAGTCGAGCCCGGGCAGGTCGGTACGCACGATGGAGGCATCCAGCAGCCACACGGCCAGGCCGGCGGAGACGGCCGTCGCGATCAGGCGATTGCGCGGGGAGACACGCTTGGTCAGGTCCTCGATCATGCCGGCCGCAAACGCCGGCAGGCCGCAGGCCACCAACAGCAGGCTGGGCCGCAGGTACTCCGGCGCCGCGGCGGCGATGGTGGCGATGCCCGTCACGACCGACAGGAAGATGCCGAGGCCGCCGATGCGCGGCACCGACTTGGCATGGAATTTCTGGGGGCCGGACAGGTCATGGTCGGCCGAGAAGCGGGCATGCCTGTGCGCAGAGCGGATGACGAGCAGCGTGACGAGGCCCGATACCGCGAAGCCCAGGAGCAGGATCAACATGGCGCGGGAGTGTAGCCACGGGTGCCGACGCATCTTGTTGTCACCCCCCGAAAATTCACCCTCACCCGCAATCCCGGAGCTGCGGGACCGCCCCGTTAGAATTCCGCGCCGCAGCCGTCCGCGCGCGCTGCCGCCCGCGCCGCGGGCACCGAGACACGAAGGCCTTTCATGACCGAATTGATTCCGCGCCGCCGCTCCCGGCGCGCGCCGATGGCCAGCATTGCTGCTGCCGTCGCCCTGGCATTGCCCTGCCTCGCCAGCCATGCGCAGGTGCAGACGAACCAGGCGATTCAGTATTACCAGAACAGCCAAAACAGCCAGAACAACCAGGCCGGCCAGAACAGCGGCTCGCCCGGCTCGCAACAGATCAACGTCGGCAGCGACGCGTACGGCAACGACGCGGGCGGCCCGGTGCGCCTGCGCCCGCAGGGCACCGCGAACGGAACGAACGCCCAGGGCCAGGCGCAGGACGGCCAGTTCCGCGAGCGGCGGCAGGCCCTGCCCTACCGCCCCGGCGAGTTCGAGCTGTTCGTCAACAAGCTGGCCGACATGCCGCCGGTCATCGGCCCCGACGGCAAGCTGACGCTCGACGACACCTCAGTGCGCCGCTTCGGCGCGGAGCTCGTCACCCCCCAGCTCGGTGCGGACAGCGCCGACTTCATGCCCCAGGTGCCGCCCGACTACCTGCTGACGCCGGGCGACGAAGTGGCGCTGACCATCTGGGGCTCGGTCGACGCCGACCTGCGGCTCACGGTCGACCGCGCCGGGCGGCTGAACATCCCGCGCGTGGGCTCGGTGCTCGTCTCGGGCGTGCGTTATGCCGACCTGCCGGCGCTGCTGAACCAGCGTGTCGCACAGGTGTTCCGCAACTTCCAGCTCAGCGTGTCGCTCGGGCAGCTGCGCGGCATCCGCATCTACGTCACGGGCTTCACCGCCAAGCCGGGCTCCTACACCGTGAGCAGCCTGTCCACGGTGGTCCATGGCGTCATGAAGGCGGGTGGCCCCTCGGCCGCCGGCACCTTCCGCAATATCCAGCTGCGGCGCGGCGGCAAGCTCGTCAGCACGCTCGACCTCTACGATCTGCTGATCAAGGGCGACCGCAGCGGCGACCGCGTGCTGCAGCCGGAAGACGTGGTCCACATCGGCCCGGTCGGCACGCAGACGGCCGTGATCGGCAGCGTCAACAAGCCTGCCATCTTCGAGCTGAAGAAGGGCGAGACGGTGGACGACGTGCTGCAGATGGCCGGCGGCCTCACCGCCGTGGCCGACCAGGGCCGGCTGTCGGTCGAGCGGCTCGACGAGCGCATCGGCGCGCGCGTGAGCCAGCTCAAGCTGCCCGACGACCTCACACAGCGCCCTGCCAACGGCGACGTGCTGCGCGCCTTCAGTGCCGTGGAAGCGACGCTGCCCATGGACAAGCAGAACAAGCGCGTGCGCATCGAGGGTGAGGTGGCCCGGCCGGGCGACTACATCCTGCCGCCCAGCAGCTCGATCATCGATGCCATCCGCATCGCCGGCGGGCTGACGCCGAACGCCTACGTGTTCGGCACCGAGTTCTCGCGCGAGAGCGTGCGCCAGTCGCAGCAGGAGAACTACGAACGTGCCTTGCGTGACCTGGAAACCGAGTTCGCACGAAGCACGACCACGCAGCGTGCGCTGACCGCCGACGACGCACAGATCCAGGCGAGCCGCAGCACCGCGGCCTCCAAGCTGATCGAACGCCTGCGCGCCATCCGGCCCACCGGCCGGATCGTGCTGCAGCTCGACCCGGAAACCGCGCATCTGCCCGAGCTGGCAGTGGAAAACGGCGACCGCATCTACGTGCCCGCGCTGCCCACCACGGTGGGCGTGTTCGGCAGCGTGTTCAACGGCGGCAGCTACCTGTTCAGCCGGGAGCGCAAGGTCACCGACTACGTGCGCCTGGCCGGCGGCACCACGCGCGGCGCCGATGACGGCAGCGCCTTCGTACTGCGCGCCAACGGCAGCGTGGTGAGTGCGCGGCAGAGCGGCGGCTTCTTCTCGGGCGGCAGCCTGAGCGACGTGCCTGCGCTGCCCGGCGACACCGTCTTCGTGCCGGAAGAGATGAACAAGACGACGTTCATGCAAGCCGCGAAGGAATGGACGCAGATCCTCTATCAGTTCGGCCTGGGTGCGGCAGCGCTCAAGACGATCCGGGAATGACATGAATACGAAGAACCATTCCGAGGATTGGGCAGAAGAAGACGACGACGGGATCGGCCTGCTCGAGCTGGCGATCATCCTCAAGTCGCGCTGGAAGATGCTGCTCGCCGTGCCCATCGCCGCTGGCGTGATCGCCTATGGCATCGCACGCATGCTGCCGCCCACCTTCACCGCGCAGACCACGTTCCTGCCGCCCCAGCAGCAGCAGAGCTCGGCCGCTTCGGCACTGGCTTCGCTGGGCGCCCTGGCGGGGCTGGCAGGCGCTTCCGCCGTCAAGAGCCCGGCCGAGCAGTACGTGGCGCTGATGCAGAGCACGACCGTGTCCGACCGGCTGATCGACCAGTTCAAGCTGATGGAGGTCTACGAGGCCGAGTACCGCAGCGACGCCCGCAAGACCCTGCTCAAGAAGGCCAGCATCATCGTCGGCAAGAAGGACGGCCTCATCACCGTCAGCGTCGACGACGAGAACCCGCAGCGTGCGGCCGACATGGCGAACGCCTACATCGACGAACTGCGCCAGATGACCTCCACGCTGGCGGTGACGGAGGCGCAACAGCGCCGCGTCTTCTTCGAGAAGCAGCTCCGGGAAACGAAGGACCGGCTCACCGCGGCCCAGCGCTCGCTCGAGGCCAGCGGCTTCACCGAGGGCGCCCTGCGGTCCGAACCCAGGGCCGCTGCCGAGAGCTATGCGCAGCTGCAGGCGGAGGTCACGGCCGCCCAGGTCCGGCTGCAGACCATGCGCAGCTACCTGAACGAATCCGCGCCCGAGTTCCGCCAGGCGCAAGACCGGCTGGCCGCGCTCCGCGGCCAACTGGCTCGGCTCGAAAAAGCCAACCCGCGCGGCGACGACAACGACTACGTCGGCAAGTACCGCGAGTTCAAGTATCAGGAAACGCTGTTCGAGCTGTTCTCGCGCCAGTATGAACTGGCCCGTGTCGACGAAAGCCGCGAAGGCGCGCTGATCCAGGTGGTCGACGTTGCCAGCGCGCCCGAGCGGCGCAGCAAGCCGGCGCGCACCTTGATCGCGGCCGCCACGATGCTGGTGACCGGCCTGCTGCTGGCCATGGCGGTGCTCGCGCGTCATTTCTGGCGCGTGTCGCAGCAAGACCCCCGCCGCGCCGAGCGGCTCGCCGCACTGCGGGCCCAGTTGGCCCAGCGATGACACGGCGCTGAGCCGAGCGACCCTCTCTCCATCATGACCACCGTAGTGCTGGCCAACGGCAACTCCTTCGCCTCGACGCCGGGCCAATCGCTGCTCGACGCGGCGCTGGCCGCCGGCCTGGTGCTGGAACACAGCTGCAAGACCGGCCGGTGCAGCTCGTGCAAGGCCAGGGTGACCGCCGGCAGCACCGAGGCCCTGCGCCCTGAAGAAGGCCTGTGCGACGCAGACCAGCGCGACGGCTGGATCCTGACCTGCGTGCGCAGCGCCACCACGGACGTCACGCTGGACATCGAGGACCTGGGCGAAGTGGCCGACTACCCGGCCCGCACCTGGCCGGCCCGCATCCAACAGCTGGAACGGGTGGCCGACGACGTCATGCGCATCACGCTACGGCTGCCGCCCACGGCCAACTTCCGCTACCTGGCCGGCCAGTACATCGACGTGATCGGCCCCGACGGGCTGCGGCGCGCCTACTCGGTGGCCAATGCGCCGGCGGGCACGGCGGGCCCCGTCGAGCTGCACGTGCGCGCCGTCGAAGGCGGCCGCATGAGCGACTACTGGTTCAACCGAGCGAAGCAGAACGACCTGCTGCGCATCCACGGGCCGCTGGGCACCTTCTTCCTCCGCGAGGCTGCGGACGACGACATCGTGTTCCTTGCCACGGGCACCGGCATCGCGCCCGTCAAGGCCATGCTGGAGCAACTCGGCAAATCGCGGGCCGCGTCGACGCCGAGGCAGCGGGTCACCGTCTACTGGGGCAACCGCGTGCCTTCCGACCACTACTGGCAACCCGCCAGCGAGGGCCTGGACGTCACCTTCGTTCCCATCGCATCCCGTGCAGCCGGTGACTGGCAGGGCGCACGGGGCCACGCACAGGATGTGTTCCTCACCACGAAGCCCGACCTGTCACGCACCTGGGTCTATGCCTGCGGCTCCAACGCCATGATCGAAGCCGCGCAGCGGCAACTTGTTGCGGCAGGCTTGCCTGCCAAGCGATTCCACTCGGACGCCTTCGTCTGTTCGAGCTGACGCCCGTTCCTCTAGAAAGCACGCGATGAAAGCTGTCATCCTGGCCGGTGGCCTGGGTACCCGTTTGAGCGAAGAAACCGCCCTGCGGCCAAAGCCCATGGTGGAGATCGGCGGCAAGCCCATCCTGTGGCACATCATGAAGATGTATTCAGCGCACGGGGTGAACGACTTCATCATCTGCTGCGGCTACAAGGGCTACGTGATCAAGGAGTACTTCGCGAACTACTTCCTGCACATGTCCGACGTGACCTTCGACATGCGGGAGAACCGCATGCACGTGCACCACCAGCGCGCCGAGCCCTGGCAGGTGACGCTGGTGGACACCGGCGACCACTCGATGACCGGCGGCCGGCTGAAGCGCGTGGCCAACTACGTCAAGAACGAGCGCGACTTCTGCTTCACCTACGGCGACGGCGTGGGCGACATCGACATCGCCGCGACGATCGCCTTCCACCGCCAGCACGGCAAGGCCGCGACGTTGACGGCCACCCTGCCGCCGGGCCGCTTCGGCGCGCTGGACATCCACGAGCACCAGGTGCGCAGCTTCAAGGAGAAGCCCAAGGGCGACGGCGCCATGATCAACGGCGGCTTCTTCGTGCTGAACCCCAGCGTGCTGGGCTACCTGAAGGACGACACCACCGTCTGGGAACAAGACCCGCTGATGCAACTGGCCGCCGACGGCGAACTGATGTCGTACCAGCACGAAGGCTTCTGGCAGCCGATGGACACGCTGCGCGACAAGCACCTGCTGGAAGAGCTGTGGGCTGCAGGCAAGGCCCCGTGGAAGAACTGGGAATGAGCACGACCGCCGCCCGCACCCGGCAGACCGACCCCGCCTTCTGGCAAGGCAAGCGGGTGCTGCTGACCGGCCACACCGGCTTCAAGGGAAGCTGGCTGAGCCTGTGGCTGCAATCGATGGGCGCCACCGTGCGTGGCGTGGCGCTCGCGCCGCCCACCGAGCCGGCGCTGTTCGACGTCGCCCGTGTCGCCGAGGGCATGCAGCACTGCGTCGCCGACATCCGGGACTTCGCCGCGCTGAGCGCGCAGTTTTTGGAGTTCCAGCCCGAGATCGTCATCCACATGGCGGCGCAGCCGCTGGTGCGCCTGTCGTACCAGCAGCCCGTGGAAACCTACGCCACCAACGTGATGGGCACCGTGCACGTGCTGGAAGCCGCGCGCCATGCCAGCTCCGTGCGCGCCATCGTCAACATCACCACCGACAAGTGCTACGAGAACCGCGAGTGGGTATGGGGCTACCGTGAAGACGAGCCGATGGGCGGGCACGACCCGTACTCCAACAGCAAGGGCTGCGCGGAGCTGGTCAGCAGCGCGTACCGCCGCTCCTTCCTGCGGGGCGCCGGCATCGCGATGGCGACGGCCCGTGCGGGCAACGTCATCGGCGGCGGCGACTGGGCGGCCGACCGGCTCGTGCCCGACATCCTGCGCGCGCTGCAGCAGCGCCAGCCGGTGCTGATCCGCAACCCGCACGCCATCCGGCCGTGGCAGCATGTGCTGGAGCCGCTGTCGGGCTACCTGCTGCTGGCGCAGCGCCTGTTCGAGCAGGGCCAGGCCGACGCCGAGGGCTGGAACTTCGGCCCGCGCGACGAAGACGCGCAGCCGGTGCAATGGATCGTCGAGCGGCTCTGCGAAGACTGGGGCGACGGCGCGCGCTGGGCGCTGCAGCCCGGCGACCATCCCCACGAGGCCCACTTCCTGAAGCTCGACATCTCCAAGGCCCGCCAGCGCCTGCAATGGGCGCCGCGCTGGTCGCTGCAGACGGCCCTGGCCCGCATCACCGACTGGCACCAGGCCTGGATGGCCGGCCAAGACATGCGGGCGTTCTGCCTGAATCAAATCTCCCTATACCAAGCCGCATCCCGAGCCGACGCATGAGCACCACCCCCATCTCCTTCCAGCCTCAGCTCGACAAGCTGCGCAGCCAGATCAGCGAGCTGGTCCAGCAGTACGCCGACATCGCGTACGCCCCCAAGCCCTTCGTTCCCGGCGAGAGCGCCGTGCCGGTATCGGGCAAGGTCATCGGCGCCAAGGAACTGCAGCTGATGGTCGACGCCTCGCTCGACGGCTGGCTGACCACGGGCCGCTTCAACGCGATGTTCGAGGAACGCCTGGCCAAGTTCCTGGGCGTCAAGCACCTGATCACCGTCAACTCCGGCTCGTCGGCCAACCTGGTGGCGTTCTCCACCCTCACCTCGCCGCGCCTCGGCGACCGTGCCATCCAGCAGGGCGACGAAGTGATCGGCGTGGCCGCGGGCTTCCCGACCACCGTCAACCCGATCCTGCAGTTCGGCGCCGTGCCGGTGTTCGTCGACGTCGACCTGGCCACGCACAACATCGACGCCAGCAAGATCGAGGCGGCCATCTCGCCGAAAACCAAGGCCATCATGCTGGCTCACAGCCTGGGCAACCCGTTCAACCTGGAAGTGGTGACGGCGCTGTGCAAGAAGTACGGCCTGTGGCTGGTGGAAGACTGCTGCGACGCCCTCGGCGCCACCTACAACGGCCAGCTCGTGGGCACCTTCGGTGACATCGGCACGCTCAGCTTCTATCCGGCGCACCACATCACGATGGGCGAAGGCGGCGCGGTGTTCACCAACAACGCCGAGCTGAAACTGATCGCCGAATCGTTCCGCGACTGGGGCCGCGACTGCTACTGCCCGCCTGGCAAGGACAACACCTGCAACAAGCGCTTCTGCTGGTCGAAGAAGGAGCTGGGCGGCGACCTGCCCGACGGCTACGACCACAAGTACACCTACAGCCACCTGGGCTACAACCTGAAGATCAGCGACATGCAGGCGGCCTGCGCGCTGGCGCAGATGGACCGCGTGGACGAGTTCATCGCCAAGCGGCGCGCGAACTTCGCGTACCTGAAGAACCGCTTGGCCAGCGTTGCCGAGTTCCTGCACCTGCCGGAAGCGACGCCCAACTCCGAGCCTTCGTGGTTCGGCTTCCCGCTGGTCGTCAAGGCCAGCGCCGGCGTGCAGCGCAGCGACCTGATCAACTTCCTCGAGCAGAACAAGATCGGCACCCGCCTGCTCTTCGCGGGCAACCTGACCAAGCAGCCCTACATGGCGGGACGCAAGTTCCGCGTGAGCGGGGAGCTGACCAACACCGATGTGGTGATGAACCAGACGTTCTGGTTGGGCACCTTCCCCGCACTGGGCCAGGAGCAGCTGGACTACATCGCGGACAAGTTGGAAGAGTTTTTCGGAGTGAACTTCTGATGAATCACCTCGCGACCGCCCGCGCGAATACTGCTGCCGAGCAGCGGTTCGCGCCCGCGCGCATGCGTCGCACCGTGCTAGAGATGGCTTACGCCGGCTCGACGGTGCATATCGCATGCGCGTTCTCGATCATCGAGTTGCTGACGGTGCTGTACCGCAGTTACCTGCGATATCCGGCCAACGACCCGCGTGCCGAGGGTCGCGACTTCCTGGTGCTGAGCAAGGGCCACGGCGTGATGGCGCAATACGCCTGCATGCGCGAGCTAGGCTGGCTGGACGACACACACGTTCAGGGTTATTTCAAGGACGGTAGCGGGCTGAAGGGGCTGTCGGACTCGCGAGTGCCTGGCCTGGAAGTCACATCCGGATCACTGGGTCATGGTTTCTCGGTCGGGGTCGGCATTGCGATGGGACTGCAACGCAAGGGCACGGACCAGAAGGTCTATGCCATCGTCGGCGACGGTGAGCTCAACGAAGGGCCGATCTGGGAGGGCGCGCTGGTGGCGGCGCACCACAGGATGGACAACCTGATGGTGATTGTCGACAAGAACGGGTTTCAGGCGATGGGCACGACGGACGATGTGCTAACGCTAGGCGATCTGTCTGCCAAGTTCGCGAGCTTCGGTTTCGCTACTCTGGAAGTGGACGGCCACGACGAAGCGGCGGTCGACGCCGCGGTGCGCCGGCTCTGGTCCAGCGGAACGGGCAAGCCCAAGGCGCTGATCGCACGCACGGTCAAAGGCAAGGGAGTGCCGTTTATGGAGTCTGACAATCGCTGGCACTACACCCGGCTGAACCCGCAAACCTTTGCCGAAGCCATCGACGCGCTGGGCCTCCCGGGAGCAGCGACGTGAGAGAAGCCTTTTCAAACGCACTGGTGCGTCTGGCACTGGCGGATCCTAAGGTCCTTCTCCTGACCGGCGATCACGGGTATGCGTTGTTCGACGAGTTTCGGAAGCGCTGCCCGGACCAATACATCAACGCAGGCATCGCCGAGCAGAACATGGTCGGCATGGCGGCCGGGCTGGCGCGCGTCGGCTTCCGACCGTTCGTGTACGGCCTTGCGGCGTTCGTGCCAGTTCGCACAGTCGAGCAGATCAAGCTCGACATCGCGCATGACGCCCTGCCAGTCGTGCTGCTGGGCGACGGTGCGGGCTTCGTATACAGCCATCTGGGGACCAGCCATCAGTCGACCGAGGACATTGCGTGCACGCGTGCCATCCCGGGGCTAGAGGTACTGTCGCCAGCGGATCGTTTCGAGATGACGGCCAGCATGGACTACGCCTATGCGACCAACGGCCCGGTGTACCTGCGCATGGGTAAGTCCGACCGCGGCGACGTGCATACGGGTCCGGTGGATCAGTTGCTGGCGGGCACTTTGCTGTCGGTGCGCGCAGGCCGCGTAGACAGACCAGGGCTGATCGCGACTGGCTCGATGGTCCGCACCGCCATGGATATCGCGCAAGAGCTGGATCTTGCGGTGTGGAGCGCGCCGATGCTCAAACCGCTGCGCTTCGAGGATGTATGCGCCGCGGCACGCGTGACATCGGGCTTGGTCACGCTGGAGGAGCATTCGGTGCTCGGCGGCCTGGGCGCTGCGGTGACTGAGATCACCAGCGAGTACGAACCCGTGCGCGTGCTGCGCATCGGCGTGCCGGATCGGTTCTCGGAGCATTGCGGCACACATGCCTATCTGCTGCGGGAGCATGGGCTGGATGCCGAGTCGGTGCGTCGGCGCATTTCGGCGTTTTGCCTGTCGTTGCAGCCTCGAGCTACGTCTACCGCATTGTCATGAACAACGGGCTGCTGGAACGGCCGTCGCCGCTGGACATCCCAGCGGAAGACCTGCAGCGCTGCCACAACCTGCTAGGACAAGCGTCGTGGCACGCGCTTGCTGGCCGACGCCTCTTCGTGACCGGCGGCACCGGCTTCGTAGGCAAATGGTTGTTGGCGACGCTGCTCGACGCTGACGAGAAGTTTGGATTGGATTGCCAGGTCACGATACTGAGTCGCAACCCCTCCGCCTTCCAATGCAAGTGGCCCGCCATAGCAGACCGTGTCGAGTGGGTCACAGGAGACGTGCGTGACTTTCCCATCAACACGGACCGATTCGATGTGATCGTCCATGCCGCGACGGACGTGGCCGCGCACGCTTCACCCGAAGATGTGTTCTCGACTTGCCTCGACGGCACGCGACGGGTGCTGACACTGGCTCGCCGTTGCGGAGCAAGCCAACTGCTGCTGGTGAGCTCCGGCGCGGTGTACGGGCCATTGCCCGCCGGCATGACCCATGTGCCGGAAAACCACCTGGGCGGACCGGATCCGCTTCTGAGCAGTTCGGCCTATAGCGAGGGAAAGCGCGTATCCGAGTGGCTGGCCTCCATAGCAGCCAGCAATAACCTGTCGGTAAAAATTGCCCGCGTCTTCGCACTTGTGGGCCCGCATCTCCCGCTGGACAAGCATTTCGCGATCGGCAATTTCCTGCGCGCTGCCATGGCGGGCGACGAAATCGTTATCGAGGGCGACGGCACACCGTATCGCAGCTACCTGTATGCGGCCGACATGGCGGCTTGGCTATGGGCCGTGCTGCTGCGGGGTCATTCAGGTCGAGCCTACAACGTGGGGGCAGACGAGAGCCTTTCGATCGCTGCCCTTGCAGACCGTGTCTGCCTTGCTCTGGCGCGTCCGTCCCAAGTCATCGTACAGAAGCAAGCCAAACCTGGCGCGCTCCCGCCGCACTATGTGCCGGACATTTCCCGGGCTAGACATGAATTGGGGGTTGCGGCTCCCCTGTCACTCGATGAGGCGATCGTCCGCACCGCTCGCTGGCACGCTGATTGCGCGTCTTCCGGGATCAGGAGGCGCACCGCATGGCGGCTCTAAAGGAAACCGCCGTGCTGGCGCGTTTGCGGACCTTCGCGGGTCTAGACATTCATGTGCTCGCGACTGTGCTATTCCGCGGGTGGGGCATCGTCGCGGGCGCGGCGACTACGGTCTTGCTGCCGCTGTTCCTCTCGCCGACCGAGCAGGGGTTCTACTACACGTTCGGCAGCGTACTGGCCCTGCAGGTCTTCTTCGAACTGGGCCTCAACCACGTGCTGACCCAGTTGGCGGGCCACTCGGCGGCGCACTTGCAGCGTGGGCCGGGCGGCCGGCTCGAAGGCGCTCTGCGGTGGCGTCGCGCTGTCGCATCGCTGCTCGCGCTGTCGCAGAAGTGGAACACCGTCATGGCCACTCTCTTCGCTATCGCGCTGCTTACCGGGGGTGTCTACTTCTTCGAGCGCCGCGGTACGCTGCCGGTCAACGAGTGGATCGGGCCGTGGATCACGCTGATTGTCGCGGCCGCTATCAACCTCGCGCTCAGCGCCCGCCTCGCCATTTGCGAAGGCATCGGGGAGGTCGCGGATGTCGCGAAGCTGCGGCTGCGCCAATCCATGGTGGGATACCTGCTGCTCTGGGCGTTGCTGTTGTCGGGACAGGGCCTGTCGTCCGTCGTCGCCGTACCGATGACCTCAGCCGTCTCCACGGTCTGGTGGCTGTGGCGTCATCCTAATCTGCGTCTGTTGCGCGCGGAGGTCGCTCAGGAGCCGCGCATCAGCACCGAGGAGTTTGAATGGCGGCGCGACATTTTCCCGTTGCAGTGGAAGATCGCACTCAGCTGGGCCAGCGGCTATTTCATATTCAACTTCCTGACGCCGGTCGTCTTCGCGCTGCAGGGCCCGGTCGCGGCCGGACGACTCGGTCTGGCGCTCACGATCTTCTCTGCCATCTCCACGGTGGGCATCAGCTGGATCGCGGCGAAGATTCCGAACTTCGCCGCGCATATCGCCCGACATGAGCGCTCGGCGCTGAACACGCTGTTCGATCATCAACTGCGACGCTCTGTCGGCGCCACGCTCGTGTGCTCGCTCGCCGTAACCGCCGGTGCGTTCGTGGCAGGCGAGTTCGCACCGAAGATTCTGGACCGCCTGCCCCCATTGAGCAGTCTGTTAATGCTCGCCGTCGTCACGGTCGCGAACGGCGTGGTCTTCGCGATGGCCGCGTATATGCGCGCGCACAAGGAGGAGCCACTGCTGCTTCAGTCGATGGTGACCGCCGCGCTGATCGGGGTCGGCGTCTTCGTCGGAGCTCATCACAGTCTGCAGGCCACTGTCACGGCTTACGCAGCGGCAACGCTGTTCGTCTCGTTACCGTGGTGCGCACTGCTCTACGCGAAGTACCGTTCCAGGATTTCATGAACCCACAGCCCCTCTTGTCCATCTGCATCCCGACGTACAACCGGGCGGGATTTCTGCGCGAGTGTCTGTCGTCCATCGATCCGGCGGAACTGGAAGGCAGCGTCGAGGTCGTCGTGAGCGACAACGCCTCCACCGATACCACGCTGGCCGTGCTGGAAGGATTCAAGGCCACGCTGCCCCTGCGCTACTTCGTGCAGTCCGAGAACTTCGGGCCGGACCGAAATTTCGATGCGGTCGTCGCGTCGGCACAAGGCGAATACTGCTGGTTGCTCGGCAGCGACGACGTGGTTGAACCCGGCGGCATCCGCAAGCTCGTCGCAGCACTGACGTCGCTGCGGACGGACATCGTGCAGTTCGGCTACATCCAGGGCGATCTGCATCTGCTCCCGCTGCACCGCGCCGCTCCGCCGGCAGGACACGTCGGCGCAACCTCGGAGGCGTTTTCCGCGCATCTGGCCGCGCAACCGAACATGAGCCTGCTGTTCACGTTCATCTCGGCGTATGCCTTCCGGCGAACCGTCTGGATGGCCCGCCAGGAACTCGTTCGGACCTGGATCGGGACATACTACATCCAGATGTTCGCGATGCATTCCGCGCTGGCGGCCGGCGCGTCGCTGGCAGCCATTGCGGATTGCCTCGTCGTTGCGCGCGGCGGCAATCCGAACGAATTCAACACGATCCCGGGTCGTTTCATCGCTCTCGACGCCCGCACCATCACGAGGTTGATACGAGAGGTCCACGGCGATCGCCCGGCGCTCTGGCAGGCAATCGGCGAGCCCTTCCGAAGGTCCTATCCGGCCAAGGCCCTGATACACGTCGCGGCCAACGGTGGGCTCCACTACATCAAGGAAAGCCGCGAAGCCCTGCTTCGGCTCGGTCACTCGAAGACACTGCTGGACGGACTGATGCTGCTGGAACGACTGAAGCTGCTCTCCACCGTCAAGTGGCTGCTCGACTCGCGTCGTCGAGCATTCAAGAAAATCAAGTCCCAAGGTTCACCCGCATGAACAAGAGAGTCCTAGTTGTCTTCGGCACTCGTCCCGAAGCGATCAAGATGGCGCCCGTGGTGCGCGCGCTAGCCAGCCACGATGCGTTCGAGACCCAGGTGTGCGTGACCGCGCAGCACCGGTCGATGTTGGACCAGGTGCTGTCGTTGTTCGAAATCGTTCCCGACTTCGACCTCAACCTGATGTCCACGTCGCAGACGCTGGAAAGCATATCCGCGCGCATCCTCGAATCGCTATCCGCGGTACTTGACAGCTATCGTCCGGACCTCGTGCTTGTCCATGGCGACACGACCACGACCTCGATGGCGTCGCTTGCCTGCTTCTACAAGCGGGTTCCGGTTGCTCACGTGGAGGCGGGCTTGCGCACCGGCAATCTCTACTCGCCCTGGCCGGAAGAGCTCAACCGCCGCCTCACCGGCTTGGTGGCGCATCTGCACTTCGCTCCCACCGAGGCATCGCGGGTCAACCTCCTCGCCGAGAAGGTCGATGCAACAAACGTCGAAGTCACCGGCAACACGGTCATCGACGCATTGCTGCAAGTGTCGGGGCGCCTGACGCAGGACAAGGCACTGCGGGCGCCGCTGAACGACCGCTTTGCGTTTCTGCACCAGGACAAGAAACTCGTGCTGGTCACCGGTCATCGCCGCGAGAATTTCGGCGATGGCATGCGGGAGATTTGCGAAGCGCTGCTCCAGCTCTCGAAACGGGACGACGTGCAGATCGTCTACGCGGTGCATCTGAACCCGAACGTGAAGGGTCCCGTCGAGACAAGCCTTGGCAACTTGCCCAACATCCATCTGATTCCACCCCAGGATTACCTGTCCTTCGTCTATTTGATGATGCGCAGCCACATCATACTCACCGACAGTGGCGGCATCCAGGAGGAGGCCCCGTCGCTGGGCAAACCTGTGCTGGTGATGCGAGACACGACGGAGCGCCCCGAGGCCGTCGATGCGGGTACCGCGCGCCTGGTAGGCGCAGTTGCAGCCAACATCATTGCGGGCATAGAGGAACTGCTGGACGACAGCGCCGCCTACACGGCGATGTCCAACCGCGCGAATCCCTATGGGGACGGCTCCGCCTCGATGCGCATTGCGCGCCGGGTCGAGGCGTTCGTCGAACACAACGCATGATCGTCGTCGTCGCCCCGAATCCTTCGACCGAGAACCAGAAGGACGGCATGATCCAACGTGTCGCTCACATTGATGCACTGATGGCGTCGTCGCCGCGCGTCTACCTGGATCTGTCCTTTCGCCGCTTCGTCCGCAAGGAATTGTTGGTTGAAGGGTGCGTGACCATCTATCGGCTCAACCTGTTCGCACATATTTTCCTGATAGCACGACTGCTCAAGCAGGCCGATTTGGTGTACATCCATTCGGCCTATAACGCACTCAAGGCAATGGCATTTCCCACGAGGGCCCATGTGGTCTTCGACGCCCATGGCATCGTGCCCGAGGAGCTTGCACAAGAGGGTCACACGCGCGCCGCGCGTGTCTTCGCTTTCGCCGAGCGACGCGTGCTCCGCCGTTGCAACACGCTCGTCTGCGTGACACGTTCCATGCTGGCGCACTTCAAAGCCAAGCACGGCGACCGCCCGGGTCGCGACGAGATCGTCCTGCCAATCCTGCCCCGGCTTGGTCAGGACGACGACGCAGCCCGGGCGCTGCAGGCAACGCGCGATTCACACGCGGTCATCTACGCCGGCGGCATGCAAGCTTGGCAGAACGTCGACAAGATGCTCGATGCCGCGCAGGCCCGGTCCGACCTGAAGTACACCTTCCTTACCGGGGATCTTCAGCGCTTCGAGGCTCGCCTGTCTAGAATCGGCCTGAAGGACGTCACATGCCGTTCGGTCGCGCCCGAGTCCGTGAAGGACTTCTATCTCAAGCACGAATACGGCTTCATCCTGCGCGACGAAGTACTTGTGAATCTGGTGGCCTGCCCGACCAAGCTGGTGGAGTACCTGTACTGGGGCGTGCTGCCCGTCGTCATCACCCCACGCATCGGCGACTTCACTGCAGAAACACTCCGCAGCATCACCCTGGAGCAGTTCAAGCGCGGCGAGTTCCCTGACGCGGCGACACGCGCCGCCATGCGTGCACACAACCAGCGGACGGTGACGTCAATCGCCGCTTCGGCGCGAACCAACCAGGATCGCCTGCAACGACGCCTGGTGCATGCCGCCTGAATCTATGCCTTCAAAGCTCCCCCTCGGCACCATGATGGAAGACGAGGTTGTCATCGTCGCCTGCAGTTACCGCCTCACGCCACAGGAAATGCGTACCCGCCTCGAAGGTGTGATGGCTCCAGGTGCTGGCGTACGGGGCTATGTGGTCTCCGCCTCGGCGTCGAGCGAGTGCACGATGGACGACGGGTGGATGCTCCTGCCAACCGACAATCTCGATTTCGACTTTTCCGCCTACCTGACTGGCGCCGAAAGGGTGAACCGTCAGCATCCCGGCGCACGCGCCATCGTCTTCGTGAACGACACGCTATTCACCAACCATGCCGCCGTCGCCAATTTCCGTGCACTATGGCGTCAGGTCGGATTGGTGAAGGCACTGGAACTGCCGGCGATCGCGGGCAAGGCCGACCTCTACACGACTATCTGCCTGCGCAGTCCGTGGAGCGGGCTCGACCGCTACGTGACGACGTTCTGTTTCGCGCTGAACCGCCAAGCCCTAGCGCTCATGTTGCAATTGCGCGAGATGGCCGAGCGGGACGGTGTGACCCTGAGCCTCCGGGTCGATAGTCCAGCATGGGGAGCAGGCCTGCCCTCGGCATTCCGACAGTTCCTGAAGGCGAACCTGACCTACGCTGCGTCCCCGTACCTCTGGTATCGATTGCGCGAAGCGACATTCACGCCGGAACAATTGTCGAGCAAAGCCCGGACCATTTACTTCGAACACAGGCTCTCGGGTGCGATTGGCGAGGTGGGTTGCGTGGTTCCGACCAATGCTGGCCCTCGCTGGACGACTTACCTGAACGTTCATGAATGGTGGAGTCGTGTTCGTCGCAAACTTGGCCTTTGATGTGGAGCCTGACGAATGACTGTCGCCACTCTCCGCTCCGACGCCGCCCCAGAGGGGCGGAAGCGTGCGCGGCCCGCTCGCGACCAATTCTCCACTCGGATGCTCTGGCTGGCAGCGGCCATGTTCACCGGCTGCGGTTACGCACTGCTCGACTTCGGAGTGAACGGCGGCGACGACCGGCTGACCGAGGCGCTGCTCTGGGCAATCGTCGGGCTCATGGGTCTGGTCGCATCGAACACCGGCAGCTCTCATCGCTTCCTGTTTTCGTGTGCCTTCTGGGTCACGGTCGACTTTCTCTTCTACATCGTCTTGAAGGCGCTAGCCGTGTTCGATGAGGCTCCCGCACGGCCAATGCAAATGGCGCTGCTCTCGGCGCTCCTGTTCTTGCTTGGTTATGTCGCCGGACAGCTTCTGTGGCCTACACAACACCTACTACATGTGACCCCCAGGCCAAATGCACCGGGATCGCGTGGACTGTACGTCTGGCTGGTAATGTCGTTCTTCGCGTTCAAGGCGCTCAATATCGTGCTGCTGATGGCGGTAGGCGGTGGCGAGACAGCGCTGGAGCTAGCCCAAGCCACGCAGAACGCGGGCGCGTCCTACCTCTTCAAGATCCCGACCTTGGCGACCGCCAGCTACTTTCTCCTGATTCTGCTGGCGTACAAGCATCGCCTGTACCGACGCACGGCCATAGCATTGACCCTGCTCGTCTTCCTCGAAGCCGTAGTGGGCGCGGCCCGCTTCACGCTGGTTTCGACCGCGCTGATTCACCTTTTGTTGTGCCACTTGTATGTGCGCCGGGTCCGTATGCTTTACCTCATGCTATTGGGTCCGTTGCTCATCTTCATCGTAGCGTTCTTTGGGCTAGTGCGTGACATCCAAGTCGGCAGCCTCGATGTCTATGCCCAAACGTTGAACACGCTTGTCGAAGACCGCGAATTGATTTTCAAGGTCTTCATGGGTCGAATGGATATGCTGCCCCAGATGGCGGACGGCTTCGAACTGGCTCGCCTGGGACAATTGAAGTTCGAGGGCGGCATGTCCTACGTCTACGCGTTTCTGCATGCCGTGCCGCGAAACATTTGGCCGGACAAGCCGCCGCTGACGGCCGCCTATGTGACCGAACTGGTTAAGCCGTATGCGTTTGCGGACGGCGTCAACGTCTACTCCTCCGCCATGCTGGAGGCCTACATGAACCTCCGTTGGGCCGGCGTTTTCCTAATCGGCACGGCGCTGGCCGGCCTGTCTCGACTTTACGAGCAGGCCTTACTGCGCGGCTCCCTGCGCGCCCAGGCCCTTGCACTGATGGCGTTCACGTTTCCCATGCAACTCGTCAACGAGGGCATCCATAGCAACATCCTAGGGTCGCTGCTCTACATCGCGGCAATCTTCGGACTCTGGCTACTGGCTAGCCGGGCCGTCATGGGAACCGCTGTAGCGAAGCGCCTCGCCCGTCCCTAAAACAATTTGCGCCAACCGACTTCTAAAGCCATGTACCAGGCTGCGTACATCAACGGCAAATTCCTCGCCCAATCACTGACAGGCGTCCAACGCTACGCGATCGAGTTGCTGCAGGCCTTCGATGCGTTGCTCGCAGACGGTTTCTGCGTTGTGCCCAGCCCCGTCGTGCTGCTCGTGCCCTCCCAGCGCATCCAGCCGCTGCCCACGCTACGCCGAATCCAGATACGCGAAATCCCCTCGGGCAACTTGCATCTTTGGGAACAGGTCCACCTGCCCTGGGCCGCACGCGGCGCCATGCTGATCAACCTGGCCGGCAGTACCCCGTTAATCAAGTTCGGCCAAGTCTGCACCTTCCACGACACTGCCGTCTTCGATGTGCCGACCTCGTTCAGCGCCAACTTCGTCCGCTGGTACCGCCTTCTGTTCAACGCGCAAGGCCGCCTAAGCCGCCGCGTGCTCACGGTCTCGCACTTCTCCAAAGAACGGCTCGTCTACCACCTCGGCATCGACGCTGACAAGATCGCCGTCGTCTATTGCGGAGCCGACCATATGCGCCGTCAACCCGCTAACCTCGCGGTGCTCAGCAAGCTCGGCGTCGAATCCGGCCGGTATTTCTTGGCCGTCGGCAGTGCCAACCCCAACAAGAACTTCGCGCGCCTCATCGAGGCCTTCGCGGGCCTGCAGGACCCGCACGCCCGTCTCGTCGTCGTGGGCGGCAGCAACGCCACGGTGTTTGCCGACAGCTCCCACGCAGCGCGCGAGGATCCCCGCATCGTGCGCGCCGGCCGTCTCACCGATGACGAGATCAAAGCGCTGTACAGCCACGCACGCGTCTATGTCTTCCCGTCCATTTACGAAGGCTTCGGCCTGCCGCCCGTTGAGGCGATGTTCTGCGACTGCCCTGTCCTCGCTGCGCGCGCCGCGTCCATCCCAGAGATTTGCGACAGCGGTGCCGCCTTCTTCGATCCGTACTCGGTGGACGACATCCGCGCCTCGATGCAACGTGCCCTGCATGACGACGCTTGGCTCGAGGAGCTTCGCCGTGCCGGCGGCGTGCGCGCTGAGACCTTCACATGGCACAACGCCGCGTTGAGCCTCCTCCGCGTCCTGATCGAGGCCGGTGTGATGCAGCCTCGGCAGACGCGCGTCTAAACCCGCGGTCCTTCGCCGGTCAGCGGGCGCGCGGTTCATGGCGCCCGCCACGAGAACACTTCCTTCATGACTGCTCGCAAAAAGATCGTTCATCTGCAATTGCTGCCGCTGATGAGTGGCGTGCAGAAGGTGTCCCTCGATGAACTAGCGCACCTGGATCCGGCGCGATACGACCGGGTCGCCGTTTGCAAGTGCGAAGGCGAGTTCACCGAGCAACTTCGCAAGATCGGCGTGCGCGTGCACCTGATCCCCGAGCTCGAGCGCGCCATTTCCCCCAAGCGCGACGTGCAAGCCTACGTCGCCCTGCGCGACTTCTTCCGCGCTGAACGGCCCAACATCGTCCACACGCACTCGTCCAAGACCGGCATCCTCGGGCGCCTTGCCGCCAGCGCTGCCCGGGTGCCGATCATCGTCCACACCGTCCATGGCTACGCGTTTCCCGCCGAGTCGCGCTGGGCGATCAAGACCATCTTCACGTTCCTGGAAAAGCGCGCAGGTCGCGTCACAGACCGGATGATCGTGCTCAACGACGCCGACGCGGCCATCGCCCGGGACCTGCTTGGCGTGCCCGAGCGCCGATTGGCGTTGCTGCCCAACGGCGTGGACGTCGACACCTACGCGCCGGCGACGCCCGAGCGGCGTCAAGCCTTGCGGCAATCGGCTTTCGGAATCGACGCGCCGGACCGCGTCATCGTCGGCATGGTTGGCCGCCTGTGGCTCCAGAAGAATCCACAATGCTTCGTCCGTGCCGCGATCCGCGTGACCGCGCAGCGGCGCAACGTCAGCTTCTTCATGGTCGGCGATGGCGAATTCCGTGCCGAACTGGTCGCCGCGATCGAGGCCTCCGGCCACGCGGACAGCATCCGCATCCTCGGCTGGCGCAGCGACGTGCCCGATCTCCTGAAGGCGCTCGATGTGATGGTGCTGCCGTCGCGTTGGGAGGGCATGCCGCTAGCGATCCTCGAGGCCATGTCGTCTGCCGTGCCTGTCGTCGCCAGCGACATCCCCGGCAATCACCACCTTGTTGAGGACGGGAGCGACGGGCGGCTATTCCCAGTGGACGATGACGAGGCCCTGGCGGCGGCACTGATCGATCTCGTCGACGACGACGCTAAGCGCTCTCGTTTCTCTGCTCAGGCCCGTTCCAAGATACTCGCGAGTTACACGCTGTCAGCCCGCATGGAAAAGATCACGGCGATCTACGAAGACGGTCGCTGAAGCGCGGGCGGACGAACAGGCGGGACTTCAGCGGGGCGTCATCACGAACATCGGCACGCGGTGCGCGATAAAGGCCTCGCGGTTCGTCACCTCGCCAAACGGCGGCATGTGATCTCCCACGACGACCAGGAACGGCGTCGTTTCCGATGCGGCCAGCGTCGATTCCAGCAGCGCCAGCAGATCGCCCAGCTTGTTCACGAGCTGGCAAGCCTGCTCCGGCGTCGCTGACGCGGCGCACACGCTACGCAGCGCAGCGGGCAGCGGCGCCGTCTGACGCAGATCCAGCGGGAGGTGCGTGTCCAAGGTCAATGCATAGATGAACCGCCCCGGCGTCTGCGCCTGCTTCATGGCCTGCTCCAGCAACGCGCTGTCACACACGCCCGGGAAGGCCCGGTTGCAATTCATCTGCATCGGCGCGCCGCCCGCAGGCCAATGCCAGGGCGTCAGGCCAATCTTCGGCCACCACTCAGCGCGATCGAACATCCGCAGCCCAAATCCGTGAATACCGATGGAGGTCACCCCCCGGCTCGCCAGCCGCCTCGGCAGGCAGCCAGAAGCCATCGTATCGTCCAGTCGTGAGTAGTGCCCCTGCAGGCCGCACAGCGTGCGCAGTTCGCCGGAGGTGGTCGCTCCGACGAATTCCTCGTCCGTCATCTGGATGTCCCAGCGCGCCGTCACGCGAGGGGTCGCCAGCCGCTCCTTCAACCACACCTGCAGCGCCGGGTCACGCGGCAGGCCCATCGATTCGACCAGTACCAGCATCGACGTACGCCCGGGATGCGTCGCCTGCCAGCCCTGCAACGCTTGGAATGCCTTCGGCTGGCGCATTGGTACCAGCGGCCCCGCAGCCAGCAGGCTTTGCCGCTCCGAGCGCCAGACGTTCCATCCCGGGCTGCCGGCGAAGTTCATGTTGACAACGCGGCTGTCCTTGTCCAATCCGAAGATGTGGAAGGATCCGTTGGAGACATCGAACACGGCCACCAGCGCCGCCAGGCTCATCAATGGCCAGACCAACCGCACTGAACTCCGCGTCAGCCACAGTACGAGCCAGACGCACGTGACGAAGCCGAGCGCCAGTCCGAGCACTGATGCGGACAGAAAGGTCTGCAGGTTCAGCATGTCGACGAAGCGCGCCGCATCGACGAAGTCCAGCGCCGACATAAAGTGATAGTTCTTGGCCGCCAACCGGATGAAGTCCGCCGCCCAAGCCAGCACCAGCGCGGCGCCGCCCGCCAGCGTCGACACGCAAGCCAGCGCAGCGGCTGCCAACAGGTCGAGATTGAACAGTGGCCGCTCCTCGGCCAGCGGCGCCTGGAAGATCCAAGCGGTGAGCCACGACGGCGCATTCAGCGCCACGACGATGCATAAGAACCGGACTCCGAACCACGTCCGCGATGACATGCGCGCAGCGAAGGGGGCGCTCATCGCTCGGCGGGCCGTAGAACTGGAACTCATGGAGACTTCATCGAAGAAGGCGTGCTACAACGCAACGACGAGACCGTGTAGACACCGTCAGCGCGACGCAGCGCCCGCGCCCAAGAAGCGCAATTGTGAACGGGATGCACGAGCACCACGCCACTGCTTAGTCTGCGCGACAGTGCCGGTAGCCTGCTCAGCGGCAAGGTGAACGCCTGGACTCCGATCCGTGCCGCCTGCTCGGCAACGTGATCGATGCGGCGATGCGCGAGGTATGCGGTCAAGATCGGCCCCGGCAGCGGGGCCTGATTGTGCGCCTGCCAGCGATTGAACAACGCGACATCTTCGGGTCGGTACAACTGGAACACGATCCGGCGTGCGTCGCCGGTGGCCATTGCACGATCGACGACGTACTGCCCGGCCGCCGCGAAATCCGTCTTGATGTCCAACACCAGCCAGACATCGGGAGGCACCGCCCCAACCAGCGTGTCAAACGTGCAGCCGTCCTTCACCAGATCGCCCTGAGGCCCCGGATCATGCTGACAACGCAGTTCGCCGCGCTCAAGAACCAGATCGACCTCAAGCAGACGGAAGCCGGCCGCATAGGCGCGGCGCGCGGCCGCCAGCGTGTTGGCGGTGACTGCGCCCGAATCCCCGAGCGCGTGCGCGATGCGCACCGGTGCGCCACCGGCATGCAGCCATGCGTAGTTCTGACCCGGCCGCAGCGCCTGAGCCGTCGCCCAGTCCTCGTCCGAACGCAGGCGCGCCAGCGTGTCCATCACGCGCTCGCCCAGTAGCACGGCGTCAACGCCATGCAACCATTGGCGTCCCACCGCTGTCGCGGCCAGGCTGATCGCGACGCTGACAGCAATGGCCGTCCCCGCGATCACCGCCGTCAACACGCGGTTCATCACGCGCCCTCGCCCGTCGCCGCGCCGATGGGGGCCGAGTTCAAGCGATGTCTCCTCGCGCCGCAATGCCCACACTGCGCTCAGTGTCGGCGCGAGATCGAAATTCGTCGTAAGAAGCCAGCAATCCATGCCTGAGTTGCGTCGCCGCCTGCCAGCCTGCCTCACTGAGTCGACCGACATCCATCAGCTTCCTCGGCGTGCCATCGGGCTTGCTGGTGTCGTAAGCGATCCTGCCCTCGAAGCCCACGGTCTCAGCCACCAGCCTCGCCAGTTCAGCGATCGTCACATCCTCCCCCACCCCGATATTCACCAACGGCGGCTCGAACCTGCCTGTCTGGCTTTCATCACTGCCTAGCAGCCCCTGGTACTTCTCGTCCCCCAGGTTCATCAGGAACACACACGCATCGGCCATGTCGTCCGAGTACAGGAACTCCCTGCGCGGCGTGCCCGTGCCCCACACGGTGACTTCCTCGGCCCCGCTCAGCTTGGCCTCGTGGAACTTCCTCAGCAGCGCCGGGATGACGTGGCTGTTGGTCGGGTGGTAGTTGTCGCCCGGACCGTACAGGTTGGTCGGCATCGCCGCCAGGTACTTCGTGCCGTACTGGCGGTTGTAGCTCCAGCACATCTCGATGCCGGCGATCTTGGCCAGCGCATAGGGCCGGTTGGTCGGCTCCAGCGGGCCGGTCAGCAGGTCCTTTTCCTTCATCGGCTGCGGCGCGAGCTTCGGATAGATGCAGCTCGAGCCCAGGAACAGCAGCCGCGTGGCCTGGTTCAGGTACGCCGCGTGGATGACGTTGGTCTGGATCGCCAGGTTGTCGCGGATGAACTCGGCCGGGAAGCTGTTGTTGGCGACGATGCCGCCGACCTTGGCCGCGGCAAGGAACACGTACTCGGGCTTCTCCTGCGCGAAGAAGGCCCGGGTGGCGTGTTCGTCGGTGAGGTCCAGCTCCGCATGGGTGCGGGTGAGCAGGTTGGTGTAGCCGTCGCTTTGCAGCTTGCGCACGATGGCCGAGCCGACGAGGCCGCGGTGGCCGGCGACGTAGATGCGGGCGTTGCGGTCGTCCATCGGCGTCACTCGTTGTAGTCGTAGGCCTGGAAGCCGGCCATCTTGACGAGGCCATCTCTCCGCGCTGACGTGTAGTCGGCCTCCACCATTTCCTTCACCAGCTCGGGCAGCGTGGTCTTGGGCACCCAGCCAAGCTTGTCTTTGGCCTTGGTCGGGTCCCCGAGCAGGGTCTCGACCTCGGTGGGACGGTAGTAGCGCGGATCGACCTTGACGATCACATCGCCGACCTTGCAACGGGGCTTGTCCTTGACCAGGCCTGCAACGGGTTCGATCTTCACCACCGTACCGATCTCCTGGTCACCCTCTCCGGTGAAGGCGAGCGTGATGCCCAGCTCCTTCGCAGCGAACTCGACGAACTGGCGCACGCTGTACTGCACACCGGTGGCGATGACGAAGTCTTCGGGCTGGTCCTGCTGCAGCATCAGCCACTGCATCTCGACGTAGTCCCGGGCGTGCCCCCAGTCGCGCAGCGCGCTCATGTTGCCCAGGTACAGGCAGTCCTGCAGGCCGAGCGCGATGCGCGCGATGGCACGGGTGATCTTGCGGGTGACGAAGGTCTCGCCGCGCAGCGGGCTCTCGTGGTTGAAGAGCACGCCGTTGCAGGCGTACAGGCCGTAGGCTTCGCGGTAGTTGACCGTGATCCAGTAGGCGTACATCTTCGCCACCGCGTAGGGGCTGCGCGGGTAGAAGGGGGTGGTTTCCTTCTGCGGGATCTCCTGCACCAGACCGTAGAGCTCGGAGGTGCTGGCCTGGTAGAAGCGGGTCTTCTTTTCAAGGCCCAGGATGCGGATGGCTTCCAGGATGCGCAGGGTGCCGATGCCGTCGGCGTTGGCGGTGTACTCGGGGGTCTCGAACGAGACGGCCACGTGGCTCATCGCGGCCAGGTTGTAGATCTCGTCGGGCTGCACCTGCTGGATGATGCGGATCAGGTTGGTCGAGTCCGTCAGGTCGCCGTAGTGCAGCTTGAAGCGCTGGTTGTCGACGTGCGGGTCCTGGTACAGGTGGTCCACCCGGTCGGTGTTGAACAGCGACGACCGGCGCTTGATGCCATGCACCTCATAGCCCTTGCTCAGCAGCAGTTCCGACAGGTACGCCCCGTCTTGGCCGGTCACGCCGGTAATCAGTGCAACTTTGGTCATCTCAGTGTCTGAAAAATTGGAGGGGAGTCACCCGGAGAGGGCCGCATCAGCAGGCGTGAACTCCGGAACACGCAGTGCCAGCCACGACATCGCTGCACCGCGGTCCGCGTCGACATGCGAGAGAAGCCGTTCCAGGTCCAGCGCGAAGGCACCGGCCGACACCGTACTGCTCAACTCGGCGATCCGAACCCGCTCGATCCGCGTCGGCACCGTGCGGTCCGCGTCCGCGAGCAATTCTTCATACAACTTCTCCCCCGGCCGCAACCCGGTGAACGTGATCCCGATCTCCGCCTCGCTGCGCCCGGCCAGCCGGATCATGTCCCGCGCCAGGTCGACGATCTTCACCGGCTCGCCCATGTCCAGCACCAGCACCTGCCCGCTCTCCCCGATGGCCGCGGCCTGCAGCACCAGCCGCGCCGCCTCGGGGATGGTCATGAAGTACCGGATGATGTCCGGGTGCGTCACCGTGACGGGCCCGCCCTTGGCGATCTGCTCCTTGAACTTCGGGATCACGCTGCCGCTGCTGCCCAGCACGTTGCCGAAGCGCACCGCCATGAAGCGCGTGCCGGCATGCTCCGCCGCCAGCGAGGAGATGACCATCTCGGCCGCGCGCTTGGTCGCACCCATCACGTTGGTCGGGTTCACCGCCTTGTCGGTGCTGATGAGCACGAAGCGCTCCACCCCGTGCTCGGCCGCGGCCAGCGCCGCGTGGTAGGTGCCCAGCGTGTTGTTGCGCAGCGCCGCCCAGGCGTTCTCTTCCTCCATCAGCGGCACGTGCTTGTAGGCCGCGGCATGGAAGACGACCTGCGGTTGCCAGCGGCCGTAGGTGTGGCGCAGGTGCGCCAGGTCCTTCACGTCGCCGATCAGCCGCACCAGCGGCAGCGCCGGGAAGCGCTCGGTCAGCGCCTGCTCGATGGTGTAGAGGTTGAACTCGCTCAGCTCGTACAGCACCAGCCGCGCCGGCCGGTAGCGGGCCACTTGTCTGCACAACTCGCTGCCGATCGAGCCGCCCGCGCCGGTGATCAGCACCGTCTTGCCGCGCAGCGTCTCCCCGATGCCGGCTTCGTCGAGTTGCACCGGCTCGCGGCCCAGCAGGTCGTCCGGTTCGATGTCGCGCACGCGGTCGACGCTGGCGCGGCCGTCGAGCAGTTCCTGCGCCGAAGGCACGGTCAGCACCGGCAGGCCGGTGGCGGCCGCCAGGTCCAGCGCGCGGCGGCGCTCCGCCGGCCGGGCGGAGGGGATCGCGATGATCAGGTGGGTGGCGGCGCCGCGCCGGGCACGGTCGCGCACGGTGTCGAGCGTGCCGACCACCGGCAGGTTGGCGATGCGGGCGCGCTGCTTGGCGGGGTCGTCGTCGAGCAGGCCCAGCACGGTCCAGCCCTGCTGGTGGATGCCGGCCAGCAGGCGCTTGGCGGCCTCGCCGGCGCCCAGCACCAGCGCACGGCGGATCTCGCCGTCACCGCCGGTGATCTGCGCGCGCGCATGCTCGTAGAGCATGCGGTAGCCCACCCGCAGCAGGCACACGCCCATCAGCACCACGCCCGGGTGCAGCGCCAGCACCGCGCGCGGTATGCCGCGCAGCCCGGCAAGCTGCACCAGCGCGCCGCTCAGCAGCCCGGCCGCAAGGCAGGCCATCGTCAGGCGCTTGACCTCGCCGAAGCCGGAGAAGCGCCAGATGCTCTGCGGCACCTTGGCCGCCGCGAAGGCGACGAGGTACAGGCCGATGACCCCCAGCATCACCCAGAAGTCATATGCCGGCCGGGCGCTGATCCAGCGCTCGAAGCCGAGGCGGAACAGGTAGGTGACGTTCCAGCACACGGCCACCACGCCGCCGTCGATCGCGAGCGACAAGGCTTCGCGGTGCGGGCGCAGGCGGACCAGGAAATGGTCGAGGCGGTGCCAGATGGTGCGGGTGTCCATGGGGATGGGGGTTCAGGCCGCCAGCAGCACCCGCACGCTGCGCACGAGCACGCAGAGGTCGGTCCACAGCGTCGCGCGTTCGGCGTAGGCCGCGGCGCCGCGCAGCTTGGCGGGCAGTATCACCTGCACGTATTCCTGTTCGGGATCGGCGGCGCGCGCCAGGCGCTCGCCTTCGTCGCGGTGCTCCAGCGACACCGGGTCGGTGATGCCGGGGCGCACCGACAGCACGCGCGCCCGCAGCGCCTCGGGATACAGCGCGACGTACTTCGGCACCTCGGGGCGCGGGCCGACGAGGCTCATGTCGCCCTTGAGCACGTCGATGAGCTGCGGCAGCTCGTCGACGCGGTGGCGCCGCAGCCAGCGACCGGCGCGGGTGATGCGCGGGTCGTCGCCCACCGTCAACAGCGGCCCGCCCGCCGCGGTCGAGAGGGCCATCGTGCGGAACTTGTGGATGCGGAAGGTGCGGCCGTGCCGGCCAACACGCTCCTGGCGGAAGAACACCGGCCCGCGCGAGTCGAGCTTGATCCACAGCGCCACGGCCAGGCCGGCGGGGGCCAGCAGCAGCAGGGCCAAGCCGCCGAACAGCAGGTCGAAGAGGCGCTTGGCCATCGGGAGGCGTCAGCCCAGCACGCGCCGCAGCACGCCCGCCACGCGTTGCACGTCGGCATCGGTCATGCGCGTGTAGATCGGCAGGCTGACGAGGCGCTCGTAGGCCTGCTGGCTGTTCGGGAACCGGCCGGGCTCCAGGCCGTAGCGGTCCCGCCAGTACGGTTGCCGGTGCAGCGGGATGTAGTGCACGCTGCAGCCGATGCCTGCGTCGAAGAGCGCCTGCACCATCTGGTCGCGATCCACCGGCGCGCCCTCGGCCAGCCGCACGGCGTACAGGTGCCAGGCATGCAGCTCGCCGGCCGGCGCCTCGGCCGGCAGCACCACAGGCAGCCCGGCCAGCGCCGCGTGGTACTGCGCGGCAATCTCGGCCCGGCGCTGCCGGAAGCGCTGCGCCTTCTTCAGCTGGTGCAGGCCGAGCGACGCGGCGATGTCGGTGAGGTTGTACTTGAAGCCGGGCGCCACGATCTCGTAGTACCAGCTCGGCACGGTCGCGGTGAAGCGGTCGAACGCGTCGCGGCTCATGCCGTGCAGGCGCATCACCTTCGCGCGCCGGGCCAGCGCCGCGTCGCGCGTGACGAGCATGCCGCCCTCGCCGGTCGTCATGGTCTTGTTGGCGTAGAAGCTGAAGACCGTGGCGTCGCTGCCCAGCGTGCCGACGAGCCGCCCCCCCACGGTGGCGGGCAGCGCATGCGCCGCGTCTTCCACCACCTTCAGGCCGTGGCGGCGCGCGATGTCGAGCAGGGCCGGCATGTCGGCCGCCAGCCCGCCGAAATGCACCGGCATCACGGCCTTGGTGCGCGGCGTGATCGCGGCCTCGACCGCCTTCGGGTCGATGTTCAGCGTGGCCGGGTCGCAATCGACCAGCACCACATCGGCCCCGAGGTAGCGCACCACCTCGGCCGTGGCAGTGAAGGTGTGCGTGGTGGTGATCACCTCGTCGCCGGGGCCGATGCCCAGCGCCTCCAGCGCCACGTGCAGCCCGGCGGTGGCCGAATTGACGGCGATGCTGTGCAGCGACGGCTCGCCGAGGAACTCGCTGAACTCGCGCTCGAAGCGCTGCGTCTTGGGGCCGGTGGTGACCCAGCCCGACCGGAGCGTCTCGACGACCTCGGCGATCTCCTCCTCCCCGATCTCGGGCAGCGCGAAGGGCAGGAAGGGCAGCTTGTCGGCAGTCATGGTTTGGCGATCCAGGCCAGCACGTGCGTGCGCAGCAGCGGCACGGCGTTGAAGACGGGGTACAGCGCCGGGCTGACGCGGCACAGCGCACGCGCCAGCGGCGGCGCCAGCGTCACGCGCCGGTGCTGCAGCCGGCCCTGCGGGAACAGCCCGCGCAGCTCGGCGAGCGGCACGCCGCGCACGTCGGGGTTGCGGGGATTGTCGACGGTGAAGTCGTACCAGAGCACGGCGCCGCCCGGCTGGAGCCAGCGCCACATCGCATCGGCCAGGGCGCTGCGGGCCGCAGGGTCGAGCAGCGAGGAGAACACCGTCGACTGCAGCACCATGTCCTGGCTGCCAGGCGCGATCGGCGCCTCGATCGCATTGGCCTGCAGCAGGGTGAGGGACGGCGGCAGCAGCTGCCGCGCCTGGGCATGGCGCTCGGGCAGCAGCTCGATGCCGGTAAGGCGCTCGGGGGCGGCGCCCAGGCGCAGCAGCTCCAGCAGGTTGCCGCCGGCGCCGCTGCCCACCTCGACGATGCGGCGCGAGCCCAGCTCGTGCCAGCCGGCCGCCGCCCACAGCGCCAGCATCGCGCGCTGGCGTTCCTGCAGCGTGCAGGCCACGTCCGGCTTCAGCGGGCTGTAGCGGCCGGCATCGCCGCGCCGGGCGTAGCGTTCCGCGATGCGGTCGGCCTCAGTCACGGCGGGCCTCAGGCATCGCGCGGCGCGCGCGCATGCATCGCCAGCGCGCCGCCGTGCGACACGGCGGCGAGGAAGCGGCGCGCCAGCACCGGGTAGGTGTGCTGCGACTGGACAAACGCCCGGCCGCGTTCGCCCATCGCGGCACGCTCGCCGGGTGGCAGCGCCGCCAGGCGGCGCAGGCCCTGGGCGACGGCGCCGGCATCCTCGGGCGGCACCGTCAGCCCGCAGCCCGCCTCGGCCACCGGATCGTTGCCGGCCTCCACCGAATGCAGCACGGCGCAGCCGGCCATCAGGTAGTCCATCAGCTTGTTGGCGGCGATGCCGAAGCGGTAGATGGGCATGTGCTGCCAGCCGATGTAGGCGATGTCCAGCGCCTGCAGGAAGGTGGGGATCTGGGCCTTCGGGATCGGCGGCAGCATCGTCACGTTGTGCAGGCCCTCGGCGGCCACGCGCTGCGCCAGCCGCGCGCGTTCGTGGCCGTCGCCGACGAGCACGAAGTGCAGGCCCGGCCCCGCCTGCGGCACGGCGTCGAGCAGGGTGTCGAGCGCGTTGGGCAGGCCCATCGAGCCGGCGTAGCCCACCACGGTCCGCCCCGCGGCGCGGGCGGCCGCCAGCGCCTGCGCCACGTCGTCACGCAGGGGCGTGCCGGGCTCGCCCGGGGCCGGCCAGTCGTCCGGCGAGATGCCGTTGGGCACGATGGCCAGGCGCGCCAGGTCGAGCCCGTGCGCCGCCATGTGCCCGTGCACCTTCGGCAGCATCGAGACCACCACGTCGGCATCGCGGTAGCCGGCGTCTTCCGCGGCCTGGCACACCAGCGCGAACGGATGCCACTTCGACATGCCTGCCAGCTCGATCGGCGACAGCGGCCACAGGTCGTGCACCTCGTACACGAGCACCGCCCCCGCCAGCCGCGCGATGCGCCGGGCCACCCAGATGTCCATCGGGTAGGTGCTGGAGGCGATCACCACGTCGGGCCGGAAGCCGCGCGCCAGCCGCGGGCCGTCGCGCCACACCTGCCACAGGAAGCTCGCGATGTTGCGCACGCGGCCCAGGCCGTTGCCCTGGTAGGCGGGGGTGGGGTACCAGCGGTAGGCGATGCCGTCGATCCGCTCATCGCGCGGCGCGCGCCCCACGCCCTCGGGCTGGCGTGCGCGCACGTGGGATTGGCTGGCCGCCAGCAGCTGCACCTCGTGGCCGAGCCGCACCCATTCCCGTGCCAGGTAGTACGGCCGGTACTCCATGCCCAGCGACGGGCTGCCCGCGTAGTGGTTGATGTAGAGGATGTTCATGGCAGCGCGGGCGCGTCGGCCAGTGACACGAGGCGATCGACGAAGCGCCTGACGCACGGCCCGAACAGCGCATGTTCGGCCACCCACGCACGATTGTCGCCGGCCACGGCATCGGCCCGTGCCGCCAGGGCTTGCAGCTGGGCGGCGTCGGGCAGCGCGCCGTCGGCCAGCAAGCAGCCGTTGTCGCCGTGCCGCACCAGCTCGCGGTTGGCCGGCAGGTCGGACAGGATGGGCACGCAGCCGTGCGCCATCGCCTCCAGCACCGAGACGGAGACCGAATCGCTGCGCGGCAGGCTGAGGTACCAGCGCGCCCGCGCATACCAGCCGGCCTGCGCCTGTGCGTCGAGCCGGCCGGTGAAGCGCACCCGGCCGGCCAGGCCGGCGGCATCTGCGCGCGCCTGCAGCGCGGCGCGCAGCGAGCCGTCGTTGGCCACGACGAGCCGTGCGGCGGGCCATTGCGACGCGACGGCCCCGAACGCGTCGATGACCCGCTCGGGCGCATAGATCGGCTCCAGGCCGCGGTTGGCGAAGAAGAGCATGCCGTCCTTGGAGGCCGGGGCCGGCGGCATGGCGTCGAGGCCGAAGGGGAAGGTCATCACCTCGCGGGCACCGAGCGCCTGCATGCGCCCGGCCATGTGCTGCGAATCGCTGGTGGTGAGCGTGCAGGCCCGCAGCACGCGGCGCGTGAGCCAGCGCATCGCGGCATGGCGCTGCGGGGTCACGAGGATGTCGGAGCCCCAGGCCGACCCGACGATGCGCCCGGGCGCGCCCAGCCACGACTGCGCAAGCCACGCCAGCGTGCCGTGCGAGGTGAGGTAGTGCGCGTGCACCCAGTCGGGCTGCACCGCCCGCAGCCAGCGCGCCAGGCGCGGCAGGGTGCGCAAAACCGCGGCGTTGCCGCCATCGAAGTCCGGCCGCGTGCCCAGCGCGAGGCGGCGCGCCGACGGCAGCACCTCGTCGAACGCCGGCGCGAAGCCCCGGCTGGATGCGGCCCACAGGTCCACGCCCTCGGCCGACAGCGCCCGCGCCCACTTCAGCAGGTGCGGGCTCTCGCCGTCGCCCAGCAGGGCCAGCCGCATCGCCGGCGTCCGGCCGTTCATCCGGCCCACGGACGGTGGTGCTCGCGCGCTTCCGGGTGGCGCTCGAGCAGCGCGGCATCGGCCTCCCGCGTGTCGCCCACCACCCGGGCCGGCCGGCCTTCCAGCACGGCGAAGTCGGGGAAGCTGCCCCGCACGACGCTGCCCGCCCGCACCAGGCTGCCGCGCCCGAGCCGGGTGTTGGCCTCGATCACGCTGTGCGGCCCGATGAAGCTGTAGGCGCCGATCTCCACCGGCCCCGCGATCCAGCCCGGCCGCCGGCCTTCCCAGCTGACGAACGCGCGGCCGAGCAGCCGCATCGCGCGGTGCGAGCTGTGCGTGACGATGCTGACGTGGCTGGTGATCTGCACGCCCTCGCCCAGCGTGATGCCGCCGCTGGCCTCCAGGTACGTGAAGGGGCCGATGTAGACGTGGTCGCCCAGCGTGAGACGGCCTTCGTGTTCGATCACCACCGTGGGGGCGATGCGGGTGTAGGGCAGGTCGCGCCCCTGCGAGCGCTCGCCGAAGACGATGCGGCCGAGCGCCCCGCGCAGCACGCGGCGGCGCAGCCGGTTGAACGCCGCGCGCAGCCCGACGTTCATGCGGCCTCCACCGGCCAGGAGGCCAGGCGCCAAAAATACCAGCCGAAGTACACGGCCATCGTGGCCGAGACCGCCCACCCGGCGCCCCGCAGCCCGCCCAGCACCAGGCCGACGGCCAGCGCCGCGACGAAGAGGCCCTGGCCCGCGAGCGCCAGCTTCAGCGCCCAGCCCTGCGCGTTCCAGGCCATCGTGACCACCCCCAGCGGCGAAGCGACGAAATGAAGGCCGATGTAGAGCGCCAGTGCACGCGCCAGGTCGCCCGCGCCCCGCCACTCGGCGCCGAACACGGCGGCGAAGGCCCAGGGCGCCCCGATCCACAGCGCCAGCACCAGCGGGGCCGCCACGGCGGCCAGCGCCAGCATCACGCGCCGCACGTCGGCGCGGCCGGCGCGTGTGGCGCCGCCCTGCCCCGCGGCCGCCAGCCGCGGATACAGCGCCTGCGACACGGCACCGCCCACCAGCGTGGCGGGCGCCTTCAGGTAACGCAGCGTCAGGCCCCAGAAGCCCGCCGCGGCGGGCCCCAGCACCGCCGCGACGAGCGACACGGCCACCGTGTCCTGCAGCGCGCCGGTGAAGGCGTGCGGCGTGTTCAGCAGCGGAAACTCCCGGTGGCGCCGCGCCGCGTCGCGCAGGCGCTCGCGCGAGACCTGCCACCAGCCCGCCAGCCGCAGGCGCAGCAGCGCCGCGGCGGCCAGCGCGGCCAGCAGCGGCGCGACGATCAGCCCCGTCACCCCCGCCTGTGCCCAGCCGGCCAGCGCCTGCGCCAGGGCGCCGCCGCCGTGCTGCAGCACCCGGCTCGCTGCCAGCGCACGGAAGCGCTGCGCCCGCGTGGCCGCCAGCGTGGCGAGCGACACCGCCCCGAGCGCCAGCACAGCCAATGGCAGCCAAAGCGGCCAGCCCTGCCCACTCGCCAGCGCCCAGGCGGCCCCGCCCAGCGCCGCCAGCGCCGTGCTCCCGGCCAGCAGCCAGAGCGCCAGCGCGCGCAGCGCGGCGGCCTCGTCGTCGTCACGCGCCACCGGCAAGGCGAACTCGTAGCGTGCGCAGGCCACCACGGCCAGGTTGGCGGCGACCGCGGCAAAGAGGTGGTAGGTGCCGAAGTCGGCCGGGGTGTAGAGCCGCGTCAGCCACGGACCCAGCAGCAGCGGCACGGCCTGTGCGGCCAGGCCGCCAGCGAGCAGCGTGAAGGTCGCGCGGCGCAGGCCCACGGCGGCAGAGATCAGCGATGCGCCGCGACGGCGGTGCGCACGGCGTCCACCACGCGCGCCTGGTCGGCCTCGGCAAGATCGGCGCTCATCGGCAGGCTGAGCACCCGCGCCGCCGCCCGCTCGGCCTGCGGGCAGCCGCCGGCGGGCGCCCAGGCGGCGTAGGCCGGCTGCCGGTGCAGCGGCTTCGGGTAGTGCACGGCGGTCGGGATGCCGGCGGTCTTCAACGCCGCGGCCACCTCGTCGCGCCCCTGCTCGACGAACACGGTGAACTGCGCCCACACGCAATCGCGGTCGGCGCGCACGGCGGTGAGGCCCAGGCCGGGCACGTCGGCCAAGGCCTCGCGGTACCGCTGGCCGATGCGCGCACGCTGCTGCAGCTCCCACTCGAAGCGCTCCAGCTTGCCCAGCACCACCGCGCACTGCAGCGTGTCCATGCGGCCGCCGACGCCCACGCGCGTATGCGTGTAGCGGGCGCTCTGGCCATGCACGCGGATCTCGCGCGCCGCCTGCGCCAGCGCGTCGTCGTCGGTGAACAGCGCACCGCCGTCGCCGTAGCAGCCGAGCGGCTTGCTGGGGAAGAAGCTGGTCGCGCCGAAGGTGGACAGCGCGCACGAGCGGCGCGCCCCGTAGCGCGCGCCGAAGCTCTGCGCCGCGTCCTCGATGACCGCCAGGTCTGCGTGGCGCGCGGCGATGGCGTTCAGCGCGTCCATGTCGGGCACTTGTCCATACAGGCTCACCGGCATGATGGCGCGGGTGCGCGGCGTGACGGCAGCCTCGACCTGCGACACGTCGATGTTGCAGGTGTCGGGCTCGATGTCGACGAACACCGGCACCGCGCCCAGCAGCACGATGGTTTCCGCGGTGGCGGCGAAGGTGAACGGCGTGGTGATGACCTCGTCGCCGGCCTTCACGCCCGCGGCCATCAGCGCGATCAGCAGCGCCTCGGTGCCGCTGGCCACGGTGATGCAATGCCGCGTGCCGGCGAAGGCGGCCAGCGCCTGTTCCAGCTCGGCCACTTCCGGGCCCATGATGTACTGGCCATGGTCGAGCACGCGCTGGATGCGCGCGTCGATGCTCGTCTTCAGCGCGGCGTACTGGGTCTTGAGGTCGGTGAATTGCATCGCGGGCGGCGGCGCACCGGCCGCCAGAAGGCTCACAAGGCCGTGAGCGTATCGCCATCCAGGCGGTAGCGGTCGCCCGTCGCCGGGCAGGCGGCTTCGCCGTGGCCGCTGGCGGGCAGGGCCAGCCGCTCGCCGTGGCGGCTCATCCAGCCGATGCGCCGCGCCGGCACGCCGACCATCAGCGCGAAATCCGGCACGTCGCCGGTCACCACCGCCCCCGCACCGATGAACGCCCAGGCCCCCACCGTGCCGCCGCAAACGATGGTGCAGTTGGCGCCGAGCGTGGCACCGCGCCTCACCAGGGTGCGGCGGTACTCGCTCTTGCGTGAGACGGCGGCACGCGGGTTCATCACGTTGGTGAACACCATGCTCGGGCCGCAGAACACGTCGTCTTCCAGCGTGACGGCGTCGTACACCGACACGTTGTTCTGGATGCGTGCATTGGCGCCGATCACCACGTCGTTGCCGACGAACACGTTCTGGCCGAGCGAGCCGCCCGGGCCGATGCGTGCGCCGGCGCAGACGTGGCTGAAGTGCCAGACCTTGGTGCCCTCGCCGATCTGCGCGCCGTCGTCGACGACGGCGCTGTCGTGCTTCCACCAGGCCATCAGAACACCAGCGGCAGGCCCACGCGCACGCCGTCGCGCGCGCTGCGGTAGGCGGCGATGATGACTTCGAGCGACCGCAGGCCCTCGTAGCCGTCGACCTCGGCGCTGGCCTGGCCGCGCAGCGTGTCGATCACGTTGGCGTAGTACAGCGGGTGGCCGTGGCCGTAGACCGAGGGCGGCGCGTAGTTGGCGGCCTTCACCGCCTCGTCCTCCGGCCGCTGGTCGTCGAAGGCCCAGTGCTGGATCTCGTTGACGGCCACGCCGCCGATGCGCACGGTGCCCTTGTCGCCCAGCACGGTGATGCTGCCCTCGAAATTCCGGCCGTGCGTCAGCATCGTGACGTTGACCGACGCCAGGCCGCCGCGGCGCAGGCGCAGGCCCATCACGCCGGTGTCCTCCGCCTCGATGTCGCGGCCCAGCGTCGCGGTGTAGGCGTGCACGTTGTCGACCGGGCCGACCAGCCAGTCGACCATGTCGACGTAGTGGCTGGCCTGGTTCATGAAGGCGCCGCCGTCCATGTCCCAGCGGCCGCGCCAGGGCGCCTCGTCGTAGTAGCTCTGCGGGCGCGTCCAGAACACGTTGACGTTCACCATCGCGATGCGGCCGAAGCGGCCGGCGTCGATCGCCTGCTTCAGCAACTGCAGCGTGGCATTGAGACGGTTCTGCTTGACGACGAAGAGCTTCACGCCGGCGTCGCGGCAGGCGCGCACCATCGCCATGCCCTCGTCCCACTTGGTGGCCATCGGCTTTTCGGTGAGCACATGGCGGCCCGCCTCGGCCGCCTGGATGGCCTGGCGCGAATGCAGCCCGCTGGGCGTGGCCAGCACGATCACGTCGGCATCGCAGCCAGCCAGCAGCGCGGCCAGCGAGCCGAAGCGCGGCAGGCCGCCGAGCGCGGGCGCGTGGGCGGCGAGCGCGTCGATGGCGTCCGGCCGCTTGTCGCACAGCGCCACCAGTTCGGCACGCTCGCCGTGCGCGGCCAAGGCGGCGACGTGGTTGCGCGCGATGCGGCCGCAGCCCACCAGCGCGAAGCGGATGCGGCGGTCGGTGATCGGCAGCTCGACGGCGGTGGCGGGCGACATGGGAGACCGGCGGAGATTCAGTCGATGACGGCGTCGCCGAGCAGCGGCGCGGCGGCGTCCTTGGGCGCGAGGCGGGGGCTCACGCCGGCCGGGATCGGCCAGTCGATGGCGATCGTCGGGTCGCTCCAGACGATGCAGCCTTCGCAGTCCTTCGCGTAGACGTCAGTGGTCTTGTAGAGGAAGTGCGTATCGTCTTCCAATGCGACGAAGCCGTGCGCGAAGCCCTCGGGAATCCAGAGCTGGCGGTGGTTGGCGGCGCTCAGCGTCTCGCCGACCCACTGGCCGAAGGTGGGCGAGCCGCGGCGGATGTCGATGGCGACGTCGAACGCCGAGCCCTTGACCACGCGCACCAGCTTGCCCTGCGCATGCGGCGCGCGCTGGTAGTGCAGGCCGCGCAGCACCCACGCGGCGGAGACGGAATGGTTGTCCTGCACGAAGGGCCGCGGCGCCGGCAGCCCGAGTTCGGCCAGCCTGGCGTGGAAGCGCGGCTCGTTGTAGCTCTCCATGAACCAGCCCCGGTCGTCGCCGAAGACGGCCGGCTCGATCACGACGACGCCGGGCAGTGCGGTGGGGATGAGCTTCATCAGAACACCTTGTCCTGCAGCACCTTCATCAGGTACTGGCCGTAGCCGTTCTTCAGCATCGGGGCGGCGAGCTTCTCGAGCGCCGCGGCATCGATCCAGCCGCTGCGATAAGCGATTTCTTCCAGGCACGCGACCTTCAGGCCCTGGCGCTTCTCCAGCGTCGCGATGAACTGGCCGGCTTCCAGCAGGCTGTCGTGCGTGCCGGTATCGAGCCAGGCATAACCGCGGCCCATGATCTCGACCTTGAGCTGGCCCTGCTGCAGGTAGACGGCGTTGAGGTCGGTGATCTCCAACTCGCCGCGCGGACTGGGCTTGATCGAGGCGGCGATGTCGCAGACCTGCTCGTCGTAGAAGTAGAGGCCCGTGACGGCGTAGTTGCTCTTGGGCTGCTTGGGCTTTTCCTCGATGCTGAGGGCGCGCTGCTCACCGTCGAAGGCGACGACACCGTAACGCTCCGGGTCGTGCACGTGATACGCGAACACGGTGGCGCCGGTCTCGCGTTCGGCCGCGCTCTTCAGCAGGCCCTGGAAGTCGTGGCCGTGGAAGATGTTGTCGCCCAGCACCAGCGCGCTCGGGCAGGTGCCCACATGCTGCTTGCCGAGGATGAACGCCTGCGCCAGGCCGTCGGGCGAGGGCTGCACGCAGTAGCTGAGGTTCAGGCCCCAGCGGCTGCCGTCGCCGAGCAGCGACTCGAAGCGCGGCGTGTCCTGCGGGGTGCTGATGATCAGCACGTCGCGGATGCCGGCCAGCATCAGCGAGGCGAGCGGGTAATAGACCATCGGCTTGTCGAACACCGGCAGCAGCTGCTTGCTGATGGCGAGCGTGGCCGGGTGCAGGCGTGTGCCCGAGCCGCCGGCGAGGATGATGCCCTTGCGAGATGTCGTCATGGTGAGTCGGCTGGAGTCGGTGATCGGGTCAGCGGAAGGCTTCGGTCAGCATGCGCTCGACGCCCTGCTGCCACGGCGGCATCACGAGGTCGAAGGCCGACTGCAGCCTGGCGGTGGACAGGCGGGAGTTGAGCGGGCGCCGGGCGGGGGTCGGGAACGCGGTGGTAGGCACCGGCTCGATGGCGCCGGGCGCCACCTTCAGCGGCAGGCCGTTGGCACGCGCCCAGTCGATCACGAAGCTGGCGTAGCCGTGCCAGCTCGTCTCGCCGGCAGCCACGCAGTGGTAGGTGCCGCCCAGCGCCGGGTTGGCGCGGCAGGCGCGGATCGCATGCGCGGTGACGTCGGCCAGCAGGTCGGCACCGGTCGGCGCGCCGACCTGGTCGTCGATGACGGTGAGCTTCTCGCGTTCGCCGGCCAGGCGCAGCATCGTGCGCGCGAAATTGCCGCCGCGCGCGCCGTAGACCCAGCTCGTGCGCAGGATGACGTGCGGGCAGCCGCTGGCGCGGATGGCCTGCTCGCCCTGCAGCTTGGTGCGGCCGTAGACGGAAAGCGGCGCCGTGGGCGCGTCTTCGTCGCGGGGCGCGCTGCCGCTGCCGTCGAACACGTAGTCGGTGCCGTAGTGCACCAGGAGCGCGCCGAGCGCCGCCGCCTCGCGGGCGAGGACGGCCGGGCCGGTGGCGTTGAGCGCCTCGGCCAGCGCCGGCTCGCTCTCGGCCTTGTCGACGGCGGTGTGGGCCGCGGCATTGACGATGACGTCGGGCTTCACCTGCCGCACGGTGTCGGCCAGCGCCTCCGGCCGGCCGAAGTCGGCGTGCAGCGTGGTGCTGCGGGAACCCAGCGCGACCAGCTCGCCGAGCGGCTGCAGCGAGCGCTGCAGTTCCCAGCCGACCTGGCCGCCCTTGCCGAAGAGCAGAATCTTCATGTCCGGCCGCCGTAGTTCGTGCCGATCCAGTCCTTGTAGGCGCCGCTCTGCACGTCGGCCACCCACGCGGCGTTGTCGAGGTACCACTGCACCGTCTTGCGGATGCCGGTGTCGAACGTTTCCGCGGGGCGCCAGCCGAGTTCGCGCTCGATCTTGCGGGCATCGATCGCGTAGCGGCGGTCGTGGCCGGGGCGGTCCGTCACGTAGGTGATCAACCGGCTGTAGGGGCCGGCCGGGTCAGGCTTCAGCTCGTCAAGCAGCGCGCACACCGTCTTGACGATGTCGATGTTGGCCTTCTCGTTCCAGCCGCCGATGTTGTAGGTTTCGCCGAGCCGGCCGCCGGCCAGCACCGCGCGGATGCCGCTGCAGTGGTCCTTGACGTAGAGCCAGTCGCGGATCTGCTGGCCATCGCCATACACGGGCAGCGGCTTGCCGGCCAGTGCGTTGACGATCATCAGCGGGATCAGCTTCTCGGGGAAGTGGTACGGGCCGTAGTTGTTGGAGCAGTTGGTCGTGACGACCGGCAGCCCGTAGGTGTGGTGCCAGGCGCGCACGAGGTGGTCGCTGGCCGCCTTGCTGGCCGAATACGGGCTGTTCGGCTCGTAGGGGTTGGTCTCGGCGAACGGCGGGTCGGTGGGCTTCAGCGAGCCGTACACCTCGTCGGTGCTGACGTGGTGGAAACGGAAGGCCGCCTTGGCGTCACCTTCGAGCTTGCTCCAGTAGGAGCGCGAGGCTTCGAGCAGCGCGAAGGTGCCGTCGATGTTGGTCCGCATGAACATGCCGGGGCCGTGGATGCTGCGGTCCACGTGGCTCTCGGCCGCGAAGTGCACCACCGCCCTCGGCTGGTGCCTGGCCAGCAGGCCCTCGACGAGGTCGCGGTCGCAGATGTCGCCCTGCACGAACACGTGTCTCGCGTCGCCGTCCAGCGACTTCAGGTTGCCGAGGTTCCCGGCGTAGGTCAGCGCATCGAGGTTGACGACCGGCTCGTCGGACTGCGCCAGCCAGTCGAGCACGAAATTGCTGCCGATGAAGCCGGCACCGCCTGTCACGAGGATGGTCATGGATTGCGTCGGTAAGGTTGGCCGATGCCACCGTTCGAAGCGCTGCCAAACGGGGCGGTAGAAACCCGGGAAGTATGCCTTGCCTAGGGTCAGCCCCTAGAATCTGGCCCCCCTCGCGCGCGCCGCAGCCGAATGAACGATCAAGCCACCTCCCAGCCGACCGCCTCCGACGACAACAAGCTGATCGCCGAACGCCGCGAGAAACTTGCTGCCCTGCGCCGCGAGGGCGTCGCCTTCCCCAACGACTTCAAGCCGGGGCACCACGCGGCCGAGCTGCAGCGCCGCCACGGCGAGGAATCGAACGAGACGCTGGAGCCGCAGGCCATCGCGGTGAGCGTGGCCGGCCGCCTGATGCTCAAGCGCGTGATGGGCAAGGCCAGCTTCGGCACGCTGCAGGACGCCACCGGCCGCATCCAACTCTTCATCGCGCGCGACAACGTCGGAGAAGCCGTCTACGCCGCGTTCAAGCACTGGGACCTGGGCGACATCCTCGGCGCCGAGGGCACGCTCTTCCGCACCAAGACCGGCGAGCTGTCGGTCAAGGTGACGACGCTGCGCCTGCTCACCAAGAGCCTGCGGCCGCTGCCGGACAAGTTCCACGGCATGACCGACCAGGAGCAGAAGTACCGCCAGCGCTACGTCGACCTGATCACCGACGACGACGCTCGCGCCCGCTTCGCCGCCCGCAGCAAGACGCTGTCGGCGATCCGGCACTTCATGGTGGAGCACCACTTCATGGAAGTGGAGACGCCGATGCTGCACCCCATCCCCGGCGGTGCCAACGCCAAGCCCTTCGTCACGCACCACAACGCGCTCGACCAGGAGATGTTCCTGCGCATCGCGCCCGAGCTCTACCTGAAGCGGCTGATCGTCGGCGGCTTCGAGCGGGTGTTCGAGATCAACCGCAGCTTCCGCAACGAAGGCATCAGCGTCCGGCACAACCCGGAATTCACGATGATGGAGTTCTATGCGGCGTACTGGAACCATCACGACCTGATGGACTTCACCGAGCAGGTGCTGCGCCATGCGGCGCGCATCGCCACCGGCTCGGCCAACGTCAGCTACGCCGGCAAGCCGGTGCACCTCGACCAGCCCTTCGCGCGGCTGACGGTGCGCCAGTCGCTGGTGGCGCACGCCGGCCTCAGCGACGCGGAAGCCGGCGACGCCCAGGTGCTGCGTGCGCGGCTCAAGGCTGCCGGCGAGGAAGCGCCCGCGCACTGGAAACTGCCGGAGCTGCAGTTCGGCCTCTTCGAGGCGGCGGTCGAGCACCAGCTCTGGCAGCCCACCTTCATCATCGACTACCCGGTCGAGGTGAGCCCGCTGGCCCGGGCGTCCGATGCCGATCCTTCGGTCACCGAGCGCTTCGAGCTGTTCATCACGGGCCGCGAGGTCGCCAACGGCTTCTCGGAGCTGAACGACCCCGAGGACCAGGCCGCCCGCTTCCAGGCCCAGGCCGCCAACAAGGAAGCCGGCGACGAGGAGGCGATGTACTACGACGCCGACTACATCCGCGCGCTCGAGTACGGCATGCCCCCCACCGGTGGCTGCGGCATCGGCATCGACCGGCTCGCGATGCTGCTGACCGATTCGCCCAGCATCCGCGACGTGATCCTGTTCCCGGCGCTGCGGCGCGAGGCCTGAGCGAAGCGCCGACGACGACCGGCCCGCAGTACGGACGGACGGATGTTCACTTCACGCATCGAATCCCTGCACATCCTCGAGGCCGCCTGCTGGCAGGAACTGGAGCGGGCGGCGTCCGACCGCCAGCACGCCTGGCGCCTGATGACGCTGGCCACCGTCAACGGCGACGAGGCCGACGCCCGCACCATCGTGCTGCGCGAGGCGCACCGCGCCTCGCAATCGCTCGTTTTCTACAGCGACGCCCGGGCCGGCAAGGTGCGCCAGATCGAACAGCAGCCCAAGGGCACGCTGGTGATGTGGTCCAGCGAACTCGGCTGGCAGTTGCGGCTGCGCGTGCGGATGCAGGTGGCGACCAGCGGCGCGGACGTGACCTCCCGCTGGGCACAGGTGCGGCTGACCTCCGCCGCAGCCGACTACCTGGCGGGCGCCGCGCCGGGCAGCGCGCTGTCGCCGCTTGTGCCGGAACGCGCCACGCGCGAGCATTTCGCCGTCGTCACGGCGCAGGTGCAGTCGCTCGACTGGATGGAACTCCATCCCGATGGCCACCGGCGGGCCCTCTTCGAGGCGTCCCAAGGGACCTGGGTCCAGCCCTGAGGCCGGGCAGGCCGCCAACTACCCCCGGAACAGGCTGCTTTTTGCGGCCTCGGCGAGGGGTGCGCCTGTCAACCGGATCCGGGCTCATCCGATATACGGAGACCTTGTTGTCGACATGCCCGAACACCATGCAAGCCTCCACCCACCCCGTCTTTGAACGACTGACCGCCGCCCAGTCCCCCATGGCGCGCCAGCACCTGCTGCACGAGCTCGAGAAGATGGTCGACAGCCGGCGCGGCGAACGTGCGCTGGTGCAGCGTGTGCACCAGGTCGTCGAGCGCGGAGTGCCCTACTACGCCCCGGCCGATGCGCACTACCAGGCCTGGGCGCGCCAGGTGGCCGAGCTCTGGCAGCGCGCCGAGGCCCTGCCGGCCTGAGCGCCGCGCCGCGTCACCGGTGCCTGAACACCGGCGCGCGCTTCGTCAGGAAGGCGTCCATGCCTTCCTTCTGGTCCTCGGTGGCGAACATCGCGTGGAACAGGCGCCGCTCGTACGCGACGCCGTCCGACAGCGTGCCTTCGAAGGCCCGGTTCACGCACTCCTTGGCCATCATCACGCTGGGCATGCCGTAGCTGCAGATCACCGCAGCGGCGGCCAAGGCCTCGTCGATCAGCCTGTCGGCCGGCACGACGCGCGACACCAGCCCCGACCGCTCCGCCTCCGCCGCGTCCATCATGCGGGCGGTGAGGATCATGTCCATCGCCTTGCTCTTGCCCACCGCCCGCGGCAGCCGCTGGGTCCCTCCTGCGCCGGGCATGATGCCGATCTTGATTTCCGGCTGGCCGAACTTGGCGGAATCGGCCGCAATGATGAAATCGCACATCATCGCCAGCTCACAGCCGCCGCCCAGCGCGAAGCCGGCCACGGCCGCGATGACGGGCTTGCGCACCGAGCGGATGGTCTCCCAGTTGCGGGTGATGAAGTTGCCGCCGTAGGTGTCCTGGAAACCGTACTTCGCCATCGCGGCGATGTCGGCGCCGGCGGCGAAGGCCTTTTCGCTGCCGGTGACGACGATGCAGCCCACGCCGGGGTCGGCGTCGAAGGCCAGCAGGGCATGGCCCAGGTCGTCCATCAAGCCATCGTTGAGCGCATTGAGCTGCTTGGGCCGGTGCAGCGTGATGAGCGCCGTCTTCAGCGGCCCGTCGCCGCGCAGTTCGGTGAGGATGTTGTCGTAGGCCATCGCGGTTCCTGAGAATGCACGTGCGGCCACTATAGGGGGATGCCGGCGCCGCCGCGGTCACTCACCCTGCAGCGGCGGCGACTGCACCATCAGGTCGACATAGGTATCGCCTTCGTGCCGGATCAGCACACGCACCGGCAGGTACTGGAACGACGGGGCGAACCACAGTTCGGCGGTCAATTCCCCCGGCCGGCTGGACTCCCGCTGCGGCTTGACGTGGAACGCCTGCACCTCGCCGATGCGCGTGTAGAGCGTCTCCTCGGCCACCACGTCGTAGCGCCATCGGTCGACGCGGCGCGGCAGGGCGAGCGGGAAGTCCAGCGTCCGGCCCACCCGGAGCAGCTCCGGCTGCGTGGTGAAGAGCCAGGTCAGTTGCACGAACTGGCTGGCGGTGTCCTGCACGCCGGGCCACGGTTCGGAGCTGCCCCTGTCCAGCACGATCCGCTCGGGATCGAAGCGCACCGCGCGGCGCCGCGGCTGGCCGAACAACGAGGTCGTCTCTTCCTCGTAGCGCCGGGGCTCGAGGCCCTGGGCGGTGATCTCGCCCTCGCTCGTCATGCGGCGCGACACGAGCGGCGCGAAACCCGGCCCGACCACGATGTCCACATGCACCTGGTAGCGCGTGCCGACGCGGATCCACTGCACCCGCGCATGGCCGTGCACCTCGCCCCGGTAGTTGCCCGTGAGCACGTAGTCGAGCCGTGTCGACGGCGGCCATTCGAAGCCCGCCTGCGCCTGCGAGGCCGCCGGCACGGGCGCCGAGGCGGCCGCCAGGGCCGACGACGCGGCGGGCTCCGCCGCCGCGGGCTCGGAGGCGGCCGTGCCGGCGGCCTCGGCCACGGTCTCGGTCTCGGTGGTGGCTTCGACGGGCGGCTCCTGCGGAACCTCCGAAGCCGCCGCGGCCGCGGCGGCGGGCGCGCTGGCCGCGGAGGCCGGCGGCACCGGAGGACGCGGCGTGGCCGGGCGCCGCGGGGCGGCGGGCGCTGCGGCGGTCCGCGCGGGCGGCGGCGGCGGGGCGGCCGGGGCGAGCTCGCGCACAAAAGCCACGTCCATCCGCTGCATCGCAGGCGGCGCGCCGCGGTGCATGGCGCCAACCACCTCGGCCACGCGCGAGCTCAGCCACAGGTGCACCCCCACCACCGCCAGCACGACCGCCAGCGCCGCCGCGCGGCGCCGCCGGGAGGTCAGTGGCCCAGCCATGCGCGGCGCAGCGCCGCAGCGGACTTGCCGGGCTTGTCGGCCGGTGCGAGCGACAACGCGCCGGCCGAGCCAGCCTCGGGCGCCACGCGCACGGTGCGCAGGCGCTGGTCGCGCACCAGCAGCAGTTCGAAAGGCTCGCCCGCGCGCACCCACTGCTGGGCGTCGTCCAGCCGGCGCACACGCCAGCCGTCGACGGCCAGCAGTTCGTCACCGGCGGACAGGCCCGCGCGCTCGGCGACGCTGCCGCGCATCACCTGCCGCACCTGCACGCCGGTCACCGGGCCTTCCGACAGCCGCAGGCCCAGGCCAGCCGCCCAGGCGGCCGGCTCTGGCTTCACGGTGACGGCCGCCTGCTCCAGCAAGGGCTGCAGCGGCAAGTCGTCCGTGCCATGGACCCAGGCGGCCAGTTCGGCCGCGTAGGAGCGGCCGCCGACCTGCTGCAGCGCGCCGGCGATCGCCGCTTCGTCGATAGGCCCGCCGCCGCTGGACGACCAAAGCGCCCGCATCACGTCGTCCAGCGTGCCCCGGCCCTCGGTGCGCAGCGTCAGGTCGATCGCCAGCGCGACCAGCGCGCCCTTGGTGTAGTAGCTGACGGTGGCGTTCGGCGTGTTCTCGTCGGCACGGTAGTACTTGACCCAGGCGTCGAAGCTGGACTGCGCGACGCTCTGCACCCGCCGCCCCGGCGCGGCGAGCACGCCGTTGAGGGTCTTGCCGACCAGCTTGAGGTAGCGCCCCGCGTCGACCAGGCCGGTGCGCACGAGGAACAGGTCGTCGTAGTACGAGGTGAAGCCCTCGAAGAACCACAGCAGCTCGGTGTAGTTCTCGCGGGTGTAGTCGATCCGGGCCAACGGCGCAGGCTTCAAGCGCTTCACGTTCCAGGTGTGGAAGAACTCGTGGCTGATCAGCCCCAGCAAGGTCACGTAGCCGTCGGGGGTGGCGGCCGCGCCGACGCGCGGGAGATCGCGGCGCGCGGCGATCAGCGCGGTGCTGGCCCGGTGCTCCAGGCCGCCGTAGCCGTCGTCGACGGCGTTGAGCATGAAGACGTAGCGCTCGTACGGCGGCTTGCCGCGCGCACCGTGCCAGAACGCGATCTGCGCCTCGCAGAGGCGCCGCGTGTCGGCCAGCAGCCGTTCACCGTCGAAGCCGGGCCAGGCGCCGGCCACGACGAACTCGTGCGTCGCGCCGGCCGCCTTGAACTCGCCGCGCCAGAAGGTGCCCAGTTCGAACGGGTGGTCGACCAGTTCGTCGTAGTCGGCCGCCACGTGGCCGCGCCGGCCGTCGCTGCGCATGCTGGTGGCCACCTGCCAGCCGCGCGGCAGGCTGCCCAGTTCGATGCGGTGCGGCTCGGCTTCGCGCCCCTCCACACGCAGGCACAGGCTGGTGTTGTTGAAGAAGCCGCGGGAGGCGTCGAGGAAGGCGGTACGCACCGAGGTGTCGAACGCGTACACGAGGTAGGTGACGGTCAGCGCGCCGCGGCCCGCCGGCCGGGCCAGCCAGGTCGTCTTGTCGAGCTGCTCCAGCGGCACGGCGGTGTGCCCCTGGCGCGCCTCGAGGTGCGACAGGTGCCGCCCGAACTCCCGCACCATGTAGCTGCCGGGGATCCACACCGGCAGCGACAGTTTGAGCGGCGACGAGGGCTGCGGCACCGTCAGCGTGACGCGGTACAGGTGGGCGTGGACGTCGGCGATGTCGATGCGGTAACGGATCATCGTTGGGGTCGGGCAGTCTGGCGGCAGGGGGTTCAGGCGCCCGCGGCGCCCACGAAGCAGCTGAGCGACGCGACGGCGCTCAGCCGGAAGCGCAGGGTCAGCCAGGCGGCGAGGCCGTGGCGCGGGTACATCCGGCGGTCGACGAGGTAGCAGGCGGCCAGCATCGCACCATGCACGACCAGGCCCGCGTAGGGCGGCATCAGCACGGCGATCCAGGCGACGAGCGGCGGCACCACGCCCCAGCCGAACGAGGCCGGCGCGCCGTCGCGGAAACAGACGCCCCAGTGGATGCCGCCGAGGAAGGAGACGATCACCGCGGCATAGCCCGACAGCGCCATCGTCGCGTAGGGATGGGCGTCGGGCAGGACGATCCAGACGAGCAGCGCGCCGGCCACGAAGGGGACCAGGCCGGCATACCCCAGGCGCAGTGCCTGGGGCGACGGAATCGGAACGGTGGACATCCGGGACATGCGCGCGCATTGTGACCGCGCGCGAAGGGCCTCGGGCCCTCAGGACTTCGGCGCGGTGGCCTCGGCCAGCTGGCGTTCGATCTCGGCGGCGGGAATCGCGCCCGGCAGGCGGCGCCCGTCCTGGAACACCAGCGCCGGCGTGCCGTTGAGCTTGTGCTTCTGGCCGAAGGCCACGTTGCGCGTGATCGCGGCGGCGTCGCACTGGCCCATCTGCTTGGGGACGCTGGTGCCGTCGATCATCCAGGCACGCCAGGTCTTCTGCGCATCCTTGCTGCACCAGATGGCCTTGGCCTTGGCGTCGGAATCCGCGCCGAGGATGGGGTACAGGAAGGTGTAGATCGTCACGTCCTTGACGGTGGCGAGGTCGCGCTCGAAGCGCTTGCAGTAGCCGCAGTTCGGGTCGGCGAACACCGCGAGCTTGCGCGCACCGGTGCCCTGCTTCTGCACCATCGCGTCCTTCAGCGGCAGCGAGGCGAAGTCGATCGCGGTGAGCTTCTGGATGCGCTGGTCGGTGAGGTTCGTCTTGCTGCGGGTGTCGAAGATCGAGCCCTGGATGACGTGGTTGCCCGATTCGTCGGCGTACAGCACCTCGGTGCCCATGCGCACCTCGTAGAGGCCGGGGATCGTGGTCTTGGTGACTTCGTCGATCTTCGGCATCTGCGGCAGGCGCTCCGCGAGGTTCTTGCGGATCACGTCTTCCTGCGCAGCCAGCGGAAGGGCCGCGGCGATCAGCGCGGCGGCAAGGAGCGAGCGGTTCATCATGGGGTGTCCTTCAAAGGCCGAGCGCGCGCCCGGCAAGCCAGCGCTTGGCGCCCGGCAGGTGATCGACCAGACTCAGGCCGCGGTTGCGAAGTTCCCGCAGCCAGGGCGTCGGCGGGGCGAAGAGGTGCAGCAGGCCGTCGGTGACCGTGGCCATCGCGGTGGTGGGCCCCAGGCGCCTGCGCGCATAGCGGGCCAGCAGGCGCTCGTCGCCCAGGCCGCGCCACGGTTCGCGCGAAGACAGCGTTTCGACCAGCGCCTGCACGTCGGCGAGGCCCAGGTTCAGCCCCTGGCCGGCCAGCGGGTGCACGACATGCGCGCTGTCGCCGAGCAGCACCCAGCCGGGTCCGCTGAAGCGGCTGGCGCGGCCGAGGCCGAGCGGCCAGGCGGCGCGGTCGCTGCCCAGCACCAGCCGGCCGGCGGCGCCGCCGGTGGCCTCGTTGAGCGCCTGCTCGAAGGCCGCGGCGTCGAACGCCATCATCTCGGCGGCGCGCGCCTCGGGCAGCGACCACACGAGGCCGTAGGACGCGCCGGCCTGCGGCCGCTCGAACGGCAGCAGCGCGAGGATGTCCGGCGAGCGGAACCACTGCCGTGCCGTGCCGTGGTGCGGCCGATCGGCGACCAGCCGGGCGGCGATCGCGCGCTGGCCGTACCAGTGCAGGTCGAAATCGATGCCCAGGCGCTGCCGCGTGGCCGAATGCTTGCCCTCGCAGAGCGCGGTCAGCGGTGCATCCACCGGCTGGTCCAGGCCGACGCGCCGGACATGGGGCGCGAAGCGCAGCGCGGCGTCGAGCGCCTCCTCCAGCGCCGCGGCGTCGACGATCCAGGCCAGCGCCTCGACCGACTGCTCCCAGGCCGAGAACGACAGCGCGCCCGGCGCCGCATCGCCCTCGACCTTCATGTCGTGCACCGGCGTCACCGCGTCGGCTGGCAGGGCGTCCCACACCCGGAGCGAGCGCAGCAGCGACACGGAGGCCGCGTTCAGCGCATAGGCGCGCACATCGGGCCCGTGGCCGTGCGCCGGCCCCTGCTGCAGTACCACCCGCAACCCCTGACGCGACAGCGCCAGCGCCAGGCTGCCGCCCACGGCACCGGCGCCGCGGACGCAGACATCGACCTGGCGATCGGGGTTCGAGGCATTCATGCAGGACATTGTAGGTAGCGCCCCGCGGGCTGCCTCGCCCACGCGGGCTCGCCCGCCGGAGGGAGCAGGCGGCAGGTGCAGAATGCGCGCTCCTCCCACCACCCCTCCCCCACCGTGAGCGACTATTCCGTATCGCTGCATTCGCTGCACATCCACCCGATCAAGTCGTGCGCCGGGCTGTCGGTGCAGGAGGGGTTGCTCATCGAGACCGGCCTTCAACTCGACCGGGCCTGGATGGTGGTGGACGAGCACGGCGAATTCCTCACCCAGCGCGAGCTGCCGCGCATGCAGCTCGTGCGCCCGACGCTGCGCACCGACGACATGGTGCTGCGGGCCCCCGGCATGCTGGCCCTGCACCTGTCGCTGGACGGCGTCGAGGCGCCTTGCCGCGCCAGGGTGTGGGGCGACGAGGTGCGCGCCTACGACATGGGTGCCGTGGCGGCGCAGTGGTTCAGCGACTACCTGGGCCGCCCGGCGCGGCTGGTGCGCTTCGACCCCGACGAGCGCCGCCTCTGCGACACGCGCTGGACGGGCGACATGCAGGCGCAGACGGCGTTTGCCGACGGCTTTCCGCTGCTGGTCGCGTCCACTGCGTCGCTGGCCGAGCTGAACCGCCGCCTGGCGGCGGCCGGCGCGCCGGCGGCGACGATGGAGCGCTTCCGGCCCAACCTCGTGCTCGACGGGCTCGGCGAACCGCACGGCGAGGACTTCATCGACGAGCTGGTGCTCGAATCGCCCCAGGGCCCGGTGACGCTGAAGATGGTGAAGCCGTGCTCACGCTGCAGCATCCCCGACGTCGACCCCGCGACGGCCCAGACCGGCCACGCCATCGGCGACACGCTGGCCGGCTACCGTGCCGACCCGCGGCTGGGCGGCGCCCTCACCTTCGGCATGAACGCGGTGATCGTCTCCGGCATCGACCATGTGCTGCGCGTGGGCGCGCGGGGCGAGGCGACCATCGCGTTCTGAGCCAGCGCTCAGGCCGGACGCTTGTCCGGCAGCGGGATGAATTCCGTTTCGCCCGGCACCTGGGCGAAGCGCTGCGCCGCCCAGTCGTCGGCCGCCTGGACGATGCGCTCCTTGCGGCTGGAGACGAAGTTCCACCACATGAAGCGATGGCCCAGCGGTGCACCCCCGACCACGGCGATCCGTGCGCCCACCGGCGCCTGCAGCCGCGCGCCGGCGCCCGCGGGCAGCACCGCCATGGTCTGCGCAGGCACCGGCTCGCCGTCGAGCACGAAGGCCTGGTCGACGGCATAGAGCGCCTGTTCGGGCGCGAGCGCCGGCAGCGCCAGTGCCGCGCCGGGGGCGAACGCCAGGTCGACGTACAGCGTTTCGGAGCGCTGCGGAACCGGCGATGCCACGCCGAACGCACGCCCCATCAGCACGCGGGCGGTGACGCCGCCCCCCAGGTCGACCTGCGGGATCGCCTCGGCCGCGGTATGGGAGAAGCAGGCATCGATCTCCTCGTCGGCTTCGGGCAGCGCCAGCCACAGCTGCAGGCCGTGGCGCACGTCGACGCGGCCCCGCAGGTCGTCGGGCATGCGCTCCGAATGCACCACGCCGCTGCCTGCCACCATCAGGTTGACGGCGCCCGGCTCGATGCGCTGCACCGCGCCGATCGAGTCGCGGTGCATCATCGCGCCCTGGAACAGGTAGGTCACCGTGGCCAGGCCGATGTGCGGGTGGGGCCGCACGTCGTGCACGTCGCTGGCGTCCACCGGGCCGAAGTGGTCGAAGAAGACGAAGGGCCCGACGGCCGGCTTGGGCAGCGAGGGCAGCGAGCGGCGCACGTGGAATCCGCCGCCGAGGTCCTTGGTGTGTGCCGAGAGCAGGGTGATGCCGTTCATCGCGATCCTTGAAGCCGCAGGAGGTCCGGGCAGTATCCGGCAACACTTAAACTCCCGCCTCGTTTGTCTGGAACCTCCCTATGAGCCTCAAGTGCGGCATCGTCGGCCTGCCCAACGTCGGCAAGTCCACCCTGTTCAACGCCCTCACCAAGGCGGGCATCGCCGCGGAGAACTACCCCTTCTGCACGATCGAGCCCAACGTGGGCATCGTGGAGCTGCCCGACCCGCGCCTGCAGGCGCTGTCGGACATCGTGAAGCCCGAGCGCGTGGTGCCGGCGATCGTCGAGTTCGTCGACATCGCGGGCCTGGTGGCCGGCGCCAGCAAGGGTGAAGGCCTGGGCAACCAGTTCCTGTCGCACATCCGTGAGACGGACGCCATCGTCAACGTGGTGCGCTGCTTCGAGGACGAGAACGTCATCCACGTGGCGGGCAAGGTCGACCCGATCGCCGACATCGAGGTCATCCAGACCGAACTGTGCCTGGCCGACCTCGGCACGGTGGAGAAGACGCTGCAGCGCTCGATCAAGGCCGCCAAGTCGGGCAACGACAAGGAAGCCGCCAAGCTGGTGGCCGTGCTGCAAAAGTGCCAGGCCGCGCTCGACCAGGCCCAGCCCGTGCGCAGCATCGACTTCAGCAAGGAAGAACTCGCCATCCTGAAGCCCCTGTGCCTGATCACCGCCAAGCCGGCGATGTTCGTCGGCAACGTGTCGGAGAGCGGCTTCGAGAACAACCCGCTGCTCGACCGCCTGAAGGCCTACGCCGACGCGCAGAAGGCGCCGGTGGTGGCCATCTGCGCCAAGACCGAGGCGGAGCTGGCCGACATGGCCGACGAGGACCGCGCCCTCTTCCTCGCCGAGATGGGCCAGGACGAGCCCGGCCTGAACCGCCTGATCCGCGCCGCCTTCAAGCTGCTTGGCCTGCAGACCTACTTCACCGCCGGCGTGAAGGAAGTTCGCGCCTGGACGATCCACATCGGCGACACCGCGCCCCAGGCCGCCGGCGTGATCCACACCGACTTCGAGCGCGGCTTCATCCGCGCCCAGACCATCGCCTTCGACGACTTCGTCGCCTTCAAGGGCGAGCAGGGTGCCAAGGATGCGGGGAAGATGCGCGCGGAGGGCAAGGAATACGTGGTCAAGGACGGCGACGTGATGAATTTCCTGTTCAACGTCTAGCCGACGCCGGGCCATGTCCGCGGCGCAGTCCCAGGCCGACGACGGCATCCCTTCGCCGATCCCTCCCTTGCGCCCCGCCGACACCGGCCACGCACCCTTCGAATCGGAGCCTCCCACGGCCGCGACACGCTGGCGGCACGGCGCCACCACGCTGGCCGCCTACGTGGCGGCGGGCATGCTGGGCATGCTGGTGGCGATTCCGCCCAGCCTCGCCTCGCCGCTCTATCCGGCCGCGGGCATCGCCCTGGTCGCCGTCCTGGCCTGGGGCGTCCCGGCGGCCATCGCGGTGGCCATCGGTTCGACGGCCATCAACTACCTCTTCGGCCCCTACCGGGCCCATGCCGAGCCGGCGGCCATGCTCGTGCCCGCCCTGTCAGGGATCGGAGCGATGCTGCAGGCGATGGTGGGCGCATGGCTGGTGCGCCGCTGCGTCAGCCAGCCCGTGGTGCTGACCGAGCCCCGCGACCTGCTGCGCTTCTACCTCCTGGGGGCGGTGGTCGGCTGCCAGATCAGCGCGACGGTGGCCGTGGCGTCGATGAGCGCGGCGGGCTACCTGCCAGCGGGCGCGCGGCTGGTCACGTGGTGGACCTGGATGGCCGGCGACACGCTCGGCACGATGATCGGCGCGCCGATCGCGCTGACCTTGATCGGCCGCCCCCGCACCGACTGGGCCCCGCGGCGCCTGACCGTCGGCTTGCCGCTGCTGGTCGTGACCTTGCTGATGGCCCTGGGCATCCGGCAGATGGCGCAGTTCGACGAAGACCGCGAGCGGGCCGCGTTCGAGCGGGAGGCGGCCAGCGCTTCCAGCGCGATGATCGCGCGGCTGCGCGAGCCGCTGCGGGCGCTCGAAGCGGTCAACGGCATCTTCGTCGCGTCGGAAGCGGTGTCGGCGGCGGAATTCCAGCGGGCCACCTCCGCCTGGCTGGCGCCGTCGCTCGGCCTGCAGGCGATCGGCTGGAGCGAGCGGCTGTCGCGCCACGAGATCGCATCCTTCGAAGCCCGGGTGCGCGCCGAGGGCCAGCCTGACTTCCGTATCTTCGACCGGTCCGACGGCGGCGTCGCCGACGCTGCCAGCCAGCCGGACGTGGTGGCGATCCGCTACATCGAGCCGCTGGAGCGCAACCGGCGCGCCGTCGGCGCCAACGCGCTGTCGGTCGCCCCGGCGCGCGACGCCATCCATGAAGCGATGCGCAGCGGCCAGCCGGCCGCCAGCCCCGGCTTCCTGCTGACCCAGGGCGGCGTCGGCCTCGTCGTGTACCAGGCGATCTACGACGGGGCACCCGCCACCGACGCCCAGCGTGCGCAGGCCGCGCGGGGCGTGGCGTTCGTGACGCTCCGGCTGGAGGACCACGTGCGCGCCGTGGCGGCAACGCTGGCCGCGCCGATGGCGCTGTGCATCGTGGACACATCCCCGCAGGCACCGATGGTGCGGCTGGCGGGCGACGAGGGCTGCGAGCACGGCCGGCAGCGCAAGCGCATGCATGTGCACGTGCATCCGGTCGAATTCGCCGGCCGGCAATGGGAGATCCGGGTGCGCCCGCAGGACGGCAGCGCCGCTGGCAGCAGCGGGCTGGGCAATGCCTGGCCGTTCTCCGTCGTGGGCCTGCTGGCCACCGCGATGGTGGGCGCGCTGCTGCTGACGGTGACCGGCCGGGCGCGCCGCATCGAGATGGCGGTGACGGAGCGCACGGCCGACCTGCTGCGCGAGGTGGGCGAGCGCAAGCGCACCGAAGCGGCGCTGCGGGAGAGCGAGCAGCGCTTCCGCAACATGCTCGATCACGTCCCGATCGGCGTCATCTACACCGACCTGGAGGGCAGCATCCGCGAGTCCAACCCCCGGCTGCGCGAGATGACGGGCTACAGCGCCGAGGAACTGCAGTCCATGGACGCGATGCTGCTGACGCACCAGGACGACCGCGCGTTCGACGTCGAGCTGAACCAGCGGCTGGTGCGGGGCGAGATGCCGATGGTGCGGCGGCAGAAGCGCTACGTGACGCGCGACGGCCGCACGGTGTGGGTGTCGGTGGTGATCACCGTGCTGCGCGATGCCGCCGGCCTGCCGCACCGACTGGTGGGGGTGGTCGAGGACATCACCGAGCACCTGCGGCTGCAGGAGGCGGAACGCGCACGCGAGAGCGCCGAGGCGGCCAACCGCGCGAAGAGCGACTTCCTCTCCCGGATGAGCCACGAGCTGCGCACGCCGCTGAACGCGATGCTCGGCTTTGCGCAACTGCTCGAGCTGGACCGCCAGCAGCCGCTCGCCGCGCACCAGACCGAATGGACCGCGCAGATCCAGCATGCGGGCTGGCACTTGCTGCACATGATCAACGACACGCTCGACCTGTCGCGCATCGAGTCCGGCACGCTGAAGCTGCAGACCGAAACGCTCGACGTGCCGGAGCTGCTGCGTGCGACCCGTTCGCTGCTCGAGCACACCGCGCAGCGCAAGGGCATCGTGGTCCACGAACAGCTCGATCCGCAGGCGCGTGTGGTCACCGGCGACCTGACGCGTGTCAAGCAGATCATGACCAACCTGCTGTCGAACGCGATCAAGTACAACGAGCACGGCGGCCGCGTCACCCTCACGACGCGGCTGCACGATGCGCAAACGGTCCAGGTCGAGGTCAGCGACACCGGCCTCGGCATGAACGAGCAGCAGCTCGCGGAATTGTTCCAGCCGTTCAACCGGCTGGGCCGGGAGGCCTCGGGCGAGGAAGGCACCGGCATCGGCCTGGTGATCAGCCAGCGGCTCGCCGAGCTGATGGGCGGCACGCTGCGGGCCCGCAGCGTCGAGGGTGTGGGCTCCACCTTCGTGCTGCAGCTGCCGAGGGCGCGCGACGGCGGCCTGCCGCGCTCGCTCGCGGAAGGCGATCTGCCCACGCAGGCGTTCTACCGGCGGCGCATCGTCCACTACGTCGAGGACAACGAGACCAATGCGGAGGTGATGCGCGGCATCCTCGCGCAGCGGCCGCAGATCCAGCTCGAGATCTCCAGCACCGGCCTGGACGGCCTCGCCGCCATCCGCATCGAGCGTCCGAGCCTGGTGCTGCTCGACATGCACCTGCCCGACATCGACGGGCTGGAGCTGCTGCACCACCTGAAGGCCGACCCCGACACGGCGGACATCCCGGTGGTCGTGGTGTCGGCCGACGCGACGACGGCCCGCATCCAGGAAGCGCTGGTCGCCGGCGCCGCGCAGTACCTGACCAAGCCCGTGAACGTCGCGGAAATCCTGGCGGTGCTGGACGAGCAATTGGAGGCCCTGGAAACCCGCTTCGGTTGAGCGGGTTTGGCTTGAATGTGAGTAGTTGCTATCAGCATCGGCGTCTACTTGGCTGATTTCATCCGAGGCTATTGTTGCGATAGATGGTCCCGTCAGCACTCTTCGATGTCGAGTGCTAATATGCCTGGAACCTTCTGGGGATCCTCCCCTCGAAACACCATGAACATGACCAATGCCTCCGCGATCGCCGTGCGTGACCCCTGGGCGCTGGTGCCGCCTATCGGCAACCTCGACGCCTACATCTCGGCGGTGAACCGCATCCCCCTGCTGACGCAGGAGGAAGAAAGCCGCTTCGCGCGCAACCTGCGCGACAACGGCGACCTCGAGAGCGCCGGACGCCTGGTGATGTCGCACCTGCGCCTGGTGGTGTCGCTGTCGCGGCAGTACCTGGGCTATGGCCTGCCGCAGAGCGACCTGATCCAGGAAGGCAATGTGGGGCTGATGAAGGCCGTCAAGCGCTTCGATCCCGATCAGGGCGTACGGCTGGTTAGCTACGCCATGCACTGGATCAAGGCCGAGATCCACGAGTACATCCTGAAGAACTGGCGCATGGTGAAGGTGGCGACAACCAAGGCCCAGCGCAAGCTGTTCTTCAACCTGCGCTCCATGAAGCAGGGCCTGAAGGGTGATGCCGCCGAAGGCCAGACCCACCGCAGCACGCTCACCAGCGCCGAGGTGGCGTCGGTGGCAGAAGCGCTGAACGTCAAGCCCGAAGAAGTGCTGGAAATGGAAACCCGGCTGTCGGGTGGCGATGTGGCACTCGAGCCGCAGAACGACGACGGCGAGGAGAGCTACGCGCCGATCGCCTACCTGGCCGATGACAGCCAGGAGCCGACGCGGGTGCTCGAGAGCCGGCGCCGCGATGCGCTGTCCGGCGACGGCATCGTGCGTGCGCTCGATGCGCTCGATGCCCGCAGCCGCCGCATCGTTGAGGAACGCTGGCTGAAGGTGAACGACGACACCACCGGCGGCATGACGTTGCACGAGCTGGCGGCCGAATACGGCGTGAGTGCCGAGCGGATCCGGCAGATCGAAGTCGCAGCCATGAAGAAGATGCGCAAGGCGCTGGAACCGATCGCCGGCTGAGCCTGCTCGTTCCTCGTTGCCTGACGGCCCCTGCGGGGGCCGTTTTTCATCATGCGCCGGCGATCAGCGCCTTGATGTCGGAAGCCAGCGACTGCGCACCGCTGCCGTAGCGGGTGAACAACCTCACCTTGCCCTGCGGATCGAAGAGGTACGAACCCGCCGTGTGGTCGACGGTGTAGCTGCCTTCGGTCTTGCCCGGGACCTTGCTGTAGAAGACCTTGAATTCCCGGGCGACGGCCTTCGTCTCTTCCGGCGTGCCGCGCAGCGCGACGAAGCTGGGATCGAAGTTCGTGACGTAGGCCTTCAGCAGCTCGGGCGTGTCACGTTCCGGATCCACGCTGACGAACACACCCTGCACCTTGTCACCGTCAGCCCCCAGCGAGCGCTTCACCTCGGCCAGCTCGGCCATCGTGGTCGGGCACACGTCCGGGCACTGGGTGAAACCGAAGAACACGACCACGACCTTGCCCTTGAATTCGTCGAGCGTGCGCAGCTTGCCGTCCGGGTCGGGCAGCGCGAGCTTCTGCGCGTACTCCGCGCCGGTGATGTCGACGCCGCTGAACGCGGTTTTCGGCGTCGGCGACAGCTTGTCGCAGCCCGCCAGCGCCAGCAAGGCGGAGACGCCGGCGGCGAGGCACGCACGTCGTGAAAGGGTCAGATGGAGAGCCATGGGCCAAGGTAGTGGTCCAGCAGCAGCGCAGCAAACAGCAGCGCCAGGTGCAGGATGGAAAAACGGAAGGTACGGCGCGCCAGCGCATCGCTGTAAGAGCGCCAGAGTCGGAAGCCATAGGCGATGAAAGCCACGCCCAGCGCCGAGGCCGCCGCCAGGTAGATCAGGCCGCTCATGCCGTAGAGGTAGGGCAGCAGCGTGGCGGGGAACAGTACCAGCGTGTACAGCAGCACCTGCAGGCGCGTGAATTCGGCGCCGTGGGTCACCGGCAGCATCGGCAGCCCCGCCCGTGCGTAGTCTTCGACGCGGTACAGCGCCAGCGCCCAGAAGTGCGGCGGCGTCCACAGGAAGATGATCAGCACGAGCAGCCACGCCTCGGCGCCGACTTCGCCGCGCATCGCCGCCCATCCGAGCAACGGGGGCATCGCGCCCGAAGCGCCGCCGATCACGATGTTCTGCGGCGTCATCGGCTTGAGCACGACCGTGTAGATCACGGCGTAGCCGACGAAGGTCGCCAGCGTCAGCCACATCGTCAGCGGATTCACCAGCAGGTACAGCATCGCGCACCCGGCGGCGCAGAGCGTGGCCGAGAACAGCAGCGTCTGGACGTTTGTCAGTTCGCCCTTGGCGGTGGGCCGCCAGGCGGTGCGGGCCATCTTCGCGTCGATCTGCTGCTCGACGACGCAGTTGAACGCCGCCGCGGCCGCGGCGACGAGCCAGATGCCGACGGCCGCGGGCAGCACGACCACCAGCGGGGGCATGCCCGGCACCGCCAGCAGCATGCCGATCACGGCGCAGAAGACGATGAGCTGCACCACGCGCGGCTTGGTCAGCGCATAGAACTGCCGCACGCGGGAGGCCGGCTGCGCCGGAGAGGCGAGCGGACCGGTCGGGCGGCCGGGAGCGGAGCTCGGAGCAGCAGGCGAGGAGGCGGTCATGAGGGACACGATTGTAGGAAGGCGCTCAGGCCGGCGCGCGGATGGCGCGCGCATCGGCGGAAGGATCGGCCAGCGGCAGGGCCTGCAGCGAACGGGCCATCAGGCGGGCCAGCAGCAACACCAGCGCCGCAGCGCCTGCCGTATGGCACACAGCGGCGACGATGGGCCAGCCCAGCACGATGTTGGACAGGCCGGTGGTGAATTGCCAGGCCATGATCGCCAACAGGCCGAGCGCCATCCGGCGCGCCGACCTGTCGGCATGGGCATGCAGGCGCCAGGCGAGCAGCCCGAGCGCCAGCAGGACCACCACCGCCATCAGCCGGTGCGCCATGTGGATCGCCGTCAAGGCGGCGAACGGCAGGTAGGCCCCTGACGCCGTCTGCCCCAGCTCCCGGCGCAGCGTGAAGGCATGTTCGAAATCCATCTCCGGCCACCAGCTGCCTTGGCAGGTGGGGAAATCGCGGCAGGCCAGCACCGCGTAGTTCGTGCTGACCCAGCCGCCGAGCGCGATCTGCAGCACGCTGAGCAGCGCCACGGCGACCACGCCGGCCTGCAGGGCACGCGACAGCCGGAGGGGGCGGGGATCGAAGGCCTCCGCCTGTACCGCCAGTAGAGCGAGCAGACCGAGCCCGAACAGCAGGTGCAGCGTCACGATGGCCGGGTACAGCTTCATCGTCACGGTCAGCGCCCCGAAGGCGCCCTGCAGGCACACGGCGACCAGCGTCGTGGTGGCCCACCAGGGCGACGGTGCATGCCCGGCGCGCCGGCGGCGATCCCGCCAGCTGCCGGCAGCGATGACGATGATCAGGACGCCGACCCCCATCGCCACGTAGCGGTGGACCATCTCCATCCAGGCCTTGCCGTGCGTCACCGGGCCTGTCGGCATGGCGGTCTGCGCCGCGTGGATCTCCTCGCGCGCGCCCAGCGGGCTGGCGCTGCCGTAGCAGCCGGGCCAGTCCGGGCAGCCCAGGCCCGAGTCGGTGAGCCGCGTCGTGGCACCGATGACGATGAGGTCGAAGGTGAAGAAGAGCGTCAGCAGCGTCAGCGCCCGCAGCCGCTGGGCGGGCGACGCGCCACGGTGGCGGGCCCGAATCCACGCCAGCGGCGCGGCAGCCAGCACCAGGCCCAGCACGGCCAGGTGCAGCATGGGTGACCAATCGACCAGCGTCATGGCTCAGCGCCCCGGTTGATCCCAGCTCGACGAGCCCCGCAGCAGCCGCTCGAGATCCTTCTTGAGCTTGGCCGGGTCCGGATCGGCCGGCGCACGCATCATCCAGTTGCCCATCGGATCGACGATGTACAGGTGCGCTTCCAGCGGCTGGCCCGCCTCCGGTGCGAGCCACTGCGCCAGCGCATCGCGCGGCGCGCGCAGCACGGTGGCCGGGGGCGTCGCGGCCAGCGCCTCCCGAAGCTCGGGCCGCAGCGCCGCAACGTCGTCGACGATGAACAGCTTGTCGATGCGCTCTCGCTCGCGGCCCATCATCTCGCGCAGCTGACGCTGCAGGAACAAGCGTTTCTCGCAGGCCTCGCTGCACGCCGCGTCACCCACCACCACCAGCAGCCACTGCCCCTTCAACGACGTGGCAGGCACCGGCTGGCCCTCGAGGTTCGCCAACGGCAGCGCGGCGGGCAGCTCCCGAACCGGCTGGATCAGTGTGCTGTAGTTCGTGCGACCCTGCGGGCGGATCACGAAGTACGTGAAGTACGAGGCGATCACCGGCGACGCGCACACCAGCAGCACCATCAGCATCTTGAGCCGGCCCAGGGCCGTGCGGCGCTGCTGCGAGGCGTCCGATGCCGCCGCACGGGGGTCCGGCATCGAGTGCACGGTGAAGCTGACCGGGTCAGCCGGCACGCCGACGACGCTGCTGCCAGGGGCGGAAGAGTTGGAACCAGACATAAAGACCTGCGACGAGCGCGCTCAGCGCGAACCATTGGAAGGCATACCCCTGATGGCGGGCCACCGTGGCCGCCGGCTGCGGCCAATCGCGTTCGAGACCATCGGGGGGGCCATCGGTCTGCCAGACCGACAGGGGGCGCAGCGTCAAACCCGTTTCACGCGCGTACGCATCGAGATCCAGATTTTGCCGGATGCGTTCCGCGCCGGGCTGCTCGAATTCGTACAACCGGGCCGGCGGCGGGGCGATGCGGCCGGCGACGGCCACCTCGCCGGCGGGCGTCGGGGTTGGGACCACCTTCGTGCGATCGGCCTGGTCGCGCGGCTGCCAGCCCCGCTGCACCACCACGGCCGAGCCGTCCGGCAGCACCAGGGGCGTCATCACGAAAAACCCCGGACGGCCATGCAGTTGCCGGTTGTCGAGGTAAACCGTCGACGCAGCGGCCCAGCGGCCCGTGAGCTGCACCCGCCGGTGGTACTGGCTGTCGGCTTCCGCCGGCGTGCGCGCGAGCGCCTCGGCCGGCAACGGGGGCTGGGCCCCCCTGTCGTCGATGGCGGACTGCAGCGCGGTCTTCTCCGCCGCCCGGTCGACCTGCCAGAAGCCCAACCGCGCGGTCAGCACCACGGCCAGCAAGGCGGCGATGGCGGCCACGAGCCGGCGGCGGTGAACGCGCATCAGAGACAATCCTGCCCCATGAAAATCATCATTGCGCTGGTGCTGCTCGGCATCCTGGCGGCCTTGGCCAGTGCGGGGCTGTTCATGCTGCGCAGGCCCCGCCCCGGCCAGCCACGACGCGACAACCGGATGGCACGCGCCCTGGCCGTGCGCGTCGGGTTGTCGGTCGCCCTGTTCCTGTTCATCCTGTTTTCCTATTGGATGGGCTGGATCGAGCCGACCGGCATCCCACGATGAAAAAGAGCGCCGGGCGGCGCTCTCATGCAGGAAGGCCGGCGGCCTGCGTCGTCACAACCAGTACACGACGATGTAGAGGCCCAGCCACACCACGTCCACGAAGTGCCAGTACCACGCGGCCCCTTCGAAGCCGAAATGGCGCTCCGGCGTGAAATGCCCCTTCATCAGCCGCAGGGTGATGAACAGCAGCATCAGCATGCCGACGAACACGTGGAAACCGTGGAAGCCGGTGAGCAGGAAGAAGGTGGAACCGAAGACGCCAGAGCTGAGCTTGAGGTTCAGGTCCTTGTAGGCGTGTGCGTACTCATAGCCCTGGACGAACAAGAAGACGAGGCCCAGCAACACCGTGATCCACATCCACAGGATCGTCTTGGCACGATGGCCGGCGATCAGCGCATGGTGGGCGATGGTGAGCGTGACGCCCGAGGTCAGCAGCAGCGCCGTGTTGATCGTGGGCAACGGCCACGGCCCGATCGTCGAGAACGGCTCCACGGTGCCCGCGGGCGACGCGGTGACGCCACCGCCGGCACTCGGCCAGACCGCCTTGAAATCAGGCCAGAGCAACGCGTTTTCCAGGCTGCCCAGGCTGGGCACGGAATGGACCCGGGCCCAGTACAGCGCGCCGAAGAACGCACCGAAGAACATCACCTCGGAAAAGATGAACCAGGCCATGCTCCAACGGAACGACACGTCAATGCGTGCGCCGTAGAGGCCGCCTTCGCTCTCGCGAATCGCGTCGCCGAACCACTGGAACAGGATCACGGCCCACCAGATCAGGCCGAACAGCACCGAGTACGCGCCCCACTGGTGGCCGTTGACCCACTGGCCCGCACCCAGGATCACGAAGAACAGGCCGATCGCGGCCATCACCGGATGCCTCGATGGGCCCGGAACGAAGTAGTAGGGTGTTGTCCCTTGATGCGTCGCTGCCGACATGCTCGCTTCTCCTCGAACCTACTCTGTTGTCGCGATGGTCAGGCGGCGACGCCGCTGCCCACCACCCATTTCACCAAGAGAACCAGGCCCGCCACGAACACCGCGGCGGCCAGCAGGCCTGCCACGATGACGTGCAGCGGATTGAGCCGGTTCACGTCTTTCTCATACTCGCTGTTCTTGCGTACGCCGAAGAACGACCAGGCCACCGCCTTCAGCGCGTGCAGGAACGAGCCCTTGCGCCGAGCCGCTTCACGCAGCCCGGACGTCATGACCGGGGCTCCCCGGCACCCGCTTCGGCCGCAGCGCTCTTGTCCTTGCCCGGCACTTCGAAGAAGGTGTACGACAAAGTGATCGTCGTCACGTCCTTCGGCAGCTTCGGGTCGATCACGAACACCACCGGCCAGTTCTTGGCCTCGCCGGGCTGGAGCTTGTACTCGTTGAAGCAGAAGCACTCGAGCTTGTTGAAGTAGGCCGTGGCCTGCTTCGGGGCGTAGCTCGGGATGGCCTGCGCAGCCATCTCGCGCTGCTGGATGTTGCGGAACTCGTACATCACGGTGGACATCTCGCCCGGATGCACCTGCATCGAACGCACGGCGGGCTTGAAGTCCCAGGGCCCGCGTGCGTTGGCATCGAACTCCACGGTGATCGTGCGCGTCGTGTCGACCTGCGTGTTGACCTTGCCGGACGACCCGGCGTTGTAGGCGGTGGCCTGGCGCTCCGTCAGGGACAGCACGTTGATGCCCAGCGCCGCGCAGATGTGCCGGTACATCGGCACCAGCCCGTAGCCGAAGCCGAACATCAGGCCCGCGATGACCGCGAGCTTGCCGACCATGCGCAGGTTGTCGCCGCGCATGGCGGACGTCCGTGACGATTCACTCGGCCTGCTCAAGGCTCAGCCCCCCGCCAGCCAGATCCTGGCCATGAAACCGAGCGCGAACACCAGGGCAACGGACGCCAGGATCAGGCCCAGCCGGACGTTCGCCTTGCGCTGCTCGGGTGTCGACGCTGCCATGCCGCTCTCAACCAACGATGCGGGTCGCCGTCGCGTCGAGCTTGGGCGGGTTCTCGAAAGTATGGAAAGGCGCCGGCGAAGGCACTTCCCACTCCAGGCCTTCCGCACCGTCCCAGGGCTTCTGGGAAGCCGGCTCACCCTTGCCGCGCATCATCGGGACGACGACGAACAGGAAGAAGTACACCTGCATCAGGCCGAAACCCAGCGCGCCGATCGACGCGATCATGTTGAAGTCGGCGAACTGCATCGGGTAGTCGGCATAACGGCGGGGCATGCCGGCCAGGCCCAGGAAGTGCATCGGGAAGAACGTGATGTTGAAGAAGATCAGCGACAGCCAGAAGTGGATCTTGCCGCGTGTCTCGCTGTACATCACGCCGGTCCACTTCGGGCCCCAGTAGTACACGCCGGCAAAGAGCGCATACAGCGAACCGGCCACCAGCACGTAGTGGAAATGCGCCACCACGTAGTAAGTGTCCTGCAGCTGGATGTCGACCGGCGCGGTGGACAGGATCAGGCCGGTGAAGCCGCCCATCGTGAACACGAAGATGAAGCCGACCGCGAACAGCATCGGCGTCTCGAAGGTCATCGAGCCGCGCCACATCGTGGCGACCCAGTTGAAGATCTTCACGCCCGTGGGCACCGCGATCAGCATGGTCGCGTACATGAAGAACAGCTGGCCCGTCACCGGCATGCCGGTCGTGAACATGTGGTGCGCCCACACGATGAACGACAGGATGGCGATCGACGCCGTGGCGTACACCATGGAGGTGTAGCCGAACAGGCGCTTGCGCGCGAACGCCGGGATGATGGCGCTCACGATGCCGAAAGCCGGCAGGATCATGATGTAGACCTCGGGGTGCCCGAAGAACCAGAAGATGTGCTGGTACATGATCGGGTCGCCGCCGCCGGCCGGGCTGAAGAAGCTCGTGCCGAAGTGGCGGTCGGTCAGCGTCATCGTGATCGCGCCTGCCAGCACGGGCATCACGGCGATCAGCAGGTACGCGGTGATCAGCCAGGTCCAGCAGAACAGCGGCATCTTCATCAGCGTCATGCCGGGTGCGCGCATGTTCAGCACCGTGACGATGATGTTGATGGAGCCCATGATCGAGCTCGCGCCGAGGATGTGCATCGCGAAGATGCCCGCGTCCATCGACGGGCCCATCTGCAGCGTCAGCGGCGCGTAAAGCGTCCAGCCGGCCGCGGGGGCGCCGCCGGGCATGAAGAACGACGCCACCAGCATGATCGCCGCGGGGATCATCAGCCAGAAGCTGAAGTTGTTCATCCGCGCGAAGGCCATGTCGGACGCGCCGATCTGCAGCGGGATCATCCAGTTCGCGAAGCCGACGAAGGCCGGCATGATGGCGCCGAACACCATGATCAGGCCGTGCATCGTCGTGAACTGGTTGAACAGTTCAGGATTGAAGAACTGCAGGCCGGGCTGGAACAGCTCGAGCCGGATCATCAGCGCGAGCACGCCGCCGATCATCAGCATCGTGAAGCTGAACAGCAGGTACAGCGTCCCGATGTCCTTGTGGTTGGTCGCGAAGACCCAGCGGCGCCAGCCGTGCGGATGATCGTGGGCGTGATCGTCGTGACCGGCATGGCCGTGGTGGTCGAGAACTGCGCTCATGGGGTTTCCTCGTTCGGTCTACGTTCGCCGGTCACTTGGCGCGCTGCGCAGCCACTTCCTTCGGCTGCACGATCTGTCCGGTCTTGTTGGTCCACGCGTTCTTGGTGTACGTCGCCACGGCGGCCAGCTCGGTATCCGACAACTGCTTCCATGCGGGCATGGCACCGTTGTTCTGCCCGTTCAGCAGCACATCGAGCTGCACGTTGTGGTCGGCGTCAAGCACCTTGGGCGATCCGACCAATGCCTTGATCGGACCGGCACCCGAGCCATCCGCCTTGTGGCAGGCCGCGCAGTTGGCGTTGTAGACCTTCTCGCCGCGGGCGATCAGCTCCTCGAGCTTCCATTCCTTGTTCGGGTCGTCGGCCTTGGCCGCGGCTTCCTTGCGCTTGGTGTCGACCCACTTGGAATAGTCTTCCTGCGACAGCACCTTCACGTGGATCGGCATGTACGCATGCTCCTTGCCGCACAGCTCAGCGCACTGGCCGTAGTAGTCGCCGACCTTCTCGGCCCGGAACCACGTGTCGCGCACGAAGCCGGGGATCGCATCCTGCTTGATGCCGAAGGCCGGCACCATGAAGGCGTGGATCACGTCGTTGGCCGTGGTGATCACGCGGACCTTCTTGTCCACGGGAACGACCAGCGGGTTGTCCACCTTCAGCAGGTAGTCGTCGACCGGTTCCGGCTTGCCGCTGTTCGAGGCCTCGCGCTGCGCGACGTCGAGCGTCGACAGGAAGCCCAGGCCTTCGCCCTCGCCCTTCAGGTAGTCGTAGCCCCACTTCCACTGGTACCCGGTCGCCTTGATGGTGAGGTCGGCGTTGGTGGTGTCCTTCATCGCGACCACCACCTTCGTGGCCGGCAGCGCCATGAAGATCACGATGATGAACGGCACCACGGTCCAGGCCACTTCGACCGCCACGCTCTCGTGGAAGTTGGCCGACTTGGCGCCGCGCGACTTCCGGTGCTTGAACACCGAATAGAACATCACGCCGAAGACGGCGACGAAGATCACCACGCAGATGATCATCACGAAGTTGTGAAGCCACTGCTGTTCCGCGGCGATGCGCGTGACGGGCGGATGCAGGTCGATCTGGTTGACGGCCGGACCGCCGGGCAGGCTGTTGACGGCCCACGCCGTGTGCGCCGCGAGCGAAGCGCCCAACGCCAGCCCGGCGCCCGCCAGCCGTTGACTCCATCGGCTCAGGTGCATCTTTGTCGTCTTCATTGTCACTTGTGCTCCATTCCCAGATCGTTCCCGCCGTCGTGTGTCGCTGCCCCGGCCCGCAGTGCGAGCCGCAGTTCCTGGGCCAGCGACCCGCGCAATTCCGGCCTCACATAGCGGCCCACACGCATGCGACGGCCCTGTCCCGACAACTCGAGCAAGGAGCCTTCGCCATGCACCGGCTCGACGCGCACCCACGCCGACCGGAAATCCATCCGTTCCACGCTGCTGCCGCAGCAATGCTCGATCCGCAACGCCTCGCCAGACAGCGTGATCGTCTCGCGGTCGCCGGCATGGCGTGCATGCAGCAGCAGAGCGACGCCCAACACCAGCAGCTCCAGTCCCGCAAATACCAGCACCGGCATGGCACCGAGCCATGCGAAGGCGCCCGCCACCCCGAGCGACACCGTGCACACCGACAGGTAGGCCAGCAGCACTTGGCGCGGCGTCAGCGAGCAGTTGCGGCGAAGGACCCACTGCAACGCCGGAACCCCATCGATGTCGAGCATGCGAGCCCACCGCCATCCGGCGCGCCCACCGGCTTCCTGCAAGGGCGCAGGCCATGGGCTGGAGGCAAGGGTGGCGGACATGGTTGCGTGCGAAATGCTGGCAAATGGGGAGGCGCTTCAGGGATTGACGTGCGCTCACCAAAAGCCGCGGGATTCTAGCGGCATCGAAGGCCCGCGTGACTTTCCGTCGCGAAGCCGGCTACGGCGGCTTCGTCCTCGTGGCGCCGGCGCGAACCATGGTACGCATCTCGTCGAGCGACACCGACGTCTGCGCGGCCAGCGCCGGCCGCGGCGGCGGGTTGAATGCGTGGCCGTATACGACCTCGAACCGCAGCGCGATGCGTCCGTCCGGCGCAGCCCGGGCCTGCAAGGCCTGCAGCAGGCGAGCGTGCCACCGCGGCGTGCGCAGGCCGGCCATCCGCTGCGGATCGGCGTTCCCCCCCAGGTGGCGCAGTTCTGCAAGCAAGGCCTGCGGCGTGGGCCAGGTGATCGTCAGCTGCTCCTGGTCCATCACCGGGTCGGCAAAGCCGGCATGGACCAGCATGTCCCCGATATCGTGCATGTCGACCAGCGCCGCCGCGGGGCTGCCAAACCCCAGTTCGCGGTACAGCGCCCGCAGCTCGGGCAGCGTACCCGGGCCAAGCGTCGAGAACATCAGGAAACCGTCGACGGCGAGCACCCGACGCCATTTCGCCAGCAGCGCGGGCGGATCCACCACGGCATGCAGCACCATGTTCGCCCACAGCAGGCCGCCGCAGGCCGCCGGCACGTCATCCTCCAGCCAGGCCGATGGTTCGGCACCCGTCCATCGGCGTGCGCTCCACCAGGGTGCGGCGGCACCCTCCAGGCTGCGGCCGAGCAGTGCGGCGGTCGGCTCCACCTTCAGCTGGCGGGCCTTGGGGTAGGTCTCGCGCAACACGGCGTCGCTGCCGCCGGCATGTGCCCACCACTGCAGCACGGCCTCGGGCTGGCTGCGGATGACGGGCAGGCGCTCGGCCATGCGGCGCGCCACCTCGCCGTGCAGCCAGGGCGCCTGCGGGGCCGCAGACCAGCGTGCGAGCGCACGTGCGACGGCGGCGCCGTCCAGGTCGCGCGCGGTCGAGGAGGTCGCCGGGCTCGCGGCTGGCACAGGGGTCGACATGATGCGGCTCAGTATATTGACGGGGATGGACGCCCGCCCTGCCCGGCTGCAATGGCCGACCTTGTGCTGCATCTGCCGCGCCTGGGGACGCAGCCGCATCTGCGGTCCCTGCGAATCGCGCTTCGCCCCGCCTGCCGCACGCTGCCCGCGCTGCGCATCGCGCACCCCCGAGGGCGTCAGCGTCTGCGCCAACTGCCAGCGGCAACCGCCGCCGTTCGACCGCTGCATCGTCGTGGCCGACTACGGCTTCCCGTGGGACGCCGTGATCGGCCGCTTCAAGTTCCATGACGGGCTCGACCTCGCCGATGCCCTCGCCGCCCTGCTCGCCCGGGCCGTCGCGGCGGCCGCCGCCCCGGCGCCTGCGCTGGTCCTGCCGGTGCCGCTCGGGCCCGAACGCCTCGCGCAGCGCGGCTACAACCAGTCGGCCGAGCTGGCCACACGATCGGCGCGCAGGCTCGGGCTGGCCTGCGACACCACGCTGCTGCAGCGGCTCGTCGACACGCCGCACCAGGCGCAGTTGCCGCTGCAGGCGCGGCGGTCCAGCCTGCTCGGCTGCTTCGGCGTCGACCCGGCGCACAGCCATCCCCTGCGCGGCCGCACGGTCGCCGTCGTGGACGACGTGGTCACCAGCGGCGCGACGGCCGGCGAAGCGGCCCGCTCGCTGCGGGCTGCAGGCGCGGCGTCGGTACAGGTCTGGGCCTTCGCCCGCACGCCGCCGCCGTCGGATGCATGAACCACAATGGCCGCATGTTCCGCATCGTCCTCGTCGAGCCGCAGATCCCGCCGAACACCGGCAACGTCATCCGTCTGGCCGCCAACACCGGCTGCGAACTGCACCTGGTCGAGCCGCTCGGCTTCCTGATGGAGGACAAGCTGCTGCAGCGTGCGGGCCTGGACTACCACGAGTACGCCGACGTGCGCCGGCATGCATCGTGGCAAGCCTTCGTCGACCGGCAGGCACCCGACCCGCGGCGCTGCTTCGCGTTCACAACGCACGGCAGCCAACCGCTGGGCTCGGTGGCCTGGCAGCCGGGGGACTGGCTGATCTTCGGCAGCGAATCGGCCGGCCTGGCACCCGCGCTGCGGGAGGGATTCCCGCCCGCCCAGCGCGTGCGACTGCCGATGCGCGCCGGGCAGCGCAGCCTGAACCTCAGCAACGCCGTCGCCGTGGCGGTGTTCGAGGCCTGGCGGCAGCACGGCTACGCTGGCGGCGCCTGATCAGCCTTCCTGCTCGGGCCGGGCATTGCGGGCCATCAGGTGCGCCACGGCCTCGTGCGGGGCCAGCCGGCCTTCCAGCACCGCCACCACCGCTTTCGAGATCGGCATCTCGACCCCCAGCGCGTCGGCCCGGCGGCACACGGTGGTGGCGCTGTAGACGCCTTCGGCCACGTGGCCGAGCTCCGCGAGGATTTGCGCCAGCGGCACGCCCTGCGCCAGCCGCAGGCCCACCTTGCGGTTGCGCGAGAGATGGCCGGTGGCCGTCAGCACCAGGTCGCCGAGACCCGACAGGCCCATGAAGGTGTCGGCGCGAGCCCCCAGCGCCACCCCCAGCCGCGTCATCTCGGCCAGGCCGCGGGTGACCAGCGCGGCCCGGGCGTTCAGCCCCGGCGCGCCCGGCACGCCGGCCGCGGCGAGCCCGTCGCACAGCCCCGTGGCGATCGCGAGCACGTTCTTCACCGCACCACCGACCTCCACCCCTACCGGATCGGACGAGGTATAGACGCGCAGCGCGTCACCGTGGAAGGCCTGGACCATCGCGTCGCGGAGATCGGCATCGAAGCTCGCGGCGACCAGCGCCGTCGGCTGCCCGATCGCCACCTCCTCCGCAAAACTGGGGCCGGACAGCACGCCGGCGGCACCCTGCGGCCGCAATGCCTGCGCGACCTCGTGGCCGAGCAGCCCCGTGCCGGATTCGAAACCCTTGCACAGCCAGGCCACGCGCGCCCGCGCCGGCACGCGGGCCAGCATGTCGCGCAGGCTGGCCATCGGCGTGGCGACGATGACAAGGCCGCTCGCGGCAGCAGACGCAGTGCAGGGCTCGAAATCGGCGGTGAACCGCAGCGCATCGGGCAGTTCGACGCCCGGCAGGTAGCGATCATTGCGGCGCGTGGCGGCCATGCGCGCGATCTGCGCCGCGTCACGCCCCCACAGGCACACGTCGTGGCGCAGCGCGGCCTGGGCCGCCAAGGCCGTTCCCCAGGCACCGGCACCGAGCACGGCGATGTTCATGCGCATGGCAGCGCCCTCACACCGCGACGTGGACTCAGTTGGCGCTGGTGATGATGCCCGAGCCGTTGGCCTGGGCCGCCTGCTGCTGCTGCTGGGCTTCGAACATCGCCTGGAAGTTGACTTCCGACAGGATCACGGGCGGGAAGCCGGCGCGCGTGCAGACGTCGGAGACGATGGCGCGCAGGTACGGGTACACCATGCCCGGGCAGGCGATGCCGACGATGGCCTGCATCTGGTCCTGCGGCAGGTTGCGGATCTCGAAGATGCCGGCCTGCTTGGCTTCGATCAGGAACAGCGTCTTGTCCTGGATCTTGGTGGTGACCGTGGCGGTGACACACACCTCGAACACCCCCTCTGCGATCGGCTCGGCCGACACGCCCAGGTTGATGTCCACCTGCGGCTGCACCTGCTGCTCGCGCAGGATCTGGGGCGAATTGGGCTGCTCCAGCGACAGGTCCTTCAGGTACATGCGCTGGATCTGGAAGACGGGGGTCAGTTCTTGCTCGGCCATGGGTTGTTCATCCAAGAAAACAAAACCCGCAGGCTTGCGGGCTTTCGGGGATTATGGCGTGAGCGGATGACACCCGCGGACCGCTGAATCAGCCGCCGAGCAGCGGCAGCAGGCCGCCCGCGCGATCCAGCGCGATCAGGTCGTCGCAGCCGCCGACGTGCTTGTCGCCGATGAAGATCTGAGGCACCGTGCGGCGGCCGGTCAGCTCGATCATGGTGTCGCGCTCGGCGGGCTTCAGGTCAACACGGATCTCGTCGATCTGGGTGACGCCGCGCTGCTGCAGCAACTGCTTGGCCCGCACGCAGTAGGGGCAGACCTGGGTGGTGTACATCCGGACGTTGTTCATGCCCGGATTGTCCCGAATGGCTGCGGGGTGGGCACCGGCGCCGCACAAATCCGCATCCACCGTGCTGGTTCTCAGGCCGATTTTTCGACCGGCAGGCTGGCTTCGCGCCAGGCCGCGAGGCCGCCGGCCACGGTGCGCACATCGGTGTAACCCGCCTTGCGGAGCATGCCCGCTGCACGGTTGACGTTGACGCCCGCGCCGCCCATCACGATCAGCGGCAGCGCCTTGTTGGCGGGCAGGCCCTTGGCGCCTTCGAGCGAGCCGATCGGCACGTTGCGCGCGCCCATGGCGTGGCCGGCGGCATAGGCCTGCGGCTCGCTCACGTCGATCAGCACCGCCTTCTCGCGGTTGATGAGGCGCACCGCCTCGGCGGTCGCCACCGCGTTCGGGCCGCCGCCCGCCGTGGCCTGGCGCAGCGTGGGCCACAGCAGCAATGCGCCGGAGACGAGCGCGACGAGCACGAGATACCAATTGGCAAGCAGGAATTGCACGGGTAGGCCGACAGGAAGCGAAAAGGGCGAATTATAGAATTCGCCCCTTCCCTCACCCCCGACCGGCCGACCGAGGCCTCTTCGCCCCCATGTACAAGCTTGTGCTGATTCGCCACGGCGAGTCGACCTGGAACCTCGAGAACCGCTTCACCGGCTGGACCGACGTCCCCCTCACCGCCACCGGCGTCGCGCAGGCGCAGCAGGCCGGCGCGTTGCTGAAGGAAGCCGGCTACGAGTTCGACGTGGCCTACACCTCGGTGCTCCAGCGCGCCATCTGGACCCTCTGGCACTGCCTGGACAAGATGGAGCGCACCTGGCTGCCGGTGGTGAAGGACTGGCGCCTGAACGAGCGCCACTACGGCGGCCTGCAAGGCCTGAACAAGGCCGAAACCGCCAAGCAGTACGGCGACGAGCAGGTGCTGGTCTGGCGCCGCAGCTACGACACCCCGCCGCCGCCGCTGGCGGCCGACGACCCGCGCAGCGAGCGCGGCGACCTGCGCTACCGCGAGCTGCAGCCTGGCCAGGTCCCGCTGACCGAATGCCTGAAGGACACGGTGGCCCGCGTGCTGCCGCTGTGGCACGAGACCCTCGCCCCGGCCATCCAGCGCGGCGAGCGCCTCGTGATCGCCGCGCACGGCAACAGCATCCGCGCGCTGGTGAAGTACCTCGACGGCATCAGCGACGACGACATCGTCGGCCTCAACATCCCCAACGGCATCCCGCTGGTGTACGAGCTGGATGCCGACCTGAAGCCGATCCGCCACTACTACCTCGGCGACGCCGAAGCGGCCGCCAAGGCCGCCGCGGCCGTCGCGAACCAGGGCAAGGCCTGACACGCACACCCGGGCGCCGCGGCCACGCGGCGCAGCCTGCCTAGCAGCCCAGCGCCGCCTCGATCTGCTGCTGCAGGTGCGCGGCCAACGCGCGGCGGTCGGCATGGGCCGAGTCTTCCGAGAGCAGCCATCGCACCCGCACCTGCAGGCCTTCCGCGCTGGCCACGCGCCACAGGCTCTGCAGCAGCGTCGTCTCGCCGATGAACTCCGCCGCGGGGCTCACCGCGTGCTGCGGATCCGAGAACCGGATCACCGCCGGCTGCACCGGCACGCCGGTGGCGATCGCCGCCTGCAGCAGGTTGGCATGGAACGGCAGCACGCCGTGGCCGCCGGAGGTGGTGCCTTCCGGAAAGACCGCCACGCACCCGCCCGCCTGCAGGGCGCCGGCGACCTGGTGCACCACCCGCAGCGCATCGCGCTTGCTGGTGCGCTCGATGAACAGCGTGCCGACGCTCTTCACCAGCCATCCGATCAGCGGCCACCCCAGTACGTCCGCCTTCGACACGAACCGCGCGCGCGGGCAGCTCGCGTGCAGCGCCGCGATGTCCAGCCACGAGACATGGTTGGACACCACCAGCGCGGCCCCGGCCCGCGGCCGGCCCTCGACGACCAGCCTGATGCCCAGGGCCCCAAGCAACCCCGCCGACCAGCGCCCGATCTGCGCCTCGCGCCCCGCCGCGTCCAGCGACGGGAAGCGCAGCGCGACGATCAGCACGCCCTGCAGCAGGTGCAGCACCGCGCGCAGCAGGCGCCACGCGCCCCGGGGCGCCCTCATCGCGCGCCCCTCCTCGTGAGCGCGCTCAAGCCGCGGCGTCTTCGTACGCCACCGTGCCGGCCACCAGGGTGGCCTTCACGCGGCCCGGCAGCTCGAAGCCGGTGTGCTCGAACGCGAACGGCGTGTGCTTGCCCTGGCTCTTCAGCGCCGCCGGGCTCGCCTGCCAGCGTTCGCCCGGGTCGAACACACACACGTCCGCCACGCCCCCCGCCACCAGCCGGCCCGCGCTGGCCGACAACGAACCCAGCGCCGGACCCAGCACACGCACCGGCTCGCTGGTGATGGTCGCGAGTGCACGCGACAGGCCGGCGCCGCTGTCCTCGCCCCACTTGAGCGCCAGGCTGAGCAGCAGCTCCAGCCCGGTGCCGCCGGGCGTCGCCTCGGCAAACGGCAGGTTCTTCTCGTCGGCGCTGACGGGGTTGTGGTCACTGACCAGCGCATCGATCGTGCCGTCGGCCAGGCCCGCGCGCAGCGCGTCGCGGTCGCGGCCCTGGCGCAGCGGCGGCGTGACGCGCATCGCGGCATTGAAGTAGCCGATGTCGACGTCGGTCAGGTGCAGCGAGTTGATGCTGACGTCGGCGGTCACCGGCAGGCCCTCGGCCTTGGCGGCGCGCACCAGCGCCACGCCCGCCGCGCTCGAGATGCGGCACAGGTGCACCCGCGCGCCGGTGGCGCGCACCAGCTCGAACAACGTGTGCAGCGCGATCGTCTCGGCCATCGCGGGGACGCCCGACAGGCCCAGGCGCGTGGCCACCGCGCCGCTGGCCGCCACGCCCTTGCCCAGCCACGCATCCTGCGGACGGACCCAGACCGTGTAGCCGTAGGTGGCGGCGTAGAGCAGCGCCCGCTGCATGACCAGCGTGTCGGCGATCGGCACCTCGGCCTGCGAGAAGCCGATGCAGCCGGCTTCCGTCAGCTCGGCCATCTCGGTGAGCACGTCGCCGGCCAGGCCGCGTGTCAGCGCCCCCAGCGGGAACAGGCGGCACCGGCTGAGCTTGCGGGCGCGGAACTTCAGCATCTCGACGAGGCCGGGCTCGTCGAGCGCCGGGTCGGTGTCGGGGGGGCACACCAGGCTGGTGACGCCCCCGGCCGCGGCGGCGGCCAGTTCGCTCTCGAGCATGCCCTCGTGCTCGTAGCCCGGCTCGCGCAGGCGCGCGGCCAGGTCCACGAGCCCCGGCGCGACGATGAGACCGGTCGCGTCGATGCGGCGGTCGGCGCGGAAATCGCCTGCCGCGCCGATCGCGACGATGCGGTCGGACGCGATGGCCACATCGGCCAGTTCATCGCGGCCGGTGGCGGGATCGACCACCCGGCCGCCGTGGATCAGGATCTTCATGCCTCGTTCCCTGCAATGATCGACATCACCGCCATGCGCACCGCGATGCCGAAGGTCACCTGCGGCAGGATCACGCTCTGCTTGCCGTCGGCCACCGAGGAATCGATCTCCACGCCGCGGTTGATCGGCCCCGGGTGCATCACGATCGCGTCGGGCTTGGCCAGCGCGAGCTTTTCTTCCGTCAGGCCGAAGCTCTTGAAGAACTCGCCGGCGCTGGGCAGCATCGCGCCGCTCATGCGCTCGTTCTGCAGCCGCAGCATGATGATCACGTCGGCGTCGCGGATGCCTTCGGCCAGGTCGTGGCACACGCGCACGCCCATCTCGCGCAGATCGCCAGGCACCAGCGTCTTCGGGCCGACGGCGCGGATCTCGGGCACGCCGAGCGTGGTCAGCGCGTGGATGTCGGAGCGCGCGACGCGCGAGTGCACGATGTCGCCGACGATCGCGACCGTCAGCTGGGTGAAGTCCTTCTTGAAGTGCCGGATCGTGTACATGTCCAGCAGGCCCTGCGTCGGGTGCGCGTGGCGGCCGTCGCCGGCGTTCACCACATGCACGTGCGGCGCGCAGTGCTGTGCGATGAGGTACGGCGCACCGCTCTCGCTGTGGCGCACCACGAACATGTCGGCGTGCATCGCGCTCAGGTTCGCGATGGTGTCGAGCAGGCTCTCGCCCTTGGCGGTGGACGAGCGCGCGATGTCGAGGTTCAGCACGTCGGCCGACAGCCGCTTGGCGGCGATCTCGAACGTGGTGCGCGTGCGCGTGCTGTTCTCGAAGAACAGGTTGAACACGCTCTTGCCGCGCAGCAGCGGCACCTTCTTCACGTCGCGGTCGTTCACGCTGAGGAAGGTGCCCGCGGTGTCGAGGATGTGCGTGACGACGTCGCGCGGCAGGCCTTCGATCGACAGCAGGTGGATCAGCTCGCCGTGGCGGTTGAGTTGCGGGTTGCGCATCAGGCGTCTCCCTCCGTCGCGAAGCGCAGGCGGCCATCCTCGGCCCGCGCCAGCGACAGCCGCTGCGCCGCGGGCAGCGCCACGCGCGCGGCGGCGAAGGCGGGCTGGATCGGCAGCTCGCGCCCGCCGCGGTCCACCAGCACGGCCAGCGTGACGCTCGCGGGGCGGCCGAAGTCGAACAGCTCGTTGATCACCGCGCGGATCGTGCGGCCGGTGTACAGCACGTCGTCGACCAGCACCACGTGCTTGCCGTCGATATCGAAGGGCAGCTTGGTGGCGTCGACGCCGGCCGCCAGCCCGCGCTGGCCGAAATCGTCGCGGTGCAGCGCGCTGGAGATGACGCCGTGCCCGCCGGCCAGGCCCAGGTCGGCCTGCAGGCGCTCGGCCAGCCAGGCACCGCCGGACCACACGCCGACCAGCACGCCGCCGGGCGGCAGCAGGCTGCGCACGCCGCCGCGCAGCTCGGCGTACAGCGCCTCTGCGTCGAGAGAGAGTGTGCTCATGGATGGGTTCTCAGGAATTGGTCGAGGATGATCGCGGCCGACGCCGCGTCGACATCGGCGGCGCCGCCGGCCAGGGCCTCGGTGGTGCTGTAGCGCTCGTCCACCTCGTGCACCGGCAGCCGGAAGCGGCCATGGAGCTGGCGCGCGAAGCGCTGTGCACGGCGCGTATTGTCATGCGGCGTGCCGTCGGGATGTAGCGGCACCCCGACCACCAGCGCGTCGGGCTGCCACTCCCGCAGCAGGGCCTCGATCGCAGCGAAGCGCGCGTCGCCCTCGGCGGCGATGGTCTTCAACGGCTGCGCAGCGCGCAGCAGCGTGTTGCCGACCGCGACGCCGACCCGCTTGGTGCCGAAATCGAAAGCCAGGAAGGAAAGGGAAACCGGGCGGCTGGCGGACGGCTCGCTCACGCGTGCCCCGCCTCCCCGCTCAGCATGCGCGGGTCGATGCCCAGCAGCGACAGGGCCTTGTCATAACGCTGGGCGATCGGGGTGTCGAAGATCACCTCCGGCGTGGCATCGACCGTCAGCCAGCCGTTGCGGCCGATCTCGTCTTCCAGCTGCCCGGCGCCCCAGCCGCTGTAGCCGAGGGTGACCAGGATCTTGCGCGGCCCGGCGCCGTGCGACAGCGCCTCCAGCACGTCCTTGCTCGTCGTCATCTCCAGCTGGCCGCCGGGGATGGCCATCGTCGAGTTGTAGTGGCCGCCCTCCTCCGAGAGCTTCTCGTGCAGCACGAAGCCGCGCTCGGTCTGCACGGGGCCGCCGAAGTAGACCGGCGTCTCGGCCAGGTCTTCGCGGTCGAGCGACAGCTCCACCTTCTCGAAGAGGTTCTTCAGCTTGATGTCGATGGGCTTGTTGATGACCAGCCCGAGCGCACCCTTCTCGGTGTGCTCGCACAGGTACACCACGGCACCTGCAAAGTTCTCGTCGGCCATGCCGGGCATGGCGATCAGGAACTGATTGGTGAGGTTGATGCGGGCGCTGTCGGCCATGCGGCCGATTCTAGTGCCCGCGATAATCGGCGCCGTGTACCCGAACTCCGAAGTCTCCCCCGTCGACCGCTTTTTCGACCTGCTGCAGGCGAGCCTCGCCGCCGGCACGCTGGCCAAGCTGGTGCTGGGCAAGTACCACGGCGAGGAGCCCGACCTGCAGCGCCTGACCGTGCGGCCCTTGGCGCTGCGCGGGGAACCGCACCTGAGCTTCGTTTCCACGTACCGCACGCGCGACGTGACGAAGAACCATCCGCTGGACGACGGCCTGGCGCTGCTGCGCGGGCTGGCGGGCCCGGCCTTCGGCCACGTGCACCTGCTGACGACCGACGAGGACGTGCAGCTGCTCTTCAGCCGCAAGGGCAAGCCGGGCCTCGTGCGGCGCCCGGCCCAGCATGCGCGTGCCGCGGGTGCCGCCGCGCACGACCGCGAGAAGCACCGCTTCCTGGCGCTCGACCGCCCTTTCCTGCGCGCGCTGGGCGTCACCGACGCACAAGGCCAGCTGGTGCCGGCCATGTCGCGCAAGTGGAAGCAGATCAACAAGTTCGTCGAGGTGCTCGACCATGCCTTCGACGACAGCACGCTCGCACGGCGCGAAGGCCCCGTGCGCGTGCTCGACTTCGGCGCCGGCAAGGGCTACCTCACCTTCGCCGTGCACGACTACCTGAGCCACACGCGCGGCCGCGCGGCCGACGTCCACGGCATCGAGCTGCGCCAGGACATGGTGCAGCTCTGCGAAGGCGCGGCGCGCCGGCTCGGCCTGGCCGGCCTGCACTTCCACCAGGGCGACGTGGGCAGCGTGCAGCCCGCGCCGGTCGACGTGATGATCGCGCTGCACGCCTGCGACACCGCCACCGACCACGCGCTGCACCACGGCGTGGTGGCCGGTGCCTCGGTGATCCTCAGCGCGCCGTGCTGCCACAAGCAGATCCGCCCGCAGATGAAGAGCCCCTCGCTGCTGCAGCCGATGCTGCAGCACGGCATCCACCTGGGCCAGCAGGCCGAAATGGTCACCGACAGCCTGCGTGCGCTGCTGCTCGAGGCGCACGGCTACGCGACGCAGGTGTTCGAGTTCGTCTCGCTGGAACACACCAGCAAGAACAAGATGATCCTGGCGGTGAAGCGGCCCGGCGTGTCGCCCTCCCGGGCCGAGGCGCTGCGGGCGCAGATCCGCGAGATCAAGGCCTTCTACGGCATCGCCGAGCACTGCCTCGAAACCCTGCTGGACGCGCCCGCGCCGCAAGCCTCGCCGTCCGCGGCCGTGCCCGCATGAAGTCCCTCGACGGCGCGCTGGTCTGGTTCCGCCGCGACCTGCGTGCCGACGACCAGGCCGCGCTGTACCACGCGCTGAAGGCCGCGCGGCAGGTGTACTGCGCCTTCGTCTTCGACACCGCCATCCTCGACCCGTTGCCGCGCGCCGACCGCCGCGTGGAGTTCATCCGCGGCAGCCTCGCCGGCCTCGACGCGCAGTTGCGCGCGATGGCCGCGGCGCACGGCATCGAGCACGGCGGCCTGATCGTGCGCCACGGCGACGCGGCGCACGAACTGCCGCGCCTGGCCGACGAGCTGCACGTGCAGGCCGTCTACGCCAACCACGACGACGACCCCGCCGCCATCGAGCGCGACGCCCGCGTGCGCGGCAGGCTGTCGAACCTCGGCATCGCCTTCCACAGCAGCAAGGACCACGTGGTGTTCGAGCGCTCCGAAGTGCTCACCGCCACCGGCAGCCCCTACAGCGTCTTCACGCCCTACAAGAACGCTTGGCTGAAGAAGCTCGACGATTTCTACCTCGGCGCCTACCCCGTCAAGCGCTACGCGGGCGCGCTGGCCGAGCGGCCCGAAGGCTGCCGTTCGCCGATTCCGTCGCTGGAAGCCATCGGCTTCGAGAAGACCAACCTGCACACGTTGAAGCTGCCCAGCGGACCGGTGGGTGCGGACGAGCTGCTCGAGGACTTCCTCGAGCGCATCGACCACTACGACCAGGCGCGCGAGTTCCCGTCGGTGAAGGGCCCGAGCTACCTCGGCCCGCACCTGCGCTTCGGCACGGTGTCGATCCGCCGGCTGGCGCACGAGGCGCACCGGCGCGCCGCGAAGGGCTCCAAGGGGGCGGCCACATGGCTGTCGGAACTGGTGTGGCGCGACTTCTACCACCAAATCCTGCACCACCACCCGCACGTCGTCGACCATGCCTTCAAGCCCGAGTACGACACGCTGAAATGGGAGCACGGCAAGCACGCCGACGCGCTCTTCGCCGCATGGTGCGAGGGCCGCACCGGCTACCCGCTGGTGGACGCGGCCATGCACCAGATCAACCAGACCGGCTACATGCACAACCGGCTGCGCATGGTGGTGGCGAGCTTCCTGACGAAGGACCTGGGCCTGGACTGGCGCCGCGGCGAGGCCTACTTCGCCACGCACCTGAACGACTACGAGCTCGCCAGCAACAACGGCGGCTGGCAGTGGGCGGCCTCGACAGGCTGCGACGCGCAGCCCTACTTCCGCATCTTCAACCCGGTGGCGCAGAGCGAGAAGTTCGACGCCGAGGGCAAGTTCATCCGCCGCTACCTGCCGCAGCTGGCCAACCTGCCCGACAAGCTGATCCACGCGCCGTGGCTGGCACGGCCGGTCGACCTGGCCGCGGCCGACCTGGCGCTGGGCAAGCAGTACCCGGCGCCCATCGTCGACCACGGCGAGGCGCGCGGCAAGACGATGGAGCGCTTCGCCGCCGCGAAGCAGCACGCGGCGCGCGCCCGCGGCTGAAGCCCGGGCGTGGCAGCCTGCCCGCCCCGCCCGATCAGGCCGCCTGCGTCGCGCCGGTGCCCGCGTAACGCGCCACCAGGGCCAGCAGCTCCTCTTCCGAGTACGGCTTGCCCAGGTAATGGTCCACGCCCAGCTCCGCCGCCACATCGCGGTGCTTCTGCGCGATGCGCGAGGTGATCATGATCACCGGCAGGCCCTGCAGCCGGGCCTCGCCACGCAGCTGGCGCACGAGGTCGAAGCCGTCCATGCGGGGCATCTCGATGTCGGTCAGCAGCACGGCGGGCCGCTCCTGCCCCAGCTTCTCCAGGCCCTCGACGCCGTCCTTCGCCAGCTCGACGCGGTAACCCTCGCGCAGCAGCAGGCGCTGCGTCACGCGGCGCACGGTGAGTGAATCGTCGACCACCAGCACCAGCGGCGCCTGCGGCCGCCGTGGGGTGGCCGCCGCCTCGGCCGACGGTCGGCCGGCCGCGCCGCGGGCCTCGGCCTGCGCCGCGTCGCCGTAGAGCGCCGCCAGCGCCACCGGGTTGTAGATCAGCGTGGGCAGGCCGGTGGCCAGCAGCGTCACGCCCACCAGGCCGGGCAGACGCGAGAGCTGCGGGCCGAGGTTCTTGACGACCACTTCATGGTTGCCGAGCACCTCGTCCACATGCACCACCACGCGCTGCTGGGCGCTGCGGATCACCACGACCGATTGCGTGCCGGCCGCATCGGCGCCACGGGGGCTGTCCTGCAGCAGCCCACCCAGCCAGAAGAAGGGCAGCGACTGCTCGCCCACCCGGTGGTGGCCTTCTGCATGGCCCTGCGTCACCTCCTCGGCCGGCACGCGGCGCACGGCCTCGACCAGCGGCGACGGCACCGCCACGGTGAGGCGGCCGGCGCGCAGCATGACGACCTGCGTCACCGCGGTGGTCAGCGGCAGCACGAGGCGGAAGCTCGTGCCCTGCCCCCAGGCGGTGGCCGTCTCGATGCGCCCGCCCATCGCGAGCACCTCGCTGCGCACCACGTCCATGCCCACGCCGCGGCCGGCCAGCTCGGTCACCTCGCGCGCCGTGGTCAGGCCGGGCGAGAACACGAGTTGGGCCAGCTCGGCGTCGTTGAGCTGCTGGTGCTCGGCGAGCAGCCCCAGCTCGACGCCGCGCTGGCGCAGGCCCAGCAGGTCGAGGCCGCCGCCGTCGTCGCGCACCTCGACGCCGACCTCGTTGCCGGCGTGCGTCAGCGAGATGGTGATGCGGCCCGCCGGATCCTTGCCGCGCTCGGCGCGCAGCCCGGCCTCCTCGATGCCGTGGACGACGCAGTTGCGCAGCAGGTGCTCGAATGCCCCTGTCATGCGGTCGAGCACGCCGCGATCGACCTCGATCGCGCCGCCGACGATGTCGAGCCGCACCGGCTTGCCGGTCTCCTTGCTGGCCTGGCGCACGACGCGGTAGAGGCGGTCGGCGATGCTCTCGAACTCCACCATGCGCGTGCGCAGCAGGTCGTCCTGCAGGTCGCGCGTGAGGCGGGCCTGGGCCGCCAGCTCGTCCTCGGCGGACTGCAGCGCGCGCTGCAGGCTGCGCTGCACCGTGGCGACGTCGTTGACCGACTCGGCGATCATGCGCGTCAGCTCCTGGAAGCGCGTGAAGCGGTCCAGCTCCAGCGGATCGAAGACTTCCGCCGCGGCCTTGGTCGCCTCGATGCGCGAGCTGATGTGTGTTTCGGACTGCAGCTCCAGGTCGCGCAGCTGGCGGCGCAGGCGCTCGAGGTTGTCGGTCAGGTCGCCGAGCGAGCCCTTCATCGTGCCGAGGTCGGCCTCCATGCGCGTGCGGGTGATGGACACCTCGCCGGCATGGTTGACCAGCCTGTCGAGCAGCGGTGCGCGCACCCGCACGGGCGCCTGCGATGCCGCGGGCTGCGCGGGCACGGCCGGCACCAGTGCTTCCGCGGGCGGCGCCGCGAAGCGCGACCAGTCGATCGCCGGCGGCTCGGCCGGCCCCGGGGCCCAGGCCATGGGCTCGGCGGGCGCCTGCAGAAGGGGCTGCGGCCATTCGGGCGGCGCGGCGTCCGCAGGCGCGGCGGCCTCGGGCACCGGCGCGGGCATGGGATCGAGCGGCGACTCCGCGGCCACGGCCGGCGGCCTGTCGCGCCGCTGCAGCGCCTCGAAGGCGGCATTCAGCGCATCGACCCGCCCCTGCAGCATGTCGATCTCCGCCGTCGACGCGTCGCCCCGGGCCAGCAGGTGCTCGATCGCCGTTTCCAGGCGATGGGCCATCTCGCCCAGGCGCATCGCGCCGGCCAGGCGGGCGCCGCCCTTGAGCGTGTGCAGCGTGCGCATGCAGGCGGACGCACCGGCAGGATCATCGGGCCGCTGGGCCCAGTCGCGCAGCCGCGCCGCCAGCTGCGGCAGCAACTCCTGGGCCTCTTCATCGAAGATGGGGAAGAGGTCGCCGTCCACCGCATCGACGGCATCGATGCCGTCCTCCGCATCCAGCGCCTGCGGGCCGGCCTGCGGCATCGACGGCTCTTCGGCCGGCAGCAACGGCTTGATCTCCGGCTGAAGCTCACCGAAGACCGACGAGGCGGCCAGCGGCGGCGCAGGCGGTTCGGCCGGTGGCTGGGGCACCGCCGCGTCCTCGGGCGGACGCTGCGCGGGCGTCTCGTCCAGCAACCCGCTCAGCGTGCCGGGCACGGTGCCGGTGCCGCCCTCGAGGCCGCTGGCCGTGTCCACGCCCGCCGACGCCGGCGCCGCCGCCTCGGCCAGCCGCTGCTCGCAGGCCTGCAGGCGCGCCATCAGCTCGGGCGACGGCCCCTTCAGGAACCCGGCGGCGAACTGGTGCAGCAGGCCACGGATCTCGTCGCTCGCTTCATTGAACAGGCGCGACGTGGCGCCGTCGCCCCGGCCCACGCGTTGGGCGTGCGCCAGCGTGTGCTCGAGCAGCCGCGCCAGCTGCGACAGCTCGGCGAAGCCGACGGTGGCGGAATTGCCGGCCAGCGAGTGCGCCAGCGATACCGCGGCTTCGCCGACGGGCCGGTGCAGTTCCAGCGCCCACTCCGCCAGCTCGATGCCGAGCCGGCGCGACTGCTCGTCGGCCTCCGACAGGAAGATGTTGAACAGCGGCAGCGGCACCGCGAGCGGGCCGATGTGCTTGACGTCGTCCCGGGCATGCGCGGGCCCGGACGCTTCCGGCAGCGGCTCGTGCGTCGGCGGCGCCGGGGCCGCCAGATCCGCCGCGTCGCCGAGGTCGAGGGTGAGCCAGTCCTCCATCGGCTGCAGCCGAAGTGCCTCTTCCGGCAGGAAGGCCTGCGACTCGGGCAGCGGCACCACGGCCGGCAGCTCGGGCAGCGCCAGGTCGGCCGGCGCCTCGGCGACGGCGATCGACGGCCACGCATCGACCAGCACCGAGGCCTCGGGCGCCGGCAGCGGCGCGTCCTGCGGGGCCGGTGCAGGGGCCGGCTCCTCCGCCACGCCGACCAGCGGCATGGGCGAGGTCATCAGCGGTTCGAACACCAGGTCGACCCCGTCCTCAGGATCCGACAGCGCGGCGGCCTCGCCGTGCGAAGGCACTGCGGGGGCGGGGCCGTCGCCCCCCAGCTCGAAGGAAAAATCGAGATCCAGATCGTGCGCAGCCGGCAGGTCGGGCACGGCCGCCAGCAGCGGCGACGGCGCTGCGGGCACGGTGTCCTCCGGCGTCCAGACGTCCGGCGGCTTGCGGTCCACCGGCTCGGTGAGCACGGATTCCAGCGCGCCGTACTCGGAGCCCCCGCCCACGTCGATCAGCGGCACGGGCCCGGTGGGCTCCGGCACGACCTGGGACACCGGCAACGCGGCGGACGGCAGCGCCAGCGGCTCGCGGCGGTCCTGCAGGCGCAACGCGTCGGCCACCTGCTGCACGGCCGACGCCCGGTGGCCGCCGTCACGGCCGACCGCCACGCATTCCACCCAGTCGCTCAGGTAGCTGAGGATGTCCGCCGTCGCACCGAGCAGCGGCGCGTCCGCCTGCGGGTCGCTGGCGAGGCGGGCGTTGTAGAGCTGTTCGGCCGACCAGGCGGCCTCGCCGAGATCGGTCAGCCCCACCATGCGGCCGCTGCCCTTCAGCGTATGGAAGGCGCGCCGCAGCACGGTCAGGCGGCCGAGGTCGTCGGGCTGCTGGTCGAGCCCCTCCAGCGCGCCACAGGCGCCCTGGAGCACCTCGCGCGCCTCTTCGAGGAACACCTCGCGCAGGTCGTCGTCCTCGCCGGCGAAGGCGTCCGGCAGCGGCGCCGCTTCCGGCAGGGCAATGGCCGGCACATCGGGCAGCGACAGATCGGGCAGCGCGCCCGCTTCGAACGGTTCACGTACCGGCTCGGCCGCCGCGGCCGCGGGCGCCGCCACGCGGTACGCCGCGCCGCCGCCCACGATCGACCGCAGCAGCCCGCTGTCGGCATCGAATGCGAAGAGGGACTTCGCCACATGCGGCTGCACGCTGAGCATGTCGATCAGGAAGCCCAGCATGCCGAGGTTGGCCGCCAGCCGGTCGAAGAGCGCGGTGTCGGGCAAGGCCTGCGCGTCGGCCTGCAGCAGCGCGTCGACGTCGTCGCGCATGCGCAGCACGGTCTGCGAGGCCTGGTCCAGGCCCAGCACCGACAGCACGCCGCGCATGGCCTGCAGCTGGCCGGGCACGGGGACGAGCAGGTCCCGCTGCGCGGGGCTGCGGAAGTACTGGTCGATCTGCTTCTCGCTTTCGGCGATCGACGCACGCAGCTCCTGCACCACGCTGCCCATCGTCTGGCGGTCGGAGACGCGGCGGTACAGCTCCTCCATCCACGCATCCAGCGGCTGGGCGGGCAGCCCCTGTCGTGCGGCGTCGATGCGCTGCGCCAGGCGCTCCACACGCTGCGCTTCGTCGGGCCGGTCGAAATCGGCATCCTCGAGCGACGCGTCGAGGTACAGCACGCTGGTCGCGACCTCCATCGCGAGGCCGGCCGGCGGCGCCTGGCCGCTGTCGGCGGTCTGCGCCACGGCGTCGTGCAGCGCGGCCGCAAGGCGGTCGCCCGATGGATACAGGCGGCGCAGCGATTCGCCGGCCAGCGAGAACAGCTCGGTCAGGCTGGGCAGGCGCAGCAGTTCGCCGCCGGCCACGGCCGACCAGGCATCGCGCGCGGCCGCCACACGCTTGCGCGCCTGCGCCACCCAGGCCGGATCGAACCGGCCGAGGCGGCTGCTCTCGTAGTCGTAGGCCGGCTCGGTCGGCAGCGACCAGGCCGAACGCACCGCGACCAGCCGCGGCGTGCGCACGGCATCCACGCCCTCGAGCGACTGGGCGCAAAAGAACAGCAGGTCATGGGCGAGCCGCTGCGTGGGCTCGCCGGCCGCCAGGGACGCAGGGTCGCGCTCGCCCAGGCGCAGCTGCGCCAGCAGCCGTGCGGCGATGCGCTTGGTGTGCACGTCGGGGCGCAGCAGCCGATGCGCCTGCGCCTCGAAGAACGCGCCGGCCAGCTTCCACAGCGTGACCGCGTGCAGCTCACGCGCGCCGGCGCCCAGGCCCGCGAACAGGTCGCTCAGCTGCTGCGCGGCGGGGCCGTCGGGCTGCCGCATCAAGGCCAGCGTCTGGCCTTCGATCGCGGTACGGGCCTCCGCGTCGAGCAGCCTCGGCTGGGCGGCGGAGTCGGCGGGAATCTCGCGCCAGCGCCACTCCACCGGCCACAGGTCCGCCGGATGCACACGCTCGGCGCCGGCCATCTCCTGCACCGCGCGGTACTGCGGGAACAGCAGCAGCGGCGACACCGGCTTGCCGGCCAGCAGCCGCTGCAGGTAGTCCATCAGCGCGAACGACGCGAACTCCAGCGTGTCGACCGCAGCGCCCGTCAGGCGCCGGGCGCCGGCGAGCTTGTCCAGGGCGCCTTCGGCGGCGCGCAGCAGCAGCGCGGCCGACGGCAGCCCGACGAGTTCGAGGGCGCCCACGCCCTGGTGGAGGTGGGCCTGTGCCTGGCGCAGCAGCGCAAGGTCGGCCGCGTCGCCGTCGGCCCCTTCGATGCCGTCGGCCTCCTTCAGATGCCGGCGCAGCGACTTGTGGGCGATCTCCAGCGAGCGGCGCAGTTCTTCATGCACCCAGGCTAGGGCGGTCAGGTCATCGGTCTTGTCGCGCGAGAGGTGCGCGGGCAGGGCAGCGGACATGATGTCGGGTCCGGGACGTCGGCGTCAGTCGATCTTGAACCGCGCCACCGACTGGCTCAGTTCATCCGCCGTGCGCGACAGCTCGCGCACCATCTGCGAGGTCGAGCGCGTGCCCTCCCCGGTCTGCTCGGTCACCGCGAAGATGTGCTGGATGTTGGTCGCCATCACGTTGGCCAGCTGCGCCTCGCTCAGCGCCTGGCTGGAGATCTGGGCGATCAGGTCGGACAGCTGCCGCGTCACCCGTTCGATGTCGGCCAGCGCCGAGCCCGCGGCGTCGGACAGCCGCGTGCTCTCGACGACGCCCTGCGTGGAGTGCTCCATCGCCGCCACGGCATCCTGCGTGTCCGCCTGGATGGTCCTGACCAGCGCGGCGATCTGGCGCGTGGCGTCGGCCGAGCGTTCGGCCAGGCGCTGCACTTCCTCGGCCACCACGGTGAAGCCGCGGCCGGCCTCGCCCGCGGACGCCGCCTGGATCGCGGCGTTGAGCGCGAGCACGTTCGTCTGCTCGGTGATGTCGGAGATCAGCTCGGTGATCTCGCCGATCTCCTGCGAGCTCTCGCCCAACCGCTTGATGCGCTTGGACGTCTCCTGGATCTGGTCGCGCATCGCGTTCATGCCGCCGATGGTGTTCTGCACCGCGGCGCGGCCCGACTCGGCCGCCGCCAGCGACTGGCGCGCCACTTCCGCCGTCTGCTGCGCCTGGCCCGACACCTCGTTGATGCGGCCGGCCATCTGCAGCACCGATTCGCCGGTCTCGTGGATCTCGCGCAGCTGTTCGGTCGAGGCGGCCAGCAGCTCGGTGGAGGTGGCCTCGACCTTCTGCGTCGTGTCCGCCAGCCGGCCGGCGGCCCCCTGGACCTGCGACACGAGCGAGCGCAATTCCTCGACGGTGTAGTTGACCGAGTCGGCGATGGCGCCGGTGATGTCCTCGGTCACCGTGGCCTGCTGCGTCAGGTCGCCCTCGGCCACCAACTGCAGCTCGTTCATCAGCCGCAGGATCGCGGCCTGGTTGGCGTCGTTGACGCGTTTGGCCTGCTGTTCCTGGCGCTCGGCCTCGGCGCGCTGCGCCTGGGCCAGCCGGGCCTGCTGCGCCTGGTCGCGCACGTACAAGCGCAGCGCGCCGGCGCCGCCCAGCAGCGCCAGCAGCACACCGCCGAGCATCAGCGGCAGCGGCAGGGCCAGGCCGCTGGCAACCGGTGCGGCGCCCACGCGCTGCTGCAAGGCCTCGAGGCCCTGGCGCAGCGGCTCGCTGTCGGCCAGCACGGCCGCCTGGGCCTGCCGCGCCGCCACCATGGCGGGCAGGCGGGGCAGCACGGCCTCGGCCTGCACGCGGATCGGCTCGTACTCGGCCAGCAGGATCGCCAGGCGCTCGCGCGTCGCGGGGTCGCGTGTGCCGGGCAGGCCGAGGTCGGCATTCCCGTCCTGCAGCGCCAGCGCGGTGTCGCGGAAGGCGGGCAGGTCCTTGCCGAGCAGGAACACCGCCTCTGGAGCGAGGCCTTCGGCGGCCAGGAATTCGCCGGCGTTCTTGCCCAGGCGCTGGGTCAGCATCACGAGCTGGCCCGCGGCGGCCACCTCCGCCGGCGTGCCGCCATGCTGGAGCTTGGACGCGACGACCGCCTCGGCCGACTCGAGCAGTTGGCCCGACTGGCGCGCGATGCGGCGCAGCGCCTGGCCGCCCTGCACCAGCGCCTCGCGCTGCTCGAGCACGGCACGTGCGTTCTTTTCGGTGCGTTCGACCAGCGGCAGCAGCGGCGCGACCTCGTCGCGCAGCGGCGCCGCCAGCGCCGCGATGCCGCCGGCCCCTTCGAGCAGGCCGCGCACGTTGCGCGCCAGCACGCCGGCGCTGTCCTCCACGTCGGCGAAGGCCGGCGCCTGGCCCACGACCGCCAGCGAGACCGACCGCGCCAGGCGCTGGGTCTGAGTGAGCGCCTGCGCAACCGATGCCGCATGGTCCGCATCGCGATGGGCCGATCCGAGGGCCAGCACGACGCCGGCGATCAACGCCAGCAGGCCCGCGAGGATGAGCAGGCCCAGCATCCGCCGCTGCCGCGCCGCTGGCCACCCGCCGATCAGCGGCAGCCCGCCGGCACCGGGGGGCGCGGACGAGGCGGGCTCATCCGGCTCGAACTGGCGGCTCTCCAGGAAATCGTCGTTGAGCTCGGAGGGCCGGCTCTCCGCGATGAGCGAGGGCTCCGGCAGGCGCGCGGGCGGTGCCAAGCCGGCACCCGGGCGCGGGAACTGCGTCGTTGTCGCCGCGAACGGCTCACCCGCCGCGGCCGGCCGTGCGGCTTCGTAGGGAGCATCGATGTTCATGTCGAGCTGGATGTCGGCCGCGTCGGCGGACAGGTCGCTCACCTGCGTGGCCGGGCCGTCCGGCCCGGCCGTGCTGTCGTCGCCCTTGGGCTGGTATGGATCCTGGACACTCATTGCTTCACCCTGGGCTTGGCTCATGTGCGCGGGGCGTTCAGCCCGCGATGGCAAGAAACTGCGGATCGTCGGCGAGGGCGGACAGGAGGATCTCCTGCCAGGCACGCCCTTCCGCGTCCCGGTAGAGGGCCCCCGCGAAGGCTGGCCGCACGGCGGACTGCGGATCTTCGGCCCCCGCGCCGTCGCGCTGGAGCTGGGTCTCGTTGCGCAGGCCAGCCAGGCGCTCCACCAGCAGGGCGCAATTGAGCCCGCCCGACGGATTCAGCACCACCAGCCGCGCCGGATCGCGCACGCCCTCGCGCGTCGCCTCGGTGCGCCCGAAGCCCAGGAAGGCCGCCAGGTCGACGACCCCGTGCAGGCCGCCGCGCAGGTTGGCCACGCCCACGAACCACGGCCGCGCATGCGGCACGGGCAGCAGCGGCACGAGCGGAAAGATCTCGCCGGCCTGCTGCAGCGGGAACAGCAATCCATGGCCGCGGCATTCGACCGCCAGCCAGGATGCCACGCGCTCCTGGGTGCGGGCCGCCAGCAGGCGCTCCGCCAGGCGGGCATGCAGTTCGCGCAAGGCTTCGCGGTCAGCCATGGCGCACGCTAGTCGAAGGCGCGGATCTTCGCGATCAGCTCGTCGGCGTTGACCGGCTTGACCACGTAGTCGCGCGCGCCCTGGCGCAGGCCCCAGACCTTGTCGGTCTCCTGATTCTTGCTGGTGCACATGATGACGGGCACACCGGCGAAGCGCGGGTCGCGCGTGATCGAGCGGGTGAGCTGGAAGCCGTTCTGGCCGGGCATCACCACGTCCATCAGGATCAGGTCGGGCAGGTCTTCGCCGAGGCGCCGCATGGCCTCGTCGCCGTTCTCCGCGGTGCGCACGTGGTAGCCGTGCTTGCCGAGCAGGTCCGACAGGTGGTAGAGCTCGGTCTTCGAATCGTCCACCACCAGGATCTTCCGGATCGTCATCTTGTTGTTCCTCTCGACGGCGGCCTTCAGGCGGAGCGCCGGTGCTGTTCAACGGCGCGCAGCAACTGTTCCTTGGTGAACGGCTTGGTCAGGTAGTCCTGCGAACCGACCATGCGGCCGCGCGCCTTGTCGAACAGCCCGTCCTTCGACGACAACATGATCACCGGCACGTGCGCAAAACGCGGGTTGCGCTTGATGATGGCGCAGGTCTGGTAGCCGTCGAGCCTCGGCATCAGGATGTCGCAGAAGATCAACTCGGGCTCGTGGTCGTTGACCTTGGCCAGCGCATCGAAGCCGTCCTCGGCCAGCACCACCTCGTGGCCGCCCTGGCGCAGGAAGATCTCGGCACTGCGGCGGATCGTGTTGCTGTCGTCGATCACCAGCACCTTCGCCGCAGGCAGCGGCGAGGCGGGGTCGACCAGGGTGGGAAACGGATCGCTCACGGGCGACTCTCCTTCATGCACGTTCGCGCCTTCGCATGGCCCAGGCAGGCGGCGTGCGGGCCACCCTCGGGAAGGCCCCTCAGATCTGGACCATCTCGAAGTCTTCCTTGCGAGCGCCACATTCGGGGCACACCCAGTTCATCGGGACATCGGCCCATTTGGTACCCGGCGCGATGCCGTGGTCGGGGTCACCGGCGGATTCGTCATAGATCCAGCCGCAGATCAGGCACATCCAGGTTGCGGGTTCGCTCACGTTATGCAGTCAATCACTACAATGAGCGGGCATTGTAGCCACGCAGTTTTGCCAAAAGCCGAGACCGTGCAGGCACATGCAACACATTCTTGAAACTCCTCTGGAGGTTATCGGCATCACGCTGCTGCCCTTGAGAGGACGTACCGGATCCCACCCATGAACCCCCAAAACCAACCGCCAGCGGCCGAAGACGATGCGGCCGAGGAAGGTGTCGCGCCCGCCTGCGTGATGAGCTTCAACGCCAGCGACGCGAGCGGGGCCGGCGGCCTGGCCGGCGACATCGCCACCATCGCCGCGATGGGCGCGCATGCGCTGCCGGTGGTCACCGCCATCGTCATGCGCGACACGGCCGAGATCTTCGACCGCCACGAGATCGAAGGCGACGTGGTTGTCGAACAGGCGCGCGGCATCCTGGAAGACGTGACGATCGCCGGCTGGAAGGTCGGCTTCCTGGGCTCGGCCGAGGCCGTCAGCTCCGTCGCCGAGGTCCTTTCAGACTACCCCGACGTGCCGCTCGTCTCGTACATGCCCAATGTCGGCTGGCTCGACGACGAGGAGCACCAAAGCTACCTCGACGCCTACCGCGAGCTGATCCTGCCGCAGACCGAGGTGCTGGTGGGCAACCACAAGACGCTCACCGACTTCCTGCTGCCGGAGTGGGACAACGAACGCCCGCCGTCGGCGCGCGAGCTGGCCGTGGCGGCCGGCGAGCACGGCACGCGCTTCGTGCTGGTCACCGGGGTGATGCTGCCCTCCAAGGGCAAGGGCAGCGAGCAGTGGGTCGACAACGTGCTGGCCTCGCCGCAAGGGGCGCTGACCGGCGAGAAGTTCGAGCGCTTCGACGCCAGCTTCGTCGGCGCGGGCGACACGCTGTCGGCCGCGCTGGCCTCGCTGCTGGCGGCCGGCAGCGAGTTGCAGGCGGCCGTCGGGGAGGCGCTGGCCTTCCTGGACAACAGCCTCGATGCAGGCTTCCGCCCCGGCATGGGCAACGTCATCCCCGACCGCTTCTTCTGGGCGCTGCCGCCCGGCGAGGAAGGCGAGCCGGGCGAGGATCCCGGCTCCGGCCCCCAGGGCGAGCCCGAAGGCAAGACCGCACCGCGCCAGGTGCACTGACCCGCCGGCGCACACAGGCATGAGCAACGACAGGAACGCTGAACTCTTCGAGCGCGCGCAGCGCGTGATCCCCGGCGGCGTGAACTCGCCCGTGCGCGCCTTCCGCGCGGTCGGCGGCACGCCGCGCTTCATCGCACGGGCGCAGGGCCCATACATGTTCGACGCCGAAGGCCGGCGCTACATCGACTACATCGGCTCCTGGGGCCCGATGATCCTCGGCCACGGCCATCCCGCCGTGCTGGAGGCCGTGCAACGGGCCGCCACCGAAGGCTTCAGCTTCGGCGCGCCGACCGAGCGCGAGATCGAGCTGGCCGAGGAGATCGCCTCGCTGGTGCCGAGCATCGAGCAGGTGCGCCTCGTCAGCTCGGGCACCGAGGCGGCGATGAGCGCGATCCGCCTCGCCCGCGGCGCCACCGGCCGGCCCATGCTGGTCAAGTTCGAGGGCTGCTACCACGGCCATGCCGATGCGCTGCTCGTCAAGGGCGGTTCCGGCATGGCGACCTTCGGCCACCCGACCAGCGCCGGCGTGCCGCCCGAGGTGGTGCAGCACACGCTGGTGCTCGAGTACAACAACGTCGAGCAGATCGAGGAGGCCTTCCGCCTGCACGGCGCGCAGATCGCCTGCGTGATCCTGGAGCCGATCGCCGGCAACATGAACTTCGTGCGTGCGCAGGTGCCCTTCGTCAAGCGCCTGCGCGAGCTGTGCACGCAGCACGGCGCGCTGCTCGCGTTCGACGAGGTGATGACCGGCTTCCGCGTCGCGCTCGGCGGTGCGCAGAGCCTCTACGCCCAGCTGATCCCCGGCTTCGCGCCCGACATCAGCGTCTTCGGCAAGGTGATCGGCGGCGGCATGCCGCTCGCGGCATTCGGCGCGTCGCGCGCGGTGATGGGCCTGCTGGCGCCGCTCGGCCCGGTCTACCAGGCCGGCACGCTGTCGGGCAACCCGGTGGCGACGGCCTGCGGGCTGGCCACGCTGCACGAGATACGCCGGCCCGGTTTCTTCGAGGCCCTGGCCAGCCGGACCCGCACGCTGGCCGACGGCCTGGCGGCCGCCGGACGTGACGCAGGCGTGCCGCTGGTCACCGACTGCGAGGGCGGCATGTTCGGCTTCTTCTTCGGCAGCGAGCTGCCCCAGCACTACAACGCCGTGCTCGCGACCGACAAGGAGCGCTTCAACCGCTTCTTCCACGCCATGCTCGACCGCGGCGTGTATCTGGCACCGGCGCTGTACGAGGCCGGCTTCGTCAGCGCCGCGCACACGGCCGAGGACATCGACGCCACGCTGCTGGCCGCCCGTGCCGCCCTGGCCTGCGGCTGAGCCACACGACTTCCTGCTTCTCCCGAAGGGCGCCTCCAGGCGCCCTTCGGCGCTTTTGCCGCGCCACATTTCCAATCAATAAACCCAATCACAAAAATCGGGTGATTGGAGGAAAAGCGCCGCCAGCCATTCTGGCCTGTTCAGCACCGTTAATGGTCCGTCGATAACGGGCTGCGTGCCACTCCGGTGCGTTTCCAATCATTAATCGGTTTGAGGTAAGAAAACCATCATGAAACCCCACGCCATTGCCGCGGCAATACTCCCTCTCGCCCTGGGCGCGCCGACCGCGTTCGCCGGCATCCAGCTGGGCGAGCATGTCACCCTCAGCGGCTTCGGCACGCTGGGAGCAGTGGTCACTGACAACGACGAGGCGCAATTCCGTACCGAATCGAGGCAGCCGCGCGGCGCCGATGATTCGGTGGACTTCGGCGTCGACAGCAAACTCGGCGTGCAGGCCAACGTCAAATTCAACGAGACCTTCAGCGCAGTCGGGCAGATACTGACCAGCCGCCGCATGTCGGACCGCCCCGTCGTCGAATGGCTCTACGGCCAGGCGCAACTTCCCGCGGGGTTCTCGGTGAAATTGGGGCGCATGGTGCTGCCGACCTTCATGATTTCGGATTCCCGCGCGGTCGGGTATGCATCGCACTGGCTGCGAGCGCCCCAGGAGGTTTATGGCTCCTATCCGCCGAGCTACTTCGATGGCGGGCAGCTGCAATACCGCAATGCCTTCGGGCCGGTCAACGCGACCCTGCAGCTGTCGATCGGCCGCACCGAGACCGACATCCACGTGGGCGGCGTGAAGGCCCCCCTCGAGATGTCGAAGCTGCGTTCGCTCAACCTGCTGCTGGAGTCGGGCAACTGGCTGGTGCGGCTCGGCCACACCGTCGCCCCGGACGCCGAGCTCAAGGGGCTGGGCATCCCGCCCACCGATGACCAGTTCTCCGGCCTCGGCCTGCAGTACGACAACGGCACGGCGCTTGTGATGGCCGAGTACGCGGTCCGCCGCCAGGGGGGTGGCAAGCCCTTCGAGAGCGACGGCTGGTACCTCAGCGGCGGCTGGCGGTTCGGCGCCTGGATGCCCTACGCGACCGTTTCGCGCTTCACGCCCAAGGGCGTGATGTACGGCACACGCCAGAAGGACTCGACCGATGCCGTCGGCGTGCGCTGGGACGCGATGAAAAACGTCGCGATCAAGGCCCAGGTGCAGCGCGTCGACAGCGCCGCCGCGTTCGTCAAGGCCACGCCCGGCTTCCTCGCCAAGCGGCCCGAAGTGAACGTCTACGGCATCGCCGTCGACTTCGTGTTCTGACGGAGGCCCGGATGATCAAGACCTACGCACGACTGGCCGCGCTGACGCTGGCCGCCTGGAGCACCGGCGCGCTCGCCGCCGACATCGTGGTGATCGGCCACCCCGGCAGCGCCGCGCTGAGCAAGGAACAAGTCGCCGACATCTTCCTGGGCAAGAACCAGAGCCTGACCCCGCTGGACCAGGCCGACACCGCCGCGATCCGCGCCGAGTTCTACAAGAAGGCGACGGGCCGCGATCTCGCGCAGGTCAAGTCGACCTGGTCGCGCCTCGCCTTCACCGGCAAGGGCCAGCCGCCCAAGGAGCTGCCCGACGCGGCGGCCGTGAAGAAGGCCGTCGCCGCCGACCCGAAGGCGGTCGGCTACATCGAGAAATCCGCTGTCGACGGCAGCGTCAAGGTCATCGCCGACATCGACTGACGGCGCCTGCAGGACGAGCCGGGCGGCCGCGATGCCGTCGCCCGGCACCCCCGCGCCCCCAACACCAGGACAAGGTATGAAGTTGAGAACCAAGATCTGGGTGCTGCCCATCAGCGCAGCCGCCGTTTTCCTGATCGGCTGCGCCATCAGCTATGCCGTGGGCGCGCACACGTCCGCGACACTGGAACGCCTGCGAACGCAGGACTATCCGCTGCAGGAGGCGGTGGAGAAGGTCGAACGCGCCATCGACAACTTCCGCAGGACGCTGCAGGCTGCGGCCGCAGAAGGCGACGACACCCGCCTGAAGGACACCGAGGAGCTCGCCAACGCCACACTGGAGGCCGTGGACGCGCTCGGCCGCATCGAGGGGCAGGCCGAGCTGGTGATCGCGCTGCGCAGGAACGTCTCCGCCTACCAGATGGCAGCGCTGGACGTCACCCGCACCATGCTCTACAAGGGTGACGTCACGGGCCAGCTGACGCACATGCAGGCGACCATGGAGGTGCTGGACACCCAGCTCGCCACCAGCAAGGAGGCGGCGCAGGCCGCGGTGGCCGAGGCGCAGAACATCATGGCCGAAGGCGTGCAGCGCAACCTGCTGGTCGTGCTGGCGACCTGCCTGGCGGCACTGGCCTCGCTGGGCATCGCGTCCAAGCTGATCGTGGCGTCGGTCTGGCGCGACCTGGGCGACGAACCCGAGCACCTCGGCCACGCCATGCGGCGCATCGCCGACGGCGACTTGTCGTCCGAGATCTCGACGCCGGCGCCGGGGGCCCACGCTCAATCGGTGAGCGCCGCGCTCGCCGCGATGGCCCGTCGGCTGAGCGACACGGTCGGCGTGATCCGCCTCGCGACCGACTCGATCACCACGGCCTCGAGCGAGATTGCGGCGGGCAACCAGGACCTCAGCGCGCGCACCGAGCACACCGCGTCGAACCTCCAGCAGACAGCCAGCGCGATGGAGCAGCTCACGGGCACGGTGGGCCAGACGGCCGGCGCCGCGATGCAGGCGCGCTCGCTGGTCGACAACGCCGCCGAGGCCGCGCAGCGCGGCGGCGACATCGTCGCCCAGGTGGTCGACAACATGAACGAGATCAACGCCGCCTCGCGCAAGATCACGGACATCATCGGCCTGATCGACGGCATCGCGTTCCAGACCAACATCCTCGCGCTGAACGCCGCGGTCGAGGCGGCCCGCGCCGGCGAGCAAGGCCGCGGCTTCGCGGTGGTGGCCAGCGAGGTGCGCAGCCTCGCCAAGCGCAGCGCGCAGGCCGCGGGCGAGATCAAGACGCTGATCGCGCTGTCAGGCGGCAAGGTGGAGACCGGCGCCCAGCTGGTGGGCGACGCGGGCACCGCGATGGAGCAGATCGTCGCCAGCGTGCGCCACGTCAACAGCGTCATCTCGGAGATCAGCGCCGCCGCCAGCGAGCAGTCGTCGGGCATCGGCAGCGTCAACGAGTCGGTGGCGCAGCTCGACCAGATGACGCAGCAGAACTCGGCGCTGGTGGAGCAGTCGGCCGCGGCCTCGAGCAGCCTGCGCGAGCAGGCGGAAAGGCTGTCGGCGGCCGTCGCGGCCTTCCGCCTCGATCTGGTCCAGGGCGCGCCGTCACCCGGCGCCTAAAGGCACCGCCGATGGCAGCCGCGCCGCGGTGCGGCCGTCAGGCGGGCGAAGAGCGCAGGCCATACACCTGGCCGGCCACCCAGACGTACTCGGCACGCAGCACCGGCTCGCCCTTTTCGCCCGGCGCCGCGAACCCGAGCACCGCCAGCGGCGTACCCACGGCGATGGGGGCCATCTTCCAGGCCTCCAGCCGCGTCAGCGGCGCCAGCTCGACCGTCCACAGCTTGTCGGTGCGGGTGGGCAAGCGCGCGGCGGCCAGCAGCGCCGGGCCCTCCACCGGCGCGGACTGGGCCGGCAGCGCACGCTGCGCGAGGTCGGCGGGCAGGCGCAGATCGCCCGCGCGTTCCAGCGTCAGCTCGGCATGCGGATTGCGCCAGGCGACCTTGGCCGCCTTGCCCTCGAGGTACAGCGGGCGCTGCTGGTCGAAGCCGCTCCAGCCGTGGTGCGCCCAGGCGCCGCGCACCATCGCCAGCGCGGCGGGCACGCCGATTGCGAGAACCGTTCTGCGTCGCATGACAACCTCCGTCGTTCAGTTCAATACGCCAGCCAACGGCCGCAGATGATCACCGCAAGCCAAAGCCCCACCGAGAGCGCGGTCTGCGCCCGGGCGAGCACATCGAGCTTCGACAGGCCGCCGCGGGCATGGAAGAGCACCGCGTTCACCCCGGCGAGGCCGACCAGCCCCAGCTTCCACAGGAAGAGCCGGTGGGCCAGCAGTTCGGCGGGCTGGCTGGCGAACATCAGCAGCCCGCTGGCAGCAACGATCGCGAAGCCGCCGAGCGTGACCGGCAACGCCAGCCGCGCGAGCGGGCGCACGGGCACCGCGGCGCCCCAGCCCCAGATGCGCAGCTCCAGCAGCATCAGGCTGCCGACCAGCAGCGCGATGCCGGCGATGTGCACCGCCTCCAGCGCGGGATACAGCCAGGCATGCTCGGCGATCCAGGTCCATCCTCGCCCCATGGCCGTACCTTAGCGCCTGCCACCCGCTCCTAGAATCTTTTCCATGCATATCCACATCCTCGGCATCTGCGGCACGTTCATGGGCGGCCTCGCCGCGCTGGCGCGCGAGGCGGGTCACCGCGTCACCGGCTGCGATGCCAACGTCTACCCGCCGATGAGCGACCAGCTGCGCGCGCTCGGCATCGACCTGATCGAGGGCTTCGATGCCGGCCAGCTCGCCTTGAAGCCTGACCTCTTCGTGGTCGGCAACGTGGTCAGCCGCGGCAACGCGCTGATGGAGGCGATCCTCGACGCCGGCCTGCCCTACACGAGCGGCCCCCAATGGCTGGCCGAGCACGTGCTCCAGGGCCGCCACGTGCTGGCGGTGGCCGGCACGCACGGCAAGACCACCACCACGTCGATGCTCGCGTGGATCCTCGAGCACGCCGGGCTGCAGCCGGGCTTTCTCGTCGGGGGCGTGCCGCAGAACTTCGGGGTGTCCGCCCGGCTGGGCGTGGGCAGGCCGTTCGTGATCGAGGCCGACGAATACGACACCGCGTTTTTCGACAAGCGCAGCAAGTTCGTGCATTACCGCCCGCGCACCGCGGTGCTGAACAACCTGGAGTTCGACCACGCCGACATCTTCGACCGCATCGAGGACATCGAACGCCAGTTCCACCACCTCGTGCGCACCGTGCCGGCGAGCGGCCGATTGGTCGTGAATGCGCGGGAAGCCACGCTGCAGCGGGTGCTCGAACAGGGCTGCTGGAGCGAGGTGGTGCGCTTCGGCCCGCCGCGCGAGGAAACCGGTGCGCTGCGGGCCCGCGGCGAGCCGCATGCCTTCGACGTGCTGCGCGGCAGCCTGAAGATCGGCCGCGTCGAATGGGCGCTGTTGGGGGAACACAACCAGCTCAACGCACTGGCGGCGATCGCCGCGGCCGAGCACGTGGGCGTGGACCCGGAGATCGCGGCCCGGGCCCTGGGCAGCTTCGAGAACGTGCGCCGCCGGCTGGAACTGCGTGGCGAGGCCGGCGGGGTGAAGGTCTATGACGACTTCGCGCACCACCCGACCGCGATCCGCACCACCGTCAACGGCCTGCGGCGCAAGGTGGGGCTGGCGCGCATCCTGGCGGTGTTCGAGCCGCGCTCCAACACGATGAAGCTGGGCACGATGAAGGCCCAGCTGCCGTGGTCTCTGGAAGAGGCCGACCTGTCCTTCTGCCACGGCGGCGGCCTGGGCTGGGATGCCCGCGAGGCGCTGGCGCCCATGGGCGCGCAGGCCTCGGTGCACGACAGCATCGATGCCCTCGTCACCGCCGTGGTGCGCGCCGCCAGGCCGGGCGACCACGTGCTGTGCATGAGCAACGGCGGCTTCGGCGGCGTGCACGCCAGGCTGCTGGTCGCACTGCAGAAGCCGGCCGGCCCTAACTCCTGACCATCGTCGCGCGCAGCGCCTCGGTCAGCGTCGACGCACTCTCCTGCAGGTGGGCGCGGGTCTCGGGCGTCAGGCCCGTGCGCGCCCCGGCGCCGCGCAGCTGCGCCTGCAGCTCGGTGGCGTGCATGCGCACGAGGCTCAGCGCGTCGGCCGGCAGGTCGCTGGGCCGTGTCAGCAGCGCCTGCACGCGCTTGAGGTGCTCACGCTGCAGGTTGCGGCGCATGCCGTCGATCTCGCCGCCCTGCTTGAGCTCGCGCCAGATGGCGGATTGCAGCGTCATGTAGACCTCGTTGAGCGTGAGCGCGCCGGCCCGCTGGTAGGTGGGCAGGTACGCCGGCAGGTCAAGCACGCGCTGCGCGGTGCCGGCAGCCATCAGCCGGTCGAGCGCCTGCGTCTGCAGCCCCAGCACGAGCGACGGGATGCTGACCGGCTGGGCCCGCTCCCACTCGTTGAAGTCGGGGCTCAGGCCGGCGAGGAACTCGGGTCGGAAGCGGAAGCTGTCGATGCTGAAAACGCTGTCGGCCAGGAAGCGCAGGGCCTCGCGCTGGCGCTCGGGCTCCACCGGCCGGTAGGTGGGCCGGCCCGTGGTGCCCGGCAGGTCGCGGTGCACCACCATGCCGCCGACGTACTTGGCCGTGAGCTGCGGCAGGTCGCGCAGCTGCCGGAAACCACTGGCCAGCACCCGGCGCTCGCGCAGCGGATCGTCGCCCGGCCGCGCGCCCCGCGCCTGCACACGCTCCCACAGTTCCCGCGACAGCGCGAAGCGCTTGCGGTACCAGGCCAGCGGGTCGTCGCCCAGGTCGAAGCGGTTGGTGTACGGGTCGATGCCGCCGCCGCGGTTGCCATCGGCATCGGCGTCGTCGGCGTAGGCCAGCGCGGGCTCGGTGCTGCGTGCGGCGATGCGGCCGAGTTCGACGGGCTCCTGCGCGCGCTCGAACGGTTTGTATGCGTACTCGATCGCCCAGTAGTCGTAGGCGCCGAGCGTGGCGGCGACGAAGTTGCCCTGCCGTTCACCGGCCAGCGCGATGTTGAACGGCGTGTAGTCCATCACCGAGTTGCCGATGCCGTTGGCGGCGGTGTAGCCCTTGTCCTGCAGCTGTGCCGCGCTCACGGTGGTCGAGCCCTTGAAGTTGTGCTTGAGGCCCAGCGTGTGGCCGACCTCGTGCATGACGACTTCCTTCACGTAGGCCTGCACCACCGCCTCCGCCTCGGGGCTGCCGGGCGGCAGGTCGTCGCGGGCTTCCAGCAGGTCGAACGCGAAGGCCGCCTCGTCGGCCGCCTCGTGCGCGAAGGTGCACCGCTCCGTGTGCCGGTGCCCGAACGCGGACGCGAGGCCCTGCAGCGCCGCGGGGCGTGCGCCCAGGTCTTCGGTGAGGACGCGGCGCGCGCCGCGGGCGAACACGTCGCTCATCGCGATGTCGGCGTCGAGGATCTCGCCGGTGCGCGGATCGCGCACGCTCGGCCCGCGCGCGAAGCCGACGTCGGCGCCGACGAACCAGCGGATCGACGCATGGGCGCTGTCGAGCGTGTCGAAGGCGGCGTCGTCGGGCTGTTGCTTCACGACGATCGCATCCTTGAAGCCGATGCGCTCGAAGGCCTTGTTCCACTCGAGCACACCGGCCTCGACCGACGCGCGGTAGCGCTGCGGGATGTTGCGGTCGAGCCAGTAGGTGATGGGCACGGCCGGCTCGGACAGCACGGCCTGCGGGTCCTTCTTCTCGAGCCGCCAGCGCGCCACGTGGTGCACGCGCAGGTTCGGCTTCATCTCGTTGCCGAAATCGGTGTAGGCGTCGGTGAAGTGCCCCAGGCGCGGATCGGCGGCGCGGGGCGCCATCGGCTGATCCGGCAGCTGCTGCAGGCTGTAGACGATGCCGACGAAGAGGCTGCGCGGGTCGGGCGTCGTGCTGGGCGGCGTGGGCACGGCGGTGGGGGGCCGCACCAGCGGCGGCGCCGGGATGCGCGGCGTGGCGTAGTGCAGGTTGACGTTGAGCACCGTCACCCGCGAGTCGGCCCGCGCAGCGTCGAAGAACGAGTTCCCGCGGTCCAGGCCGTACGGCAGCCGGTAGGCCATCTCCAGGTAGGTGGAGTAGCCGAGCAGGTCCGACATCAGGAAGGCGGCGTCCACCAGCACCGACTTGCGCTGCGGATGCTCGGCGCTGGCCACCGGCGTCGCCCCGAGCAGGCTGTCGGAGAAGCCCTGGCGCACGGTGCGTGCGAGCGCCGGGTCGCCGGAGGCGACGTAGTCGGTGTTCTTGGCGACCAGCTGCACCGTGTTGCCGATGCGCCGCAACTCGACCATCCAGTTGCCCGCCATCTGCCCGGCATAGAGCCCGCGCTCGCCGACCGACTGGCTGACGTTGGCGGTCAGCAGGAAGGGCTTGCCGAAGCGGTCGGCGGGAATCTCCAGCCAGACCTTCTCGTCCTTGCGCCAGACAGGGAAGAAACCATCATCCTGCTTGGCGTCGCGGACCACGTCGGCGAAGGGGCGCGGCGCCGTGGGATCGGGGCGGGCGGCGGCCGCCGGCCCGGTGGGTGCCGCACCCGACGCGGCAGGGGCGGGTGCGCCGCCGGCGGCGGCCGCGGGCGCAGGGGCCGTGCCTGCCACGGCAGAGGGCGAGGCAGCGGGACGCAGCGCAGCGCAGCCCGAAAGCACCATCAAGGCCGCGGCGGCGGCAGTGACACGGAGGGGAAGGACGCAAGAACGCATGTCAGCTTTCGACGCAAAAAGGTTGCACGCCGGCGCCCCGGGGGGCGGCGGCGGGGGTGCCGATGGCCGATGTTCCCACGCCCGGGGGTCTGGCGCCGGCGGCCGATAGACTCGTGCCGCCATGGACCGTTCCCCGACCGCCCCGCCCACCCACCTGCTGTACCTGCACGGTTTCCGTTCCTCCCCGCAGTCGTTCAAGGCACGGCGGGTCGCCGCATGGATGCGGGCGCACCGGCCGGCGGTGCACTGGTGGTGCCCGCAGCTGCCGCCTTCGCCGCAGGAGGCGATGGCGCAGGTGGCGTGCGGCATCGCCGGCTGGCCCGAGGGCCGCATGGCGGTGGTGGGCAGCTCGCTGGGCGGCTTCTACGCCACCGCGGTGGCCGAACGCACCGGCTGCCCGGCCGTGCTGCTCAACCCCGCCGTCGATCCGGCGCGCGACCTGGCCCAGTACATCGGCGAGCAGACCGCCTTCCACGATCCGGCCGAGCGTTTCTACTTCCGAGCCGAATTCGTCGATGAGCTGCGCGCCCTCGCCGTGCCCGCGATCACGCGGCCCGGGCGCTACGCGGCCGTGATCTGCAAGGGCGACGAGGTGCTCGACTGGCGCGAGATGACCGGCCGCTACCCCGGCGCCACGATCCGCCTGCTGGAAGGCGGCGACCACGCGATCTCCGATTTCGACGAGCACCTGCCGTTCGTGCTCGATTTCCTGAAGCTGACCTGACCCCAGAACACCATGAGACTCAGAGACAAGATCTGCATCGTGACCGGCGCCGCGCAGGGCATCGGCCTGGCCACCGCCGTCAAGTTCGCGCGCGAGGGCGCGACCGTGATCGTCTGCGACCTGAAGGCCGCGGCCATCGACGCAGCAGTGACCCAGTGCATCGAGGCCGGCGGCCGTGCCGAAGGCTTCGTGCTGAACGTGACCGACCGCGTGCAGGTCGATGCGATGGTGGCCGCGGTGAAAGCCCGGCATGGCCGCATCGACGTGCTGGTGAACAACGCCGGCATCACGAAGGACGCACGGCTGGTGAAGATGTCGATCGAGCAGTTCGACGCCGTGATCGACGTGAACCTGCGCGGCGTGTTCCATTGCTCGCAGGCCGTGGCCGACACGATGGCGGCGCAGGGCGCCGGCGTGATCCTGAACGCCTCGTCGGTGGTGGGCATCTACGGCAACTTTGGCCAGACCAACTACGCCGCCAGCAAGTTCGGCGTGATCGGCTTCACCAAGACCTGGAGCCGCGAGCTGGGCCCGAAGGGCGTGCGCGTGAACGCGGTGGCGCCGGGCTTCGTCGAGACGCCGATCCTCTCGACCATTCCCGAGAAGGTGCTCGACCACATGCGCGAGCAGGTGCCGCTGCACCGCCTCGGCAGGCCGGAGGAGATCGCCAACGTCTACGCGTTCCTGGCGAGCGACGAGGCCAGCTACGTCAACGGCGCGGTGATCGAGGTCTCGGGCGGCATGGCGGTCTGACCGTGCTGCGATAATTCCGCACTTCCCGCATGGCGCAGCACTCCCGCCGCGCCAGCACAGCCCCTGGATCTACACCATGCCCCGCTGTGTCGTTGCCGCCGGCCTCCTGGCCGCGGCCGTCATGTCGTCCGCGTTCGGCCAAGTGCCGCGCAACTTCCCCGGCAACGCCCTGCGCGGCGAGCTGCAGATCGTGCAGCCGCCGCAAGCACTGTTGAACGGCCGTGCCGCGATGCTCGCGCCCGGCTCGCGCATCCGCGGGCAGGACAACATGATCCAGCTCTCGGGCAGCCTCGTCGGCCCCAAGTACGTCGTGCACTACACGCTCGACCCGATGGGCTACGTGAAGGACGTGTGGATCCTCACCGCCGAAGAGCGCGCCAAACGGCCCTGGCCGGTCAACCTGAAGGAAGCCGGCACCTGGTCCTTCAACTACGACGCGCAAACCTGGACCAAGCCATGAGCGACACGCCCGCCGCCGACCACAAGAAGAAAGTGTTCATCCGCACCTTCGGGTGCCAGATGAACGAATATGACTCCGACAAGATGGCCGACGTGCTGCGCGCCGCCGAGGGCTACGAGCCCACGCAGGACGTGGAGCAGGCCGACCTGATCCTCTTCAACACCTGCTCCATCCGCGAGAAGGCGCAGGAGAAGGTGTTCAGCGACCTCGGCCGGGTGAAGCACCTGAAGAGCAAGGGCGTGTTGATCGGCGTAGGCGGCTGCGTGGCCAGCCAGGAAGGCGCGGCCATCATCGAGCGCGCGCCCTACGTCGACATGGTGTTCGGGCCGCAGACGCTGCACCGCCTGCCGCAGATGATCGAGGCGCGCACGCGCGAGCGCCGCCCGCAGGTCGACATCAGCTTCCCCGAGATCGAGAAGTTCGACCACCTGCCGCCGGCGCGCGTCGAAGGCGCCACTGCGTTCGTCTCGATCATGGAGGGCTGCTCCAAGTACTGCTCGTACTGCGTCGTGCCCTACACCCGGGGCGAGGAAGTCAGCCGCCCGTTCGACGACGTGCTGACCGAGGTGGCCGAACTGGCCGCGCAGGGCGTGAAGGAGGTGACGCTGCTGGGCCAGAACGTCAACGCCTACCGCGGCACGATGGGCGACACGGCCGAGGTGGCCGACTTCGCGATGCTGATCGAGGTGGTGGCCGAGATCCCGGGCATCGAGCGCATCCGCTACACCACCAGCCACCCGAACGAGTTCACCCAGCGGCTGGTCGACGTCTACGCCCGCGTGCCGCAGCTCGTGAACCACCTGCACCTGCCCGTACAGCACGGCAGCGACCGCATCCTGGGTGCGATGAAGCGCGGCTACACGGTCCTCGAATACAAGAGCACGATCCGCAAGCTGCGCGCGATCCGGCCCGACATCAGCCTGTCGACCGATTTCATCGTCGGCTTCCCCGGCGAGACCGACGAGGACCACGCGAAGACGATGAAGCTGGTGGAAGACATCGGCTACGACGCGTCGTTCAGCTTCATCTTCAGCGCCCGCCCCGGCACGCCGGCGGCCGCGCTGCACGACGACACGCCCCATGAGGTGAAGCTCAAGCGCCTGCAGCAGCTGCAGGCCGCGCTGGAGGCCAACGTGCGCCGCATCAGCGCCAGCCGCGTCGGCACCGTGCAGCGCATCCTGGTCGAAGGGCCCTCGCGCCGCGACGCCAGCGAGCTGATGGGCCGCACCGAGTGCAACCGCATCGTCAACTTCGCCGGGCCGGCGCGGCTGGCGGGGCAGATGATCGACGTGACGATCACCGAGGCCTATCCGCACTCGCTGCGCGCCGAGGTGGTGACCAGCGAGGCGCCGTTGGCGGCCTGAGCGCCGCCGCCAGGCCCGCAGCGGCGCCCGTCGTCAGCGCCGGCGCAGAAAGCCGGCGCACCACAACGCCAGCGCGCAGGCCAGCACCATGGCGCCGTAGGTGGCCATGCGGCCGTCCTGGCCCAGCAGCACCAGCCCGCCGAGCAGCACCAGCGCCCCCGCGGCAAAGGCCCACCCGGCCAGCCGGGTGAAGCGCACGCCGGCCAGCTCGCGCCGCCACAGCAGCTTGGCCGCGGCCGCGGAGATCACGCCCACGCCCAGTGCGGGCGCGAACAGGTTCAGCACGTGCCAGAGCGCGTCGAGAAGATCCATGGAGCGAAGGTTTGATGCAGCGCAAAGCCGGTGCGGTTGAACTATCGGGGCGATCAACCTGGATCTGCGCTTGTGAGGGCGCGGAATTTTATAATTCGAGCTTATGAGCGTGTTTGCCCTCGGCCTGAACCACACGACCGCCCCGCTGGACCTGCGGGGCCGTTTTGCGTTCGCGCCGGAGCAGCTGCCGCCCGCGCTGCGCGGATTCCGCGAGCGCGTGCAGCGCAGCGGGGCCGAAGCCGCCCTGCTCTCCACCTGCAACCGCACCGAGTTGTACGTCGCGGCCGACCCGGCCGGCACGCCGGAGCTGGTGCGCCCGGCCATCGAATGGCTCGCCGCCCAGGGCGGGGTGAGCGGTGGCGAGCTGATGTCGCACACCTACGTCCAGGAAAACCGTGCCGCCGCCCGGCATGCCTTCCGCGTGGCGTCGGGCCTCGACTCGATGGTGCTCGGCGAGCCGCAGATCCTCGGCCAGATGAAGCAGGCCGTGCGCGAGGCCGATGCGGCCGGCACGCTGGGCACCACGCTGCACCAGCTCTTCCAGCGCTCGTTCTCGGTCGCCAAGGAGGTGCGCACTTCCACCGAGATCGGCGCCCACTCGATCAGCATGGCCGCCGCCGCCGTCCGGCTGGCAGCGCAGCTGTTCGAAGACCTGGGCGACATCCGCGTGCTGTTCGTCGGCGCCGGTGAAATGATCGAACTGGTCGCCACGCACTTCGCGGCCCGCAACCCGAAGGGCATGGCACTGGCCAACCGCACGCTGGAGCGTGGCGAGAAGCTGGCCTCGCGCTTCGGCGCGCAGGCGCTGCGGCTGGCCGACCTGCCGCAGTGCCTGCACGAGTACGACGCGGTGATCTCCTGCACCGCCAGTTCGCTGCCGATCATTGGCCTCGGCGCGGTGGAGCGGGCGTTGAAGCTGCGCCGCCACCGCCCGATGTTCATGGTCGACCTGGCCGTGCCGCGCGACATCGAACCCGAGGTCGCGCGCCTGGACGACGTCTACCTCTACACCGTCGACGACCTGTCGACGCTGGTGCAGACGGCCGGCGAGCGCCGCCAGGCCGCGGTGCAGCAGGCCGAAGTGATCATCGATGCCGGCGTGCAAAGCTTCGCCCACTGGCTCGACCAGCGCGCCAGCGTGCCGCTGATCCAGGCCCTCAACCGGCAGGCCGACGACTGGCGCGCGGCCGAGCTGGCGCGCGCGCGCAAGCTGCTGGCACGTGGCGACGACGTCGAGGCGGTGCTGGAGGCGCTGTCGCGCGGCCTCACGCAGAAGATGCTGCACGGCGCGCTGGCGGAGCTGCACGCCGCCGACCAGGCCCAGCGGGACCAGACCGCGCAGACCATTTCGCGCCTGTTCCTGCGCCACAGCGCACGCACGCCGGGCGGGCCCTCGCGTTAGCGGCGCTGCAAGCGACGCCGGCCGGGCCGCCCTGCCCCCGACGGCCTTTCTCCCGCCCCCGTTGTCCTGCCGCCGTCGCGCGCGGCGCCCCGTGCCCACTTCGCCCGCCCATGAAAGACACCCTCCGCCACTCTCTCGAACGCCTGGTGATGCGGCTGGCCGAGCTCGATGCCAGCCTGGCCGATCCGCAGGTGGCGTCGGACATGAAGCGCTACCGGGCGCTCTCGCGCGAACAGGCCGAGGTGGCCGGCGTGGTCGACCGCTTCCGCCAGTACGAACAGCGCGAGCGCGACCTCGCCGCCGCGCGCGAGATGCTCGACGACCCCGAGATGGCCGACATGGCACGCGAGGAGATCGGCGGCGCCGAGGCCGACCTCGAACGGCTGCTGACCGAACTGCAGACCGCCCTGCTGCCGCGCGACCCCGACGACGAGCGCAACGCGTTCCTCGAAATCCGGGCCGGCACGGGTGGCGACGAGTCGGCGCTGTTCGCCGGCGACCTGGCGCGCATGTACCTGCGCTGGTGCGAGCGCCAGGGCCTGCGCACCGAGCTGATGAGCGAGAGCGAATCGGAACTCGGCGGCTACAAGGAAGTGGTGATCCGCGTCGAGGGCGAGCGGGTGTACGAGCGGCTGAAGTTCGAGTCGGGCGGCCACCGCGTCCAGCGGGTGCCGGTGACGGAGAGCCAGGGCCGCATCCACACCAGCGCCTGCACGGTGGCGGTGATGGCCGAGCCCGACGAAGCCGAAGAGGTCCAGCTCAACCCGGCCGACCTGCGCATCGACACCTTCCGCGCCAGCGGCGCCGGCGGCCAGCACATCAACAAGACCGACAGCGCGATCCGCATCACCCACCTGCCCACCGGCATCGTGGCCGAATGCCAGGACGACCGCTCGCAGCACCGCAACAAGGCCAAGGCGATGTCGGTGCTGGTGGCGCGGCTGCGCGACAAGGACCGCAACGAGCGCGCCGCGAAGGAGGCCGCCACGCGCAAGAGCCTGGTGGGCAGCGGCGACCGCTCCGACCGCATCCGCACTTACAACTTCCCGCAGGGCCGGCTGACCGACCACCGCATCAACCTGACGCTCTACAAGCTCGGCGCGGTGATGGACGGCGACCTCGACGATGTCATCGCTGCGCTGCAGGCCGCACGTGCGGCCGAGCAGCTCGCCGCGCTGGAGAGCGGCGTTCATGGCGGCTGAACCGCCGGCGGCCGCCGCGCCGCGCACCGTCGCGCGTGCACTCGCGGATGCCCGGGCGGCAGGACTCGGCCGCCTCGACGCCCAGCTGCTGCTGGCGTTTCACCTGCGGCAGCCGCGCACCTGGCTCCTCACCCACGGCGACGACTTGCTGCCGCCCGTGCTCGACGCGGCCTACGCCGGCGACTGCCGCCTGCGCGCCGAGGGCATGCCGCTGGCCTACCTGACGGGGCAGCACGAGTTCCACGGGCTGCTGCTCGAGGTCACCCCGGACGTGCTCGACCCGCGCCCCGACACCGAAACGCTGGTGGACTGGGCGCTCGAGCGCCTGGCCGCCCGGCCCGCGGGCGCCGACCGGGCACAGGTGGCCGACCTCGGCACGGGCAGCGGCGCGATCGCGCTGGCCATCAAGCACGGCTGCGCGGCGGCGCAGGTGCGCGCGCTGGACGCCAGTCCGGGCGCGCTGGCGGTGGCCCGGCGCAACGCGGAACGGCTGGGCCTGGAGGTGGTGTTCCTGCAGGCGGATTGGTGGGAGGGGTTCGCCCCGCCGCTGCTCGACCTGGCCCTGAGCAATCCACCTTACATCGCCGGCGACGATCCGCACCTGCCTGCGCTGCGCCACGAGCCCCGCATGGCCTTGACCCCGGAAGGCGACGGCCTCGATGCCATCCGCAGGATCGTTGCTGGCGCGCCACCCCGCTTGCGCGCCGACGCCTGGCTGCTGCTGGAGCACGGCCACGATCAGGCGGCCGCCGTGCAGGCGCTCCTGGCGGCCGCCGGCTTCGTCGACATCCAAGGCCGGCACGACCTGGCCGGGCACCTGCGCTGCAGCGGCGGCCGCTGGCCCGGGCGCGCCTGAATCGCCAAAAACAACCCCGCATCGCCCCCTTGATCGGTGTACACGCGGCATGCAGCCGGCGTAGCATCGACCGCACCTTCTGCGCAGGCGAGGAAAGGAGCACGCGATGCCGATGACCATCCATCTCCGCCAGGGCTTCGGGCCACTGCTGATGCTGGCGGCCCTCGGAGCCGGTGCCGACCAGGGGCTGCGCGTCGACGACGCGGCAGACGCCTGGCCCCGCTGGCACACCCGCATCGGCGTGGTCGGCCCGGCGGCGCGCAGCGATCTGTCGCTCGCCGCCGCGCTCCCCAGGCTGCACAGCGCGCAGGTGCTGGGCGACTACTACTTCGCCGGCACCGGCTTCGACGCCCAGCGCATCGCCGGCGGATTCCGCGCCACCAGCGGCCTGCTGCTCGGCAGCCGCAGCGCCGCGCTGAGCGCGGCCGCGCTGCCCTCGGCCGAGGGCCTGTCGGTGACGCGCTCCTGGGCCGACCCGTCCGCCGAATCAGGCGGCACGGTGCCCTACGTGGGGGTGGGCTACACGGGCCTGTCGGTCCGGGGCGGCTGGGGCTTCACGGCCGACGTGGGCCTGATGGCGCTGGGTGGCGGCCTGCGTGTGGGGAGATCGAACGCGACCACGATCGATGACCTCGCACGCGACATCCGCCTCACGCCGGTGCTGCAACTGGGCGTGTCGTACTCGTTCTGACGGCGGCCGCGGCGCGTCGGGCAGGGGTATGGCGGCCGCGGCGCGCGTGAGCCGCCGGCATGCCGTATAACCGCGGGTTCGAGACATTTCCTGCAACCCGGATACATACCATGAGCGACGTTCAGCAACGCATCGACAGCCTCGTGAAGGGCCACCGCGTGGTGCTCTTCATGAAGGGGACCGCGCAGTTCCCGATGTGCGGCTTTTCCGGCCGCGCGATCCAGATCCTGAAGGCCTGCGGCGTGTCCGACCTCACCACCTTCAATGTCCTGGAAGATGAAGACGTGCGCCAGGGGATCAAGGAATACGCCAACTGGCCGACCATCCCGCAGCTCTACGTCAACGGCGAGTTCGTCGGCGGATCGGACATCATGATGGAGATGTACCAGAGCGGCGAACTGCAGCAGGCGCTGACGGCCTGATGGCCACGCCGGCCGACGGCGTCCGCATGCCGCGGCTCGTCGTCGGCATCACCGGTGCGAGCGGCGCCGTTTACGGCGTGCGGCTGCTTCAGCGGGCCCGCACGTTGGGGATCGAGACGCACCTCGTCGTCACACCCGCCGGGGTGTTGAACGTGCACCACGAACTCGGGCTCGACCGCGCGTCGCTCGAAGCGCTTGCCAGCCATGCCCATGCGCCGGGCGACGTCGGCGCCTGCATCGCCAGCGGCAGCTTCGATACGGCGGCGATGGCGGTGGCACCCTGCTCGATGAAGTCGCTGGCCGCCATCGCCCATGGCTTCGGCGACAACCTGCTCACCCGCGCCGCAGACGTCACCTTGAAGGAAAGGCGGAGGCTGCTGCTGATGGTGCGCGAGACGCCCTTCAACCTCGCGCATCTGCGCAACATGACGGCGGCGACGGAGATGGGTGCGATCGTCTATCCCCCGCTGCCCGCCTTCTACCACCGGCCGGCGAGCATCGACGAGTTGGTGGACGACACCGTGGAACGGGCGCTGGCGCTGCTGGGGCTGGACGCCGCCCGGCCGCGCGAGTGGCAAGGCCTCTGAGCGGCGCCCCGGTCGGCTCAGGCCGGCGCAGGCGGTAGAGGCTGCCAGCGCCGCCGGGCCGCGAACACCGCGTTGGGATATTCCGCGCGGCCCCGGCTGCCGTTGTAGCGGCCCAGCGCCAGGAACAGGTCGCCGCGCTCGATGGCGAGGTAGTGGCGCAGGATCACGCAGCCGAAGCGCAAGTTGGTCTGCATGTGGAACAGCCGGCTGGGATCGCCGTCGCCGATCAGGCGTGACCAGAACGGCATCACCTGCATGTAGCCGCGGGCCCCCGCGGAACTGATGGCGTATTTGCGGAAGCCGCTCTCCACCTGCACCAGCCCCAGCACGAGCGCTGGCTCCAGGCCGGCACGGGTGCTTTCGTACCAGACCGTCTCGAGGAACTCCGTCCGGGTGAGGCGTTCGGTCTTGATGCGCTGCAACCGGCCGCTCATCATGTCCAGCCACCGTGCGTAGGCCAGGCGCGCCTCCAGAGAGGCAAACACCGGCTTGGGCGGCGCATCGCTCGCGATCGCCGCTGAAAGCGCGGAGCGCACCGCGTTGGCCAGCGGCTCCTCCACCTGGGCTCCTGCCCACGCCGGCCTCGCCGCCATGGGCAACAAGGCCGCACCGGCCTGAAGGGCGAGCCACCGCCGACGGGTGAGACTCATCGATGCACGAGCCATGGTTCGAAAGGGCCTCGCCAGCCACGCGACTCGGCCCAGGCCGACAGCCCCCAAGCAGCCAGCCACATGCCCAGCGACCAGGCCCAGCCTCCGAGGATGGACAAGGGCCAGCCGGCGCCCGCGCCGCTGAAGAGCGCCACGCACAGCATCGAGTGCAGCAGGTAGAGGCTCAAGGTGCGCCGGCCGAGCGGTGCCAGCAGCGAAGCCCAGCGGCCCGCATGCAGAACGGCCAGGCCGACGAGCGGCACGGTCAGCGACCATCCCACCGCCGGTGCCAGTGCGAGCCACAGGGATACGGCGGGGTCGCGCTGGGCCATCGCATCCGTCATGCCCAGCGCATAGACCGAGTTGAGCAGCAGGCCAGCAGGCAGCAGGCGCCAGGACCAGCGCTGCCACGAAGGCCGCCAGCGGCGGTGCGTGAGCAGCCGCAGCCGGGCCGCCAGCATGCCCGCCAGCATCGCCGCGCGCAGCACGGGCAGGAAGAGGACCAGCGCCGCCACCTGCAGCGTGGCATAGGCCGTGACGTTGAGCCATGCCTGTTCGACCCACGAGGTCACCGCGCCGAAGCCATCGGACGGATCCGCGACGCCGCTCGGCCCCGCATAGACCGCCAGCAGCAGGCTGAGCAGCACCGCGCCGGCCGCCCAGGCGCAGGCCGCGATCCACCGGCGGTACAGCGCCGTGGGCCGATCTCCCGCATGCGCCAGCACCGTGAAGCCGCAGACCGCGTACATCGTGAGGATGTCGCCGCAGTAGACCAGGGCCCCGTGCAGGACCCCCAGCAGCAGCAGCCGGCGCAGGCGCGCGCGCCCGTCGGACGGCGCCCCTCGCCGCCGCACGGCCAGCACCAGGCCCGCTCCGAAAAGGAAGGCCAGCAACGGGTACGCCTTGCCGTGCAGCAGCAAGGCTGCCAACGCATGGGCGCCGAAGGTGGCGATGCCGGGGGGATCGAGTTCGCCGAGCGGCGCTCCCCACGGTGCGACGGGATACGACAAGGCGTTGACCACGAGCACACCCACCATCGCCAGCGCCCGCAATGCATCCAGCAGCGGCTCGCGGCGCGGCGACAGAGGGATCACGCTGCCGACATCAGGAGCCCGGCGACAGGCGGTTCTGCAGGTGCGCCACCGCGTCGGCCCATGCCACCTTGGTGGCAGCCGCATCGCGCCGGCCCTGGTACTCGACCTGGCCCTCCTTCAGGCCACGGTCGGAGAGCACCAGGCGGTGCGGCACGCCGATCAGTTCCCAGTCGGCGAACATGGCGCCCGGACGCTCGCCGCGATCGTCGAGCAGCACGTCGATGCCGAGTGCGGCCAACCGGTCATGCAGCGTGTCGGCGGCCGCCTTGACCTCGGCATTGCGGTCGTAGCCGATCGGGCAGACCACCACGGTGAAGGGCGCGATGCTGTCGGGCCAGACGATGCCGCGTTCGTCGTGGTTCTGCTCGATCGCGGCGCCCAGGATGCGCGTGACCCCGATGCCGTAGCAGCCCATCTCCATCAACTGCGGCTTGCCGGACTCGTCGAGGTAGGTGGCGTTCATCGCCTTCGAATACTTGGTGCCGAGGTAGAACACATGGCCGACCTCGATGCCGCGCTGGATCGCCAGCACGCCCTGGCCATCGGGCGACGGGTCGCCCGCCACGGCGTTGCGGATGTCGGCGACCAAGTCGGGCTCGGGCAGGTCGCGGCCCCAGTTGACGCCGGTGAAGTGGAAGTCCGCGTCGTTGGCGCCGCAGACGAAGTCGCTCATGTTCGCGACGGTGCGGTCGGCGATGACCTTCACCGGCTTCTTCAGCCCGATCGGGCCCAGGTAGCCCGGCTTGCAGCCGAAGTGGTCATCGATCTCGGCGGCGGTCGCGAAGCGGTAGCCGGCCTTCAGCCCGTCGAGCTTGCCGGCCTTGACTTCGTTCAGGGCGTGGTCCCCGCGCACCAGCAGCAGCCACACCGTCGCCTTGACGATGTCGCCCTGCTCGTTGCACTCGTCGGTGGCCAGCACCAGCGACTTGACCGTCCGCGCCAGCGGCAGGCCCAGCAGTTCGGCGACATCTTCGCAGGTGCTCTTGCCGGGCGTCGGCGTCTTCTCGAGCGCCTGGGCTGCGGCCGCGCGCTGGGGCAGCAGGGCCACGCTCTCGGCGAGCTCGATGTTGGCCGCGTAGCTGCTGGTGGGGCAGTAGACGATCGCATCCTCGCCCGTCTCGGCGATGACCTGGAACTCGTGCGAGCGGTCGCCGCCGATCGCACCGGTGTCGGCGGCCACGGCACGGTACTGCAGGCCGAGGCGATCGAAGATGGCGCAGTAGGCGGCGTACATCGCGTCGTAGCTCTTGCCTGCAGCGGCCACGTCGCGGTCGAAGGAATACGCATCCTTCATCGTGAACTCGCGTCCCCGCATCACGCCGAAGCGCGGCCGGCGCTCGTCACGGAACTTCGTCTGGATGTGATAGAAGTTCTTCGGCAACTGCTTGTAGCTGCGCAGCTCCTGCCGGGCGATGTCGGTGATGACCTCCTCGCTGGTCGGCTGGATGATGAAGTCGCGCTCATGGCGGTCCTTGACGCGCAGCAGTTCGGGGCCCATCTTGTCGAAGCGGCCCGTCTCCTGCCACAGCTCCGCCGGCTGCACCACCGGCATCAGCAGCTCGACGGCACCCGCCCGGTTCATCTCCTCGCGGATGATGTGCTCGACCTTGCGGATGACCCGCAGCCCCATGGGCATGTAGTTGTAGATGCCGGCGCCCAGGCGCTTGATGAAGCCGGCGCGCAGCATCAGCTTGTGGCTGACGATTTCCGCATCGGCAGGCGCTTCTTTCAGCGTCGAAATGAAGAACTGGCTGGCTTTCATGGGAGGTCTGGATCCGTCATGGGCGAACGCGTGGCGCGCTGCCGGCACCGTGGCGCAGGGATGCGGGAAAGCGAGACTTCGCACGCCGCACCGGCCCGGTGCAATAATGATTTCAACTTATAGATTTGAGGTTTGATTATGCTCGACCGTGAAGGCTTCAGGCCGAACGTCGGCATCATCCTGCTCAACGCCCGGAACCAGGTGTTCTGGGGCAAGCGCCTTCGCACGCATTCCTGGCAATTCCCCCAGGGCGGCATCAAGCACGGCGAGACGCCCGAGCAGGCCATGTTCCGGGAACTCCATGAAGAAGTGGGGCTGTTCCCTGAGCAAGTGCGGATACTGGCGCGCACGCGCGACTGGCTGCGCTACGAAGTGCCGGAGCACTTCATCCGCCGCGATGCCCGGGGCCACTACCGAGGACAGAAGCAGATCTGGTTCCTGCTGCGGCTCATCGGCCGCGACAGCGACATGAACCTGCGGGCGACGGACCATCCAGAGTTCGACGCCTGGCGCTGGAACGAATACTGGGTGCCGCTCGACGTGGTGATCGAATTCAAGCGCGACGTCTACCAGATGGCCCTGACCGAGCTGGCCCGCTTCCTGCCGCGGCCGAACCACCACAACCGCTATCTGCGCTCAGGCATGCGGCCCCATCGCAACGACGACGGCACACGCGCCGCCTTGCCGCCAGACGATCCGAAGCACACCGCGCCGGAGTGAGGCGCCGCGCGGCGGCGCCCGTCAGGTGAGCACGAGGTTCGTGCGGTGGACCATCTCGGGCTCGTTGGTGAACCCGAGGAGCACCTCGATCTGCGATGACGGCTTGCGTGCGATGAGCCGCGCCTCGGCGCTGGAATAGTTGGCCAGGCCCCGTGCGATCTCGCGGCCGTCGAGCGCGCGGATGGCGATCACGTCACCTCGATGGAACTCGCCCTGCACCTCGTGCATGCCGATCGGCAGGAGGCTCTTGCCTTCGCCCAGGAGCGCCCGCGCCGCGCCCTCGTCGACCATGACGGCGCCGCGGAGTTGGAGGTGATCGGCCATCCATTGCTTGCGGGCTGCCCGCTTCGCGGTGCGCGCGACGAGCAGCGTGCCGATCGGCTCTCCGTCGGCCAGCCGCAGCAGCACGTCGGGCTCGCGGCCCCAGGCGATCACCGTGCTGGCCCCGCTGCGCGCGGCGCGCTTGGCGGCGAGGATCTTGGTGATCATGCCGCCCCGGCCGATGCTCGAGCCTGCCCCGCCCGCCATGCGCTCGAGCTCCGGGTCGCCGGCTTCGGCGACATCGACGAAGCGGGCGTCCGGCTGGCTGCGCGGATCGGCCGTGTAGAGGCCGCGCTGGTCGGTGAGGATCACCAGCGCATCCGCCTCGATCAGGTTGGCGACCAGCGCCCCGAGGGTGTCGTTGTCGCCGAACTTGATCTCGTCGTTGACGACGGTGTCGTTCTCGTTGATGACGGGGATGACCTTCAGTGCGAGCAGCGTCAGCAGCGTGGACCGTGCGTTGAGGTACCGCTCGCGGTCGGCGAGATCGGCATGCGTGAGCAGGACCTGCGCACTGCCCATGCCGCGCTCCGAGAGCTTGCTCTCGTACATCTGCGCCAAGCCCATCTGACCGACTGCCGCCGCGGCCTGCAGTTCGTGCAGTTCCTTCGGCCGGGTGCGCCAACCGAGCCGCTTCATGCCCTCGGCGATCGCGCCGCTCGACACCATCACCACCTCGCGGTCATCGTCCGCCAGTGCGGCCAGTTGCCGGCACCAGTTGCTGATGGCGTCGGCGTCGACGCCCCGCCCCTCGTTGGTGACCAGGCTCGATCCGACCTTGACGACGATGCGCCGGGCGGTCTTCAGCACGTCATTCATGGTCGGTGCCAGGCGTGTCGAAGCGCGGATCGGGATCCGGGATCGGCGCGTTGTTGAGCGCCGCCACGTGCTCATAGACGGAATGGATCAGCGGCTCCAGGCCTTCGCGCGTGAGCGCCGAAATCTCGAAGACGGGGCCCTTCCAGCGCATGCGCTTGACGAAGTCCTTGACACGCGCGGCCCGCTCGTCCGCCGGCACCATGTCGAGCTTGTTCAACACCAGCCAGCGCGGCTTGTCGTGCAGTTCCTCGTCGTAGCGCTTGAGTTCCGCCACGATGCCCTTGGCCTGGGCCACCGGATCGACCGCGTCGTCGAACGGCGCCATGTCGACGAGGTGCAGCAACAGGCGCGTGCGCTGCAGGTGGCGCAGAAACCGGTGGCCGAGGCCAGCGCCATCCGCCGCGCCTTCGATCAGCCCCGGCACGTCGGCGACGACGAAGCTCTTCTCCGGCGCGACGCGCACCACGCCGAGGTTGGGATGCAGCGTCGTGAAGGGATAGTCCGCGATCTTCGGCCGGGCATTGGAGATGGCCGCGATCAGCGTGCTCTTGCCGGCGTTCGGCATGCCCAGCAGGCCGACATCGGCCAGCACGCGCAGTTCGAGCTTGAGCTTCTTCTGCTCGCCGGGCCAGCCCGGCGTCTTCTGCCTCGGCGCGCGGTTGGTGCTGCTCTTGAAGTGCAGGTTGCCGAAGCCGCCGTCGCCGCCCTTGCAGATCAGCACGGGCTCCCCGGGCACCAGCAGTTCCGCGATGACCTCGTTCGTCTCGAGGTCCGTGATGATCGTGCCCACCGGCATGCGCAGGACGATGTCCTCGGCGGCGGCACCGAACTGGTCGGAGCCGCGCCCCGCCTCGCCGTTCTTGGCCTCGTGCCGTCGCGCATAGCGATAGTCGATCAGCGTATTGAGGTTGCGATCGGCGACCGCGTAGACGCTTCCGCCCCGGCCGCCGTCGCCGCCGTTCGGGCCGCCGAACGGAATGAACTTCTCGCGCCTAAAGCTCGCACAGCCGGCGCCGCCGTTGCCGGCCGCTGCGTCGATGGTGGCTTCGTCTACGAACTTCATGGTCAGTCGATCTTAGAAGCAAAAAGCCCCGGCAAGCCGGGGCTTCACTGCATGCGAGGCTGCCGACGCAGCCCCGAAACACATCACACGGGCGTGACAAAAACCGTCTGGCGATTCAGCGAGCCCTTGGTGCTGAAAGACACCTGGCCGTCGACCAGCGCAAACAGCGTGTGGTCCTTGCCGATGCCGACGTTCGTGCCGGGATGGAACTTGGTACCGCGCTGGCGCACGATGATCGAGCCTGCCGAAACGGCTTGGCCGCCAAAGGCCTTCACGCCCAGCATCTTCGGTTTGGAGTCGCGGCCGTTCCGTGTGGAACCGCCGCCTTTTTTCTGTGCCATGGTTCAAATGCTCCTGAGTTGACGACGACGGATCAGACCGTCACGGCACCGATCTCGAGCTCGGTGTAGGTCTGGCGATGACCACCGTGCTTCTGATAGTGCTTGCGGCGACGCATCTTGAAGATGCGCACCTTGTCGTGCTTGCCTTGCGCCACGACGGTGGCTTTCACGCTGGCGCCGGCAACCAGGGGCGTGCCGACCGTGAGCTCCGCGCCGTTGCCGACGGCGAGCACTTGGTCGATCACGATTTCCTGGCCAACGTCCGCAGCAATCTGTTCTACCTTGATCTTCTCGCCGGCAGCAACCTTGTATTGCTTGCCACCGGTTTTTATGACCGCGTACATGTGAGACCTTTCAAACGTACCGTGCTCCACGCCAACCCTCTGAGCCAGCACGCACGGAACCGAGCATTATAGCGGAAGCCGTGGAGCGGACAAGTCAGCAGCGCTGCAACCCTGATTGCAAGACCCGGTGTTCCTATAATCGCAGGCTCATCCATCGACACCGTTCCTTTGCCGTGACCCCCTCCGCCTCTCAACCGCCGCTCGCTGCCGCCCTGATGGCCAAGGAGATGCAGGCCCTGGACGAGGTCATCACGGAGCAGCTGCGGTCCGATGTGGTCCTGATCAACCAGATCTCGCAGTACATCATCAGTGCCGGCGGCAAGCGCATCCGGCCGCGACTGGTGCTGCTGTTCGCCAACGCACTGGGCTTCACCGGGCCGCAACGGCTCACGCTGGCCGCGACGGTGGAGTTCATCCACACCTCCACGCTGCTGCACGACGACGTCGTCGACGAGTCGTCGCTGCGCCGCGGCCGGCAGACGGCCAATGCGGTGTTCGGCAACGCCGCAAGCGTGCTGGTCGGCGATTTCCTCTATTCGCGCGCGTTCCAGCTGATGGTCTCGGTCAACCGCATGCGCGTGCTCGAGGTGCTGGCCGACGCGACCAACGTGATCGCCGAAGGCGAGGTCTTGCAGCTGATGAACATGCACGACCCCGACCTGGCGGTGGACGATTACCTGCGCGTGATCCGCTACAAGACGGCCAAGCTGTTCGAAGCCAGCGCACGCCTGGGCGCGGTGCTCGCCGATGCGCCGCGCGAGGTGGAAGAGCGCTGCGCCGACTACGGCCGCTTCCTGGGGACCGCCTTCCAGCTCGTCGACGACCTGCTGGACTACCAGGGCGCCACGGCCGAACTGGGCAAGAACGTGGGCGACGACCTTCGGGAAGGCAAACCCACGCTGCCGCTCCTGGTGGCCATGGAGCGCGGCACCGACGATGAACGCCAGCTGATCCGCCACGCCATCGAGCAAGGCGAGGTGCAGCGGCTAGACGACATCGTCGCCATCGTCCGGCGCACGGGCGCGCTCGATGTGACCCGGGAAGCCGCCCGCAAGGAAGCGGACAAGGCACGCGCATGTCTTGAAGCGCTCCCCACTAGCGCATTCCGTGAAGCCCTGTTAGACTTATGCGTTCAGTCTGCTGACCGATCTTTTTAGGCGGTCAACAGTCATCGGGGTGTAGCTTAGCCTGGTAGAGCGCTACGTTCGGGACGTAGAGGCCGGAGGTTCGAATCCTCTCACCCCGACCAAAACCAAAGCCAAGAGGGCCGCAGCGATGCGGCCCTTTTGCATTGCAGCCCGCAGAGAGGCCCCCTGGCTTGGGCTTGACGCAGGTGGTGGGTCTTACACTGCAGGCGGAACACGACCCGCAGCCTGTGGATACCCTCGCCGACACCGCCCCTTCCAGCCTTTCAGGCGTCGCCCGCGTGCTCGTGCACGCTGGGAAGCTGCCGTCCAAGCAGGCCGAGGCTTTGGCGGCCCAGGCGCGGGAGCGGCGCGTCAGCTTCGTGTCGGCGCTGATCGGTGCCGGGGCCGTCTCCCCGGCCGACCTCGCGCACACCTTGTCCACCGCGCTGGCCGTGCCCCTGCTGGACCTGAAGGCGCTGGACCTCGAGCGCCTGCCGCGCAACGTCATCGACAGCAAGCTCGCCAACCAGTACCAGGTGGTGGTGCTGGGACGTCGCGGCAATCGGTTGTTCATCGGCGGCGCCGACCCCACCGACCAGGAAGCGATCGAGCGCATCAAGTTCGCGACGCAGCTCTCTCCAGAATGGGTGCTGGTCGAATACGACAAGCTGGCCGCCCTGCTCGAGGCGCAGGGCGCCACCGTCAGCGAAGCCCTGGAGAGCCTGGCTGGCGCCGACTTCGACTTCGACGTCAACGACGAAGCCAACCCGGAAGAGCAGGCCGCCGACGTGGTGGCCGAAGTCGAGGACGCGCCCGTCGTGCGCTTCCTGCAGAAGATGCTGATCGACGCGATCAACGCCCGCGCCTCCGACCTGCACTTCGAGCCCTACGAATACCACTACCGTGTGCGCTTCCGCATCGACGGCGAGTTGCGCGAGATCACGCAGCCGCCGGTGGCGATCAAGGACAAGCTGGCCTCGCGCATCAAGGTCATCAGCCGGCTCGACATCTCCGAGAAACGCGTGCCGCAGGACGGCCGCATGAAGCTGAAGTTCGGCAACAAGGCGATCGACTTCCGCGTCAGCACGCTGCCCACGCTCTTCGGCGAAAAGATCGTGATCCGGATCCTCGACCCGTCCTCGGCCAAGCTGGGCATCGAGGCGCTCGGCTACGAGAAGGCCGAGAAGGACCGCCTGATGCACGCCATCCAACGGCCCTACGGGATGATCCTGGTCACCGGCCCGACCGGATCGGGCAAGACGGTGTCCCTCTACACCTGCCTGAACCTGCTCAACCAGCCGGGGGTGAACATCGCCACGGTGGAGGATCCGGCGGAAATCAACCTGCCCGGCATCAACCAGGTCAACGTCAACGAGAAGGCCGGCCTGACCTTCTCGGCTGCGCTGAAGTCCTTCCTGCGGCAGGATCCGGACATCATCATGGTCGGCGAAATCCGCGACCTGGAGACCGCCGACATCGCGATCAAGGCCGCCCAGACGGGCCACCTGGTGATGTCGACGCTGCACACCAACGATGCGCCGACCACGCTGACGCGCCTGCTCAACATGGGCGTCGCGCCGTTCAACATCGCCTCGAGCGTGTTGATCATCACCGCGCAGCGGCTGGCGAGGCGCTTGTGCGAAAACTGCAAGGCACCGGCCGAGTTTCCGCGCGAAGCGCTCAAGCGCGCGGGCTTTCGTGACGAAGAACTCGATGGCACCTGGAAGCCTTACCGGGCGATCGGATGCTCGGCCTGCAACAACGGCTACAAGGGCCGGGTGGGCCTGTACCAGGTGATGCCGATCACCGAGCCCATCCAGCGGATCATCCTGTCCGAAGGCACCGCGCTCGACATCGCCAAGCAGGCTCAGCTGGAAGGCGTGCGCGACCTGCGGCAGGCCGGGCTGGTGAAGGTGCGCGCAGGGGTGACCACGCTGGAAGAAGTAATCACCGTCACCAACGAATAGACAGACGTTCGGGAAGGCTTCGTATGGCGACAGCGTCAGCCGCGAGAAACATCAAGGAATTTGTCTTCGAGTGGGAAGGCAAGGACAAGAACGGCAAGACCGTCCGGGGCGAGATCCGCTCGGGCGGCGAGGCGGCCGTCAGCGCGATGTTGCGCCGCCAGGGCGTGATGATCACGAAGGTGAAGAAGCGCCGCATGTCCGGCGGCAAGTCCATCAAGCAGAAGGACATCGCCATCTTCACCCGGCAGCTCGCCACGATGATGAAGGCGGGCGTGCCGCTGCTGCAGGCCTTCGACATCGTCGCGCGCGGCAGCACCAACCCCAAGCTCACGCGGCTGCTCAACGACATCCGCTCCGACGTGGAGACCGGCACCAGCCTGTCGGCCGCATTCCGCAAGCATCCGCTGTACTTCAATGCGCTCTATGCCAACCTGGTGGAAGCCGGCGAGGCGGGCGGCATCCTGGAGCAGCTGCTCGACCGCCTGGCGCTCTACGAAGAAAAGACGCTGGCGCTCAAGTCGAAGATCAAGTCGGCGCTGATGTACCCGGTGGCGGTGATGGTCGTCGCCTTCGTCGTGCTCACGGTGATCATGATCTTCGTGATCCCGGCGTTCAAGGACGTGTTCAGTTCCTTCGGCGCCGACCTGCCCGCCCCGACGCTGGCGGTGATCGCGATGTCCGAGTTCTTCGTCGCGTACTGGTGGGTGATCTTCGGCGTGATGTTTGGCGGCGGCTACATGTTCATGCAGTCGTGGCGCCGCTCCGAGAAGATGCAGATGGCGATGGACCGCCTGCTGCTGCGCATCCCGGTGTTCGGCGACCTGATCAACAAGTCGGTCATCGCGCGCTGGACACGCACGCTGTCGACGATGTTCGCCGCCGGCGTGCCCCTGGTGGAAGCGCTCGATTCGGTCGGCGGCGCCTCGGGCAACGCGGTCTACGCCGAGGCCACCGAGAAGATCCAGAAGGACGTCTCCACCGGCTCGGCCCTCACCAGCTCGATGCAGGCCACCGGCGTCTTCCCGAACATGGTCCTGCAGATGGCCTCCATCGGCGAGGAGTCGGGTTCGCTCGACCACATGCTGGGCAAGGCGGCCGAGTTCTACGAGGATGAGGTCGACGAGATGGTCAAGGGCTTGTCGAGCCTGATGGAGCCTTTCATCATCGTGATCCTGGGCACGCTGATCGGTGGCATCGTGGTGTCGATGTACCTGCCGATCTTCAAGCTCGGCTCGGTGGTGTGAGCCCGGTGTCCGGCCTGCCGCTCGACCTGCTGCTCTCCCCCTGGGCCCTGGCGCTGCTGGGGCTGTGCATCGGCAGCTTCCTCAACGTCGTGATCCACCGCCTGCCGCTGATGCTGGAGCGGCAGTGGTGGGGCGATGTCGCGCACCAACTGGGCGACACGGACTCGTGGCACCGGGTCTTCGGCAGCAAAGCCAAGCCGCCCGCGGCCCAGCACCAGGCCGCGGCGGCGCTCGCCCAGTCGATCGAGGCCCTGCCGCCCTTGGGCATCGCACGGCCGCGCTCGCGCTGCCCTGCCTGCGGCCACGCCATCCGTTGGCACGAGAACCTGCCGGTGCTGGGCTGGCTGCGGCTCAAGGGCCGCTGCTCGGCCTGCGGCAGCCGCATCCCGGCCCGCTATCCGGTGATCGAAGGGGCCACCGCCCTGCTGTTCGCCGCGATCGGCTGGCGCTTCGGCGCCCAGCCGGCAGCGCTGCTGTGGTGCGCGGTGGCCGCGGTGCTGGTGGCGCTGGCCGCGATCGACTGGGACACCACGGTGCTGCCCGATGCGCTCACGCTGCCGCTGCTGTGGGCCGGCCTGGTCGCCGCGGCCCTCGGCTGGACGCTGCCGCCGCCCGACGCGCTGCAGACCGCGCTGGGCGGCGCGGCCGCCGGATACCTGTCGCTGTGGTCGGTGTACTGGCTCTTCAAGCTCACCACGGGCAAGGAGGGCATGGGCTACGGGGACTTCAAGCTGCTCGCGGCGCTCGGCGCCTGGCTGGGCTGGCAGGCGATCGTGCCCATCCTGCTGATGTCGTCGGTGCTCGGCGCGGTGGTCGGCATCGGCATGAAGATGCGCTCGTCGCTGCGCGAGGGCCGCTACGTGCCCTTCGGCCCGTTCCTCGCGGGGGCCGGTCTGGTGGTGATGCTCGCGGGCACCCGGACTGTGCTGGGCTGGATCGGATGGGCCTGAAGATCGGCCTCACCGGCGGCATCGGCAGCGGCAAGAGCACGGTCGCGGCCCGGTTGGTGGCCCGCGGCGCGGTCCTGGTCGACACCGATGCCATCTCCCGCGCGCTCACTGCCGTGGGCGGCGCGGCCCTGCCGGCGCTGGCCGCCGCGTTCGGGGCGGCCGCCATCGGCGCCGACGGCGCGCTCGACCGCGACCACATGCGCCAGCTCGTGTTCGCCGACCCCGCGGCACGCCATCGCCTCGAGGGCATCCTCCACCCCATGATCGGCGCCGAGACGCTGCGCCAGGCGGCCGCTGCGGGTGAGCACACCGTCGTCTTCGATGTGCCGCTGCTGGCCGAGTCGGGCCATTGGCGCGGCCGGGTCGACAAGGTGCTGGTGGTCGACTGCAGCGAAGCCACGCAGCTCGCCCGGGTGATGCGCCGGTCCGGCTGGGCGCGGGACACCGTCGAGCGGGTGATCGCGCAGCAGGCCACGCGGGCCGCACGCCGGGCGATCGCCGATGCCGTCCTCCACAACGAAGGATTGACGCTCGAACAGCTCGATACGCAGGTACACCGCCTGTGGCACTGCTGGCACGCGGACCCTGTGAAACAATAAGCAGCGCCACTTCACCGGCCTGCACCTTGGTTCTCTACGAATACCCGTTCAACGAAGGCATCCGCACGATGCTGCGCCTGGAGCACCTGTTCAACAGGCTCGGCCAGCTCATCGTGCGCGAGGCCCCGATGGACCACCACTTCGCGCTGGCCACGCTGTTCGAGATCATGGACGTCGCCTCGCGCGCCGACCTGAAGTCCGACCTGCTGAAAGAGCTCGACCGCCACCGCGCGCAGCTCGAGGCCTACCGCGGCAATCCGTCCATCTCCGAGGAAGTGCTCGACGCCGTCACCTCCCGGCTCGATCGCGCATTCACCGGCCTGAACGAGCTCAACGGCAAGGCGGGGCACCAGCTCACGGCCAACGAGTGGTTGATGAGCATCCGCAGCCGCATCGGCATCCCGGGCGGCACCTGCGAATTCGATCTCCCCGCCTACCACTCGTGGCAGCAGCGCTCGCCGGAGCGGCGGCGCGCCGACCTGGCGGGATGGGCCGGCACGATGGCGCCGCTGGCCGACGCCCTGCGCGTGCTGCTCGGCCTGCTGCGCGACAGCGGCGTGCCGCACAAGGTGGTGGCGGTGGGCGGCCAGTTCCAGCGCGGGCTGCCTCCCGGCAAGACCTACCACCTGCTGCGCGTGCGCATGCCGCTGACCGAGGAAGAGCTCGTGCCCGAGATCACCGGCCACCGGCTGATGGTGTCGGTGCGCATGATGCGCAGCGACGAGGAAGGCCGGCTGCGCCCCGCCGCCGACGACTGCAGCTTCGAGCTGACGCTGTGCGCATGACGACGGGCAACAGCGCACCGGCGGGCCGCACGGTCAAGTGCCCCGGCTGCGGCGGCCCCAGCCTCTTCTCGCCGGAGAACCGCTGGCGGCCGTTCTGCAGCGAGCGTTGCCGCACCGCCGACCTCGGCGCCTGGGCGGAAGACCGCTACCGCGTCGCTGCCGCCTCGCAGGACACCGAGTCCCCGCCTCCCGACCCGCAGCGTCTCGGCCCCGACGGCCACTGACCCGCACCGGCCCGGCACAGCCGCCCTCGCGGGCCTGGCGCCCGCGTCGGCGAGCGATGCGTCAGCAGCGTGCGCCTGCCATCGCCGGAGCCGCCGCGCGCTGGCGCCGCTGCTCGACCGCGGGCAGCTTCAGCTGCTGGCGGTACTTGGTCACCGTGCGGCGGGCCACATGGAAGCCCTGCCGCTTCAGCAGCGCGGCGAGTTGCACGTCCGACAGCGGCTGCGCAGGCGATTCCTCGTCGATCAGCTCGCGGATCACGCCGCGGATCGCGGTCGTGGAGGCCTGCCCGCCGCTCTGGGTCGGCAGCGCACGCGAGAAGAAGTATTTCAGCTCGAAGACGCCGGACGGCGTGGCCATGTACTTGTTGTTGGTGACCCGGCACACCGTCGACTCGTGCAGGCCCACCTCCTGCGCGATGTCGCGCAGGGCCAGCGGCTTCATCGCCATCGGGCCGTACTCGAAGAAGTGCCGCTGGTGCCGCACGATGGCGTTGGAAACGTCAAGGATGGTCGCGAAGCGCTGTTCCACGTTGCGCAGCGTCCAGCGCGCCTCGCGCAGGTGCGCGGCGAGATCGGTCTGGCCGGTGTCGCGATGGCGCTGGAACAGGTCGGCATACAGGCGGTTGAGGCGCACGCGCGGCACCACCTCGGGGTTCAGCGTCGTGATCCAGTTCTGGCCCCGGCCGCGGCGCACGATCACGTCGGGCGTCACATAGGGCGTGCGGGCGGCGTCGAAGTGTCCGCCCGGGCGTGGATCGAACTGGCGGATGCGCTCGCACACGGCTTCCACCTCGGCCGGGCTGGCGTCGACCAGCGTGGCGAGCTTGTGGAACTCGCGCATCGCCAGGCGCTGCAACGGCTGCGCCAGGATGCGGCGGGCCAGCGCCCGCTGGTGCGCATCCTCGATGGTGACGGTCTGTAGCTGAAGGCACTCGGCGAGGTCGCGTGCGCCCACGCCGAGCGGATCCAGCGCCTGCACCCGGCACAGGGCCACGCGCATCTCGCCGATGCCGGTGGGCGGATCGAGTTCTGCCAGCGCGCACAGGTCTTCCAGCGCCTGGCGCAGGTAGCCGTCGTCGTCGAGCGACTCGACGATCATCGCCGCGAGCGCGCGGTCCCGTTCGGACAGCGGCATCACGTTGAGCTGGGTGTGCAGGTGCTGGCGCAACGAGACGCTCTGCGGCAGCAGGTCGATCAGCGACACGTCGCTGTCGGCCGAGCCGGTGCTGCCGCCGCCGGCGGACACGGTCCAGGCCTGGGCTTCCCACGGCGGCGCCGCGACGTCCCCGCCGTCGGCGGCCTGGGGCGCTTCGTCGGCCTCCTCCTCCAGGAACGGATTGCCATCGAGCGCCTGCTGCACCTCTTGCGCAAAGTCCATCGAAGACAGCTGGAGCAGCCGCACCGCGTGCTGCAGTCGGGGGGTCACGGTCTGGGTCTGGCGGCGCTCGATGCGCATGTGCAAGGCGGTCATGCAATCTCCTGAGCCGGTAGGCGTTGCAAACAGTGTCAGCGCGCCCCTCCCTCCGACGCCTAGGCGGATGCGGTCGCTTCTTGTAGGCATGCTCCGACAGCGCCTGGACCGCTTGCTGCAAAAAGTGCAGGCGTGCCGTGCAAGGGGCCCGCGGCGCGGCCCGGCATGCGGGCACGCTGGCTGCGACGGGGCGAGCCATGAGCCCTCTCCCCTCTCCGCTCGTCTACGTCAGCGACGACATGCCCGGCTGGCGACGCGTGCGGCGCGGCCGCGGCTTCACGGTGCTCGACGAGGCGGGGCACCCCGTGCGCGATGCCGGCCACCTTGCGCGCATCCGGTCGCTCGCCATCCCGCCCGCCTACCAGTCGGTGTGGATCTGCCCGCGTGCCGACGGCCACCTGCAAGCCACGGGCCGCGACGCGCGCGGACGCAAGCAGTACCGCTACCACCCGCTGTGGCAGGCCCAGCAGGGGCAGTCCAAGTTCGAGAGGCTGCGGGCCTTCGGCATGGCGCTGCCTGCGCTGCGGCGCCGCGTGCGGCGCGACCTGCGCCAACCGGGGCTCACGCGCACCAAGGTACTCGCCGCGCTGGTGCACCTGCTCGACACCACCTACCTGCGCATCGGCAATGACGAATACACCCGCCAGAACGGATCGTTCGGCCTCACCACGCTGCGCCGCAGGCACGCCACGGTCCGGGGCGGCGTGCTGACGCTGGCCTTCCGCGGCAAGAGCGGCGTGCCCCAGCAGGTCGAGGTGGACGATCCGCGGTTGGTGCGCATCGTGCGCCGGTGCCAGGCGCTGCCGGGCCAGTCGCTGTTCGCCTACCTCGACGACGCGGGCGAGGTGCGCCGCGTCGATTCGGCCGACGTCAACGGCTACCTGCGCGAGGTGGCCGGGGACGACTTCAGCGCCAAGGACTTCCGTACCTGGCACGCCAGCGCGCTGGCGCTGGAGCGCCTGCTCCCCTGCGGCCAGCCGGTGAGCGCGCGGCAGGCGCGCATCGTCACGCGCGAGGTGATCTCCGAGGTGGCGGCGCAGATGGGCCATACCGTGGCCGTGTGCCGCCAGTCCTACGTGCATGGCGCGGTGCTGCAGGGGTTCGAGCAGGGCTGCCTCGCCGCGCTGTGCCGCGCCGGTCGGCGCGCTCCGAGCGGCCTGCTCGCCCGGGAGGGACGGCTGCTGGCGCTGATGGCGGCGCAGCACCGCCTGCCCGCCCCCGCCGCGCGGGCGCCGCGGCGCTCAGCCTGAGGCGCCGCTGCCGCCCGGCTGCACGCCGTGCTGGCGCAGAGGTGTCGCGCCCTGGGCGGCCGCGCCCTCGCCCTGTGGCGCCTGCCGTGCCGCCGGCGCCGCGGTCGAGCGCCGGCGCGCACGCGCCTCCTCGCGGCGCCGGTGCTGGACCAGCACGGTGCCCGCGAGCGCGGCGGCGGCCCCCGTGAGCCACATCCAAGGCAGCGCCGTCATGACTTCTCCCAGTACACCGGGGTTCGGTAGAAGGCGTGCACGTCGCGGTGCCAGGCCTCGCCGCCGTTGAGCTGGGTCGGCCAATGCGTCTTGTCGAAACCGGGCGCCGTGTCGAAGTGCGACTTGTCGACGTCCAGCACGAACACATGCCGGTCCGCGTCGAGCACCAGCGCGCTCCACGGAATGGCGAAGCGCTTTTCGCCGATGCCGAGGAACCCGCCGCTGGCCATCACCGCGTAGGCGATGCTGCCGCGTTGCACGTCCAGCATGATCTCCTCGATCTCGCCCAGCGTGTCGCCCGCGAGGTTGACCACGTTGTTGCCTGTGAGCGTCGAGGCGGTGAGCAGGGCCGGGCCGGCGCCGGCAGCGTCCTGGAGGGGCTCGATGCCCTGGATGCGGGCCCCGGTCCCGCCGTCGGGTGGCATGGTTTGCATAGGGTCGTCTCCTGGGAAGGGAAGGTGCCCGGTCCGGGCAACGCATGTGCCCGGCGGCCTGCGGCGAGTCCCATAATCAGGCCTTTTGCGCGGCTGTGCCGCGTGTCGGGTAGTTATGGGACACGCATTGATCGTCGAGGACGACCCCGCCGTGGCGGAAGCCATGGCGGCCTTGATCGCAGCGGAGGGCTTTTCCGCCGTGACGGCGCGTTCGTTGCGCGACGCCCGCAGGCAGCTTGCCACGCGCGCCCCGGACCTGGTGCTGCTCGACCTGCAGCTGCCGGACGGCCAGGGCCTCGACCTGCTGCGGGACACCGAACAGCTGGCCAACACCGAGGTGGTGCTCGTCACCGGCCACGCCAGCATCGAGACGTCGATCCAGGCGCTGCGCCTGGGCGTGGCGGATTACCTCGTCAAGCCGTTCAACATCAAGCAGCTGCAGGGCATCCTCTCGCGGCTGATGCAGCCGTCGACGCTGAAGGCCGAGCTTGAAGACCTGCGGGCCGAGCTCGAGCGCAGCGGCCGCTTCGGCCACATGGTGGGCCGTTCGGCGCCGATGAGGCAGGTGTACGAGCAGATCGCGCGCGTCGCCGGCTCGGCCGTCACCGTGCTGATCACCGGCGAGAGCGGCAGCGGCAAGGAAGTGGCCGCGCGCACCATCCACGACCTGAGCCGGCGCCGGCACCAGCCCTTCCTGGCGGTGAACTGCGGCGCGATCTCGCCGCACCTGATCGAGAGCGAGATCTTCGGCCACGAGAAGGGCAGCTTCACCGGCGCCGACCGGCAGCACCTGGGCTTCTTCGAGCGCGCCCACGGCGGCACCCTTTTCCTCGACGAAGTGACCGAGATGCCACCCGAACTGCAGGTGAAGCTGCTGCGGGTGCTGGAAACCGGCAGTTTCATGCGCGTGGGCTCCACCACGCCGGTGGAAACCGACGTTCGCGTGATCGCCGCGACCAACCGCATCCCGACCGAGGCGGTGGCCAGCGGCAAGCTGCGCGAGGACCTGATGTACCGCCTCGACGTCTTCCCGATCCGCATGCCGTCGCTGCACGAGCGGCCGGACGACATCCCGATGCTGGCCGAGCACTTCCTGCAGGACATCTGCCGCCGCGAAGGCGTCACCAAGCGGCTGAGCCCCGCGGCGGTCGCCGCGCTCGCCCGCCAGCGCTGGCCGGGCAACGTGCGCGACCTGCGCAACGTGGTGCAGCGCATCTACCTGATGGCCGACGGCCGCGAGATCGGCGACGAGTGGATCCACCCGGGCGCCTCCAACACCGCCGTGCATGCCCGGACCACCGGCGCTGCCGCCGCGGATGTGCCCGAGGAAGCGGCCGCCGGCGAGGACACGATCACCGTGCGCATCGGCCAGCCGCTAGCCGACATCGAGCGCGAGGTGATCCTCGCGACGCTCAAGCGCTTCGACCACCACAAGGAACGCACCGCGGCGGCGCTGGGCGTGAGCCTGAAGACGCTCTACAACCGCCTGAAGGACTACTCGGCGGACAAGTGAGCCGGGCCGCCGGCCGCCGGTGAAGGCGGCTGCGCGGCGATCTCGGCAACCAGCGCCCAGATGCGTTGCGCCGCGGGCGACAGCGAGCGGTTGCGCCGCGCCACCAGCGCGATGCGCCGCCGCAGCGCAGGCGCCAGCGGCACCGCGCGCAGGGCCGAGGCGTCCGGCAGCGGCAGCGAGAGCGACGGCAGGATCGACAGGCCCAGGCCCTCCGCCACCATGCGGAAGGCCGTGGCGGCGCTGCCGACGTCGAGCACCACCCGCGCCCTCGAACCCTGGTGCCGCAGTGCATCGTCGATCAGCGGGCGGCTGCCCGACGTGTGGTCCAGCAGCACCAGCGGCTGGTCCGCCAGCGCGGACAACGGCACCTGCCTGCGCCGCGCCAGCGCATGCGCGGCCGGGCACACGAGCACGAAGTCCTCCTCGAACACGGTTTGCTGCTCCAGGTCGTCCATCCGCTCGCCGCCGACCACCACCGCGAAGTCGACCGCGCCGCTGCGCACGCTGTCGAGCACCAGCCGCTGCGCCTGGTCGGTCAGCAGCACCTGGATCTCCGGATGCCGCCGCAGCGCCGCCGACAGGCAGCGCGGCATCAGGCCGGCGGAGACCGTGGGCGCACTGGCCACGCGCACCACACCGCGCGACTGGGCCCCGAGGGCCTGGGTGCGCGCGAGCAGGTCCTGCAGTTCGTCCAGCGCACGGCGCAGGGGGCCGACCAGGGATTCGCCGGCCGGCGTCAGCAGCACCTCCCGCGTGGTCCGGTCGAGCAGCTTGACGCCCAGCGCCGCCTCCAGCGCACGCACGCACTGGCTGACGGCGGGCTGCGACAGGCCGATGGCATCGCCCGCCCGCCGGAAGCCGCCCTCGTCGGCCACCGACAGCAGCACGCGCAGCTGCTTGAGCGTGATGTTGAGGGGGTGGGTACTCATAAGCTGGATCAATCAAATGATCCCACAAATCCATTTCTCAAACACCGGCGGGCACGCTCCAATCGGGGCTCGTCCCGCTTCTACCCCTGCTGCCATGCGCCGCCCCGCCTTCCTTCCCGACAACCTCGTGCTGCTGCTGCTGGGCACGGTGGCGCTCGCGAGCGTGCTGCCCGTCCACGGCAGCGGCGCGCAGGGCGTCAAGGTGCTGACCAACGTCGCGGTCGCGATGCTGTTCTTCCTGCACGGCGCGAAGCTCTCGCGTGCGTCGGTGGTGGCCGGGCTGCTGCACTGGCGGCTGCACCTGACGGTGTTCACCGCCACCTTCGTCGCGTTCCCGCTGCTGGGGCTGGCGCTGCGGCCGGTGTTCGAGCCGCTCGTCGGGCCCACGCTCTACTTCGGCGTGCTCTTCGTGTGCGCGCTGCCCTCCACCGTGCAGTCGTCGATTGCCTTCACCTCCATCGGCAAGGGCAACGTGCCGGCCGCGATGTGCAGCGCCTCCACCTCCAACATCGCCGGCATCGCGCTGACGCCGCTGCTGGTGGCCCTGCTCACCGCCGGCAGCGCCGGCAGCCAGGGCGCGCCGGTGATGTCGTGGCAGGCGGTGGCCGGCATCGTCGGCCTGCTGCTGGTGCCCTTCGTCGCGGGGCAGCTGGCGCAGCGCTGGATCGGTCCCTGGGTGGCACGGCACCGGGGCGTGCTGCGCTGGTTCGACCAGGGCTCGATCCTGCTGGTCGTGTATTCGGCCTTCAGCGAGGCGATGGTCGGCGGGCTCTACCGGCAGATCGACCTGGCGACGCTGGGCATCCTGGTGGGCCTGTGCGCGCTGCTGCTGGCGATCGTGATGCCGGCGCTGATGTTCGTGAGCCGCCGCCTGGGCTTCAGCCGCGAGGACGAGGTGGCGATCGTGTTCTGCGGCTCGAAGAAGACGCTGGCGAGCGGCGTGCCGATGGCGCAGATCCTGTTCGCCGGCCACCCGGTCGGGCTGCTGGTGCTGCCGCTGATGGTGTTCCACCAGTTGCAGCTGATGGTGTGCGCGAGCCTCGCCAAGCGCTATGCGCGCCGCGCCGAGGAGGAAGCCGGGCCCGCCGCCCGGCCGGTGGCGGCCGCCCCCGCGGCGCGGCCCTGACGGGCGCCGCGCCCCGCGCCGCTACTGCACCGTTTCGTCGGGCCGCGGTGCCCGGGGGGCGTCGGGCTCCTGCACCGGCGGCGCGTCGCTCGGCGGATCGCCGTCCGGCGGGATGGGCAGGACGTCCGGCGGCGGCGCGACGGGAGGCTGGGGCACGCTGTGCAAGTTCATCGGCAACTCCTTTCGGGCCACCGATGGGGCACATGGCGTGCCCGCCCCTCGCGGGCGACGGCGGCGTCAGCCGCGCTTGCCGGACTTGCGGGCCGCGTCGGCGCGCGCGCCCTCGGTGAAGAGTTTCGCCGCACGGCCTTTCAGTTCGAGCAGTTCGCTGGCCGTCACCGAGTACTTGCCCCCGGCGGCGTCGACCTCGACGCGGAACTCGACCTCATGGCCGTTGTTCGAGAGCATGCCGCAGGTGAAGTCGTATTCCGGGTTCTCGGCCGGCAGGCCGAGCGTGGCAACGTCGTAGTCGGCGTACTTCACGTCGCGGATCTCGCCACTGGCGAGATCGAGCAGCCCGGTGGACTCGATCACCTCGTCGGCGAGTTCGTCGAAGATCTTGATCGGTACTTGCAGGTCCACAGGCGTCCTTGATGGGGAAAGATTCGGAAGGCGGGCATTCTAGGTGGCCCCCCAGGGGGCGCCTACAGCGCCAGCGCCAGACGCTCCAGGATCAGCACGCCAAAGAAGCCCAGCGCGGCGACGATCGTCCACTTGATGATGATCCAGCCGCGGCGGCGCCAGCGCACGTCGCGCGTGCCGACGTACATCGCAAAGCACAGCACGCTGGCGAGCGCCAGCAGCCCGAACACGAGGCGGAAGACCATCATCGCCGTCCCCTGGCCGCGGCAGGCATCGGCATCACCAGGCCGGCGCCAGCTCGGCGAAGCCGGCCGGCGCATCGCGCTCGTCGTCGAAGGTGACGATGTCCCAGGCGCTGCGGTCGGCCATCAGCTGGCGCAGCAGCTTGTTGTTCAGGGCATGGCCGCCCTTGAACGACGTGTAGCTCGCCAGCATCGGCTTGCCGGCCATGTAGAGGTCGCCGATCGCGTCGAGGATCTTGTGCTTGGCGATCTCGTCGTCGTAGCGCAGCCCGTCGGCATTGAGCAGCTGGCGGTCGCCGAAGACGATCGCGTTGTCCATGCTACCGCCCAGCGTCAGGCCGCGCGAGCGCATCACGTCGACGTCCTTCGCGAAGCCGATCGTCCGTGCGCGGGCGATCTCCTTCTTGTACTGGCCGCTGCCCATCTCGAACACCACGCGCTGGCCGGTGGCATCCACCGCCGGGTGGTTGAACTCGATCTCGAACGTGAGCCGGTAGCCGTGGTGCGGCTCCAGCCGCGCCCACTTCAGCGCCGGACCGTCGCCCTCGCGCAGTTCCACGGGCTTGAGCACCCGGATGAAGCGCCGCGGCGCATCCTGCAGCACGATGCCCGCGCTCTGCAGCAGGAAGACGAAGCTCGCGGCCGAGCCGTCGAGGATGGGCACCTCGTCGGCGGTGATGTCGATCACCAGGTTGTCGAGCCCCAGGCCGCAGCAGGCGGACATCAAGTGCTCCACCGTCTGCACCTTCGGCGCGCCCGGGTCGCCGCCGGCCGAGATGGTCGAGGCCATGCGCGTGTCGCTGACCGCCTCCGCCGACACCGGGATGTCGACCGGCTGCGGCAGGTCGACGCGGCGAAACACGATGCCGTGGTCCGGCGGCGCCGGCCGCAGCGTCAGCTCGACCTTGCGGCCGCTGTGCACGCCCACGCCGACGGCGCGGGTGAGGGACTGGAGGGTGCGTTGGCGCAGCATGGCGGGATTGTCCGGCAACGCCGCAACCTGCGTCAGGCCAGGGCTTGCTCGAAATCGGCGATCAGGTCGGCCTCGTCCTCCAGCCCCACCGACAGCCGCACCAGCCCGTCGGCGATGCCCATGTCGGCGCGCACCTCGGCGCCGGCCTCCCAGAAGATGGTCGGGGCGACCGGGATGATCAGCGTGCGGGTGTCGGCCAGGCCGGTGGCGCTGACGGGTAGGCGCAGCCGGTCGATCACCGGCACCAGGCGCGACGGATCGGCCAGCTCGAAGGCCAGCAGCCACGAGCCGGCGCGGAAGTGCTTCTTCGCGATGGCGTGCTGCGGGTGGCTCTCCAGCATCGGGTAGTGCACCGCCGCGATCGCCGGATGCGCCTGCAGCCGCTTGGCCAGCGCCAGCGCGGTGGCGCTGGTGCGCTGCAGGCGCAGCTCCAGCGTCTCGGCACCGACGAGGATGCGGTGTGCATGGTCCGACGACAGCGCCCCGCCCATGTCGCGCAGGCCCTTCTTGCGGATCTGCTGCAGGCCCCACTGCCGCGCGTCGCCGCTGCGGTAGTTGGCGAAGATGTTCGGGTAGCCCGACCAGTCGAAGAGGCCGGTGTCGGTGACCGCGCCGCCCAGCGCGTCGCCGTGGCCGGCGATCGACTTGGTCAGCGAGTTGATCACCAGGCTCGCGCCCACCGTCTTCGGCTGGAACAGCCACGGCGAGGTGACGGTGTTGTCGACCACGAACACCAGCCCGCGCTCGCGGCACAGGCGGCCGATGCCGTCGAAGTCGGGGATGCGGGTGCCGGGGTTCGACAGCGTCTCGACGAACACCATGCGGGTGTTCGGCTGCAGCGCCGCTTCCACCGCTGCCGCCGTGGACGTGTCGACCTTCGTGACCGCGACGCCCAGGTCCCCCAGCGTGCCGTACAGGCTGTTGGTGTTGCCGAACACGAACTTGCTGGAGACGATGTGGTCGCCCGCGCGCAGCAGCGTCAGGAACACCGCGGTGATGGCCGCCATGCCGGTGGCGAAGCTCACGCTGCCGATGCCGTCTTCCATGCGGGTGACGACGGACTCCAGCATCGCCGTCGTCGGCGTGCCCTGGCGCGCATAGTTGAAGCCACCCTTGATGCGGCCCTGGAACACGCCGATCAGGTCCTCGACCTTCTCGAAGCCGTACTGCACCGAGGTGTGGATCGGCGCATGCACCGCGCCGTGCTCCTGGCCGGCATCGCATGCGGCATGCACAGTGCGGGTGGTGAATCCGTAGTCGCTCATTCGTCAACGCTCACGGCGCCGACGCGGCGCCAAAACAGCCACTGTACGACCAACAGCAGCCTGCCAAAGCAGATGCGCCCGGGCAGACCTCGTCAGGCCTGTCCGGGCGCTACCCAGCGAACACCGCGGATCCGGCTTCGCCGGTCCGCTGGTGTTGCCCCCTCGAGGGGGCGGCCGTCAGGCCGTAGGGGGTGGGCGAATCAATCCGCCTGCTTGCGCAGGAACGCCGGGATTTCGATCTCGTCCATGCCGTTGCTGGCCAGCGCGTCGACCTTGGCCGCGGCCTGCGTGCGGCCGTTGCGCCAGACGCTGGGCGTGCTGAGCTGGCTGTAGTCGTGCTGCATCGGCGCGCCCACGCCGCCGCCCATCGCGCCCATCTGGGCCACGTTGTTCAGGATCGGCAGGTTGTCGGTGCCGGTGCGCAGCGCCGGGGCGCTGTGCACGACGGTGATCGGCGCCTGCTGGCGGCGGGCCGGCGACAGGCCGGTGGCGATGACCGTCACGCGCAGCTGGTCGCCCAGGCTGTCGTCGTAGGCGGTGCCGTAGATCACGTGTGCATCGTCCGCGGCGTAGCGGCGGATGGTGTTCATCGCGTTGCGGCTCTCCGCGAGCTTGAAGGTGTTCTTGCTCGCGGCGATGAGCACCAGCACGCCCTTGGCGCCCGACAGGTCGATCCCCTCCAGCAGCGGGCAGGCCACGGCCTGCTCGGCCGCCTTGGTGGCCCGGTCGGGGCCGCCGGCCTGCGCCGTGCCCATCATCGCCTTGCCCGGCTCGCTCATCACGGTCTTCACGTCCTCGAAGTCGACGTTGACCAGGCCCGGCACGTGGATGATGTCGCTGATGCCGCCCACCGCGTTGCGCAGCACGTCGTTGGCGTGCGCGAAGGCTTCTTCCTGGGTGATGTCGTCGCCCAGCACCTCGAGCAGCTTCTCGTTGAGCACCACGATCAGCGAGTCGACGTTGGCTTCCAGCTCGGCGATGCCTTCGTCGGCGGCCTTCAGGCGGCGGTTGCCTTCGAACTCGAAGGGCTTGGTCACCACGCCCACGGTCAGGATGCCCATCTCCTTGGCCACGCGCGCGATCACCGGTGCCGCGCCGGTGCCGGTGCCGCCGCCCATGCCGGCGGTGATGAACAGCATGTGCGCGCCGTCGATCGACGCCTTGATGCGGTCCACCGCCTCCTCGGCGGCCGCGCGGCCGGCCGCGGGCTTGGCGCCGGCGCCCAGGCCGGTCGTGCCCAGCTGGATGACGCTGTTGGCCGTGCTGCGGCTGAGCGCCTGCGCATCGGTGTTGGCGCAGACGAAGTCCACGCCTTGCACGCCCTTGGCGATCATGTGATCGACAGCGTTGCCGCCGCCGCCACCGACGCCGATCACGCGAATTTGAGTGCCTTGGTCGAATTCTTCGATCATTTCGATGGCCATTGTTGACTCCTTGAACTTGCAGTTGCCGTTGATCCAAATCGACGCTGTTTGCGTCCCGCCTGTTTGCTACACCTCACGGGGCCTCATGCCGGGCCCCTACTTCTTCTTCAGAACACCCCGAAAAACCAGTCCTTGATGCGGCCGAACAGGGTCTCGACCGACCCCGCCTGCGCCGCCGCCTTGTGCCCGCGCGCCCGCCCCAGCCGCGCCTCCTCGAGCAGGCCCATCACCGTGGCCGAGCGCGGGTTGGCCACCATGTCGTGCAGCGCCCCGCTGTACGTCGGCAGCCCCTTGCGCACCGGCTTGAGGAAGATGTCCTCGCCGAGTTCCACCATGCCCGGCATCACCGCCGAGCCGCCGGTGATCACGATCCCGCTCGACAGCAGCTCCTCGTAGCCGCTGTCGCGGATGACCTGGTGCACCAGCGAAAAGATCTCTTCCACCCGCGGCTCGATCACGCCCGACAGCGCCTGCCGGGACAACATGCGCGGCGCGCGGTCGCCCAGGCCCGGCACTTCCAGGTTCTCGCTCGGGTCGGCCAGCAGCTGCTTGGCCACGCCGTACTCGACCTTGATCTCCTCCGCGTCCTTCGTGGGCGTGCGCAGCGCCATCGCGATGTCGCTGGTGATCAGGTCGCCGGCGATCGGGATCACCGCCGTGTGGCGGATCGCGCCGTCGGTGAAGATCGCCACGTCGGTGGTGCCGGCGCCGATGTCGACCAGCGCGACGCCGAGGTCCTTCTCGTCGTCGGTCAGCACCGCGTGGCTGGAGGCGCTGGGGTTCAGCACCAGCAGGTTCACCTCCAGCCCGCAGCGGCGCACGCACTTGATGATGTTCTCGGCCGCGCTCTGCGCGCCGGTGGCGATGTGCACCTTCACCTCGAGGCGGCCGCCGCTCATGCCGATCGGCTCCTTCACCTCGTGGCCGTCGATCACGAACTCCTGCGGCTCCACCAGCAGCAGGCGCTGGTCGTTCGGGATGTTGATGGCCTTGGCCGTCTCCACCACGCGCGTCACGTCGACCGGCGTCACTTCCTTGTCGCGCACGATCACCATGCCGGTGGAGTTCTGCCCGCGGATGTGGCTGCCGGTGATGCCGGTGTAGACGCTGGTGATCTTGCAGTCGGCCATCATCTCGGCCTCCTTCAAGGCCTGCTGGATGCTCTGCACCGTGGCGTCGATGTTGACCACCACGCCGCGCTTGAGGCCGTGCGACGACGCGACGCCCAGCCCGGCGACGCGCAGCTCCCCGCTCGGCAGCACCTCGGCCACCACCGCCATCACCTTGGCGGTGCCGATGTCGAGTCCAACGACGAGATCCTTGTATTCCTTGGCCATCTGATGTGTCCGGTATGTTCTTAGCGTTGCCGCGCCGCGGGCCGCGGGGCGGGCTTGGGCCGCGCCGGCGGCGGCGGCACGGCGAGCGTGCTGACGCCTTCGATGCGCAGCGCGTAGGCGTCGGCATGCCGCAGGTCGGCGTACTCCAGCGCGCGCCCCGGGTACTGCGCCATCACCTGCGGCAGCGTGCGCACGAAGCGCTGTGCGCGCTCGACGACGGCGTCGTCGGTCCCTCTTCCGATCTCGATGGCGGCGCCGCTGTCCAGTTCGGCCTTGAGCGAGCCGCGGCCCGACTGGCGCAGCGCCACCAGCGGCGAGCCCAGCGGCTCCAGCGCGGGCGAGAGGCGGCGGTACAGCGCCAGCAGCCGGGCTGAACTGCCCTCGGGGCCCGACAGCGTGGGCAGGCCATCGTCCTCCACGTCGCCGAGGTTGGCCTCGAAGACCTCGCCCTGCACGTTGACCAGGCGCTGGTCGCCGGCCTCGTCCTCCCACAGCGCCGCGGCCTCGTGCTCGGCCAGCGTCACGGCCAGGCGGTTGGGCCACACGCGGCGCACCACGGCCTGCCGCACCCATGGCACCGTCTCGAAGGCGGCGCGCGCCGCGGCCAGGTTGATCGAGAAGAAGTTGCCGGCCAGCTGCGGCATCGCGTTGGCGCGGATCGTCGCCACGCTGCTGCGGGCCAGGTCGCCGTCGACGACGATGCCGCGCAGCGTGAACACCGGCTGCCGTGCCACCCAGGCCAGCGCCGCAGCCGCCAGCACGAGGCCGGCGAGCACGAACACGGTGTTCGCCACCGCGTTGGTGAGCCGGACGTCGTTGGGCAGCGGCAGGTTCATGCGCTCCCTTTCGCGTCGAGCCGCGCGCCCGCCAGCAGGTGCAGGCACAGCTGCTCGTAGCTCATGCCGGCGGCACGGGCCGACATCGGCACCAGCGAATGCCCCGTCATGCCCGGCGACGTGTTCATCTCCAGCAGGAAGGGCTTGCGGTCGCTGGCGCGCACCATCAGGTCGGCACGGCCCCAGCCGCGGCAGCCCAGCGTGCGGTAGGCCTCGAGCACGATGCGCTGGATCTCGCGCTCCTCGGCCTCGGGCAGGCCGCTGGGCACGAGGTAGTGCACGTCGTCGGTGAAGTACTTGTTCTGGTAGTCGTAGGCGCCCTCGGGCGCCACGATGCGGATCACCGGCAGCGCACGGGCGTCGTCGCCCTCGCCCAGCACCGGGCAGGTGACTTCCTCGCCCTCGATGAACTCCTCGCACAGCACGTCGGCGTCGTAGCGCGCGGCCAGCTCGACCGCACCCTGCATCTGCGAGTAGCCCTGCACCTTGGTCACGCCGATCGACGAGCCTTCGTGCGGCGGCTTCACGATCAGCGGCAGGCCCAGTTCGTCGGGCACGGCGCGCACGCGCTCGCGGCCCTGCTGGCCGGGCGCGAGGTTGACGTAGCGCGGCGTCGGCAGGCCCTCGGCCAGCCACACGCGCTTGGTCATCACCTTGTCCATCGCGATGGCCGAGGCCATCACGCCGGAGCCGGTGTACGGGATGCCCAGCAGCTCCAGGGCGCCCTGCACGCTGCCGTCCTCGCCATGGCGGCCGTGCAGCGCGATGAACACGCGCTCGAAGCCTTCGTGCTTCAACTCCGCCAGCTCGCGCACCGAGGGGTCGAACGCATAGGCTTCCACGCCCTGGCTCTTCAGCGCGTTCAGCACGCCGGTGCCCGACATCAGCGAGACCTCGCGCTCGGCCGAATCGCCGCCCATCAGCACCGCTGTTTTCCCCAGCGCCTTCACGTCGATGGTCATGCGCCCGCTCCCACCAGCTCGACCACCTTGCCCGGCACCGCGCCGATGCTGCCGGCACCCATCGAGATCACCACGTCGCCGTCCTTCGCCTGCTTGGCGATGGTGGCGGGCAGCTCGGCCACGTCGTCGACGAAGAGCGGCTCGGTCTGGCCGGCCACGCGCATCGCGCGGGCCAGCGCCCGGCCGTCGGCGGCGACGATCGGCGCTTCGCCGGCGGCGTACACCTCGGTCAGCAGCACCGCGTCGGCCGTGCCGAGCACCTTCACGAAATCCTCGAAGCAGTCGCGCGTGCGGGTGTAGCGGTGCGGCTGGAAGGCCAGCACCAGCCGGCGCCCCGGGAACGCGCCGCGCGCCGCCGCGACCACCGCGGCCATCTCCACCGGGTGGTGGCCGTAGTCGTCGATCAGCGTGAACGTGCCGCCCTCGGCCGCCGGCAGCTCGCCGTAGCGCTGGAAGCGCCGGCCCACGCCGCCGAACCTGGCCAGCGCGCTGACGATCGGCGCATCGGGCAGCTCCAGCTCGGTGGCCACCGCCACGGCCGCGAGCGCATTGCGCACGTTGTGCTCGCCGGGCAGGTTCAGCGTGATCTCCAGGTCGGGCATGCGCACGCCGTTGCGGCGCTGCGCGGTGAAGCGCATCTGCCCGCCGGGCAGCGCCTGCACGTCGACCGCGCGGATCTGCACGTCCTCGCCCAGGCCGTAGGTGACGACCGGGCGCGACACCATCGGGATCACCGACCGCACGCCGGGGTCGTCGGCGCAGACGATGGCCGCGCCATAAAACGGCATGCGGTGCAGGAAGTCCACGAACGCCGTCTTCAGCCGCGCGAAGTCGTGGCCGTAGGTGTCCATGTGGTCCGCATCGATGTTGGTGATGACGGACAGGATCGGCGACAGGTTCAGGAACGAGGCGTCCGACTCGTCGGCCTCGACCACGATGTACTCGCCCGCGCCCAGCGCCGAGTTGGCGCCGGCGCTGTTGAGGCGGCCGCCGATCACGAAGGTGGGATCCACGCCGGCCTCCGCCAGCACGCTGGTCACGAGCGAGGTGGTGGTCGTCTTGCCGTGCGTGCCGGCGATGGCGATGCCCTTGCGCAGGCGCATCAGCTCGGCCAGCATCACCGCGCGCGGCACCACCGGCACGCGGCGCGAGCGCGCGGCGATCACCTCGGGGTTGTCGCCGCGCACGGCGGTGGACGTGACGACGGCCTCGGCGCCCGCGATGTTGGCGGCGTCGTGGCCCACCGCCACGCGGATGCCCAGTTCGGCCAGGCGGCGCACGACGGTGCTGTCGTTCTGGTCGGAGCCCGACACCAGGTAGCCCAGGTTGTGCAGGATCTCGGCGATGCCGCTCATGCCGGCGCCACCGATGCCGACGAAGTGAATGTGCTTGACGGCGTGTTTCATGACAGCCCCTCGTCAAACGAGTACGTTTGCCGATCCCCCGAGGGGAGAGACAGGCGCGGCTCCATGCCGGCCTGCGCCGGCATGGACGCCTGGAGCGCCAGCCGCGTCTCGCGGCTGGCTCGGGCCGGCTTGGGAGCGGCCCGGCGCTCGGCCCGCAGGCCTTTTTTGTGAATGCTGTTCATCGCTGAACCAGCCTTTCGATCTCATCGGCCACCCGCGCCGCGGCCCGGGGGCGCGCCAGCGTGTGGGCCTTCTCGGCCATCGCCTGCAGGGCCGTGCGATCGGTCTCCTGCAGCAGCGCGGCCAGTTTTTCGGGCGACAGCTCGGCCTGCGGCAGGTGGATCGCCGCGCCGTGCTGCGCCATGAATTGCGCGTTGTCGCGCTGGTGCGAGGTGGTGCTGACGATCAGCGGCACCAGCACGCTGGGGATGCCCGCGGCGCACAGTTCGCTCACCGTCACTGCGCCGGCGCGGCACACCACCAGGTCGCAGTCGGCGAGTCGGCGCGACATGTCCTCGATGAAGGGCAGCACCTCGGCCGACACCCGCGCCTCGGCATATGCCGCGCGCACCGATTCGACGTGCGCCGCGCCGGTCTGGTGGGTGACGACCGGCCTGCGCTCGGGATCGATCAGCGCCAGCGCGGCGGGCAGCGTCTGGTTGAGCACGCGCGCGCCCAGGCTGCCGCCCACCACCAGCACCCGCAGCGGGCCGCTGCGGCCGGCGAAGCGTTGCGCGGGCACCGGCAGCGCCTCGATCTCGGCCCGCACCGGGTTGCCGGTGACGACCGCGCGCCGCGTGCGCGCCGCCGCCGCGCCGTCGAAGCCGAAGGCCACGCGGTCGGCCAGCGGCAGCAGGCTCTTGTTCGACATCAGCAGCGCCGCGTCGGCGTTCACCAGCACCAGCGGCTTGCGCAGCAGGCCGGCCACCAGGCCGCCGGGGAAGCACACGTAGCCGCCCATGCCCAGCACCGCATCGGCATCGCGCCGGCGCAGGATGGACAGGCTCTCGGCGAAGGACCGCAGCAGCCGGAACACGCCGGTCACGGTGTGGAGCAGGCCCTTGCCGCGCAGGCCGGCGAAGCCCACGCGGTCCATCGGGATGCCGGCCGCGGGCACCAGCGTGTTCTCCATGCCCGCGGGCGTGCCGAGCCAGCTCACCGTCCAGCCGCGCGCCTGCATCTCGCGCGCCACGGCCAGGCCCGGGATGATGTGCCCGCCAGTCCCCGCCGCCATGATGACCAGGTGGCTCATGGCCGCCCTCCCCGCATCATGGCCCGGTTCTCCATGTCGACCCGCAGCACGATGGCGAGCGCGATCAGGTTCATCACGATCGCGGAGCCGCCGTAGCTCATCAGCGGCAGCGTCAGCCCCTTGGTGGGCAGCACGCCGAGATTCACGCCCATGTTGATGAACGACTGCCCGCCCATCCAGATGCCGATGCCCTGCACCAGCAGGCCGGCGAACACCCGGTCGAGCGCGATCGACTGGCGGCCGATGTGGAAGATGCGGCGCGTGAGCCAGAAGAAGGCCGCCAGCACCGACAGCACCCCCACCAGGCCCAGCTCCTCGCCCACCACCGCGAGCAGGAAGTCGGTGTGCGCCTCGGGCAGGTAGTGCAGCTTCTCGAGGCTGCCGCCCAGGCCCTGGCCGAAGATCTCGCCGCGGCCGAAGGCGATCAGCGAGTGCGTCAGCTGGTAGGCCTTGCCCTGCGCGTAGTCGGGGTTCCAGGGATCGAGGTACGCGAAGATCCGCTGCCTGCGGAATTCGCTGAACACGATCATCAGCACGAAGGCGCCCACCAGCACCGCCACGCTGAGGAAGAACATCCGGCCGTTGACGCCGCCGAGGAACAGGATGCCGAGCGCCACCGCGGCGATCACCATGAAGGCCCCCATGTCGGGCTCGGCAAGCAGCAGGATGCCGACCACGGCCAGCGCCACGGCCATCGGCGTCACCGCGCGGAAGAAGTTCTCCCGCGCATCCATCTTGCGCACCATGTAGCTGGCCGCGTACATCGCGATGCCCAGCTTGGCCAGCTCGCTGGGCTGGAAGTTCATGACGCCCAGCGGAATCCACCGGCGGGCGCCGTTCACGCCCTTGCCCACGCCGGGGATCAGCACCAGCACCAGCAGCACCAGCGCCGCCACGAACACCCAGGGCGCCCACTTCTCCCACACGCTCATCGGGATCTGCAGCACCAGCAGCGCGGTGACGAAGGCCAGCACGATCGACACCACGTGCCGGGTCAGGAAGTGCGTGGAGGCATAGCGGGCGAAACGCGGGTTGTCGGGCAGCGCCACCGACGCCGAATACACCATCACCAGCCCCAGCGCCAGCAGCCCGACGACGACCCAGATCAGTGCCCGGTCGATGCCGTGCACGGCGGCGGGCCGCGACGAGCTGGGCACCCAGTCGCGTACCGGCACGCGGTGGCTGCCGTCGTCGTCGCCCTTGCGGCCGAAGGATGGCCGCAGCGCCCCGAGGCGTTCGCGCAGGCCGGCCAGCAGCGTCGGCATCGCCTGGACCTTGTTGCCCATCACAGGTGCTCCCCGCGTTCGGCGGCCAGCGCCTGCACCGCCTGCACGAACACTTCGGCGCGGTGGGTGTAGTTGCGGAACATGTCGAGGCTGGCGCAGGCCGGGCTCAGCAGCACCGCGTCGCCCGGCTGCGCCTGCTCGAAGCACCACGCGGTCGCCGCCTCGAGCGTGTCGTGGCGCTGCATCGGCAGGGCCAGCGGCTCGGCGCCGCCCGCCAGCGCCGCGGCGATCGTGCCGGCATCGCGGCCGATGAGCGCGACCGCCCGCCCGTGGCGGGCCAGCGGCGCGGCCAGCGGCGTGAAGTCCTGGCCCTTGCCGTCGCCGCCCAGGATGGCCACCAGCCGGCCCGGCGCACGGTCGGCACCCAGGCCGAGCAGCGCCGCGACGGTCGCGCCGACGTTGGTGCCCTTGCTGTCGTCGAAGGCCTCGACCTCGCCGATGCGGGCCACGAACGCAACCCGGTGCGGCTCGCCCTGGTATTCGCGCAGGCCGTGCAGCATCGGCGCCAGCGGGCAGCCGGCCGCCGTGGCCAGCGCCAGCGCGGCGAGCGCGTTGGCGGCGTTGTGGCGGCCGCGCACGCGCAGCGCATCGGCCGGCATCAGCCGCTGCAGGTGGATCTCGGGCGCCTCGCCCTTGCGGCGCTTCTCGGTGGGATCGGCCTCCAGCGCCCGCACCAGCCAGGCGATGCCGTTCTCGGTCACGAGCCCGAAGTCGCCCGGCGCTCGGGGGGCCTCCAGGCCGAAGCGCACGACCTTGCGTTCGATCACGCGCGCGGGCCGGCCCTTCGCCACCTTCACGCTGCGCGGCGCCGGCACCAGCGCCTCGACCGCCGGGTCGTCGCGGTTGACGACCAGCGTCGCGTGCTCGCCCCAGATGCGGGCCTTGGCCTCGCCGTAGGCCTTCATGTGGCCGTGCCAGTCGAGGTGGTCCTGCGTGAGGTTGAGGATCGCCGCCGCGGTCGGCTCGAAGCCGCGCACGCCGTCGAGCTGGAAGCTCGACAACTCCAGCACCCAGACCTCGGGCAGCACCTCGAACACCGGCGCCGCCGGCGGCGGGGGCGCGAGCTGCAGCGGCGCGTCGTCGGGCAGCGCGGCCGGTTCGGAGTCGGGCTCGGCAGCCGCATCGGCCGCCGTGTCGGCGTCGAGCGGCCCGGACACGGGCTCCGCCTCCGGCGCCGCACCGGCGTCGGACGCTGCGTCCTGCGCCCCCTCCTGCGCCGCGGCGGCGGGCGCCGGCTCCTGCGCCAGCAGCGAGGCCAGCGTGTCGAGCATCGTCGGGCCGATGTTGCCGGCCACCGCCACGCGCCGGTCGCAGCGCTCGACGAGCAGCGCCGTCATCGCGGTCGTGGTCGTCTTGCCGTTGGTGCCGGTGATCGCCAGCACCTGCGGCGCGTAGCCGCGCGTGGCCTTCAGCTCGGCGAGCGCGCGCGCGAACAGGTCGAGCTCGCCCTGCACCGCGATGCCGGCCTCGCGGGCTTCGGCCAGCAGCGGCGCCACGCGCTCGTCGAGCGGCGACAGCCCGGGGCTCTTCAGCACCAGGTCCACGCCCTCGAGCGCGGCGGCGGGCACGAGCGCCCCGCCGTCGATGCGCACCTGCGGCCATTCCGCCCGCAGCACGGCCGCACCGGGCGGCTGCTCGCGCGAGTCCCACACGCGCACCTGCGCGCCGTGCTGCGCGCACCAGCGCGCCATGGCCAGCCCGGATTCGCCGAGGCCGAGCACGAGGACGCAGCGGTCTTGGAGGTGGTCCATCGTCGTCACCGCCTCAACGCAGCTTCAGGCTGGCCAGCCCGATCAGGCACAGCAGCATCGTGATGATCCAGAAGCGCACGACGACCTGCGTCTCGCGCCAGCCGCTCTTCTCGAAGTGGTGGTGCAGCGGCGCCATCTTCAGGATGCGCCGGCCCTCGCCGTAGCGCTTCTTCGTGTACTTGAAGTACGCCACCTGCGCCATCACCGAGAGGGCCTCGGCGACGAACACGCCGCCCATCACCGCGAGCACGATCTCCTGCCGCGTAATGACCGCGATGGTGCCGAGCGCGCCGCCCAGCGCCAGCGCGCCGACGTCGCCCATGAAGACCTGCGCGGGGTGCGTGTTGAACCACAGGAAGGCCAGGCCCGCGCCGGCCATCGCGGCGCAGAAGATCATCAGCTCGCCCGAGCCCGGGATGTAGGGGAACAGCAGGTACTTGGAATACACCGAGCTGCCGACGACGTACGAGAACACGCCCAGGGCCGAGCCCACCAGCACCACCGGCATGATGGCCAGGCCGTCCAGCCCGTCGGTGAGGTTGACGGCGTTGCTGCTGCCCACGATGACGAGGTAGGTGAGGATGATGAAGCCCCACACGCCGAGCGGGTAGCTCACCGTCTTGAAGAACGGCACCATCAGGTCGGCGCTCGGCGGCAGCTCGTTCGAGAAGCCGCTGCTCACCCATTGCAGGAAGAGTTCGAGCACGCGCAGGTTGGAGGTCTCGGAGACGCTGAACGCCAGGTACACCGCCGCGACGAGGCCGATCACCGACTGCCAGAAGTACTTCTCGCGCGAGGGCATGCCCTCGGGGTTCTTCTGCACGACCTTGCGCCAGTCGTCGGCCCAGCCGATCGCACCGAAGCCGAAGGTCACCAGCATCACGATCCAGACGAAGCGGTTGCCCCAGTCGAACCACAGCAGCGTCGACACGCCGATGCCGATGAGGATCAGCACGCCGCCCATCGTGGGCGTGCCGCTCTTGGCGAGGTGGGTCTGCACGCCGTACTCGCGGATCGGCTGGCCGATCTTCAGCGCGGTGAGGCGGCGGATGACCCAGGGCCCGAAGGCCAGGCCGATCAGCAGCGAGGTCATCGCCGCGAGCACCGCACGGAAGGTGAGGTACTGGAAGACGCGCAGGAACCCCAGGTCCTCCGGGTAGAGCGTCTGCAGCCACTGGGCCAGGCTAAGCAGCATCGCGACCCCCTGCCAGCAGTGCGGCGACGACCCGCTCCATGCGCATGAAGCGCGAGCCCTTGACGACGATGGACGCGGCCGCGGGCAGTTCGCCCAGCGCCGCGATGAGTTCGTCGACGGTGGCGAAATGGCGCGACTGCCCATGCGCCCGCGCCGCGTCGGCACTGGCCGCGCCGGCCGCCCACAGCCAGTCGATGCCCTGCGCCTGCGCGTGGGCGCCGACCTCGGCATGGAACTCGGCGCCGCGTTCGCCGACCTCGCCCATGTCGCCGATCAGCAGCGCACGCGGGCCGGGCAAGGCGGCGAGCACGTCGACGGCGGCGCGCATCGAGTCGGGGTTGGCGTTGTAGGTGTCGTCGATCAGCGTGACGGGGCGCCCCTGGATCTGCACCGGCCTGACCATCGAGCGGCCCTTGACCGGCTGGAAGGCCTGCAGCCCCTGCACGATCGCGGCGAGCGGCGCGCCCGCGGCCAGCGCGCACGCCGCCGCGGCGAGCGCGTTCTTCACGTTGTGCTCGCCGGCCACGTGCAGCGCCAGCGAGGCCGGGCCCGCCGGCGTGTGCAGCGTCACCGCCCAATGCGGGGCCTCGCCGGCGAGCCACAGGGCCTCGCAGGTCACGTCGGCCGTGCCCCGGCGCGCAAAGGTGATCTGCGGCCGCGGGCCGGCCAGTTCGTGCCAGACGGGCGCGTGCGCGTCGTCGGCGGGGTACACGGCCACGCCGGTCGGGCCGAGCGCCTCGATGACGCTGCCGTTCTCGCGCGCCACCGCCTCCACCGTCGCCATGAATTCCAGGTGCTCGCGCTGCGCGTTGTTGACCAGCGCCACCGTCGGCGCCGCAATGCGCGCGAGCAGCGCGATCTCGCCGGGGTGGTTCATGCCCAGTTCGACCACGGCGGCGCGGTGCCAGCGCTGCGCATCCTGGCGCAGGCGCAGCAGCGTCAGCGGCACGCCGATGTGGTTGTTGTAGTTGCCCTCGGTGGCCAGGGCATCGTCGCCCAGCCAGGCCCTCAGGATGGCCGCCACCATCTGCGTGACGGTGGTCTTGCCGTTGCTGCCGGTCACCGCGATGAGCGGCAGGTCGCAGCGGCGGCGCCACGCGGCGGCGAGGAATTCCAGCGCGCGCTGCGTGTCGGGCACCTGCAGGCCGGGCAGGCCGGCGGCCGCGAGGCCGTGCTCGGCCAGCGCCGCGGCCGCGCCGGCGGCGCGCGCCTGGGGCAGGAAGTCGTGCGCGTCGAACCGCTCGCCGCGCAGCGCGACGAACAGGTCGCCGGGCTGCAGGGTGCGCGTGTCGCTGTGCACCCGCAGCAGGGGCGTGGCGCCGTCGCCCACCAGCGTGGCGTCGGGCAGCAGGGCGGCCGCTTCGGCGAGCGTCATCATGGCTGGGCTCCCGCGGCGGCGCGCACCTGCAGCACGGCCAGCGATTCGACGGCGTCGGAGAACGGGTGCTTGACGCCCTGGATCTCCTGGGTGTCCTCGTGGCCCTTGCCGGCCAGCAGGATCACGTCGGCGGCATCGGCCGAGGCCACGGCTTCGGCGATGGCCGTGCGGCGGTCGGCGATGACCGCCGCGTCGCGGTGGCCGCGCTCGATGCCGGCGGCGATCTGCGCGAGGATGGCCTCGGGCGCTTCGCCGCGCGGGTTGTCGCTGGTCAGCAGCACGCGGTCGGCCAGGCGGGCGGCCACGGCCCCCATCAGCGGGCGCTTGGTGGCGTCGCGGTTGCCGCCGCAACCGAACACGCACCACAGCCGGCCGCCGCGCGCCTGCGCCAGCGGGCGCAGCGCGAGCAGCGCCTTCTCCAGCGCGTCGGGCGTGTGGGCGTAGTCGACCACCACCTCCGGCAGCAGGACAGGGCGAGCCGGAGCGCCGGGCCGCCCCAAGCCCGGCTCGACCCCCGCGGGGGGTCGGCTGCCGTACTCGGCAGCCGGGGGGCCGACATGCACACGCTGCATGCGCCCGGGCACGGGGGTGAGGAACGGCACCACGCTGGCCGCGTCGCTCAGCGAGATGCCCAGCGCGCGCAGGCCGCCGATCACCACCAGCAGGTTGTAGGCATTGAAATCACCGATCAGCGTGCTGCGCACCGTGACGCGGCGTTCGCCTTCCAGCACCTCGAACGCCAGGCCGCCGTCCGCATAGACCAGGTTCTGCGCGCGCAGCCGGGCGGACTGGTGCAGCGACACCGTCCAGCGTTCGGCCGCGATCGGGTCGCGCGCCAGCGCAGCGCCCTGCGGGTCGTCGATATTGATCACCGCGGCCTTCAGGCCCGGCCAGTCGAACAGCGCGCGCTTGGCGGCCCAGTAGGCCTCCATCGAGCCGTGGTAGTCGAGGTGGTCCTGGGTGAAGTTGGTGAACAGCGCGACGCGGATGCGCAGGCCGTCGAGCCGGTGCTCGGCGATGCCGATCGACGAGGCCTCGATCGCGCAGGCATGCACGCCGCCCGCGTGGAAGTCGCGCAGCGCGCGGTGCAGCGTGACCGGGTCGGGCGTCGTGAGGCCGGTGAACGCGACCACACCCTGCGGCGCCTGCTGCGACGGCGGCTCGCCGATGCCCAGCGTGCCGACCAGGCCGCAGCGCCGCCCCAGCATCGCCAGCGCCTGCGCCGTCCACCAGGCGGTGGAGGTCTTGCCGTTGGTGCCGGTGGTGGCCACCACGTCCATCGACGCGCTGGGGCGGTCGAAGAAGGCGTCGGCGATGGGGCCGGCGGCGGCCTTCAGGTTCGGCAGCGACGCGATGCGCTCGTGGTCGAACGCGAAGGCCTCGACGCCCTCGTGCTCGACCAGGCAGGCCGCGGCGCCGGCCACCAGCGACGCCCGCGCGAACTGGCGGCCGTCGGTGGCGTAGCCGGGCCAGGCGATGAAGCCATCGCCCGGCTGCACCTGGCGGCTGTCGCTGCGCAGGGTGCCGGTCACCGACTCGCGCAGCCAGCGGGCTGCGACGTCGGGGGTCTTGAGGCGGGTCAGGGACACTTAGAAACTTTCAGGGGCGGCCGGGATGTCACGGGTGACGATCTGCGGCCGCACGTCGATGTCGGGGGGCACGTTCATCATCCGCAGCGTGTTCTGCACCACCTGGCTGAACACGGGCGCCGCGACGAGCCCACCGAAATATTGGCCGTTGCTGGGTTCGTCCACCATCACCGCGACGACGATGCGGGGATTGCTGATCGGCGCGATGCCGACGAACCAGGCACGGTACTTGTTGGAATACGACTTGCCCTCGACCTTGTGCGCGGTGCCGGTCTTGCCGCCCACCGAGTAGCCCACCGCCTGTGCCTGCGGCGCGGTGCCGCCGGGCAGGGTGACGGTGTGCAGCATGTGGCGCATGGTGCGGGCGACCTCCGGCTTGAACACCTGCATGCCGACGGCCGGGTGGTCCTGCTTGAGCATCGAGATCGGGATCACGTCGCCGTCGCGGGCGAAGACGGTGTACGCCCGCGCGAGCTGGAACAGCGAGGCCGACAACCCGTAGCCGTAGCTCATCGTCGCCTGCTCGATCGGGCGCCAGGTCTTCCAGGGGCGCAGCCGGCCGGTGACGGCGCCGGGGAACTGCAGCTGCGGCTTCTGGCCGAGGCCCACGGCGGAGAAGACGTCCCACATCTCCTTGCGGTCCATCTGCATCGCCATCTTGACGGTGCCGACGTTGCTCGACTTCTGGATGACCTCGCTCACCGTCAGCACGCCGTATGCATGCGAGTCGCTGATGGTGCTGCCGGTGATGGTCATGCGCCCCGGCGCGGTCTGGATCGGCGTGTCGGGACGGACGCGGCCGCTCTCGAGCGCCCAGGCGACGATCAGCGGCTTCATCACCGAACCGGGCTCGAAGGTGTCGGTCAGTGCGCGGTTGCGCAGCTGCGCGCCGGTGAGCTTGCGGCGGTCGCCGGGATCGAAGCTCGGGTAGTTGGCGAGTGCCAGCACCTCGCCGGTCTGCGCATCGAGCACGACGACGCTGCCTGCCTTGGCCTTGTGCTCGGCCACGGCATCGCGCACGCGCTGGTAGGCGAAGAACTGGACCTTGGAATCGACGGACAGCTGGATGTCCTGCCCGTTGGCGGCGTCCACCTGCTCGCCCATGTCCTCGACCACGCGGCCCAGGCGGTCCTTGACGACCTCGCGCGAGCCGTTGCGCCCGCGCAGCGCGTCCTCGAACGCCAGCTCGATGCCTTCCTGGCCCTTGTCCTCGAGGTTGGTGAAGCCCACCAGGTGGGCCGCCGCTTCGCCCTCGGGGTACTTGCGGCGGTACTCGTTGACCTCGTAGACACCTTCCACCTTCAGCGCGCGGATCTTCTGCCACAGCGCGTCGTCGACCTGGCGCTTGAGCCACGCGAAGCGGCTGCCGTCGTCGAGCTTCTTGTCCAGCTCGGCGACGGGCATCTCCAGCAGCCGCGCCAGCTCCCGCCGCTGCTCGCGCGTGGCCTTCACGTCGCGCGGGATGGCCCAGATCGACGGCACGGAGACGCTGGTGGCCAGCAGCAGGCCGTTGCGGTCGAGGATGCGGCCGCGGCTGGCACGCAGCTCCAGCGTGTGCGCGTAGCGCTTCTCGCCCTGCGCGAGGTAGAAATCGGTGCCGATGGCCTGGATGTAGACGGCGCGCCCGACCAGCAGGCAAAAGCCCAGCCCCACCAGCGCCACCAGGAACTTGCTGCGGCCCGGCGGCGTCTTGGCCGCCAGCAGCGGGCTCGACGAGTACGACAGGCTGCGCACGTTGGCCGCGGTGCGGCGCCGGCCGCCGCCCTGCGCCTTCTGCGGCTGGCGGGCATCGCCGCCCTGCTTGTTGCGGAAAAGGCCCATCAGCGCCCCTCCCCGGCCGCGGCGGGCGCGGACGCGCCCGGATCACCGACGTACTGCGTGACGGCGGGCGTGGCGGTGCGCATAGACAGCCGGTCGCGCGCGACCTTCTCGACGCGCAGGTGCGTCGCCTGCGCCTGGCGCTCGGCCTCCAGGCGCTTGAAGTCGACCTCCAGCCGGGCATGCACGTTCTTCGCACGCTCGACCTCGGCGAACAGCCGCCGCGTGTCGTAGGTGGTCTTCACCAGGTAGAGGCAGCTCGCCAGCAGCGCCGCCAGCAGCAGCAGGTTGAGCCGGGTCATGCGGGCTGCTCCCCGGCCGGCTTGCGCTCGGCCACCCGCAGGATCGCGGAGCGCGAGCGCGGGTTGGCCTCCACCTCGGCCTGCGAGGGGCGGATGCGCCCGAGCGACACCAGCCGCGTCGGCCTGGGCTCGGCGAAGGGCGCGCGGCGGTCGTACTCGGCCTTGCTCTCGCGGGCGATGAAGGTCTTGACGATGCGGTCTTCCAGCGAATGGAAGCTGATCACCGCCAGGTGCCCGCCGGGGGCGAGCAGGTCGACCGTGTCGCTCAGGGTCTGCTCGAGCTCTTCAAGCTCGGCGTTGACGAAAATCCGAAGAGCTTGAAATGTGCGCGTTGCAGGGTTCTGGCCCGGCTCGCGGGTCTTGACCGCACGAGCCACGACCTCGGAAAGCTCGCCTGTGGTTCGAACAGGATTCCCGCTTTCGCGCCGAGCAACAAGCGCCTTTGCAATCGGCAGAGCAAACCGTTCTTCCCCATAGTCTTTCACCACCTGTGCAATCTGGCGCTGGTCGGCGCGGGCCAGGAAATCCGCAGCGCTCTCGCCCCGGGTGGGGTCCATGCGCATGTCCAGCGGGCCGTCGAAGCGGAAGCTGAAGCCGCGCTGCGGGTCGTCGATCTGCGGCGAGGAGACGCCCAGGTCGAGCAGGATGCCGTCGACCTGGGACACGCCGGCCTCGGCCAGCCGCTCCCGCATGTCGCGGAAACTGGCGTGGAAGATGGCGAAACGCGGGTCTGAAACCCGCGTCGCTGACTCTGAAGTAGCGGCGGCGATGGCGGCTGGATCCTTGTCGAAGGCGATCAGCCGGCCGTGCGGGGACAGCCGCTGCAGCAGCGCCCGGGAATGCCCGCCGCGCCCGAAGGTGCCGTCGACGTACACCCCGTCGGCCCGGGTGAACCAGCCGTCCACGGCTTCTTCCAGCATCACGCTGACGTGCGAGAGCGCGGGCACCTGCATCACAGCCCCAGGTCCGCGAAGGCCTGGGTCACTTCGCCCTTGGCCAGCTCTTCTTCTTCGTGCGCCGCCAGGCGCGCCGAATCCCACAGCTCGAAGCGGTGGCCGGTGCCGACCAGCATCACCTCGCGCTCCAGCCCGGCCCAAGCGCGCAACTCGGGCGCGATCAGCACGCGCGAGCCGCTGTCGATCTCGACATCCACCGCGCTGCCGACGAACAACCTGCGCAGCACGTCGCCGCCGGCGTTCATCGCCATGATCTTGTCCCGGAACTGCTCCCAGGCCGGCCGCGGGAACACCAGCAGGCAGCGGTTGGGATGCTTGGTGATGGTCAGCTTGTCCTGCGCCATGGCGGACAGCAGCTCGCGGTGGCGCGACGGGACGGTCATCCGCCCCTTGCCATCCAGCGTCAACGCTGACCCACCCTGGAACACCAAGCTCACCAATTCCCCCCACCATTCGCCACTATCTCCCACTTTAGCCGAGGGTGTAGGGTGGGTCAACGCAAAGCGTCAGAAAAATCAATGAAATCAACTACTTACAGACGCATTTCCAAGTAAGGAAGAGCAAAAATGACTTCAAAAATAAGGACTTGCACTAAGCAGTGAAAGTGAAAGGTGAGATGCACATCTCCCTAGAACCACGCGACCCCTCCATCGGGGGGTTGTGGCGCGGGAGGCTTGAAACCGCTAGCTCCAGTCGGCCTGGGCGATACGGGCCGACAGGAAATCGAGAAAACCGGCAATGCGCGAGGACAGCTGCGTGTTTCGGTAGAACACGGCGTGGATGGGTTGCAGCACTTCGACCGTCTCGCGCGGCAGCACCTGCACCAGCGTGCCCAGGCGGCGATCCTCGGCGGTCATGAAGTCGGACAGGCTGACCACCCCCGCCCCTTCGAGCGCCAGCCGGCGCAGCGTCTCGCCGCTGGAGACCTTGACGGCCGGCGCCACACGCAGCCGGTCGCCGTGCGGCCCGCGCAGCGGCCAGAGGTTCAGCGACTCGGGCTGGTTGAAGCCGAGCAGCGTGTGCTGCGCGACGAGCTGCGCTACCTCCTTCGGGCGCCCGTGCGCCTTCAGGTAGGCCGGGCTCGCCAGCACCCGCACCGCGCTGTGGCCGAGCGGCCGGGCGCGCAGCGTCGAGTCGCCCAGCGGACCGATGCGGATCGCGACGTCGGTGTCCTGCTGCAGCAAGTCGATCGGCAGGTCGTCGGTGTTCAGCTCCAGGTCGATCTGCGGGTAGCGCGCCCGGAACTCGCCCACCAGCGGCGCCACGACGTGCAGCATGAAGGGCGGCGCGGCGTTGATCCGCAGCCGCCCGGCGGGCTGCTCGCGGCGCACGGCCATCTGCTCCTCGGCCTCGTCGACCGACGCCAGGATGGCGCGGGCCTTCGCGAGGAAGACGCTGCCTTCGTCGGTCAGCACCAGGCGGCGCGTGGTGCGGTTCAGCAGCGTGGTGTCGAGCTTGTCCTCCAGCCGGCGCAGCGCGCGGCTGACGCCGGAAACGGTCTGCCCCAGCTGCTCGGCCGCCGCGGTGATGGAGCCGGTGTCCACGACGGTGCGCAGGACCAGCAGTTCCTCCAGGGTCGTCTTCATCGCACCTCGCCGCGCATCAGGCGCGCGCGATCACCCGCACCACCGTTTCGTGCGCCAAGGCGAAACCCATGCGCCGGTACAACGCGACGGCGCCCGCGTTGCCCCCCATCACGTGCAGGAACGGCGTCTCGCCGCGCAGCAGCTCGCGGCGGATCAGCTTGCGCATCAACCGGCGCGCGAAGCCGCGGCCCTGCGCGTCGGGGTGGGTGGCAACGCCGCTGATCTCGCGCAGCGGCCCGGCGGCCATGCGCTCGCCCGACATCGCGACCAGCCGCCCGCCCTCGAAGCAGCCGAAGTACTCGCCCAGCTCGAGCGTGCGCGGGCCGAACGGGCCGGGCCGGGTCAGCTCGGCCAGCGCCATCGCCTCGGCCACGTGCGCGGGGCCCAGCGGCACGGCATCCGGCGCGTCGTCCTCCGCGGGCGTCTCGCCCTGCCAGGCCATGCACAGCATCGAGGCCTCCAGCTCCACGCACCAGCCGGCGGGCGCGGCCCCTGACCAGCCGGCGCAGTAGAAGCGCTCGCCGACGGCGCAGTGCGGCACCAGGGCCGCGAGGTCGGGCCGCTGCGGATCTGCAAAGGCGACGATGGGCGAGAAGCCGGGCGCGAAGCGGCGCGCGCCGCCGTCGCCTACCGCAAAGCGGGCATGCGGGCCGGTCAGGGCATGCCAGAAGACGTTGTCGAGCAAGGGATGCATGGCGGGCTCCGTCCATTCTTGACGTGGAAGCAAGTATCTCTGACCCATCACCCCATTTTTCTGCAAACCAAGCCGGCCCACACTCCGCCCCATTCCCAAGGAGTGACCCCATGCCCATCGCCCTGCTGGCGCTGACCCTCAGCGCCTTCGCCATCGGCACGACGGAGTTCGTGATCGTCGGCCTGATCCCCACCATGGCGGCCGACCTGGCCGTGAGCCTGCCGTCGGCCGGGCTGCTGGTCAGCCTGTACGCGCTGGGCGTGGCCGTCGGCGCGCCAGTGCTCACCGCGCTCACCGGCAAGCTGCCGCGCAAGGCGCTGCTGCTGGGCCTGATGGCGCTGTTCACGGCCGGCAACCTGCTGGCCTGGCAGGCGCCGGGCTACGAGTCGCTGGTTCCCGCGCGCATCCTCACCGGGCTGGCGCACGGCGTGTTCTTCTCGATCGGCTCCACCATCGCCACCGGCCTGGTGCCGAAGGAGAAAGCCGCCAGCGCCATCGCCATCATGTTCACCGGCCTCACGGTGGCACTGGTGACCGGGGTGCCGCTGGGCACCTTCATCGGCCAGCACTTCGGCTGGCGCGAGACCTTCCTGGCCGTCTCGGCGCTCGGCGTGATCGCCTTCGTGGGCAGCGCGCTGTTCGTGCCACGCGGCATCGCGCACCAGCCGCCGGCCTCGCTCGCCGCGCAGGCCCGGGTGCTGGCCGAGCCGCGGCTGTTGCTGGTGTACGCCAAGACGGCCATCGGCTACGGCGGCTCGTTCATCCCCTTCACCTTCCTCGCGCCCATCCTCACCGACGTATCGGGCTTCTCGGCCGGCGCGGTGGGCTGGGTGATGCTGGTCTACGGCGTGTCGGTGGCCGTGGGCAACCTCTGGGGCGGCCGGCTGGCCGACCGCCTCGGGCCGGTGCCGGCGCTGCGCATCATCTTCGCGCTGCTGGCCGCGGTGCTGCTGCTCTTCAACTTCGCGGCGCCCCACAAGTGGCTGGCGGTGGCAGCGGTGCTGCTGTGGGGCGCGGTCGCCTTCGGCAACGTGCCGGGCCTGCAGGTCTACGTGGTCAAGCAGGCCGAGCGCTTCACGCCGCATGCGGTGGATGTAGCCTCGGGCCTGAACATCGCCGCCTTCAACCTCGGCATCGCCGGTGCCGCCTGGGCCGGCGGGCTGATCGTCACCCACCTGGGCCTGATGCACACGCCTTGGATCGGCGCGCTGGTGGTGCTCGTCTCGCTGCTGCTGACGCAATGGAGCGGCACGCTCGACCGCCGTGCCGGCATCCCGGTGCGCGGCGGCCCGGTGCCGGCCGGGCACTGACGCACTTCTGTCGAAAACCGCAAAGGACTTCCCCCATGAACACGAACACCCTCCCCGCCTTCGGCCTCGGCACCTTCCGCCTGAAGGGCGCGGTCGTCATCGACTCGGTGCGCCAGGCGCTGGAGCTGGGCTACCGCGCGGTCGACACCGCGCAGATCTATGGCAACGAGGCCGAGGTCGGCCAGGCCATCGCCGAGAGCGGCGTGCCGCGCGGCGACATCTTCGTCACCACCAAGATCTGGACCGACCACTTCGGCGGCGACAAGCTCGTCGCGAGCCTGAAGGACAGCCTGGTGAAGCTGCGTACCGAGCAGGTCGACCTGACGCTGATCCACTGGCCTTCGCCGAACGGCGCGGTGCCGATGGCCGAGTACCTCGGTGCGCTGGCCGAAGCCAAGCGCCAGGGCCTGACGAAGCAGATCGGCATCTCGAACTTCACGGTGGCGCTGATGCAGCGGGCGATCGGCATCCTCGGCACGGCCGAGATCGCCACCAACCAGATCGAACTGCACCCCTACCTTCAGAACCGCACGGCCGCCGCGTTCGCGAAGCGCCAGGGCCTGCATGTCACCTCGTACATGACCCTGGCCTACGGCAAGGTGCTGGGCGACCCGGTGATCCAGGCGATCGCCGACGCGCACGGCGCCACGCCCGCGCAAGTGGCGCTGGCCTGGGCGCTGCAGCAAGGTTACGCGGTGATTCCGTCGTCGACGAAGCGGGCGAACCTGGAAAGCAACCTGAAGGCGCAGCAACTGCGCCTGAGCGAGGCCGAGATGGCGCAGATCGCCACGCTGGACCGCGGCGAGCGGCTGGCCAACCCCGAGGGGCTGGCACCGGCCTGGGACTGACTCCCCGCGGGGCGCGGCGCGCCGTGCGCCGTGCGCCGCGTCAGACGTCGAGCACCAGGCGCTTGCCCTTGCAGCTCGACACGCAGATCATCATCGTCCTGCCCGATTCGCGCTCGATCTTGGTAAGGATGCCGTCGCGGTGGTCGAGTTCGCCGTCGAACTCGATCACGGCGGTCTCGCAGGCGCCGCACACGCCCTCCTTGCAGCTGTGGTCGGGGCTCAGGCCGGCGTCGAGCAGGCTGTCGAGGATCGACTTGCCCGGCGGCACTTCCACCGTCTTGCCGCTGCGCTCGCATTCGACAACGAAGGTGGTGGTGGCGGCAGGCGCCTCCACGTGCACCGCGGCAAAGCGTTCGATGTGCGCGTTGGCGTAGCCCAGCTGCTCGCAGGTCTTCTCGAAGGCGTCGAGCATCGGCGTGGGGCCGCAGCAGTAGAAGTGGCTGTCGGCGCCCTTGCCGGCCAGCAGCTCGGCCAGCGCGGGCGGCGCGCCGCGCTCCTCGTCGAAGTGCCAGGTGACGGCCACGCCCTTGTCGGCCGCCAGTGCCTCGATGTCGGCGATGAAGGCCGCCTCCTTGCGGGTGCGCGCGCAGTACACCAGTTCCACCGGCCGGCCCAGCGCCACCAGCCGCTGCAGCATGCACCAGATGGGCGTGACGCCGATGCCGCCCGACACCAGCACCGAGCGCGGCGCTTCCTCCTGCAGCTTGAAGTTGTTGCGCGGCGTCGAGATCGGCAGCGTGCTGCCCACGCGCAGCTGCTGGTGCACGTAGCGCGAGCCGCCGCGGCTCTTGCGGTCGTTCAGGATCCCGACGACATAGCGGCCGCGGTCGCTGCTCGGGTTGCACAGCGAGTAGCTGCGCACCAGGCCGTTGGGCAGGTGCAGGTCGATGTGCGAGCCGGCCTCGAACGGCGGGAACTCGACGCCCGGCGCGGCGGGGCGGAACTCGACGCTGACGATGCCGTCCGCCTCGTGGCGCATCGCGTAGACCAGGGCGTTCAGGGTCGGGGAAGACATGGGAGCCTCTTTTCAAGCGGCCTGGCGCAGATCGACGTCGAGCCGGGCCACGGCGTCGATCTCCACCCGCAGTTCGGGAAACACGAGCGCGCTGACGCCCACCAGGGTCGACGCCGGATACGGCGCGCCGGGCTGCGCGGCCGCGAAGAAATCGCGCCGGGCGCGGCCCACCGCATCCTTGTCGGCGATGTCGGTCACGTAGACGACGAGCTTGACGATGTTGTGCACGCCGCCGCCGGCCGCTTCGAGCAGCGACTGGATCTTGCGCAGCACCACCATCGCCTGCGCGTAGGCATCCAGCGGCTGGCCCGCCTCGGCGGCGGCGCGCGTGGCGGGGTGGCCGGTCTGGCCCGACAGCACCACCTCCTGGCCCACCACGAGGGCGTTGGACCAGGTGGCGTGGCCGAGATCCGGCACCGCCTCGCACACCACTTTTTGGACGGACGTCGGCATCGTCGCGATCGTCGTCATGGCGATGTCAGCGCGCCGCCGGCGCTTCGGCGGCTTGCGCGGCCAGCTGCGCCTGCGCCAGGCCCTTCAGGTGGCGGCGCAGGCGCACGATGCCCAGGTCGTGCTGGTACAGCGACTCGTGCTGGTTGGCGTCGGGCTCCATGTTCTCGATCAGCACGCGGTCCTGCTCGAGCACGTGCCAGTGGCGCGCCTCCAGGCGGTTCTTGTAGAGGAAGCGCCAGGTGTCGCGCTGCCAGCCCGGCGCCAGCTTGCGCACGCGCCAGTGGAACGCGCACGACAGCGTCGGCGAGATCGGCGTGTAGCTGCCGACGATGATGAAGTTGCCGCCGGGGCCGCCGGTCTTCGGGTAGGGGATCTCCAGCCGCATCCAGTGGATGCCGGTGTCGGCCCATTCGGTCCAGTCGAAGTTGACGTTGCGCTGGCCTTCCTTCTCGAACACGAAGCCGGTGTCGGTGGCGCGCACGCCGAACTTGGCCACCGAGTCACCCTCGGCCATCGAGTGCGACTGCTTGTGCAGGAAGGTGCCGTGCATCGGGTCCATCACGTTGTCGAGCACGTAGCGGTAGTCGCCCTTCCACTCGGCATAGCAGAGGAAGGCCGAGTACTGGCTGTCGTCGGTGAGTTGCTCGGGCAGCACCAGCGGCGGCGGCGTGTCCACCGGCTCCTTCGAGTTGTAGAGGAACACCGCGCCGGCCGCTTCCTTCACGTGGAAATGCCGGGTGGCGCGTGTGCCCTCGAGCTTGCAGCCGGGGCTGCCCGGCACGCTGGTGACCACGCCGTCGCACCGCACCTCGACGCCGTGGTACGGGCAGGCGATGCGGTCGCCCAGCACCACGCCCTGCGACAGCGGCGCGCCGCGGTGCGGGCAGCGGTCTTCCAGCGCGTGCAGCACGCCCTGCGCATCGCGCCAGAACACCAGCTTGCGGCCCAGGCGGCGCAGCGAGACGGGGCGCTCCTGGATGAAGCCAGTGGGGCAGATGGGGTACCAGAGGTCCTTCAGGCCGACTTCGAGCAGCTGGTCGACGGGGTCCGCAACGATGGGAATCATGGTGTTTCCTTCCGGGCGCGTTCAGGCGCCGAGCACGGCCATCTCGGCGCGGTAGTTCTCTTCGGTCCAGGCCACGCCGCTGGGCGTCGTGGTGTGGCTGCGGTTCAGGTGCTCGACCAGTCCGGCCAGGTCGTGGATGCCGGCGGCGAAGGCGCGTTCGATGGCGTCGCCCAGCAGGTCTTCGTAGGGGGTGGGCGTGCGGGTGCGCGCCTGGTGGGGATCGAGGTAGCGGTCGGTGGGCATCGTCGGCCTCCTTGCGGTCAGCGTTGGGACGGGATGGGGGAGTGGGAGATCGGGGCGGGCCGCCGGACGTTCACTGGCCGCCGTTGCGCACGCGCTCGCGGATGCGTTCGCGCACAGGGACGAAGTCGTAGGTCGGGTGGCACTCGGTGGTGAACACGCCCCAGGCGCGGCGTTCGAGCTCGACGTTCACGACGGGCAGCAGCTCGGGCGGCAGCTCCAGCGTGAGGATCTGGCCCAGGCCCATCGCCACCGTCCACGAGACGATGCGCGTGCCCTCGGGCGGAAACTGCTCCCACCAGTCGGCCGCCTTCATACGCGCCTGCACGTCTTCGAGCGTGAGGCCGGGGTGGTGCTTGAGGACCACGGTCAAAAGGAGGTTGCTCATGTGCGTGGGTTCTCCAGCAGCCCTGGTGCCGGCGTCGTGCAGGCCGAGGGCGCAGGGTGCCCGGCTCCGCGTCCACGGCCGGGCGCATCCGCGGACCACAGTGCCCCGCCGCCCCGCGACCACGCCAAGCCTGCCCAGGTGTCGATGCAGCTCATCTTCTTCACTCGGCGACGATGGCGCGGGCCTTGATGATCTTGGCCCACACGGCGGTCTCGTTGCGGATGTGGGTGGCGAAGTCGGCCGGCTTCATCGTGGCGTCGCTCAGGCCCTGCCCTTCCAGGCGCTGGCGCACGTCGGCCTGGCCGAGGATCTGCGCCGCGTCCTTGGCCAGTTGTTCCACCACCGGCGCGGGCGTGCCCGCGGGGGCCAGCAGGCCGTACCAGGAGGTGACGACCACGCCCGGGATGCCCTGCTCGGCCAGCGTCGGGATGTCCGGCGCGGCCGGGCTGCGGGCGGCTTCGGTCACGCCCAGCGCCACCAGCCGGCCGTCCTTGATGAAGGGCAGCGTGGCCGGCAGGTTGCTGAACATCAGCGGCACCACGCCGCCCAGCACGTCGTTCAGCGCCGGGCCGGTGCCCTTGTAGGGCACGTGCGTGATGTCGACCTCGGCCTGCTGCTTGAACAGCTCGCCGGCCAGGTGCAGGCCGCTGCCCACGCCGGGCGAGGCGTAGAACAGCGTGGCCGGCTTGGCCTTGGCCGCGGCCACCAGCGCCTTGGCCGTCTTCAGCTGGGCCGCGGGGCTGGCCACCAGCACGTTGGGGGCCTTCGCCAGCATCGTGACGGGCACGAAGTCCTTCTCGATGTTGAACGGGAAGTTCGGCATCAAGGTCGGGTTGATCGTCAGGTTGCCGGCCGGCACCACCAGCAGCGTGTGGCCGTCGCCCTTGGCGCGCTTCACGCGGTCGATGCCCAGGTTGCCGGCGGCACCGGCCACGTTGTCGACCACCACCGTCTGGCCGTAGCGCTTGCCCAGGCCGTCGGCCAGGATGCGCGACAGCGTGTCGACCGGCCCGCCCGGCGGGAACGGCGACACGATGGTGAAGCGGCCCGCGGCCAGTTGCTGCTCGGCCGGGCTCTGCGCCCAGGCGGCCGGCGCAAGGGTGGCAGCCAGCACGGCGGCGGCCACCCCGGCGCAGGCATGACGACGATGCATCACGGACAACCTCACTTCTTCTCGGTCAGGAACTTGCCTTGCGGCGCATCGGCGTTCTTCTGGCGGCGGGTGTGGCCGTCGAGGCCGCCGTCCACCGCCCATTCGGCGAACACGGTCGGGCCCGGCTCGAACTCGCGCGGCTGCCAGTCGGCGGTGAGCTGGTCTTCGTCGGCGTAGTACTCGATGAGGCCGCCGGCCGGGTTCTTGAAGTACCAGAAATACGCCGACGACACCGGGTGCCGGCCCGGGCCGAGCTGGGTTTCCCAGCCGCAGCGCGAGAAGTGCAGGCCGCCGCCGAACACCTCGTGAATGTCGCGCACCGTGAAGGCCACGTGGTTCAGCCCGCGCTTGCCGCTGGGCAGCTGCAGCAGGAAGAGGTCGTGGTGGCCGCCGTCCGGCGCGCAGCGCAGGAAGGCGCCGCGGTTCGGGTAGCTGTCGGACTGCACGAAGCCCAGGCGCTCGCGGTAGAACGTGCTGGTGGTGTTCACGTCGTGGGTGAAGAACACCACGTGGCCCACCTCGATCGGCGTGGCGCGTTCGTAGATCGGGCTCGGCTGGTTGATGCGCTGCTTGCTGGCCCAGGTGTTCATCACGCCGCACTCGACGTCGATGGCCTGCTTGCGCGTGACCTGAAGCCGCACGGCCAGGCCGTTGGGGTCGGTGCAGCCGATGCGGCGTGCGCCCTCGGCCTCGTGGTCGACGAAACCCGGCTGGTCGGCGAGGGCCGAGGCGTAGCGGTCGAGGTCGGCCGCGCTTTCCACGCCCCACACCACCTCGCACAGCGTCGGGCCTTCCTCGGTGCCGGCCGGCACGCCAGGCAGGCCCAGCCGCGCGACGACCACGCGGCAGCCGTTCAGGCACTCGAACACCAGCGCATCGGCCGATTCCGACGCCAGCTTCAGGCCCCAGTCGCCGAAGAAGCGGCGGCTCGTCGGCAGGTCGTCCGACACGTAGGTGATCTGGTCAATGCCGAGAACGCTCATCGTTGTTCCTTCATTTTGCCCACGGCAAAGGTTGTTCATTCGTGCCCCAGTACATGCTCTTCTGTTCCATGTACTGGAAGATGCCCTCGCGGCCCTTCTCGCGGCCGAGGCCCGAATCGCGCCAGCCGCCGAACGGCGTGGAGACCGAGAACTGCTTGTAGGTGTTGACCCAGACGGTGCCGGCCTGCACCGCGCGGCCCAGGCGCCAGGCGCGCTTGAAGTCGCGGCTCCACACGCCCGCGGCCAGCGCGTAGATGCTGTCGTTGGCCTGCTCGATCAAGGCTTCTTCGGTATCAAAAGGCATCGCCACCAGCACCGGGCCGAAGATCTCCTCCTGCGTCACGCGGGCCTGGTTGCCCAGGCCTTCGAGGATGGTGGGCGTGTAGAAGTAACCGTTGTCGAAGCCTGCACCATGCGGGCGCACGCCGCCGGTGCGGATGCGGCCGCCTTCGGACACGCCCAGTTCCACGTAGCGCTCGATGCCTTCGCGGTGGCGCGCCGTGATCAGCGGGCCCATCTGCGTGCGCTCCGAAGCGGGGTCGCCCACGCGCAGCGCGGCGGCGCCTTCGGTCAGGCGGGTCAGGAACTCGTCGTAGATCGAACGCGCGACGAAGAGCCGCGAGCCCGCGATGCACGATTCGCCCGAGCTGCTGAAGATGCCGTACAGCACGCCGGCCACGGCGTGGTCGAGGTCGGCGTCTTCCAGCACCATGGTGGGCGACTTGCCGCCCAGCTCCAGCGACACCGGCATCATCTTGTCGGCCGCGATGTGGGCGATGTGCTTGCCGGTGGTGGTGCCGCCGGTGAACGACACGCGCTTGACCAGCGGGTGCTTGGTGATGGCGTCGCCGATCACCGAGCCCTTGCCCGGCAGCACGCTGACGATGCCCCTGGGCACGCCGGCCTCTTCGCACAGCTTGGCCAGCTCCAGCGCCATCAGCGGCGTGACCTCGGCGGGCTTCACCACCACCGCATTGCCGGCCGCCAGCGCGGGCGCGAGCTTCTGCGCTTCGCTCGCGATCGGCGAGTTCCACGGCGTGATGGCGGCCACCACCCCCATCGGCTCGTGCACGCTCATCGTGACGAACGCGCCACGCGACGGCGTGATCGTCTCTTCCAGCGTCTCGCAGGCGGCGGCGAAGAACTGGAAGGTGCCGGCCGCGCTGGCCACCAGCGCGCGGGTTTCGCTGATCGGCTTGCCGTTGTCCAGCCGCTGCTGCTGCGCCAGGCGCTCGGCGTTCTCGCGGATCAGCTGCGCCACGCGGTGCAGCACCGCGGCGCGCTCGTGCGGCAGCTTCTGCGCCCAGCCGCTGGTGCGGAAGGCGTGGTCGGCACGCTGGATGGCCTCTTCCACATCGGCCAGGCTCGCAGCCCGCAGGCGCGCGATGGGCTCGCCGGTGGCGGGGTAGAGGCTGTCGTACACATCGCCGCCGCCCAGGCGCCATTCGCCGGCGACGTTGATCGGGAGCAGTTCGAGATTCGCCATCGGGGTGTTCTCTCGTCGGAATCAGATGACCAGCGGCGCGACGCGGCTGCGCAGCGCACGCACCGCGCTGTAGACGGTCAGCGCCGAGGTCTTGGGGTTGGCGGCCAGCGGCTGGTTGCGCATCGTCAGCTCGAAGCTGCCGAAGGCGCCTTCGGCTTCCACCGTGTGCACGTTCTCGGCCACGGCCGGGTCGGCGATCAGCCGCACCGTCGTCGCGTCGAGGCCCAGGCCGGCGAGCGACACCGTGGCGGCGACGTTCGCGTTCTTCGGGAAGCGCCGCGCCGCCTCGCGCGCGCTGCCTTCGAAGATCACCGTCGCCTCGGCCAGCGTGTCGAGCTGGCGGCCTTCCTCGGCCGGCGTGCCCTTCCACGCGTGGGGCGGCTTGCGGCCGGTGTAGCGAACGAGGGCCAGGCCGCCCACGCGGGCCGCGGCCAGCGCGTCGATCGCGCCGATGGCCCCGGCGATGAGCTGCACCTGCGTGCCCCCGTCGCGCGCCGCGGCTTCGAGCTGCTCGGGCAGGCCTTCGGCCGACAGCGCGCCGACCGAGGCCACGATGCACGGCACGCCGCGCTTCAGCGCCGGCAGCACGTGCGCTTCGATGGCGGCGTGGCCGGCGGCCTCGACCACCAGATCGATGCCTTCGGTGGGCACCGCGCCGGCCACCTGGGCCCGCGGCGCCAGGCGGCTGGCCACCGCCTGCGCGTCGACCGCTCCGGCGGCCGGTACCACGATGGCCGCCACCGACAGGCCGGCGTCGGCCTGCAGCAGCTCCAGCACCGCGGTGCCGATGGCGCCGCAGCCGACGAGTGCAATGCTCAGCATGTCAGCCCCTCGCCCGGCGGGTACGCCGATCGATCCCCCGAGGGGATGCGGGCCGGCTTGGGAGCGGCCCGGCGCTCGGCCCGCGTCACGCCCGCCCCCCCTGCGACAGCGCAGGGATCTGCGTGACCGTGTTGGTCGGCGGGCCGGCGAAGGCGCTCTTGAAGCCGCCGATCGACAGCATGTCGATCTCCAGCAGGAACGGGCCCTTGCGGCCCGCGGCCTGCGCCAGCACCGCCGGCAGGTCGCTCAGGGTGCTGACGCGGGCGTGCGGCAGCTCGATGGACGCGCACAGCTTGGCGTAGTCTGGCGTGTGCAGGTCGACGTAGCAGCGGCGGCCGCCGTACTGCGCGTCCTGGATGTTCTTGATGACGCCGTAGCCCTTGTCGTTCATCAGCACGATCAGCAGGTCGCACTGCTCCTGCACCATCGTGGCCAGCTCGCCCAGGTTCAGGATGAAGCCGCCGTCGCCGGCCAGGCAGAAGGTCTTGCGGCCCGAGTTCGTCTCGGCCGCGCCGATGGCCGCGCCGATCGCCATCGGCATGCCCTGGCCGATGCCGCCGCCGGTGGCGTGCACGCCGGCCGTCGGGTGGAAGATGCGCAGCTCGCGGTTGCCCCAGGTGCTGTTGGAGACGGTCACGTCGCGCACCCAGTTGAACTGTTGGCCAGCCACCTGCTGCAGCTCGCGCACCAGCGCGCTGTAGGCGCCCAGGCCGTCGTGCAGCGTGCCCACGGCCTGCTCGTGCGCGGCGCGCAGGTCGGCCAGCAGGGCCGGGTCGGCGCGCCAGTCGCGGGCTTCGAGCCGATCGGCCAGGCCTTGCAGCACCAGCGACGAATCGCCGCAGACAAACGCATCGGTCGCGTAGCAGCGGCCTTCGGCGGCCGGGTCGGCATCGGCGCGGTACAGCGGGCGCGGCAGCTTCAGTTCGTACTTCAGCGTCTCGTTGCCGCGCAGGCGCGAGCCCACCACCAGCATCGCATCGCAGGTTTGATAGAACGCCTCGACCGGCTTGTGGATGTTGTACGCGCCCAGCGAGCCCGCGTCGTCCTCGGCCACGATGCCGCGGCCCTGCACGCTCGTCACCACGCCGATGCCCAGCGCCTGCAGGCGCTTGACGGCCGCGCCGGCATGGCGCGCGCCGCCGCCCAGCCACAGCAGCGGGCGCTTCGCCGCGGCGAAGCGGGTGGCCAGGTCGTCGAGCGCGGCGGCGGCCGGCACCACCGGCTGCACGGGCAGCGGCGCCAGGTCGGCCGGCATCGTCGTCAACGCGCTCTGGATGTCGATCGGGATCTCGACGCTGACCGGGCCGGTGGGCGCCGTCAGCGCGCACTGCACGGCCTGTTTCAGCACGCCCAGCACGTTGTCGACGCTGCGCACGCGGAACGCGGCCTTCGACACGGCCTTCAGCATCGTCAGCTGGTCGGGGGCCTCGTGGATGTACGACATGCCCTTGTCGAGGAACTCGGTCTCGATCTGGCCGGTGATGTGCAGCAGCGGCGAGCCGGCGGTGTAGGCCTCGACCAGGCTGCCCGCGATGTTGCCCGCGGCCGGGCCGGTGCTGGTGAGGCACACGCCCAGGCTGGCGGTGGAACGGGCGTACGCGTCGGCCATGTTGCCGGCGCCGGCCTCGCCGCGCGCGGGCACGAAGCGCACCTTGCCGCGCTGCGCGAACGCATCGAGGATCGGCATGTTGTGGATCGAGATGACGCCGAAGGCCGTCTTGACGCCACACGATTCGAGGAAGGCCGAGACGACGGCGCCGACGGTGACGGGGGTGTTGGAGTTAGGCATGGCGCGAATGGCCTCCGGAGATGTCGATGTGGCCGCCGGTGGTGTACGACGCCAGCGGCGATGCGAGGAACACGAGCGCGCGGGCTGCCTCGATCGGCAGGCCCAGCCGCCCGAGCGGGATGTGCTTGTTGGCCGCGAGCTGGCGGCTCCAGGCCGCCCAGTCGAGCGACTTGTCTTCACGTGCCTCGAAGCGGCGGCGCCACTGGCCCGACTCGACGAGGCCGATCAGGATGCCGTTGACGCGCACGCCCTGCGGCGCGAACTCGGTGGCCATCGAGCGCACCAGGTTCAGCAGGCCGGCGCGGGCCGCCGAGGTGGCCACCATGTGCGGCTCGGGCTGGCGCGCCAGCAGCGAGTTGGCGCAGGTGACCGACGCATCGCCCAGCGCCTGGCGCTGCCGCACGAGCTGCGGCAGGAAGGCGCGCGTGGGGTGCAGCACCGAGAAGAACTTCAGGTGCAGTTCCTGCGTCCAGGCTTCGTCGGTGGTGTCGGCGAAGGTGGAGACCCGGCCCTGGCCGGCGTTGTTGACCAGCATCGCGGCCGGGCCGAGCGCGGCCTCGCTCGCGGCGGCGAAGGCCTTGACCGAAGCGGCGTCGAGCACGTCGCAGGTCTGCGCGAACAGCGTCGCGGCGGGATGCCGCTCGCGCAGGCCGGCGACGGCACCGTCCAGGCGCTCGGCGTTGCGGCCGCACAGCGCCACCGCCGCGCCGCAGGCCAGCAGCAGGTCGACGGTGGCCAGGCCGATGCCCGACGACCCGCCGGTGACCACGGCCACGCGGCCGGCCAGCGCATCGGGGGCGAAGAAGTTGGAAGGAACGTTCATGGCGATCAGGTGCCGGACTTCGGCCCGCGCAAGGGGACCACGTTGCGGTTGGCCGATGCGGTGGCGTTGTTCAGCAGCGCCGACAGCTCCTCAGCCGCATCGCGCACGCGGCGCACCATGTCTTCGAGGCGGTCGCTGTCGATGTGGGCCGAGGTGATGGTGGCGCCCAGCGCCGCCGCCACGCGGCCGCGGTGGTCGCGCACCGGCGCGGCGATGGTGGAGATGTTCGACTCGTAGAAGCCTTCGCCCTGCACGTAGCCGCGCTCGCGGTCGGCCTGCACCATGTTGAAGAGTTCGATCACCGTCTGCGGCGTGCTGGGCGAGAAGGTCTCCAGCCGCTCTTCGGGGTACATCGCGCGCAGCTCGGGCAGCGTCAGGTCCTCGAGCAGCACGCGGCCCAGCACCGTGGCGTGCGCGGGCAGGCGGGTGCCCACGCTCACCGAGCTGGCAAACGGCGTGGGCTGCGACACCTTGGCCACGTAGACGATGGAGCGGCCGTCGCGCACGACCAGGTTGCAGGGGTAGCGCAGCTCCTCGCTCAGGCGCTCCAGGATCGGCAGGCCCAGCTCGTTGAGCTCCAGCGACGCCAGGTACTCGAAGCCCAGGCGCAGCACCGCCAGGCCCAGGCGGTAGGCACGGCCGCCCTCGGTCTTCTCGATGAAGCCCAGGCTTTCGAGCGTGGACAGCAGGCGGAAGACGGTGGAGCGCGGCAGGTCGAAACGGCGCGCCAGCTCGGGCGCGGTGAGGCTGCGGTTCTCGCGGCTGAATTCGCACAGCACGCGCAGGCCGCGCTCCAACGCCGGCACGATGTAGCGGTCGTTGCCGTCGTCGTTCGCGTCGGGGGTCGACGTGGACATTTTTTCGTCTCCTCAGGTCAATCCATCGCGGAGCAGCGCGGCCACGGCTTGCGGCTGTTCCACGTAAGAGGCATGGCCCGCGCCGTCGATCGGCGCCAGCGCCACGCCGCAGGCTGCGGCCACCACCGCGCAGTCGGCCGGCGGCGTCACCACGTCGAGCGTGCCGCAGGCCACCCGCACGGGCGCGGCGGGGGGCAGGTAGCCCAGCAGGTCGTCGCCGCACAGCAACTCGACGGCCTGGCGGTAGCCTTCCTCGTCCAGGCGCGCCATGTTCCAGCGCACCCAGCGACGGGCCAGCTCGCTGGCGTTCTCCGACACCAGCCGGCCGCTGCGCTGGCGCGCACTGCCTTCGATGCCGAGTTGGCCCAGCGTGTCGAGCCGCTCGGCGCGCACGCGGCGGCCCTGCTCGGCCCGGTCGGCCGCGCCATAGCCGCGCGCCGGGCTGATCAGCACCAGCTGCTCGATGCGGCCCGCCAACGCCCCGCCGGCCTGCGCCGCGGCCGCCGCGGTGAGCGCGCCCAGCGAATGGCCGACCAGCGTGCAGCGTCCGATGCCCAGCGCGTCGAGCAGCGCACGCAGGCGCTGCGCGTAGTCGGTCGCCTTGGGCGCGTCCATCGGCAGCGGCGTCGATTCGCCGTAACCCGGCGCGTCCCAGGCGATCACGTCGGCCACGTCGGCCAGCGACAGCGCCGCATCGAGCCACGACGCCGCGCCCGAGCCGATGCCGTGCAGGCACACCAGCGCCGGCCCGTTGCCGCAGCGGCGCACCGCCACCTGGGCGCCCTCGCCCACTGCCACGCGCTGCAGCGGGAAACGTGCGTCCAGCCGCGCCAATTCGGCGGCAGGCAGCGCGAGGTCGTCGGTCGGCAGGCTCATGGCGCGCTTACTTCGGCTCGCGCTTGATTTTTGCGAGGGGGCTGTCCGGCGGATACGTCGGCGTGATGGGCTTCTTGGCGCCCAGCATCACGCACATCAGCGCGTCTTCCTCGCCGATGTTGTGCTCCTCGCGGTACACGCCGGGCGGCACCGAAATGAGGTCGCGCTCGCCGAGGATGGCCTCGAAGCGCTCGCCGTCCTTCTCGAGGATGACCTTCATCTTGCCGCGCATCACGAAGAACACTTCTTCCACGTCGACGTGCAGGTGCGAGGGGCCGATGTTCCCGGCCGGGATCAGCATGGTCGAGAAGGTGAAGTTCTCGTTGCGCACCGTGTTGTTGTCGGCGTTGACGCCGGTGCCGCCGGTGCCCAGGTAGCGCATCTGCGCGCGGCGGTAGGCGGGGTCGAAGTCGGCCTGGAACTTCAGCGCGTCCCAGTCGTAGCGGCGGGTCTCGAAGCGCGCGATGCGCGTGTTCATCCACTCCTCGAAGGAGGCGCCTTCCGGGCGCTTCCAGCTTTCGACGGTGTCGGCTTCCACGGCCGCGCGGGCGCGTGCGTCGGCCAGGGCCTTGGCTTGGTCAGACAGGTCGCTCATGGGGTGTCCTCTGCTCGGTTCAGGGTTCAATGCATCACGAAGCCGCCGTTGACGGGCAGCAGCTGGCCGGTCACGAAACGCGACAGGCCGGACAGCGCGAACAGCACCGGGCCGCACACGTCGGCCGCCTGCTGTTCGCGGGGAATCGCGCGCCCTTCGAGGTACTTCTCGTGGCGCGCCTTGGGCACGTATTCGGTGGCCTCCACCAGCGTGAGGCCGGGCGCCACGGCGTTGACGGTGATGCCGTCGGCGCCCCATTCGCGCGCCAGCGAGTGGGTCATCGAGATCACCGCGCCCTTGCTCGCCGCATAGGCCAGCAGGTTGGGGGCGCCCCACAGGGCGGTGTCGGAGGCCAGGTTGACGATGGCGCCCTGCCCGCTCGCCTTCAGCGCCGCGTGGCAGGCGCGGCTCATCAGCCAGGTGCCGCGCACGTTGACGTCCATCACGCGGTCCCAGGTGTCGACCTCCAGCGCATGCGCGTCGCGCCCGCCGGAATTGGTGATGGCCGCGTTGTTGACCAGCCCGTCGAGCCCACCCAGCGCCTGCACGGCCGCTTCGGCGCAGGCGGTGACGGAGGCCGGATCGCCCAGGTCGGCGACGACGGCGTGTGCATCGGCACCGGCCGTGCGCAGCGCCTGCACCTCGGTCTGCAGCAGGTCGCCGAGGATGTCGGCCAGCACCACGCGCCCGCCGGCCCGGGCGATGCACTGCGCAAAGGCCAGGCCCAGGCCGCGCGCGGCGCCGGTGACCAGCACGCGGCGGCCGGCCAGCAGGTCGCGCGGCAGCGCGTCGAGCAGCGTCTGCAGCGCCGCGGTGTCGGGGGTTCCGGTGATCTGGGTCATGACAGGGCTTGGTTCAGACGGTCGTGACGCTGGCGCGCGGGAGGTAGTGCAGCAGCCGGCGCTCGGCCCAGACCACCGCCGCGTAGGCCAGGATGCCGATCAGCGTGAGCGCGACGATCGCGACGAACACGCCGGCGGTGTTGCCCTGCCCTTCAGAGTCGACCAGCAGGTAGCCCAGGCCGAGGTTGCCGCCGACCAGCTCGCCCACCGTCACGCCGATCACCGCCAGCGTGGCCGCGATGCGCAGGCCGCTGAAGAGCGCGGGCATGGCCGAGGGGAACTCGACCAGGCGGAAGATCTGCACCCGGCCCGCGTTGAGCGTGCGCACCAGGTTGACCATGTCGGGGTCGACCGTGCGCACGGCCGACAGCACGTTGATCATCACGGGGAAGAAGACGATCAGCACCGCGACCAGGATCTTCGGGTAGACCGTGTAGCCCAGCCACATCACGAACAGCGGCGCGAACGCCACCTTCGGGGCGATCTGCAGCGCCAGGATGTACGGCGACAGGATGGCCTCGGTGCGCGGCGACAGGCCCAGCGCCACGCCGAACATCACGCCCAGCAGCGAGCCGAGCGCGAAGCCGACGATGACCTCCAGCGCGGTGATGCCGAAGTGCTTCAGCAGCTGGCTGTCGGTCCACATGCGGCCGGCCTCTTCGACGACGCGGGTGAACTTGGGCAGCACGAACTCGGGCATGCCCAGCGCGCCGGGGGCCCACTGCCACAGCGCCAGGAAGACGAGCAGCACGGCAGCGCTGCCCAGGGTGGTCGAGAGGTTCGGTCGCATGGTGGTGATCGGTGCGGCGCCCGTGGGCTCAGCGGCTCACGCCGGTGAACTGGTTGGTGTAGAGATCGGCCAGCGGCTGCGCCTTGCTGACGATGCCTTCGGCCACGTAAAACTTCTGCACCGTGTCCAGGCGCTTCTCGTCCATCTGGCCCAGCACCTTCTGGTTGGCGTAGACGTACTGGTTGTAGAGGGCGAAGGTGCGCTCGATCTGCGCTTCCTTGCCGGCGAAGGCGGGCACGGCCTTCACGTAGGCGGCGGCCGCGGCCTTCGGATCCTTCATGATGTCCTGCATGCCGCGCAGCGTGGCACGCACCAGGCGCTTGACCAGATCGGGGTTCTTCTGGATGACCTCGTCGGACGCCAGGATGGCCTGCGCCATGCTCTGGAAATGGTCCTCGCGCGGCAGCAGCTTGATCTTCACGCCGGCCTCTTCCGCGTTCACTACCCAGTCGGGCACGCCGGCCATCGCCTCGGCCTTCTTGCCGGCGAAGAGCTGCCACACGCCGGTGGGGCCGGCCGCCTGGGCCGACACGTCGGCCTTCTGCAGGCCCGCCTTCTTCAGCGAGCCGAGCAGCGCGTAGTAGGTGGTGTCGGTGTAGGCCATGACGGTCATCGTCTTGCCCTTGAGGTCCTTGACGGCGTTGATGCCGCTGCCCTCGTAGGTGCTGATCATCGTCAGCGAGCCGGCGCCGAGCACGGCCACCGCCTTCACCGGCACGCCGTTGGCGCGCACGATGATGGGCGTGTCGCCGATGGCGCCGCCGATCACCGCGTTGCCGGCGCCGATCTGCTTGGCGACGTCGACGCCGCCGCGCGCGGCGACGAAGGCGACCTTGATGTTCTCGTCGGCGTAGTAGCCGTTCTGCTGGGCCAGCATCCAGGGCGCGAAGGCCGGCGAGTTCGGCGGCGCGGGCAGCAGGTAGGTCACCTCCTCCGGCGCAGCGTGCGCGGCCAGGGGCAGGAGGGGCGCGGCCGCCACGGTGGCGAGGAGGCCGGCGGCGACGAGGCGGGTGAAGCTGGGGATCATGTCGTTCCTTGCGTGATGCGTGGGGGGGCGCTTCAGTGCAGCGCTTCCTGTTTGCCGACCTTCAGCAGCTCCATGAGCCGGCCCTGCAGCGGGCCGATGGCGGGCAGCTTGCGGCGCTCCAGCGGGTTCTCGCGCAGCGGCAGGTCGACGACGATCTCCTCGATGATGGTGCCCGGGCGCTCGCTCATCACCAGCACGCGATCGGACAGCGCGATGGCCTCGATCAGGTCGTGGGTGATGAAGAGCGCCGTCTTCTTCTGTTCGTACAGGGTCTTGGCCAGGTCCTGCTGCAGGACCATCTTGGTCTGCGCATCCAGGGCCGAAAAGGGCTCGTCGAGCAGCAGCACCTGCGGGTCGACGGCCAGCGTGCGGGCCAGCGCGGCGCGCTGGCGCATGCCGCCCGACAACTGGTACGGGTAGTGGTCGCCGAAGCCGGCGAGGTGGCACTTGGCCAGCAGTTCGTCGGCCACCTGGCGGCGGCGCGAACCGGCGACGCCGTCGATCTCCATGCCGAGCTCGACGTTCTGGCGGATGGTGCGCCAGGGCATCAACAGGTCCTTCTGCAGCATGAAGGCGACCTGCCGCACCGGGCCCGTCACCTTCTTGCCGCCGACCCTGACCTCGCCTTCGCTGGGCAGGTACAGGCCCGAACCCATGTTAAGAAGCGTGCTCTTGCCGCAGCCCGACGGACCGATGATCGAGACCACCTCGCCGCTCTTGATCTGCAGGCTGAGGTCGGTGACGGCCGCGGGCGGGTTGGGGTTGCGCTTCGTGGGAAAGCGCTTGACCACGCCGCAGAACTCGATCTCATTCATCGTCGACTTTCTTTGATTCACTAATAAAACAGTGATTCATTACAGAAACCAGACACTACCTTAGTTGACCCTGGAAAGCCGGCCATCAGGGTGAACCCTAGTGCCGACCTTCCCTTTCCTTCGGATTGCGTTCCGTTCCGCTCAGAACGTGTGGCGCAGGCCGACGGCCGTGGTCGCCGCGCGGTCCTGGCCCTTCAGCTTGTCGAACATCACCACCGCGTAGACGTCGGTGCGCTTGGACAGCCTGTGGTCGTAGGCCACGGTGGTGAACGAGCGCTTGGTGTCCAGGCGGCCGGTGGTCTTGGCTTCGCCGTACGAGGCCAGGATGCTGCCGGCGGTGGTCACCGGCACCGAGGCGCCGAACTGCAGCGTGCGGTCGCGCGTGTCGTTGCCCGCGGCGATGGCGCCGGAGGCCACGCGGGTGTCGCCCTCCTTGATGCGGCCGACCTGGCCGAAGAGCTTGGCGGCGCCGAAGTCGTACGAGGCGCCGAGCTGCCATGCGGTTTCGTCGCCGTCGGCGAAGGCCGCTTCCACCTTCTGCGCCGCGAAGCCGATGGCCAGCGGGCCGCTGGCGTACTGCAGGCTGCCGCCCACGTTGGGGCCGCCGGCGCCCTCGCCGGCCGCCACCAGCAGGCTGCCCGAGAAGCCGCCGAACTTGGGCGAGCTGTAGCCGATGGCGTTGTTCCAGCCGCTGTCGCCCGACAGCTTGCCGATGCCGCCCTGGTAGATGGTGCGGATCGACGGCGAGAAGCCGAACGAGTCGGAGAACGGGTTGAACGACAGCGTGTTGATGAACAGCGGCGTGCCGATGCGGCCCAGGCGCACCATGCCGAAATCGCCCCGCAGGCCGACGTTGGCGTTGCGCGACCAGAACGAGTCGCCCGCGAAGCGGCCGGCCTCGCCGGTGTCGGCACGGAAGAAATGCTCCAGCGTCACCAGCGCCTGCAGGCCGCCGCCGAGGTCTTCCGTCGCGCGGAAGCCGAGGTAGCTGGTCGCCATGCGGCCCGACGCCACCTGCTGGACGCGCCGCCCGCCGCTTTCCTTGTACGACATCGCGCTGACGTCGACCAGGCCGTACACCTGGGCCGTGGACTGCGCCTGCGCGGCGGTGCCGGCGCTGAGGGCGGCGGCAGCGGCGGCCAGCGTGCGCAGAAGGGATCGGGTACGGGACTTCATGGGCTTGGACTCCAGGGGGATGGCTCGGATGGATCACACGATCGGTGTTTGTTTCATTAGTGAACACACGATCAATTGGTGAAACGACAGTTTGCACGGACCGTGCCAGCCGCCGAATCGGGGTTTTTCCGGCCGTGGCCGGCGCCGAACGCCCACCCCAGGGGTGTGTTGCGCCAAACGAGGGCACGCGGCGCACGGCAGGCGTGCGCCGGCCTGCGCCTCAAGCGGCGCGCAAGCTGCGGTCAGCAGTCGGGGCGGGGGATCAGTCGCCGCGGTAGGCGGCGAACAGGTCGCGCAACGGCTCGGCCCGGGGTGCGGCAGCGCCGACGACCGAGCGCTCCAGCTCGCGCAGGTGCCGGCGCATCTCGGCCGCCGCCGCGGCCGGGGTGCCGTGGCGCAGCACCTCGACCAGCTCCTGGTGGCGGTGCGCGACGCAGGCGGGCTGGCCCGGCCGCTGGTGCAGCGCCAGCAGCAGCGACGTGGTGGGCAGCAGCTCGTCGAGCATGCGCACGAAGAGCGGGTTGCCCGCCAGGCGCGCCAGCTCGCGGTGGAATGCGCCGGAATGGCGGATGGTGGCCGAGCGGTCGCCCTGCGCGGCCGCCAGCGCCTCGGCCTCGACCACCGCCGTCAGGCCCGCGAGCGACTGCGCGTCGAGCTGGCCGGCCAGCCGGCGGGCGATCTCGCATTCGACGACGCGGCGCGCGTCGAACACATGCGCCGCTTCCGACAGGCCCGGCTGCGGCACGGCGGCGCCGCGATGGTGCTGCAGCTCGACCACCCGGTCCTGCGCCAGCCGGTGCAGGGCCTGCCGCACCACCGTGCGCGAGACCGAGAACGATTCGGCCAGCTCCTCCTCGCGCAGCCGCGCGCCCGGGGGCAGGCGGTGCTCCAGGATCGCGGCGTACACCGCGTTGTAGATGCGCTGCGTGGACGACGGCGCCGCGGCGGCCGTGTCCGCCCTCGCCGCCGTCTCGGCCGGCGGTGCGCGCCTCAGGCCTTGCGCCTGCCTTGCCACAGGAAGACGACGGTCAACGTGAAGGCCATCACCGCGAACGACACCACCGTCGTCACCGTGCCCAGCGCGTAGATCACCGGGGTGGTGACCGTCGTCGTCAGGCCCTGCAGTTCGAGCGGCAAGGTGTTGAGGTCCCCCATGGCCTGCGACGAGCGCGCGATCTCGTCCCAACTCAGCGTGAAGCCGAACATGCCCACGCCGACGAGGCTGGGGCCGATCAGCGGCAGCACCACGTGCACCAGGCGCTGCCACGGCGTGGCGCCCAGGTCGCGCGCGGCTTCTTCGTAGGCCGGGTTGAAGCGGTTGAAGATCGCGAACATGATCAAGAGCCCGAACGGCAGCGTCCAGGTGAGCTGCGCGCCCAGGCCCGAGGTGAACATGCCCAGCGCGGTGGCGTAGGTCTCGAAGAGACTCGGGAACCAGGCCTCCAGCACCGCCTTGATGCCGCCGTCGAGCAGGCGGAACAAGAGGCCGATGCCCAGCGACACGATGATCGACGGCATGATCAGGCTGGCCACCACCGCATAGAAGAGCGGCGTGCCGCCGGGCAGCTTCTTGCGGTACGCGAGGCCGGCCAGCAGCGCCAGCACCACCGTCAGCGCCATCACCACCGCGCCCAGCAGCAGCGAGCGGCGGAAGGCCGCGCCGATGTCGATGACGCCAATGCCCTCCCACAGCGTGCGGAACCAGTGCAGCGACCAGCCCCGCATCGGGAACGTGAGTCCGCCCTCGGGCCCCTGGAAGCTCAGCACGAAGATCGCGAGCATCGGGCCATAGAGGAACAGCACGAAGAGCGCGAACACGATGGCCAGCGGCCAGAAGCCGGGGGCGCGTTTTTCACGGGTGCCGGCCATGTCAAAGTTCTTTCCGCAGGTTCACGAGGCGCATCAAGGCCGCGATCATCATCAGCACCACCGCCAGCAGGATCACCGCGTTGGCCGCCGCGGCAGGGAACTGCAGGTAGCTCGCCTGCACCTGGATCACCTTGCCGACCGAGGCGATCTGCTGCCCGCCCATCACACCGACGGTGACGAAGTCGCCCATCACCAGCGCGATCACGAAGATCGAGCCGATGATGATGCCGGTGCGGCACAGCGGCAGGATCACGTGCACCACCGTCTGCCACGGCGTGGCACCGTTGTCGCGCGCGGCCTCGACCAGCGAGCGGTCGATGCGCATCATCGAGTTGAAGATCGGCACGATCATGAACATCGTGTAGAGGTGCACGAAGGCAAGGATCACCGAGAAGTCGGAGAACAGCAGCCAGTCGAGCGGCTCGTCGACGAGCCCCATGCCGAGCAGCGTCTGGTTCACCAGGCCGTTGCGGCCCAGCAGCGGCACCCAGGAGATCATGCGGATGACGTTGCTCGTCCAGAACGGCACCGTGCAGACGATGAAGAGCACCGTCTGCGCCAGCGTGCTCTTCACATGGAAGGCCATGAAGTACGCCAGCGCGAAGCCCAGCAGCGCGGTGACCAGCCAGACGATGAAGCTGAACTTCAGCGTCGACAGGTAGGTCTTGAAGGTGACACAGAGGTCCCCGTCATTGCCCCCGATGCCGCAGCCGTTGAAGATGTCGCGGTAGCTCTGGAACGTGAACGCGGGGATCAGCTCGTAGTCGGTCGCCTGCCAGAAGCTCACCATCAGGATGAGCAGCAGCGGCACCACGAAGAAGACCAGGAACACCGCGGCCAGCGGCCCGGCCTGCAGCCACGCGACGAGCGGCGATTGCCGTGATTTCATGAAGCCTCGACCAAGCAAGGAAAGGCGCATTGCTCAAGCTGCCACCGCGGAACCGGCTTTGCCGGGCCGCTGGTGGCGCCCCCTGGGGGGTGCGCCGAAGGCGCTCCGGGGGGGTCTATGCTGCGACGAACTCGTTCCACTTCTGGACCATGTACGTGTTCTCGTCCATCAGCGCGTTCCAGCAGGCGATGCCGCCCATGCGCTGCTCGTACGAGCCGCCGTCGCGCTTGGCGCCGGCCTTGGCGAGCAGCTCGCCGTTGGGGGCCTTGATGTCCTTCTCGGCCGCCTTGCCTTCCATCCAGTAGGCCCACTCGTAGGCTTCCATCTTGGCCTTGGCGGTGTCGAGCACGGCGCTGTAGTAGCCCTGGCGGTTGAGGTACGCGCCGGCCCAGCCGTCGAGGAACCAGTTGATGAACTCGTACGCGCCGTCGAGCTTCCTGCCGCTCAGCGTGGCCGGCAGGCCGAAGCCGGCGGCCCAGGCGCGGTAGCCTTCCTTCAGCGGCTGGAACACGCAGTCGATGCCCTTGGTGCGCACCGCTGTCACGGCCGGGCTCCACATCGACTGGATCACCACCTCGCCCGACGCCATCAGGTTGACCGACTCGTTGAAGTCCTTCCACAGGCTGCGGAACTGGCCGGCCTTCTTGGCCTCGATCAGCGTCTTGATGGTGAGGTCGATCTCCTTCTTCGTCATGTTCCCCTTGTCGGGGTACTTGTACAGGCCCATCGCCTCGACCACCATCGCCGCGTCCATGATGCCGATCGACGGGATGTTGAGGATCGCCGCCTTGCCCTTGAACTCCGGGTTCAGCAGCTCCTTCCAGCTCTCGATCGGGCGCTTGATCAGGTCGGGCCGGATGCCCAGCGTGTCGGCGTTGTAGACCGTCGGGATCAGCGACATGAACTGCGTGGGCGCGGCGGCGAACTTCTTCGACTTCTCGCCTTCCAGGAAGATCACCTTCTTGGGCGCGGTGCCCTGGTCGCCCACCGCCTTGCCGGCCACCGTGCCGGTGGTGAACAGCGGGGTGATCTTGTCGGCGTTCTTGATCTTCTTGGTGTCGATGCCCTTCAGGTTGCCGGTGGGCACGATCTTCTTCAGCGAGAAGTACTCGGTGTCGATCAGGTCGAACGAGTTGGGCGAGGTCACCGCGCGCTGCGTCACCACGTCGGTGTTGACGGGGATGTACTGGATCTTGATGCCGGTGTCGGCCTCGAACTTCTCGGCGATCGCCTTGTCCTGGTTCACCGCGGTGCCCAGGTAGCGCAGCGTGATCTTCTCCTGCGCGTGCACGAACGGGAAGCCGGCGAGGCCGGTGGCGGCCACGCCCACGCCGGCGGCGGCCTTGAGCACGCTGCGGCGCTGCAGCGCGGCGGACGAAGGGGCGGACGGGTCGTTCTCGATGGTCATCGCGGGTACTCCTCGGTGGAAAGAATTCAGGCCTGCAGCAGGTGTGCGTCGGCCTCGTGCCAGTTCATGGCGACACGCTGTCCGGGCTCGAGCGGGCGGGCATGGAACTGCGCGTCCGGCACCAGCGCCACCCAGCCCATGTCGGGGCCGTCGTCGGCGCTGCCGGCGGCCGGCGCGCCCGAGGCCAGGTGCACCTGCACATGGCTGCCCTGGTACTCGACGGCACGCACGCTGACGGCCATGCCGGGGCCGCCGGTCGCGCCGAGCTGGATGCGGTCGCTGCGCACCGCCACGGCGCCCGACGGCGTCTCGATGACGTTGTGCGCACCGATGAAGCGCGCGATGAACGCGGTGCGCGGGCGCTCGAACACGTCTCGCGCTGTGCCGGCCTGCTCGATGCGGCCCTGGTTCATGACCACCACCAGGTCGGCCAGCGCCATCGCCTCTTCCTGCGAGTGCGTGACGTGCACGAAGGTCATGCCCAACTCGCGGTGCCAGCGCTGCAGTTCGGCGCGCATCTTGATGCGCAGGAACGGGTCGAGCGCCGACAGCGGCTCGTCGAGCAGCAGCACGCGCGGCTGCGTCATCAGCGCGCGCGCCAGCGCCACGCGCTGCTGCTGGCCGCCCGACAGCGCAGCCGGCAGGCGGTGCGCATACGGCGTCATCGCCACCAGTTCCAGCAGCTCGCGGGCACGCTGTTCCCGCGCGGCCTTGCCGATGCCCTTCATGCGGGCGCTGAAGGCCACGTTGTCGAGCACCGTCAGGTGGGGAAAGAGCGCGTAGCTCTGGAACATCATCGCGGTGCCGCGCTGCGCGGGCTCCAGGTGCGTGATCTCCCTGCCGGCGAGCACGACGCTGCCCTCCGTCGGTTCCTCGTGGCCGGCGATCATGCGCAGCGTCGAGGTCTTCCCACAGCCTGAGGGACCGAGCAGGCAGCAGTAGCTGCCGCCGCCGATCTTCAGGTCGATGCCGGCCACGGCCACGGCGTCGCCGTAGTGCTTGGCCAGCGAGACGAGTTCCAGGTCGGTGCGTTCCATCGTGGGCAGCTTTGTATGCAATGCATGTGCCAAGCCGCCGGCAGGCGCGCGTCTTGCGCCGGCTTGGCGCACGCGCCATGCACCGGCCCGCCCAGCGCACCACCGCATGGCGACGCAGACCCTTCGCGCCCAACTTTGTATGCAAACCGCACCAGGACGGACCCATCGATGAAGCTGCTCGTCATCAACCCCAACACCTCCGCCGGCATGACCGCGCAGATCGCGGCGGCCGCCCGCGCCGCGGCCGCACCGGGGACGGACATCGTCGCGGTGCAGCCCGACTTCGGTGCGCCGTCGATCGAAGGCCACTTCGACGATGCCTTCGCCGCCGCGGGCGTCGCGCAGCAGGCACGCCTGCACGGTGCCGACGCCGACGGCGTGGTGGTCGCCTGCTTCGGCGATCCCGGCCTGGACGCGGCGCGCGAGGCCACGGCGGCGCCGGTGATCGGCATCGCGGAGGCGGCCTTCCACGCGGCCTCCTTCCTCGCGACGGGCTTCTCGGTCGTGACGACGATGACGCGCACCTGCACGATCGCCGACCACCTGCTGCACAAGTACGGCTTCGAGCGCCGCTGCCGCGGGGTGCACGGCACCGACATCCCGGTGCTGGACCTCGAAAGCATGGGCGAGGCGCTGGTGGGCCGCATCGAGGCCGCCGCACGCACCGCGCTCGAGCGCGACCGCAGCGGCGCCATCGTGCTCGGCTGCGCCGGCATGGCCGACCTGGCGCTGCGCCTGCAGCAGCGGCTGGGCGTGCCGGTGATCGACGGCGTGGCCGCTGCGGTGAAGTTCGCCGAGTCGCTGGCGGCGCTCAGCCTGCGCACCTCGCGCCGGGGCGACTACGCACCGCCGCTGCCCAAGCCCTATGCGGGCTGGGCGGCCGGCCTGTCCTTCACGGCCGCGGACTGAAGCGCCGCACCTGCCGGCCAACCCCCCGCCGGCCTACGGCACCGCGGCGATGCCCAGGACCTCGGCCAGCCCGCCGCCCAGCACCTGCAGGCGCCAGTGCGCGGCGGCCAGGCGCCAGGCGTTGTCGACCTCGCGTTGCTGGACGCCGTAGCGGCGGTCCCGCTGTTCGATGAGCTGCATCAGGCTGCGGCGGCCAGCGTCGTACTGCAGCTCGCCGGCCCGCACGACGGCGTCGAGGTGCTCGCGCTGGCGCGCCAGCTGCGGCGCCGCGTCGGCAGCCTGCCGCGCCCGTTGCCACAGCGCCGCCACCTCGGCTTGCACCGTATCGCCGATCCGCCGCAGCTCGGCCTCGGCCACGTCGGCGCGGTGCCGGGCTTCGTCGCGGCGCGCCCCGGCCCCCCCGCCCAGCGGCACCTCGTAGGTGATCGACACCGCCCAGCCCCGTTGCTGCGTGCTGGAGGGGGCCGGCGTCGTCCGGTCGGACAGGCTCTTGCGCAACTCCAGGTCCACGCGGGGCAGGTACTCCGGCGCCACGGCGGCCACCCGCGCACGCGCCGCAGCGGCCCTGGCCTCGGCGGCCCGCCACTGCGCATTGCGCGCCTGCGCACGCTGCCCCCACGACACGAGCGTGCCCTCGGGCCCCAAGGCCGGCTTCGGGTCCATCACCACCAGTGCGTCGGCAGGGTCCGCCGGGCCCTCGCCCATCAGCACACGCAACTGGGTCCGCGCAGCGGCCTCGTCGGCGGCGACGGCCTCCGATGCCACGCGCGCGTCGATCAGCGACGCCTCGGCGAGCTGGGCATCGGCGTCGGAGCCCTTGCCGAGCGCCGCCTGCCGCCCCACACGGCGGGCCAGGTCCTCGATCTCTGCCAGCCGCTGGCGCGCATGGCCGGCCAGCCGCTGCTGGCGCAACAGCTCAAGGTACGCCTGGCCCACGCGCTCGCAGGCCTCGTCGAGTGCTCGCTGCCAGTCGGCTCCGGCAGCCGCCGCCTCGGCCGCCAGCGCGTCGATCTGCGTGCGGTCGGCCAGGCCGTTGAAGAGGTTCCAGCGCAGGAAGGCCTCGCTGCGCCGCGTGCTGCGCTCGACGACGGTGGGCGGATCGAGGTCGGTGCTGCGGCCGAAGTTCGCGCTGAGGCCGGCGCTTGGCCACAGGCGGGAACGGGCCTGCCGCCCCTGGGCATCGACAGCCTCGGCCAGGGCGCGCGCGCCACGCAGCTGCGGGTCGTGGGCCAGCGCGCGGTCGATCGCCTCGCGCAGGCCGAGGGGCGCGGCGTCGCCGGCCCAGGCAGCCGCACCGCCCAGCGCGAGCATCGCGGCGAAGCACCAGCCGGCGATGCGAAGGGCCTTGTCCACGGGGATGCGGCAGCGCGTCGCCATCAACGCTCCTGAAGCGCCGCGTCCAGCGTCTTCAGCAAGGGCTTGAGCAGGTACTGCATGACCGTGCGCCGGCCGGTCAGGATGCTCGCATCGGTGGGCATGCCCGGCGACAGCACGAGCCGCCGGCCCTCGTGCGCCAGGTGATCGCGCGCGCTGCGCAGCTGCACCTCGAAGTAGGGTTGCTTGTTCTCGTCGAGCAGCACGTCGGCGCCGACCCGCTCGACCTCGCCGTCGAGCGTTCCGTAGATGGACGCATCGAACGCCGCCACGCGCACCGTCGCCTGCTGGCCCACGTGGATGAAGCCGATGTCCGAGGGCTTCACGCGGGCGCTGATGCGCAGCGCCGGTTCGCTGGGCACGATCTCGAGGATGGCCGCGCCGGGCGCCGCGACGCCGCCCTGCGTGGGGATCAGCACACGGTTGACCACGCCGTCCATCGGCGACACCAGCTCGCGCCGCGCGAGCTTGTCCGCGCGCCCCGCGACCGCCGTCTCCAGCGCGGCGAGCTTGCCCTCGATCTCGGTGCGCTGCTGGCTCCATTGCGCCCTGGCCCTCGCCTGCACGCCGATGCCCTGGGCACGGGCCTCCGCCAGTGCCGCCTGCAGCCGGGGCAGCGATTCGCGCAGCGCGGCCAGCTCGCCGTTCTGCTGCAACCAGCGCTGGCGGGCCGCGAGGTAGTCGGCGCGCGCACCGGCGCCTTCCTGGTAGAGGTGCTCCTCGATCTGCAGCGACTCCCTCGCCGCCGCTTCGCCGGGCTCGAGCGCCTGGATGCGCGCCCGCGCTTCCGCCAGCTCGCCCGCGTGGCGGCGCACGCCCTCGGCCGATGCCGCCTCCGCGGCCTGGTACTCGCGCCGCGCCTCCCACCAGAGGCGGCGCTCCTCGCGCACGACCGCGGGCGCCTCGGCCTCCAGCGCACCGAACGCCGGCTCGTGCCCGCCGAGCAGCGCGTCGATGCGGATGCGCGCGGCCTGCAGCGCACGCTGGTTCTCGCGGCTCTCGCCGAGATCGGCGTCGTACTGGACACGGTCGAGCTGCACCAGCGGCTGGCCACGCAGCACCTTGTCGCCAGGCTGCACCCGCAGCGCCCGGACGATGCCGCCCTCCAGGCTCTGCACCTCCTGCACGCGGCTGGGCGCGACGACCGCGCCGCGCGCCGTCACCGCGACGTCGATGTGCGCGAGCATCATCCACGCCAGGGCCACGGCCCCGAACAGCACGATCAACCCGACCATCACCACCGCCAGCCGGCGCGGCCCCGCATCGAGGTCCGCCGCATCGTCGACCCGCGCGACCGTCATGCCGCCGCCTTGCCCGGGCCCGCGGCCCCGCTCTGCGCCAGCGCGCGCAGCACCTCGTCACGCGGGCCGTCGGCCACCACGCGGCCGCGGTCCAGCACCACGAGCCGATCGACCAGCGGCAGCATCGCCATGCGGTGCGTGACGAGCAGCAGCGTCGTGCCCTCCAGCAGGCGCAGCTGGCCGATCAGGCGCTGCTCGGTGGCCGGGTCCATCATGCTGCTGGGCTCGTCGAGCAGCAGCACGGGCGGCCGCGTCAGCAGCGCCCGCGCGATCGCCACGGCCTGGCGCTGCCCGCCCGACAACAGCTCGCCGCGTTCGCCCACGGGCGTCGCCAGGCCCGCGGGGAGCTGCGCCAGCGTCTCATCGAGGCAGGCGCTGCGCACCGCGGCCAGCAGCGCCGCATCGCCGCCGTTGGTGCGGCCGAGCTCGATGTTCTCGCGCACGCTGCCGTGGAACAGGGTGACGTCCTGCGGCACGTAGCCGAGTTGCCGGCGCAGGCTCAGCGGGTCGAGCTGCGTGGTCACCAGGTCGTCGACGAGCACGCTGCCGCTGCTGGCCGCATGCAGGTTGACCAGCAGCTTCAGCAGCGTGCTCTTGCCCGATCCCAGCTTGCCGATGAAGCCGACCCGCTCGCCGGGCCGCACGCGCAGGTTCAGCCGGTCGAGCAGCAGCGGGCGGTTCGGGTAGCCGAAGCTGACCTCGCGGAACTCGATGCGTCCTTCCAGCGGCGGGGCCTGCAGCGCCGGGCCCTCGCCGTCGTCGGTCGGCGCGGCCATCACCTGGTCGATCGCGCCCATCGCCAAGCGGGTCTGCTGCCAGCGTACGACGAGGCCGGCCACCTGCCCCACCGGCGCCAGCGCGCGCCCGGACAACAGCGTCACGCCGATGAGCTGGCCCATCGTCAGCGCCTGCTCGCCGATCATCACCGCGCCCAGCACCACCAGCAGGATGCTGGTCAGCATCACCACCGAGGCCGACGCATAGGTACCGAACGACACCAGTTCGCGCGTGTGCAGGCTCTGGCGGGCGATGGCCACGGTGAGCTGCTCCCACTTGCGCCGGCTCCACGCTTCCGCGCCCAGGGCCTTGACGGTGTCGAGGCCGTTCATCGTCTCGAACAGGTGGGCCGTGCGCTGGGCGCTCTGCTGCGCGGACGCGGCGACGTGCCGGGCGAGCGGCTTCTGCAGCGCCCACGCGAGCAGCAGCATCGCCGGGATCGCCGCCAACGGCACCAGCACGAGCCAGCCGCCGATCAGCCCGATCATCAGCAGGAAGAGCAGCACGAATGGCAGGTCGCCCAGCACGGCCAGCGTGCTCGACGCGAAGAACTCGCGCACCGCCTCGAAATCCCGGACCACGTTGGCCAGCACGCCGCCCGATGCGGGCCGGCTCGCTGCGCGCAGCCGCAGGCAGCGGGCGAAGATGGCGGCCGACAGCGCGATGTCCATCCGCCGCGCGGCGGATTCCACCAGCGCGCCGCGCAGCACCTTCATCCCCAGCTCGAAGCCCACCAGCAGCAGGGCGGCCAGCGCCAGCACCCAGAGGCTGTCGAGCGCGTTGTTGGGCACGACGCGGTCGTACACCGCCATCGAGAAGAAAGGGATCAGCGCGCCGAACACGTTGAGCGCCAGCGTGCCGAGCAGCGCCCACTGGAAGATCCAGCGGTTGCGGCCGAACACATCCCAGAACCAGCGCTGCGCGGCCGGCAGCGTGTAGAGCAGGCTGCGCTGGTCGAAGAAGAGCGCGGGGCGCACCGCCTGCCACCGGGCGCCCGGGCATTCGGCGTCGAGCGCGGCACGGTCCAGGCAGCGGGTGCCGTCGATGCCGGGCAGGTGGCATTCGAAGCGATCGCCCTCGCGCTGGAGCACGACCAGCACAGCGCCCTGCCGGCCGGTGAGCAACGCAGGCAGCATGGCAGGGCGCACATCGGCCGCGGACAACGGCGAGAGCGCGAGCCCCGCGCGTGCGCAGCAGGCGGCCAGGCCATCGGGGTCGAGCCGGGTGCCGGCCGGCCATCCGCCGGACAACGCCTGGTGATCGCCCGCGGTGCCGAAGAACCGGGCGAGGAAGACGACGGCCTCCAGCAGCAGGTCGGACGGCGGGTCGAGCCGTTCGACCGCCGGCACGGCGGCAAGAGAGGGGGTGCTCATGGGGAAGGGGGCCGGGAAGGCCGCGCAACGCAAGGCCCGGCGCGGCGCTCCGCCTGCGCCGGGCCGTTCCGGCCTGCTTACTCGTCGTTGCGCCAGCGGCGGCGCGACAGGAAGGCCACCGCCCCCACCCCGGCCAGCATCAATGCGTAGGTCTCGGGCTCGGGCACCATCGATGCCTGCAGCACGTCCTGGTAGCCGTCGGTGCGCCACGCGGTCAGCGTGTAGACCTGGGACACCGTTCCGCTGGCGCGCACGGTGTCGAGCATCTGCGTGGCGGCCGCCTTGGCGTCGAGCGGCATCTTGACGGCCGAGACCGCCGGGCCGTCCACCAGCTCCCACAGCGCGAGCTGGAAGGCCACCGCCTGCGTGACCCCGCTGGTGACGCTGCCGTAGAAGCGGTCGTACAGCTCCTGCACGTCGGCCGAGGCGGCGTACACGGAAGCGCTGTACTGCGCCGACGTGGTCGGGACATCGATGGCGGCCTGCAGGCAGTACGCCAGGAAGCTGCCCCCCGTGGTCAGGTTCAGCACCTCCTTCAGCCCGGCGGACTGGACGCTGTCGAAGCCGTCCACGTCGACCGTCCTCTCGAAGGGCAGGCCGCCGCTGACATAGGCACGGTTCGTCTGGAGCAGGTCGGCCTGGGCGCCCGATGCAGCGGCCGCCACGGCCAGGGCGACCAGGGTCTTGGACTTGGAAAGGGATCTCATCGTATGTTCCTGTGGATCTGAACGGGAGGACGGACAGGGCCGCGCCCCGCCACCGCGGCCTCCCCGACCGCGGTGGCGTTGCCTGCCGGCCGCGGCCGGTGAAGGGATCAGCAGACGGCGGAGAGCCCGGCGTCTGCGTGTTTCATCGCCGCGGCCAGCGCACGCAGCGCCTCGGTCTCGGCGGCGGCGGAGACCGCCTCCAGCGGCGCGCCGGCCACGTCGGGGGCGGCCCCGAAGGCCTGGTCGAGCAGCGTGTCGTCGCTGCCGAGCAGCGCCTGCAGCGTGGGCAGGGGTGCCGCATCGTCGCCCTCGAGCGCGAGGTTGAAGTACACGTCGACCATGTCGATGGAGGAACCGTCGGTGCGCGTGGCGCTGCTGGCTTCGCCGAGGACGTTGCCGAGCTGGTTGACCGCCTGGTCGGTGTAGGCCGTGTCGAGGCTCGCGATGCCGGCCTCGGCCAGCGTGCGCAGTTCGCCGGCGTCGGTGGCATGGTTGCCGTTGCCGTCCTGCCAGACCAGCAGCTTCGCGAAGTCGGCGTCGTTGGCGTCCAGCACGCCATCGTGGTTGCTGCCGTAGGTGGCGAGCTTCGCGAAGCCCTCTCCCTTGTCGCCGCCGAACAGTTCGCCGATGCCGTCGATGCAGCCGTTGCCGTTGGCATCGACGGCGAGGAACGCATCGCCGGCCGAGATCCAGCCCGACTGCACCGCGCGGCCGGTGCCCAGCAGGTCGAAGCTGCCGCGGCTGTCGATCAGCGCGGTGGTCTGGATGCCGTTGCCGTCGAGGTCGAGCACGATCGGGCTGTACAGCTGGTAGCAGCTGGTATCGCCGATCGACACCTTCTTGGCCGGCTCGCAGACCGACACATCCTTGCTGTACGTGCTGAGGGTGAGCGAGAAGTTCTCCCAGGCGGCTTCCTTGTAGCCGCTGCTCATCACGCGGCGGTCGACATGGACCTGCTCCTGCCAGGCATCGACCCAGAAGTTGCCGGAACTGGTCTGCCCCGCCTTGACGGTGACGTAGAAGCCGCCCGAGGCACCGACGATGTTGTCCGCCGTGTCGTACAGCGCGTAGTCCCAGCGCTGGTCGGCGGGGCCGGTCGCCTTCTGCAGGCGGCCGTTGGCGTCGTAGTACTGGTTGTCGTAGTAGGTGAAGCGGCCGTAGCGGTCGTAGCCGGTGCAGTAGCCGCCCGCGGCGATCTGCTGGTTGCCGGCCCAGGTGGTGGTGCGGCCGGCGCTGCCGTCGCTGGCGCTGACCCAGAACGTGGTGTCGGTCTTCACCGCGAAGTCGAGCTGCACCCTGTAGGCGCCGTAGCTGCCCTCGTAGAGCGTATCGCAGCCGACGATCTTGGCGCAGGGCACGGCCGGCTTGCACAGCAGGCCGGCATCGATCGTCATGTTCGACTGGCCGGCCGACAGGGTGACGACCTGCGATGCGCCGTTCGCGTCGGCGTCGGAATCGAGGCTGTCGTTGCTGCCGGCGTCCCGCTGGGTGAACGCATAGCCGTTCCTGGCGCCGAAGATGACCTGGTACTGGCCGGCGGCGAGGCCGTTGAAGCTGTAGTAGCCGCCGCTGTTGGTGGTGGTCGTGGCGCCGACGTCGTCGTCGGTGCCGAAGACGCCGTCGCGCCCCGCGCCCTTCAGCGTGACCGTCACGCCCGACACGCCGGCCTCGCCGCTGTCCTGCCGGCCGTTGCCGTTGCTGTCATACCAGACGCGGTCGCCCAGGCAGGCGCTGCCCTTGACGAGGCCGGCGTCCACGGTCATGTTCGATTGCCCGGCGGCCAGCGTGACGACCTGCGAGGCGCCGGTCACGCCATTGGCGTCGGAGTCGTGGGCGTCGTCGGTGCCGATGTTCTGGGTGGTGAAGTCGTAGCCGGCCTTGCCGCCGAAGGTCACCTGGTACTGGCCCGCGGCGAGGCCGTCGAAGCGGTAGTAGCCGCCGGCGTCGGTCGTGGTGGTGGCGGTGACGTCGTCACCGGTGCCGAAGCTGCCGTCGGCGCCCGCGCCCAGCAGGTCGACGCGCACGCCGGCGGCGCCGGCTTCGCCCGTGCCCTGCCGGCCATCGCCGTTGGTGTCGTACCAGACACGGTCGCCCAGGCTGGCGGTCGGCACCTCGAAGGTGATGTAGTTGGGCGTGGCATCGAGGTCGACGGCGTTGCAGCCTTCCGTGCCGCCGTCGTCGCGCACCTGGAAGCCGAAGGCGACGCTGCCGGCGCTCTGCGACCAGGGACGGAACACCAGGGCACCGCTGCGGATGTCGCCGACGGCGACCTCGGTCCCGGCCGCCACCGGGCTGCCGTTGAGCAGCAGCCAGCCGGCCGCCGGCAGGCTGCTGATCACCACCGATTCGAAGCCGTTGCGTTCCACGGGATCCTCGAAGCCGAAGTCGCCCTCGGTCAGGACGTAGTCGAGGCCGTCGGTGAGCGCGATCGACTTGTCCGCGCCTTCGGGTGCGTCGTTCACCGGTTCGACGATCACCTGCAGCTCGAGGTTGACCGTGTTCTGGCCGTCGTTGATGACGAGCATCAGGGTATCGAAGCTGCCGAACCAGTCGGGCATGTTGCTGGCGGTGATCCGCACCGTGTCGCCGTCGACCAGAGAGAACAGCGTCGTCGGCGCCGGCACGTAGTTGCCGCTGGCATCCCGGACATGCGCCTCGACGATGCGCGAGCCGGTGCCGGGCGTGTACCCCACCTCCTGCAGCAGCGCGGGGATGTCGAACTCCCCGTCGGTGTCCTCGCAGACACGAACCACGTTGTTGAACGTCGGACTGGCCATGGAAATTCCTCCTGCGGTTTGTGGTTACGCCGCAGCAGGCCCCTGGAAACGCTCAGGGGGTTGGCTTACGGGGCAAGAAATTGCCGCCTCGAACTGCGACGTGCATCAATTCTCATGCACCAAATTGCCGAATAAAAGAACAAAAACAGAGTTCATTTTGGTTTCAAAATCTCACAAATTGGCTTTTTATCGTTTTCTGGTCAACCGAACGTGATTGATCTCACAGAGCGAGCGTGTGCTCACATCGCCGATGGCTCGAAGCCGTCCGCGCACCCCCCCTCACCTGGAGGGGGTCAGTCGAACGATGGGAGCAGGGTGGATTTGAGGGGGTGGCGCGCCGCCTCGTAATCGGGCAGCACGGTGCTCACGACACGCCAGAACGCCGGCGAGTGGTTCATCTCGACCAGGTGCGCCAGCTCATGCACCACCACGTAGTCGATGGTGGCCATCGAGAAGTGGACGAGCCGCCAGTTCAGGCGGATCGATCGGTCGGCGCTGGCGCTGCCCCAGCGTGTGGCCGCCGAGCTGAGCAATAGCCGCCGCACCTGGACGCCCAGGCGCGGGGCGAAGTGCGCGCAGCGTTCCTCGAAGATCCGGCGGGCCTGGCGCTGCAGCCAGCTCTGCACCGCATCGCGGATCTGCTCCGGGCCGGCCGGCTGCGGCAGGCCGATGTGCAGACGGGCGTCAGCCCCGCCGGCACCTGGCTGCAGCACGGCACCGGTGGTGTGCACGTCCAGCACCACGCGCACGGTGCCGCCGAGAAAGGGAAACGCGCTGCCGTCGCGCCACTCGATCCGCATGGCGAGTTGCTGGTGCGCACGCTCGCGCTGCTCCTGCAGCTTGCGCAGCACCCACGGCGCCTTGGTGTGCAGCGCCGCCTCGACGTCACCCTGGCGGACCCAGCGCGGCGCACTCACCGTCAGCCCCTCCGCACTCACCACGAAGCCGATGCTGCGTCGGCGCGCGCGCCGCAGGGCGTAGCCGACGACATGGCCGCCGAGCACCAGCTCGTGCGTGGCGGACGGATGGCGGAATACGGCGGGCGCCAGCCCCGCAGCCGCTGGCGCGTCGGCGCGGCGTGGCGCCGCGTCCTCGGCACCGCCGGGGTCGAACAGCGCGAGCTGCCCTTCCGGCGGCGCGCCTGGGTTCACCGGCAACCTTCGCCCTGACGGGCTGCGGCGCGAGCGCGTGCGGACAGCCGGGCGGCGTTCACCGGACAACCCTCCGCACTGCGTGCTCCGGGATGAGCGCTTGGGGGCGGCCCGGCGCGCTCATGCCGCGGTGTCCGGATAGGCCTGCGGATCGAGGCGGCGCATCTCGGCCTCGATCCAGGTTTCCACTTCCCGCATCAGCTCATCGGGCCGGCGGCCCACCGACGGGATAGGCCGGCCGATGGAGACCTCGATCAGCCCGGGCCGCAGCACGAAGCTCTTGCGCGGCCAGCAGCGCGCCGACGTCACCGCGATGGGCACCACCGGCACGCCGGCCGTCACGGCCAGCCGGGTGGCGCCGTTCTTGTATTCGCCGCGCTCGCCGCGGGCGACACGCGTGCCCTCCGGGAACATGATCACCCACACGCCGCGGGCGAGCAGCGCGCGCCCCTGCTCGACGACACGCGCCCAGGCCTGCGTGCGGCGGCTGCGGTCGATGTGGATCATGTCGAGCCGCGCCATCGCCCAGCCGAAGAACGGGATGTAGAGCAGCTCCCGCTTGAACACGTAGGCCAGCGGGTGCGCCATCAGCGCGGGGAAGGCGAAGGTCTCCCAGGTCGACTGGTGCTTGGGGCACAGGATCAGCGGCGCCAGCCGATCGGCCGACGGCAGGTGCTCCATGCCCTGCACGCGGTAGCGCACGCCGCAGAGGACCCGCGCGCCGAAGACCGACAGGCGCAGGAAGGACGCGCAGATCCAGTACAGCCGGTCGCCGCGGATGAAGATCGAGGCCAGCAGCGCGACGATCGCGATCGGGACGACGGTCAGCGTCATCCACAGGAAGAACAGCGCGGAGCGCAGGACGGAGAGCATCAGGCGAGCCCCATCGGGCCGGAGTCGAGGTCGATGGCGTCACCGCCCGCGCCGCGCAGCAGGTGGTCGGCGAAGGCGGCGAGATCGGGGTGCACCCGGGTCTCGGGCGCCGCGGCGAGCCAGCTGGCGAGCGACGCGTCGTCCAGCGACGCGGCCCGCCCCGACCGGACGAGGTGCGGCGGGCAGCCGGCGGCGTGCGCGGCTTCCAGGTCGCGCGGGTTGTCGCAGACCATCGGCACGGCGCCCAGGTCGACGCCGTAGCGGTGGCCCACCTGCTTCATCAGCCCGGGCAGCGGCTTGCGGCAATCGCAGCGGTCCTCCGGCACGTGCGGGCAGAAAAACACCGCATCGATGCGCCCGCCCCGCGCCATCAGCAGCTTCATCATGTGCGCATGCACCGCGTTCAGCGAGGCCATGTCGATCATGCCGCGGCCGATGCCCGACTGGTTGGTCGCCACCACCGTGTGCCAGCCGGCATGGTTCAGCCGGGCCACCGCCTCGAGCGCGCCGGGGATCGGCGACCACTCCTCGGGCGCCTTGACGTGGTCGTCCCGGAAATGGTTGAGGATGCCGTCGCGGCCGAGGATGATGAGCTTGGGCGGTGTCATGGCGCGGAGTATCCGGAGCCGGAGCCCTTCGCGCCAGGCCGGACGGCCGCGCCGCCGCAGGAGGACGGGTGGATGCCGCTCACTGCGCCGCGAGCCTCGACAGGTCGGCCACGCGGTTCATCGCCACGTGCAGCGCTGCCAGCAGCGCCAGGCGGTTGGCCCGCAGCGCGGCGTCGTCGGCGTTGACCATCACGCCGTCGAAGAAGGCATCGACCGGCGCCTTGAGCGCGGCCAGGGCCTTCAGCGAGCCGGTGTAGTCGCCCGCGTCGAACAGCGCGTCGGCCTGCGGCTGCACGGCCGCCAGCGCGGCGCCGAGCTGCTGCTCGGCCGGCTCGCGCAGCAGCGCGGCATCGACCGCCGCGGCCGGGGCCGCATCGCTCTTCTTCAGGATGTTGGCGATGCGCTTGTTGGCGGCCGCGAGGGAGGCCGATTCGGGCAGCGCCGAGAACGCGCGCACGGCCTGCAGGCGTTGGGCGACCTCGGCCAGTCGCTGCGGCCGCAGCGACACGACGGCATCGACCTCCTGGGCGCCGTAGCCCTGCTCGCGCAGCTGGCCGGCCAGGCGGTCGTAGACGAAGTCGGCCAGCGCCGCGCTCGGGTCTTGGATCAGCCCGCCGAACACCGGCACCGCGGCCTGCACCAGCGCGTCGACGCCGACCGGCAGCGCCCGCTCGGTCAGCATGCGGATCAGGCCGAGCGCGTGGCGCCGCAGCGCGAATGGGTCCTTGTCGCCGGTGGGCAGCTGGCCGATGCCGAACAGGCCGACCAGGGTTTCCAGCTTGTCGGCCAGTGCGACGACCACGCCGGCCGGGTTGCGCGGCAGCTCGTCGCCGGCGAAGCGGGGCTTGTAGTGGTCTTCGACGGCCTCGGCGACCACGTCGCCCTCGCCGTCGTGGCGGGCGTAGTAGCCGCCCATGATGCCCTGCAGCTCGGGGAACTCGCCGACCATGTCGGTCAGCAGGTCGGCCTTGGCCAGCAGCGCGGCGCGGTCGGCCTGCGCAGCCAGTTCACCACCGCCCAGCGCAGCCGCAATCGCGCGGGCGATGGCGCGCACGCGCTCCACCCGCTCGCCCTGCGTGCCCAGCTTGCCGTGGTAGACCACCTTGGCCAGCCCTTCCACGCGCGAAGCCAGCGTCTTCTTGCGGTCCTGGTCGAAGAAGAACTTGGCGTCGGCCAGGCGCGGGCGCACCACGCGCTCGTTGCCGCTGGTCACGGCGCTGGCGTCTTCGGGGCGGATGTTGCTGACGATCAGGAAGCGGTCGGTCAGCCTGCCGGCGGCGTCGAGCAGCGGGAAGTACTTCTGGTTCGCCTTCATCGTGAGGATGAGGCACTCCTGCGGCACGTCGAGGAATTCGCGCTCGAAGCGGCAGACCAGCACGTTGGGCCGCTCGACCAGCGCCGTCACTTCGTCGAGCAGCGCATCGTCGTCGATCGGCTTCAGGCCCTCGCGGCCGGCGGCGGCCTGGAGCTGGCGCACCAGTTCGGCACGGCGGGCGTCGAAGCTGGCGATCACGGCGCCGTCGTGCGCCAGCGCTTCGGCGTAGGCATCGGCGTCGGCCAGCTCGATCAGCGGCTTGGCCGCCTCGAAGCGGTGGCCGTGCGTGGTGCGGCCGGCCTGCAGGCCGAGCGTCGAGATCGGCACCACGTCGGCACCGTGCAGCGCGACCAGGCCGTGCGCCGGCCGTACGAACTTCACGTTGTGCCAGCCGTCGGCCAGCTGGTAGGTCATCACCTTGGGGATCGGCAGCTTGGCCAGCGCCTCGTCGAGCGCCTTCTGCAGCCCTTCGGCGAGGGACACGCCGGGCACCACGGTGTCGAGGAACAGCGCCTCGGCCTTGCCGTCGGGCTTGCGTTGCAGCGAGGGCACGGCCGACGCGTCGGCGCCGAGCGCGGCCAGCTTCTTCAGCAGCGCGGGCGTCGGCTGGCCCGAGGCGTCGAGCGCCACCGCCACCGGCATCAGCTTCTGCTGCAGCGGCTTGTCGGCGGCCTTGGCGGCCACGCCGGCCACGTGCACCGCCAGCCGGCGGGGCGAGGCGTACGGCGTCACCGCCGCGCCGGCCGCGGCCAGGCCCTGCCCGCGCAGGCTGTCGGCCAGCGTGCCGGCGAACGATTCGCCCAGCTTCCTCAGCGCCTTGGGCGGCAGTTCCTCGACGAAGAGTTCGACGAGCAGGTTCTTCACATCGGCGACCATCACGCGGCCTTCTTCGCTTGTTGTTCGATCTGGGCGACCACTTCGTCGGCCCAGTCGCGGGGCGCCATCGGGAAGCCCAGGCGCGCCCGGCTGGCCAGGTAGGCCGCAGCCACGGCGCGCGCCAGGTTGCGGATACGGCCGATGTAGGCCGCGCGCTCGGTCACGCTGATCGCGCCCCGCGCATCCAGCAGATTGAAGGTGTGCGCGGCCTTCAGCACCTGCTCGTAGGCCGGCAGCGCGAGCTGCTGCGCCATCAGGTGCTTGGCGTTGCCTTCGTGCGCGCCGAACGCCTGCAGCAGGAACTCGACGTTGCTGTGCTCGAAGTTGTAGGTGCTCTGCTCGACCTCGTTCTGGTGGAACACGTCGCCGTAACTCAGGCCGGGCGCGTAGACCAGGTCGTACACGTTCTCCACGCCCTGCAGGTACATCGCGAGGCGCTCCAGGCCATAGGTGATCTCGCCGGTGATCGGCCGGCAGTCGATGCCGCCCACCTGCTGGAAGTAGGTGAACTGCGTCACCTCCATGCCGTTCAGCCAGACCTCCCAGCCTAGGCCCCAGGCGCCAAGCGTGGGGTTCTCCCAGTCATCCTCGACGAAGCGCACGTCGTTCTTCTTCAGGTCGAAGCCCAGCGCTTCCAGCGAGCCGAGGTACAGCTCCAGGATGTTGGCCGGCGCCGGCTTCAGGACCACCTGGTACTGGTAGTAGTGCTGCAGGCGGTTCGGGTTCTGGCCGTAGCGGCCGTCCTTGGGGCGGCGGCTGGGCTGCACGTAGGCGGCCTTCCAGGGCTCGGGGCCCAGCGCGCGCAGGAACGTGGCGGTGTGGCTGGTGCCCGCACCCACCTCCATGTCGTAGGGCTGCAGCAGCGCGCAGCCCTGCGCGTCCCAGTAGGACTGCAGGCGGAGGATGATCTGCTGGAACGTCAGCGTACTCATGAAGGCACTCGGATGCGCGGAAAACCGGCGAGTTTACGAGGCGGTACGTGTGCCGGCCCGCCGCCTCGCCCCGAACGCCGCCGCGGCGACCACGGCCCCGCCGGCCGCCAGCAGCGGCCACAGGCCGAAGCGCGACGCCCAGGCGGCGAACGGCGTCAGGCCCTGCCGGCCCTCGACCTCGTGCGCCAGCACGCCCCGGGTGAACGGCGGCAGCTCGGCCAGCACCCGGGCCCGGTGGTCGATGAAGGCGGTCGCGCCGGTGTTGGTGGCGCGCAGCATCGGCCGCTGCAGCTCCAGCGTGCGCATCCGCGAGATGTGCAGATGCTGCGCCACCGCGATGGTGTCGCCGAACCAGCCGATGTTGCTCACGTTGGCGAAGATCGACGGCGCCGCCGCCGGGTCGGTGAAGCGCCGGGCCAGTTCCTCGCCGAACAGGTCTTCGTAGCAGATGTTGGGCGCCACCCGCTCGCCGCGAACCTCGAAGGAAGGGGCCGCGAGCGGCCCCCGGTTGAAGTCGCCGAGCGGGATGTTCATCATCGCGACGAACCAGCGGAAGCCGGCCGGGATGAACTCGCCGAACGGCACGAGGTGGTGCTTGTCGTAGCGGTAGAAGCCGCCCGGCAGGCCGGCGGCGCCGGCCGAGATGCCGGCCACCGAGTTGGTGTAGCCCTCCTCGAAGCTGCCGAGCGGCAGGCCGATGAGGGCCGCGCGATCGCCCCCGGCGAAGGGCGCCACCAGCGCCCGCCAGCCCTCCTCGCCGAGTTGCGACGGCAGCAGCGGCACCGCGGTTTCGGGCGCGATCACCAGGTCGCCGCCCGCGGCATGCAGGGCCTGGCCCAGCCAGGCCAGCGCTTCGGGCAGGTGCTCGACCGCGAACTTCTCGTCCTGCGCGACGTTGGTCTGCACCAGCGTGACGGCCAGCCGCTGCGTGGGCCGGCTGAACTCCCGCTGCGCCAGCGGCGCGGCGGCCACCACGGCGACGGCCAGCGCCGACCATCCGGCCCGGGCGATCGGCGTGCGCGCCGGAGCGGCCAGCAGCGCCGCAGCCCCGGCGGCCACCGCGCCGATGCCGTAGACGCCGATCCACGGCGCCAGGGCCGCCAGCGGCCCGTCGATCTGCGCATAGCCTGCCGCGATCCACGGAAAGCCGGTGAAGAGCACGCCCCGCGCCAGCTCGGCCAGCAGCCAGCACGCGGCGAAGAGCGCCGCATCGGCCAGCGGACGCCCGCTGCGCAGCCCCGCGAAGACGGCCATCGCCAGCGCGAGGTACAGCGACAGCCCGCCCGACAGCGCCAGCACCGCCGCGACCGCCATCGGCGCCGGCAGGCCGCCGTACACGTGCATGCTGATATAGAGCCACCACGTGCCCGCCGCCAGCCAGCCGGTGCCGAACGCCCAGCCCAGCAACGCGGCGCGGCGCGGCGGCACCCGCTGCACGGCGGAGGCCAGCAGCACCAGCAATGCGATGGAGGCCCACCAGCCGGCCGTGTGGACGAAGGGAAGGCTGAAGAGCGCACCGCTCGCCAGGGCGGCCAGCGCTGCCGCCCAGCCCGGGATGCGCGCAATCATCGGCGCAGGATCGGCCGGTCAGCGCGTCGATGCCGGCGCACCGGCATCGGGCGCGCGCACCACCTTGAACCAGCGCACCGCGCCGCCCCGGGTGAGCATCACCTCGAAACGCAGGCCGCCGACCTCCACCGCCTCGCCGCGGCGCGGCACGCGGCCCAGCTCATGGGCGACCAGGCCGCCGATGGTGTCGAACTCGTCGTCCGGCAAGGCCACGGCGAAGGCCTCGTTCACCTGCTCGATCTCGACGTCGCCGGCCACGCGCTGCGCGCCGTCGGCCAGCGTGTAGATGCCGGACTCGGCATCCTCCTCGTCGAACTCGTCCTCGATCTCGCCGACGATCTCTTCGAGCACGTCCTCGATCGTCAGCAGCCCGGCCACGTTGCCGAACTCGTCGATGACGATCGCCAGGTGGTTGCGGTTGCTGCGGAAATCGCGCAGCAGCTCGTTCAAGCCCTTGCTCTCCGGCACGAACACCGGCGGGCGCAGCAGCGTGCGCAGGTTCAGCGACGGCGCGCGCTGCAGCTTGAGCAGGTCCTTGGCGAGCAGGATGCCAATGATGTTGTCGCGCTGGCCCTCGTAGACGGGGAAGCGCGAGTGGCCGGTGGTGATCACCTGCGCCAGCAGGTCGTCGTAGTCGGCGTCGATGTCGAGCCGGTCGATGTGCGGCGCGGCCACCATCACGTCGCCGGCGCTCATGTCGGCCATGCGGATCACGCCTTCGAGCATGCCGCGGCTTTGCGGGTCTATCAGCTCGCGCTCCTCGGCATCGGCGAGCGATTCGATCAATTCGTCTTTCGAATCCGGCCCCGGCGAGATGAACTCGACGAGGCGGTCGAACAGGCTGCGGCGCTCGGCGGCGTCGCGGTCTACCGGTTTGTGCACTGGGTGGGCGAGCGAAGCGGACACGAAAGGATACCCGAAGGCCACGGCCGCCGCGCCATGCTTGACACACCCGCCCTCTTGCAGGACATTCGCCCGCCCCCATCTGCGCCGGTTGTCGCACCCCAGCCATACGAGCCCCGCCATGTCACAAGGCCTGATCCCCGCCACCATCCTCACCGGCTTCCTCGGCAGCGGCAAGACCACGCTGCTCAAGCGTGTGCTGACCGAGGCCCACGGCCAGAAGATCGCCGTGATCGAGAACGAGTTCGGCGAGGAGAACATCGACAACGACATCCTCGTCTCGAACGAGGGCGAGCAGATCATCCAGATGAACAACGGCTGCGTCTGCTGCACGATCCGCGAGGACCTGCGCTCGACGCTGTCCGACCTGGCCGAGAAGCGCCGCAAGGGCGAACTGAGCTTCGACCGCGTCGTGATCGAGACCACCGGACTGGCCGACCCGGGTCCGGTGGCGCAGACCTTCTTCATGGACGACGAGGTCGCCGAGAGCTACCTGCTGGACTCCGTGCTGACGCTGGTCGACGCCAAGCACGCCGAGCAACAGCTCGACACGCGCCAGGAGGCCCGCCGCCAGATCGGCTTCGCCGACCAGATCTTCATCAGCAAGACCGACCTCGCCGACCCGGCGGCCGTCGACGCGCTGGCGCACCGCATCAAGCACATGAATCCGCGCGCGCCGCAGAGCCGCGTGCACTTCGGCGAGGTCTCGCTCGACAAGATCTTCGATCTCAAGGGCTTCAACCTCAACAGCAAGCTGGAGATCGACCCGGACTTCCTGAACGCCGACGACGGTCATGGCCATCACCACCACGACCATGACCATGACCACGAGCACGGCGAGCACTGCGACCACCCGCACCATCACGCGCACGACGACGACGTCAAGTCGTTCGTCTTCCGTGCCGACCGCGCCTTCAGCCCGACCAAGCTCGAAGACTTCCTCGGCTCGATCGTCCAGGTGTACGGCCCCAAGCTGCTGCGCTACAAGGGCGTGCTGTTCATGAAGGGCAGCGATCGCAAGGTGATCTTCCAGGGCGTGCACCAGCTGATGGGCAGCGACCTCGGGCCAAAGTGGATGCCGGGCGAAAAGCGCCAGAACAAGATGGTCTTCATCGGCATCGACCTGCCGCGCGAAATCCTCGAACAAGGGCTGACGCAGTGCCTCGTCTGAGAGACCATGGATGCCCAGGGGCGTGGCTACAATCCGCGCGCCCCGAGCGGCGGTCCACGCACCTCGGACCTGCGTAGCGGATACAAACACCGTGAAGAGGAGTGCGAAGTGAGCAAGACCCCAGCCAAGAGCGACGGCCGCGCGGCCGCAGGCAAGCCCACAGGCAAGGTTGGCGCCAAGGCGGCCGCCTCGGAACCCGTCGCAGCACCCTTGCCCTCCGACAGCGCCAGCCGCTTCGCGGACCGCTTCGCACCCGCCAAGCCGCCCGCCAGAACGTATTCAGATTTCGACATGGACACCGTGAAACCCGCCGTGAAGCACGACCCGAAGCTCGCCAACGCCTGGAAGAGCAAGAGTGGCCGCGAGCTCACCGAAGCCGAACTGCTCGCCATGCCGGACGAGGAGTACATGAATGACAAGCAGCTCGAGTTCTTCCGCGCCCGCCTCGTGGGCCTCAAGGACGACCTGCTGTCCAACGCCGGCGAGACCACCGAGCACCTGCGCGAAGACACGACGATCGTTCCGGACCCGGCCGACCGCGCGACCATCGAGGAAGAGCACGCGCTGGAGCTGCGCACGCGCGACCGCGAACGCAAGCTGCTCAAGAAGATCTCCCAGTCGCTGGCCCGCATCGAATCGGGCGAATACGGCTTCTGCGACGAAACCGGCGAGCCGATCGGCCTCGGCCGCCTGCTGGCCCGCCCCACCGCCACGCTTTCCCTCGAGGCCCAGCAGCGCCGCGAGATGAAGCAGAAGATGTTCGGCGACTGACCGCTGTCGAGGCAGGTTCATGGCGGACCCCAAGGACGAAAGCTTCTTCCGCAAGGTCGTTCGCTTCGTGGCCAACCCTGCCACCGACTGGGCCGACCTCAACTCACGCCAGGCCGAGGACGGCGCCCTCGAGATCGAGCGCTCCGAGCTGAAGGCGATGGTGGAGCGCAAGCGGCGCAACGATTTCGTCCGCAAGCGCGAGTTCGACATGCTGCGCAAGCTGCGGCGCGAAGGTTTGTCGCCGGAGCAGCTGGCGGCGCTCGGCGGCTCCTCGCGGCTCGACGACTCGGAAGCGCGGCTGAACGAGCAGACCTCGTCCGCCCGCGCCGAAGGCGGCGTCAAGGCCAAGATCGACGAGATCGAGCAGCAGATGGTCGGCGCCGGCAAGTTCGGGCCGGCATCCACCCGGCGCGCCAGCTCCCAGTTCGACACGACGGCGAAGCAGCCGCTGCCCCCGCCGCCGGCGATGGACGCGCCGGCCGCGCCTGCAAACCCGCGCCCGGGCATTGCGCACGCCCCCGACCTCCCGCCGACGAGGCTGGAGGCCGAGCGTGCTGCCGGCACCAGCCGCGCCGTGATGGCGCCCGGCTTGTCGCCGCTGTCGGGCGCCCGGCCGGCGCCTGCCGAATGGCCACCGCGCACGCCCGTGGCACCGCCGGGTCCCACGCCACCGCCGAAGTCGGTGCCGGCGGGCAGCTTCGCCCCGCCCCCCAGCACCGACTTCGGCGGCGCCTTCACGGTCGAGGTCAGCGAGGCGGTCCACGACCCGGAGCTGGACGAGGCCGTCATCGCGTTCGCCAACGCCGACTTCGACCAATGCGAGCAATCGCTGACGCAGCTCACCAGCGGCGACGGCAGCCGGCTCGAACACGGCGAGACCTGGCTGGTGCTGTTCGATCTCTACCGCGCCACCGGCCAGCAGCACAAGTTCGAGCAGCTGGCGTTCGAGTACGCACCACGTTTCGGCTGGTCGGCGCCGCAATGGTTCTCGATGCCGCGGCTGGTGGCCGACGCGGCCGCCGCCAACGACCGCCCGACGACCTTGCGCTCCGCTGGCGAGGTGGGCTGGGTCGCCCCGGCGCAGCTGGACGCGGAGTCGGTCGTGCGGCTGCGTTCGCAAACGCTGCAGATGCCGCTGCCGTGGGTGTTCGACTGGAGCGGCCTGCAATGGGTCGACGCGGAAGCCGCCACGCTGCTGTCGCAACTCTTCCGCCAGTGGGCCGAGGAGCCGCTCGACATGCGCTGGCTGTCGGGCGAGCATTTCCTGTCCGTGCTGGCCGAAGCCGCCCCGACCGGCGTGCGCGACGCGGATCCGGCGTTCTGGGTCGCACGCCTCGACGCGCTGCGCCTGGCCAACCGCGCCGACCAGTTCGACGAAACCGCGATCGACTACTGCGTCACCTACGAGCTGTCGCCCCCGTCGTGGGAGCGGGTGCGCTGCAAGGTGCGCTTCAGCGACAGCGGCGGCGGCAGCAGCAGCGGCGGCCACAGCACCCACTCGCCGCCGATGTCGCAGATCAGCGAAGTCTCCACCAGCTTCCTCGAATCGGGACTGGTCGACGACACGCACAGCGTGCAGGTGGCGACCGTGGAACTCTCCGGCCAGCTCGTGGGCGACATCGGCGCCACGCTGCGCATGCTGGACCAGCAGCTGGGCCGCGCCGCGCTCGTCACCGTGAACTGCAGCAAGCTGATCCGGGTCGACTTCATCGCGGCCGGCGACCTGCTGAACTGGGTGCTCGCCAAGCGCAGCGAGAGCCGCGACGTCGTGTTCGCCGACGCGCACCGCCTGGTCGCGTTGTTCTTCGGTGCGATGGGGATCAACGAGCACGCGCGGGTCAAGGTCCGCACGAACTGACGCGGTCCGCCTTCGGCGGCCCGCCCGCTTCCACCGCCGGCGCTTGAATGCCGGCCCTTCACCGCCAGATGCAGCCCATGGACTCACAAACCCCGGTGTTTCACGGCACCACCATCGTCAGCGTCCGGCGCGGCAACCGCGTCGCGCTGGGCGGCGACGGACAGGTCACGCTCGGCAACATCGTCGTCAAGGCCAGCGCGCGCAAGGTGCGCAAGCTCTACCGGGACCAGGTGCTGGCCGGCTTCGCCGGTGCCACCGCCGACGCCTTCACCCTCTTCGAGCGCTTCGAGGCCAAGCTCGAGAAGCACCAGGGCCATCTGGTGCGCGCCGCGATCGAGCTGACGAAGGACTGGCGCACCGATCGCGTGCTGCGCCGGCTCGAGGCCATGCTGGCCGTGGCCGACAAGGACGCCTCGCTGATCATCACCGGCAACGGCGACGTGCTCGAGCCCGAGAACGGCATCATCGCCATCGGCTCCGGCGGCGCCTACGCGCAGGCCGCGGCCAAGGCCCTGCTCGACAACACCGAGCTGCCGCCCGAGCAACTGGTCAAGAAGTCGCTGGAAATCGCCGGCGACCTGTGCATCTACACCAACCAGCATCACACCATCGAGGTCCTGGGATGAATCGAACGCAGACGTTCCCGTCGCGGGCCGGCCGACGTACACGTCGGACGAGGGGCTGACATGAGCATGACGCCTCAGGAGATCGTCTCCGAACTCGACCGCCATATCGTCGGCCAGGCCGCCGCCAAGCGGGCGGTCGCCATCGCGCTGCGCAACCGGTGGCGCCGCCAGCAGGTCGACGAGAAGCTGCGCGGCGAGATCACCCCGAAGAACATCCTGATGATCGGCCCGACGGGCGTGGGCAAGACCGAGATCGCCCGGCGCCTGGCCAAGCTGGCCGACGCGCCGTTCATCAAGGTGGAGGCCACCAAGTTCACCGAGGTCGGCTACGTCGGCAAGGATGTCGACAGCATCGTGCGCGACCTGGTCGACATGGCCGTCAAGCAGGAACGCGAACTCCAGGTGCGCCGCAAGCGGGCCATGGCCGAGGACGCCGCGGAAGACCGCATCCTCGACGCGCTGGTACCGCCGCCCCGCACACCGTCGGTGGGCTTCGACGTCGAACCTGCGCCTCCCCCGCCCGACAACACCGCCCGCCAAGTGATGCGCAAGCGCCTGCGTGAAGGCACGCTGGACGACAAGGAGATCGAGATCGACCTGGCCGAGGCCAAGCCATCGCTCGAGATCCTCGGCCCGCAGGGCATGGAGGAGATGGCCGAGCAGCTCAAGGGCCTGTTCTCGCAGATGGGCGGCGCCAAGCGCAAGACCCGCAAGCTCAGGATCGGCGAAGCCCGCAAGCTGCTGGTCGACGAAGAGGCGGCCAAGCTGGTCAACGAGGACGACATCAAGACGGCCGCGCTGCAGAACGCCGAGCAGAACGGCATCGTCTTCATCGACGAGATCGACAAGGTCGCTTCGCGCGGCGAGCACGGCGGCGGCGGTGGCGAAGTCTCGCGCCAGGGCGTGCAGCGCGACCTGCTCCCGCTGGTCGAAGGCACCACCGTGAACACCAAGTACGGCATGGTGAAGACGGACCACATCCTCTTCATCGCCTCGGGCGCCTTCCACCTGACGAAACCCAGCGACCTGATCCCGGAGCTGCAGGGGCGCTTCCCGATCCGCGTCGAGCTGGGCTCGCTGTCGGTCGACGACTTCGAGGCCATCCTCACCAGCACCCACGCGAGCCTGGTCAAGCAGTACGAGGCGTTGCTGGCCACCGAGGGCGTCACGCTCGACATCACGGCTGACGGCATCCGCCGGCTGGCGCAGATCGCCTACGACGTGAACGAGCGCACCGAGAACATCGGCGCCCGCCGGCTCTCGACGGTGATGGAGCGCCTGCTCGACGAGGTGAGCTTCGATGCGCCCAACCGCAGCGGGCAGACCGTCACGCTGGATGCGGCGGCCGTCGACGGCAAGCTCGCCGAGCTGGCGAAGAACGAAGACCTGTCGCGCTACATCCTCTGACCCGCGCCGCCGGGGCGGGCCCTCACAACGCGAGGCGGTGCGACTGCATCGTCAGCAGCCCGTCGAAGATCAGCGACTCGACCAGCTCATGGTCGACGTCGAGGTCGGGCGCCACCTTCCATCCGGCGCCGCCGGTCACCAGCACGATCGGCGTCTTGCCGGTGCGCGTTCGCAGGTGCCGGTGCATGCGCTCGATGGCGCCGGTGATGGCGAAGGTGCCGCCGCTGGTGAGCGCATCGGAGGTGTTGGTCGGAAAGTCCCGCACGTCGCCGGTCGGCACGCGCAGCCCCGCGGTGCCGCTCTCCAGCGCCCGCAGCATGATCCCGTGGCCCGGCAGGATGATGCCGCCGAGGAAGTGGCCGTCGGGCGCCAGCGCGTCGACCGTCACCGCCGTACCCATCATCACCACCAGCACCGGGCGGTGCGATCCGCGCGAGCGCATGTGCCAGTGCGCGCCGATCAGCGCGGTCCAGCGGTCGGCCCCGAGCCGGCTCGGGTGGTCGTAGCCGTTGACCACGCCGCCCTCGCTCGCGCCCGGCACGACCCAGCGCGGGGTGAAGTCCCACAGCTCGAGCTGCTCCTCGACGCGGCGGCGTACCGCATCGCCGGCCACGTTGCAGCCGAGCATGCTGGTCGGCGCGGCGAGCTTCGCCCACTCGCCCTCGGCGAGTTCGTCGATGGTTTCGAGGAAGGCGGCCCCGTGGGCCAGAAGCGCGGCGCCCGGCTGAGGTGACGAGTACTGCGCCCACTTCAGACGGGTGTTGCCGATGTCGATGGCGAGGAAGCTCATGGCGCAGTGGACAGGCTCGGACCCGGCGATTGTGCCCAATGCGCCGCGACCCCTTCCGCGCCGCCCTGCGCGTGCTGCAGCTGCCACATGCGCGCGTACACGCCGCCGTGCGCCAGCAGCGCCGCGTGCGAGCCGCGCTCCGCCACGCGGCCGTGCTCCAGCACGACGATCTCGTGCGCATCGACCACCGTCGACAGCCGGTGCGCGATCACCAGCGCGGTCTTGCCGCGCGCGGCGCTCTGCAGCTCGGCCTGGATCGCGCGCTCGTTGGCCGAGTCGAGCGCCGAGGTCGCCTCGTCGAAGATGAGGATCGGCGGATTTTTCAGCAGCGTGCGGGCGATCGCCACGCGCTGCTTCTCGCCGCCGGAGAGCTTCAGGCCGCGCTCGCCCACCATGGTGGCGTAGCCCTGTGGCGTGCCGGCGATGAAGTCGTGGATGTGGGCGGAGCGCGCCGCGCCCTCGATCTCCGCCGGCGTCGCCGACGGCCGGCCGTAGCCGATGTTGTAGGCCACCGTGTCGTTGAACAGCACGGTGTCCTGCGGCACGATGCCGATCGCGGCGCGCAGGCTGGCCTGCGTGACCTCCCGGATGTCCTGCCCGTCGACCGTGATGCGTCCGGCGCCGGCAGGCACGTCGTAGAAGCGGTACAGCAGGCGCGCCAGCGTCGACTTGCCGGCCCCCGAGGGCCCCACCACCGCCACCGTGCGGCCCGGTGGGATCTCGAAGCTGAGGTCGTGCAGGATGGGCCGGCCGCCAGACTCGTAGGCGAAGGAGACGTTCTCGAAGCGCACCCGGCCCTGCGTCACCGCCAGCGGCCGGGCGCCGGGGGCGTCGGCCACCTCGCGCTCGCGCTCGAGCAGCACGAACATCTTGTCGAGATCGGCCAGCCCCTGCTTCAGCTCGCGGTAGATGACGCCGAGGAAGTTCAGCGGCACGTAGAGCTGGATCATGAAGGCGTTGACCATCACCAGGTCGCCCAGCGTCATGCGGCCCGCCACCACCCCTTCCGTCGCCCGCCAGAGCATCGCGATCAGCGCCAGCGCGATGATCAGCTGCTGGCCGGCGTTGAGCAGCGACAGCGTACGCTGGCTCTTGACGGCCGCGCGGCGCAGGCGGTCGAGGCTCTCGTCGTAGCGGCGCGCCTCGTACTCCTCGTTGTTGAAGTACTTGACGGTCTCGTAGTTCAGCAGCGAATCGATCGCGCGGCTGTGCGCCTTCGAATCCAGCTCGTTGAGCTGCCGGCGGAACTGCGTGCGCCACTCGGTCACCGCCACGGTGAAGCCGATGTAGGCGACGAGCGCGGCGGCCGTGATGCCCGCGAACCAGGCGTCGAACTTAATCCCGAGCAGCGCCAGTACCAGCACCATCTCGATCAGCGTGGGCAGGATGCTGTAGAGCGAGTACGAGAACAGCGACTGCACCGCCTTCGTGCCGCGCTCGATGTCGCGGGTCATGCCGCCGGTCTGCCGCTCGAGGTGGAAGCGCAGGCTCATCGCATGCAGGTGGCGGAACACCTGCAGCGCGATGCTGCGCGTGGTGCCCTCGGTCGCCTTGGCGAACACCAGCTCGCGCAGCTCGGTGAACAGCGAGGTCGACAGCCGCAGCAGCCCGTAGGCGACGAGCAGCCCCACCGGCACCACCAGCATCGCCTGCACCGAGCCGGGCGCGATCGACAGGCGGTCGACCAGCTCCTTCAGCAGCAGCGGCACGCCGACGTTGGCGACCTTGGCCGCGACCATGAACGACAGCGCCAACCCGACACGCCAGCGGTAGCGCCACAGGTACGGCATCAGGCGCGCGAGCGTGCCCCAGTCGGAGCGTCGCGCCGAGGGCTCGGAGGCTGCCGGCGGCGGGGGTCGGGACGAGTCGGCGGCGGCACGCATCGTGTGAGAATGATTTTTCGAGAACAGAAGGGCCAGATGATGCCGAAGTCCGACGAATCCAGTGCGCCCGTCCAACTCCCCGACGACAAGGAGCTGGTGCTGCGGGTGATCCCGATGCCGGCCGACGTCAACAACAACGGCGACATCTTCGGCGGCTGGGTCATGGCCCAGGTCGACCTGGCGGGCGCCGTGCTGCCGGCCCGCCTCGTCCAGGGCCGCATGGCCACGGTGGCGGTCAAGGAATTCGTCTTCAAGCAGCCGGTGCGCGTGGGCGACCTGCTGAGCTTCTATGCCGAGATCGTCCGCGTCGGCACCACCTCGATCACCGTCGACGTCGAGGTCTACGCCCAGCGGCTGCGCCCGAAGGAAGAGACCGTCAAGGTCACCGAGGCCACGCTGACCTACGTGGCGACCGACGCCGAAGGCCGGCCGCGCCCGGTTCCCCGCAAGGCCCCCTGACCCCGGACGGGCCATGTTCAAGTCCCTGCGCGTGCCGGAGCGGCTGTTCCGGCTGGTGATGTGGCTGGTGTCCTTCGTGTTCGCCGGGTTCCTGGTGGGCCTCGGCGGCAAGATCGTCGCCGACCTCCCGCAGGCCGAAGCCCCGCTGCGGCTGGAAGACTTCGTGGCCGATCCGGCCGCGCTCGCCCGCGCGCGGGACGAGAGCGCGGCGCTCGACAAGCGCGAGACCGAACTCGGCGCCCGGCGCGAGCAGGCACAGCTCGCGCTGCAGGCGGCGTCCAATGCCTACCAATCGGCGCGTGCGGCCTACGGCAACTGGCTCGCCACCCGCACCGCGACCACCGACCCGCAGCAGGATCCGGAGGTCATCCGGCGCACCCGCGACCTCGACGCGCTGAAGGACAAGGAACGCCAGGCGCAGGCCGCCCTGGAAGCCGTCGACCAACAGCTGCTCGACACCCGCCAGGCCCGGCAGGCGCAGGAGCGCGCCGAAGCCGAGCTGCTCGCCGATGCACGCGCGGGCTACGACAGCGCCTGGCGAGCGCAGGAGCTGCGGATCTTCGGGCTGCGGCTCGCGCTCACCCTGCCCCTGCTGCTGGTCGCCGGCTGGCTGCTGGCCAGGAAGCGCGGCAGCGACTACTGGCCGCTGATGCGCGGCTTCGTGCTGTTCGCCGCCTTTGCGTTCTTCTTCGAGCTGGTGCCCTACCTGCCGAGCTACGGCGGCTACGTGCGCTACGGCGTCGGGGTGGTGCTCACCGCCGTGGCCGGCCATTACGTGGTGAAGGCGATGCGCCGCTACCTGGCGCGCCGCGCGCAGGTCGAGCAGCAGACCGAGCAGCAGCGCCGCCAGGCGCTCGGCACGGAGGCCGCGCTGAAGCACCTGGCCGCCAACGTCTGCCCGGCCTGCGAGCGCCCGGTGATGACCACCGGCGAGGTGGTGCCCGATTTCTGCGTGCATTGCGGCTTGCGCCTGTTCGACCGTTGCGGGCAGTGCGACACGCGCAAGAACGCGTTCTTCCACTACTGCCCGAAGTGCGGCACACGCGCCGAAGCCGCCGTGCCGCCGCAGCCGGCCGCTTCGGCCGGCTGAACTCAGGCCGCGGCCGGCGGGGCGCCGGGCTCGACCGTCTCGTCCAGCACGCGCAGGAAATCCCTGCGCCAGGCGTGCACGTCGTACTCGCGGATGGTCTTCAGCAGCGCCGCGTGCCGCTCCCGGCGCTCCGCCAGCGGCATCTGCAGCGCACGCTGGATCGTCTGCGCGGTGGCCGGGATGTCGTACGGATTGACCAGCAGCGCCTCGCGCATCTGCTCGGCCGCGCCGGCAAAACGCGACAGCACCAGCACGCCCGGGTTGTCCTCGTCCTGCATCGCCACGTACTCCTTGGCGACGAGGTTCATGCCGTCGCGCAGCGGCGTCACCAGCGCCACGCAGGCGGCGCGGTACAGCCCTGGCAGGCGCTTGCGGGCCCAGGTGCGGTGCATGTAGCGGATCGGCATCCACGCCAGCTCGCCGTAGTTGCCGTTGATCTCGCCGGCCAGGCTCTCCAGCTCGCGGCGGATGTCGGCATAGGCGTCGACGCTCTCGCGCGTGGGCGACGCGATCTGGATGAGCGTCGCGCTGTTGCGGTTCTCCGGGTAGTTGGCCAGCAGCTCCCGGAAGGCCTTGAGCCGGCGCGGCAGCCCCTTGGAATAGTCGAGCCGGTCGATGCCCACCAGCAGGCGCCGGTGCGCATACTGCGCCTTCAGCGTCGCCTCGGTCTCGCGTGATTCCGGCGACTCGGCCAGCCCGCGGAACTCGTCGACGTCGATGCCGATTGGGAACGCCTGCGCCCGCATGGTGCTGCCGTAGGCGCGGAACCGGCCATCGGGCAGGCGCTCGGCATGCGCCTCGTCGATCAGGAAGCGGCTGAAGTGGTCGGCGTCGGCGTTCGTCTGCAGGCCGACCAGGTCGTAGGCGAAGAAGGACCGCATCAGCCATTCGTGCCCCGGGATGGCGGCCAGGATGGGCGGCGGCGGCAGCGGGATGTGCAGGAAGAATCCGATGCGCTGCCGGCAGCCCAGCGCACGCAGCTCCGACGCGAGCGGGATCAGGTGGTAGTCGTGCACCCAGATGATGTCGTCGTCGCGCAGCAGCGGCGCGAGCTTGCGCGCGAAGAGCCGGTTCACCCGCTGGTAGCCGGCGAAGAAGCCGCTGCCGAAGTCCGCCAGGTCGAGCCGGTAGTGAAAGGCCGGCCACAGCGCCTGGTTCGAGTAGCCGGTGTAGTAGGCGTCGTGGTCGTCGCGAGAGAGGTCGATGGTGACCAGGTCGACGTTGCCGGCGCGCTGCTGGTGCAGGTCGCCCTCGCCCGTCGCTCCGCCCTCGATGATCTTGCCGCTCCAGCCGAACCACAGGCCGCCCCGCGAGGCCAGGGCGTCGCCGAGGGCGACGGCCAGGCCGCCGGCGGCCACTTTGCGGGGATCTCCGATGCGGTTCGATATGACGACGAGACGACTCAAAACGGGGGTACTCCTTGAAGGCTTGAAGGGCAGAACGGCTTCAGATGCGCGAGTCCCACGGCGCCGACAGGCGGACCGCGGCGTTCACGATGCCCACCATCGAGTAGGTCTGCGGGAAGTTGCCCCACAGCTCGCCGGTGGTGGGATGGGTGTCCTCGGACAGCAGCCCGAGCGGATTGCGCACGGCCAGCATCGCCTCGAATATCTCGCGCGCCTGCTCCTTGCGGCCGATGCGCGCGAGTGCGTCGATGCGCCAGAAGGCGCAGATGTTGAAGGAGGTCTCGGGCCGGCCGAAGTCGTCCGGCGCCTCGTAGCGGCGCATGTAGGGGCCGTCGCACAGCGAGGCCTCCAGCGCATCGACGGTCGCGACGAAGCGCGGGTCGCGCGGGTCGATGAAGCCTACCTCGGCCATCAGCAGCACGCTGGCGTCGAGGTCGCGGCCGCCGAAGCTTTCGGCGAAGGCCTGGCGCTCCTCGTTCCACGACTGCGTCAGGATCTTCTCGCGGATCACTTCCGCGCGCGAGCGCCACAGCGCCACGCGGTCGGCCTCGCCGAACACCTGCGCGATCTTGGCCAGCCGGTCGCAGGCCGCCCAGTTCATCAGCACCGACGAGGTGTGCACCCGGGCCCGCGTGCGCAGCTCCCACATGCCGGCGTCGGCCTGGTCATGGATGAGGAACGCGCGCTCGCCCACCGCCTCGAGCAGGTGGAACTCCTGCAGCGTGCCGCGGCGCAGCAGCCGCTTGTCGTGGAAGGCCTGTGCCGCGCCCAGCACGATGTTGCCGTAGACGTCGTGCTGGAAATGCTCGGCCGCCTGGTTGCCCACGCGCACCGGCCGGTGGCCGCGGTAGCCGGCGAGGTGGTCGACGATGGCCTCGGGCAGCTCGCGCTCCAGGCCGATGCCGTACAGCGGCTGCACGTGGCCGCCGGCCATGTCGCCGATCGCGTCGCGCATCCAACGCAGGTAATCTTCCATCGTGCCGACTTCGGACAGGCTGTTGAGCGCCCGCACCACGAAGAACGCATCGCGCAGCCAGCAGAAGCGGTAGTCCCAGTTGCGCTCGCTGCCCGGCGCCTCGGGGATGCTGGTCGTCATCGCCGCGACGATGGCGCCGGTGTCCTCGTAGAGGCACATCTTCAGCGTGATGGCGGCGCGGATCACCGCGTCCTGCCATTCGAGCGGCAGCGCGAGCGCGCGCGACCACGAGCGCCAGTAGGCGATGGTGCGCTCCTCGAGCTGCCGCGCCGTGTCCTCGATGTTCGCGTCCAGCATCTCGTCGGGGCCGAGGACCAGGCTGATCGGGCGGGTCAGCGTGAACGGCGTCTCGTCGAGGACGTAGGTGATCGGCGCGTTGGTCGTCAGGCGCAGCGTGGTGTCGGGGCCGACGAAGCGGATGTGGTTGCTGCCGCGCGTGCGGGCCGGCGCGTTGCGGCCCCAGTCGCACCGCGGGCGCAGCACGATGCGCAGGCGCGGCGCTCCCTGCAGCGCGCGGATGCGCCGCACCAGCATGATCGGACGGAAGGGGCGGCCGTGCTGGAAGTAGCGCGGCGCGAAATCGGTGATCTCGATCGCACCGCCCTGTGCGTCGTACAACCGGGTGCGCAGCACGCCGGTGTTGTCCTCGTAGGCCTGCTCGCTGCGTACCTGGTCGTCGAGCTGCACCTGGTAGCTGCCGTCCTCTTGCAGGCCATTGGCCGAGTCGAGCAGCGCATGGAAGACCGGATCGCCATCGAAGCGCGGCAGGCAGCACCAGACGATGCGGGCCTGGTCGTCGACGAGTGCACTGATCGAGCAATTGCCGATGATGCCGAGGTTCAGGGATGCCGGTGCATTCATGGGTGCGAGGGATGTGGTGGAGGGTCTGCAACCACGGCCGGCAGACGCTGGACCGCCTCGCCCAGCCATCGCGCGACCGCATCGATATCCTGCAGCCAATAGTGTGCCTGCGTGTCACCGGGGCCCACGCGGATGCCGAAGCCGCCCGCGGCCTGGGCCGCGGCAATGCCGTCCTCGTCGGTGACGTCGTCGCCGACGTAGACCGGCACGCGGCCTGCGAAGCAGGGATCCGCCTGCAGTGCGGCGAGCGCCACGCCCTTCGAGACGCGGCGCTGCTTCACCTCGAAGACGTAGTGCCCGCCCATCACCTGCCAGGCGGCCGCCTCGGGCAGGCCGCCCAGCGAGATGTGCAGCGTGTCGTGGCACAGCGTGGCCAGCAGCGGACGGTTGCGGTAGTGGAGCGCGAAGCCGCCGGTCTTGGGCTCGTACAGCAGGCCGGGATGCTGCTGCGCCAGCGCCTGCGCCGCGGCGACGAGCGCCGCCGGGGGCTCGCCGCCCAGCACCTGCAGCCGGCCGTCGCTGCCGCGGCGCTCGACGCCGTGGACTCCCGCGGCGGGCAGCTGCAACGGCGCGAGGAAGCCGTCGATCTGCTCGACCGGCCGGCCGCTGACGATCGCCAGCGCCCCGCCCAGCGCGGCGTGCAGGTGCTGCAGCGTCGGCTGCACCCAGATCGGCACCACCACGTCCTGCGGGCGGGGAGCCAGCGGCGCGAGCGTGCCGTCGAAGTCGATGAACAAGGCCGCCTGCGCCGGCAGGGGCGGCGGCCCGGCGCGCAGCGCCTGCTGCGGGAGGGGCGGGACCGGGGCCGTCATGGCGCGGGCGACACCGTGGGTGCCGGGGCCTGCAGGGCGTCGGCGGGCAGGCGGAAACTGTCGTCACCGCCCGGGACGACCTCGCGCGACAGGTGCGTGCGCCACAGCGGCAGGTGCTGCGGATGCTCGCGCTGGATGAAGGTCAGCAGCCCTTCGCGCACATGGCAGCGCAGGTCCCAGGCCTTGCCCGAGTCCGCTGCGGTGACGAGCACGCGCAGCTGCATCGCCCGTTCGGCGGCCTCGGTCACCTGCAGCAGGCACAGGCGGCCGTCCCAGTGCGGCGAGGATTCGCACAGGCGTTGCGCTTCCGCGCGCAGCGGCTCCAGCGGCATGGCGTAGTCCACGTAGAGGAACACGGTGCCGATGATCTGCGAAGAACTGCGGGTCCAGTTCTGGAAGGGGTTCTCCATGAACCAGTTCAGCGGGATGATGAGCCGCCGTTCGTCCCAGATGCGCAGCACCACGTAGGTGCCGGTGATCTCCTCGACGCGGCCCCACTCGCCCTGCACGATGAGCACGTCGTCGATGCGGATCGGCTGGGCCAGCGCGATCTGCAGGCCGGCGATCAGGTTGCTGAAGAGCGGCTTGGCCGCGATGCCGATCACGAGGCCGGCCACGCCCGCGGAGGCCAGCAGGCTCGCGCCGACCTGCTTGGCCCCCGGGAAGGTCATCAGGATCAACGACAGGCCCGCCAGCAGCACGGCCACCATCACCGTGCGCGACAGCACACGCGCCTGCGTGTGGATGCGACGCGCCTGCAGGTTGTCCTGGACATCGGCGGGATAGAGGTCGATCACGCCCTGCGCGACGCCCCGCACCGCGCGCAGCGCCAGCCAGGTCAGGGCGACGATCAGCAGCACGCCGTTGAGGTGCCGCACGCTGCCGATCAGGGGCAGCGCATCGGGTGCGCCCTGCCACACCACCTGCAGCGCCGCCAATGGCAGCACCCAGCGCGCGGGCGCGTCGGCCTGGGCCACCACGGCGCTCAGCACCCGCGACGGGCGCGTCACCCGGCGCAGCACCGCACGGCCCAGGCGGTGCACGACGAGCGCGATCAATACCGCCACCGTCGCAGCCATCAAGGGCTGCAGCCATGGCGTCCAGTTCAACGGCAATCCGGCCATCCGGTCGTCCTCCTCTGTGTTTCTACAAGCAAGGTGCGACCGGGGGATGCCGCCGGGGTTCCCCGGACCGGCAAATCCGCGCCGAATCAGAACTTCGAGAAGTCCGGCTTGCGCTTCTGGAAGAAGGCCTGGAACGCTTCCATCGCCTCCGGGCTGCGCAAGCGCTGCCCGAAGAGGCCCGCCTCGGTGCCGATGGCCTGCTGCACCGCTTCGGCGGACCAGCGGCGCATCAACTGCTTGCTCTCGCGCACCGCGCCGGGCGGCAGCGTGTTGAAGCGCTCGGCCACGCGGCGTGCGTGCTTCAGTACCTCCGAGGCCGGCAGCACCGCGTTGGCGATGCCGCACTCCACCGCCTGCTCGCCGGTGAAGGGGTCGCCGAGCAGCAGCTTCTCGGCAGCGCGACGGTGGCCCATGAGCTGCGGCACGAGCAGGCTCGATGCGAACTCCGGCACCAGGCCCAGGCCCGTGAAGGGCATGGCCAGCCGCGCATCGTCGGCCACGTAGACGAAGTCGCAGTGCAGCAGCAGCGTGGTGCCGATGCCGATGGCCGCGCCGGTGACGGCGGCCACCACCGGCTTGTCGAAGGCCGCCAGCGCCTTCATGAAGCGGAAGACGGCCGATGCCTCGCCCTGCGGCGGACGCGCCATGAAGTCCTCCAGGTCGTTGCCCGAGGTGAAGATGCCCGGCTGGCCGGTGATCAGCAGCGCGCGCACCGACGTGTCGGCCTGCGCCGCGGCCAGGCCGTCGGTCAGCGCCTCGTACATCGCCTGCGTCAGCGCGTTCTTCTTCTCGGGGCGGGCGATCTCCAGCGTCGCCACGCCGTCGACGATCGCGGTCTTGATGCTCATCGCATTCTCCTGTTCAGCTCGACTGTCGGTCCCCACACGACGCGTGCAGGGAACGGATGCTGCGCCAGCACGCACCGCGGATCCGGCTCCGCCGGTACGCTGGTGCGGCCCCCTCGAGGGGGTGCGCCGAAGGCGCTCCGGGGGTGGGCCTTTACACCCGCTCGAAGATGCCGGCGGCGCCCTGGCCGGTGCCGACGCACATCGTGACCATGCCGTACTTGAGCTGGCGCCGGCGCAGCGCGTGCACCACGGTGGCGGCACGGATCGCCCCGGTGGCGCCCAGCGGGTGGCCGAGTGCGATCGCGCCGCCCATCGGGTTGACCTTGCTCTTGTCGAGACCCACGGTGTTGATGACGGCCAGCGCCTGCGCGGCGAAGGCCTCGTTCAGCTCGATCCAGTCCATCGCGTCGAGCGACAGGCCGGCTGACTTCAGCGCCGCGGGAATCGCCTCGATCGGGCCGATGCCCATGATCTCCGGCGGCACGCCCTTCGACGCAAAGCTGACGAAACGCGCCAGCGGCGTCAGGTTGAACTGCTTGACCGCCTTTTCCGACGCCAGGATCAGGCAGCCCGCGCCGTCGCTGGTCTGGGAGCTGTTGCCCGCGGTCACGCTGCCCTTGGCCGCGAACACGGCGCGCAGCTTGGCCAGGCCTTCCAGCGAGGTATCGGGGCGCGGGCCTTCGTCGAGCGACAGCGTGCGGGTGCGCACATCCACCTCGCCGGTGGCCAGGTTCGGCAGGCGGTCGAGCACCTCCACCGGCACGATCTCGTCGGTGAATTCGCCGGCCTGCTGCGCGGCCAGCGCCTTCAGGTGCGACTGCAGCGCGAACTCGTCCTGCTGCTCGCGGCTCACCTTCCATTGCTGCGCGACCTTCTCGGCCGTCAGGCCCATGCCGTAGGCGATGCCGACGTTCTCGTCGCGCTCGAAGATCGCCGGGTTGAACGACGGCTTGTTGCCGCTCATTGGCACCATGCTCATGCTCTCGGCACCGCCGGCAATCATCACGTCGGCCTCGCCGACGCGGATGCGGTCGGCCGCCATCTGCACGGCCGTGAGGCCCGAGGCGCAGAAGCGGTTGACGGTGACGCCCCCCACGGTGTTGGGCAGGCCGGCCAGCAGCGCGCCGACGCGTGCGACGTTCAGGCCCTGCTCGCCCTCGGGCATGGCGCAGCCGACGATCGCATCCTCGATCGCCTTCGGGTCGAGCCCGGGCACCTGCTTCAGCGCGCCATGGATGGCCGCGACCAGCAGGTCGTCCGGCCGCGTGTTGCGGAACGCGCCGCGCCCCGACTTGCCGATCGGCGTGCGCGCCGCGGCGACGATGTAGGCGTCCTGTACTTGTTTCATGTTCGTCCTTCGCTCGGTTGCGGGTTCTCAAGCGGCCGTCACGGATCCGGCTCTGCGCCGGTCTGTCGATGGCGCCCCCTTGAGGGGAAGCGCCCTTGGGCGCTCCGGGGGTGGGCTAGTTCCTCACAGGCTTGCCGGTCTGCAGCATCCCCATGATGCGTTCCTGCGTCTTGGGGTGGTCGAGCAGCGCGCAGAAGCGCTGGCGTTCCAGCGTCATCAGGTACTCCTCGGTCACCAGCGATCCGCCGTCCACCTCGCCGCCGCAGACCACCTCGGCGATCAGGCTGCCGATGTGGAAGTCGTGCGCGCTGATGAAGCCGCCATCGCGCATGCCGACGAGTTGCGCCTTGATCGTCGCGATGCCCGAGCGGCCGGCCACGGGGAAAGGCTTCTTCTGCGGGGCCCGCCAGCCGCTGGCGGCCATCGCCTTTACCTGCGTGCTGGCCACCGACAGCAACTCGTCCTTGTGCGGCACGATCACGTCGTCGTCGAGCAGGTAGCCGATCTTGCGGGCCTCGTTCGCGCTGGTGGCGACACGCGCGGTGGCCGCGGCGGTGAAGCCCTCCTTCAGGAAGGCGAGCAGATCGGTGCCGGGCGCCTTCTCGGCCGTCTCCGCCGCGCGGCGGGCGATGTACGCCAGGCCGCCGCCGCCCGGGATCAGGCCCACGCCCACTTCCACCAGGCCGATGTAGCTCTCCATCGCCGCGACGCGCTTGGCGCAGTGCACGGCCAGCTCGCAGCCGCCGCCCAGCGCCAGGCCACGGACGGCCGCGACGACCGGCACCGCGGCGTAGCGGATGCGCAGCATCGCGTCCTGCAGCTTCTTCTCCTCGGGCGCGATGCCCTTGCCGCCGCTCTTCATGAACACCGGCATCAGCGCCTCGAGGTTGGCGCCGGCCGAGAACACGTCGTCGGGCGACCAGATCACCAGGCCCTGGTACTTCGCCTCGGCGATGTCCACCGCCTTCAGCAGGCCTTCGGTCACGGCGGGGCTGATGAGGTGCAGCTTGGCGGTGATGCTGGCGATCAGCACCTCGCCGTCGAGCGACCAGACGCGGATCTCGTCGTTGCGGAATTCCTCGGTGCCGCTCTTCAGCGCCTCGGGCGCGCCGCTGCCGAACACGGCCTCGGGGAATGGCTGGCGCTGGTAGACCGGCAAGGTGCTGCGCGGCACGAAGCGGCCCTGCGACGCGCTCCACGAGCCCTCCGGCTGGTGCACGCCGCCGCGCTCGGCGACCGGCCCCTCGAACACCCACGACGGCAGCGGCGCGTTCGACAGCGCCTTGCCGGCCTCGATGTCTTCCTGGATCCACCCGGCCACCTGCAGCCAGCCGGCCGACTGCCACAGCTCGAACGGGCCCTGGCTCATGCCAAAGCCCCAGCGCATCGCGAAGTCGATGTCGCGCGCCGATTCGGCGATGTCGGCCAGGTGCACCGCAGCGTAGTGGAAGCCGTCGCGCAGGATGGCCCACAGGAACTGCGCCTGCGGATTCTTCGATTCACGCAGCAGCTTCAGCCGCTCGGCCGCGGGCTTCTTCAGCATGCGCACGACGATCTCGTCGGCCTTGCCGCCCGAAGGCACGTAGGTGCCCTGCGCCGCGTCCAGCCGCAGGATGTTCTTGCCCTCCTTCTTGAAGAAGCCGGCGCCGGTCTTCTGGCCCAGCGCGCCCTGCTCGATCAGCTGGCCCAGCACCGGCGGCGTGGCGTAGCTGGCGTAGAACGGGTCGTCCTTCAGGTTGTCCTGCAGCGTCTTGATGACGTGGGCCAGCGTGTCGAGGCCCACCACGTCGGCCGTGCGGAAAGTGCCCGAGCTGGCGCGGCCCAGCTTCTTGCCGGTGAGGTCGTCCACCACGTCGACGCTCAGGCCGAACTTCTCGGCCTCGATCATCGTGGCCAGCATGCCGGCCACGCCCACGCGGTTGGCGACGAAGTTGGGCGTATCGATCGCGCGCACCACGCTCTTGCCGAGCGCGGTGGTGACGAAGCTCTCCAGCTGGTCGAGGATCTCCGGCTGCGTGGTGGGCGTGGGGATCAGCTCCACCAGCGCCATGTAGCGCGGCGGGTTGAAGAAGTGGATGCCGCAGAAGCGCGGCTTGATGGCCTCGGGCAGCACCTCGCTGAGCTGGGTGATCGACAGGCCCGAGGTGTTCGACGCCACGATGGCGTGCGGCGCCAGGAACGGCGCCATCTTCTGGTACAGGTCGAGCTTCCAGTCCATGCGCTCGGCGATCGCCTCGATCACCAGGTCGCATTCCTTCAGCAGCTCGCTGTGCTCCTCGTAGTTGGCCTGCTGGATCAGCGCGGCGTCCTCCGGCACGCCCAGCGGCGCGGGCTTGAGCTTCTTCAGGTTGTCGATCGCCTTGATGACGATGCCGTTCTTCGGCCCCGTCTTGGCGGGCAGGTCGAACAGCACCACCGGCACCTTCACGTTGACGAGGTGGGCGGCGATCTGCGCGCCCATCACGCCGGCGCCGAGCACGGCCACCTTGCGGACATTGAATCGAGTCATGGGTTCTCCTGTTATTCCACGCGTAGCCACGTCTGGGTGCGGCCGAGCAGCGGTGTGCCGATGTAGCCACGCACCTCCAGCTTCTTGCCGCCGTCGACGGGCTTGAGGCGCACCTTGTACGTCTTGCCGTCCTCGGGATCGAGGATCTCGCCGCCGTCCCACAGACCCGGCTCGCTCGGCATCGACTTCACGTTGCGCACGATCACCAGGCCGAGGATGGGCTTGTCCTTATCGTCGCCCCTGCACTTGTCGCACACGACCTCCTGCCTGGCGGGGTCCATCAGCTTCTCGATGCGACCGCTGAGCACACCGGCCGCATCCGCGATGCGCACGACAGCCTTTTCCTGCTTGCTGGCGTCGTCGATCGTCTTCCAGAGCCCCACCGGCGTTGCTTGCGCGGCCGCCAGCGAAGCCATGCAGGCCAGCAGCGCACCGCTCCAGAACTTCTTGTGGTTCATGTCTTGTCTCCGGCACCTGCGGCCGCTCAGAACAGCGCCTCGTCCATCGCCATCAGCGGCTCCAGCCCCGCGCGGCAGCTGCGGATCAGGCCTGCCGTCTCCGGCAGCAGCTTGGCGAAGTAGAAGCGCGCGGTGTGCAGCTTGGCGGTGTAGAACGGGTCACCGCTGCCCTGCTTCTCCAGCGCCACCTTGGCCATGCGCGCCCAGAAGTACGCGAACACCAGGTGGCCGGCCACGCGCAGGTAGTCGACCGCGGCGGCGCCCACCTCGTCGGGGTTGCGCATTGCCTTCATGCCGATCTCGGTGGTGAGCTTGGTGACCTTGTCGCCCAGGTCGGCCAGCGGGTTGATGAACTCCTGCATCTCCTCGCTCACGCCTTCGTCCTCGACGAACTGCGCCACCTTCTTGCCGAAGGCCTTGAGCTTCTTGCCGCCGTCGGCCAGCACCTTGCGCCCCAGCAGGTCGAGCGACTGGATGGTGTTGGTGCCCTCGTAGATCATGTTGATGCGCGCATCGCGCACGTACTGCTCCATGCCCCATTCGGCGATGTAGCCATGGCCGCCAAACACCTGCATGCAGTGCGAAGTGGCGAGCCACGCGTTGTCGGTGATGAAGGCCTTGATGATGGGCGTGAGCAGCGCCACCTCGTCGGCCGCGGCCTGGCGCTCCGCGTCGTCGCTGCTGGCCAGCTCGGTGTCGAGCTGCAGCGCGGTGTAGATGGCCATCGCGCGGCCGCCCTCGGCGAAGGCGCGTGCGGTGAGCAGCATCTTGCGCACGTCGGGGTGCACGATGATCGGGTCGGCCGGCTGGTCGGGCGCCTTGGGGCCCGACAGCGCACGCATCTGGATGCGGTCCTTCGCGTAGGCCACCGCGTTCTGGTAGGCCACCTCGGTGAGGCCCAGCGACTGGTTGCCCACGCCCAGGCGGGCCGCGTTCATCATCACGAACATCGCGGCCAGGCCCTTGTGCGGCTGGCCGACCAGCCAGCCCTTCGCGCCTTCGAGCGTGATCTGCGCGGTGGCGTTGCCGTGGATGCCCATCTTGTGCTCGAGCCCGGTGCAGAACACCGGGTTGCGCTCGCCCAGGCTGCCGTCGTCCTTCGGCAGGAACTTGGGCACCACGAAGAGCGAGATGCCCTTGCTGCCGGCCGGTGCGTCGGGCAGGCGGGCCAGCACCAGGTGCACGATGTTGGCGGCCAGGTCGTGCTCGCCGGCGGAGATGAAGATCTTGCTGCCGCTGATCCGGTAGCTGCCATCGTCCTGCGGCTCGGCCTTGGTGCGCAGCAGGCCGAGGTCGGTGCCGCAGTGCGGCTCGGTCAGGCACATGGTGCCGGTCCATTCGCCGCTGGTGAGCTTGGGCAGGTAGCGCTGCTGCAGCTCGGGCGACCCATGGGCGTGCAACGCCTCGTAGGCGCCGTGCGAGAGGCCGGGGTACATCGTCCAGGCCTGGTTGGCCGAGTTCATCATCTCGTACAGGCACTGGTTGAGCGTCACCGGCAGGCCCTGCCCGCCGTAGGCCGGGTCGCAGCTCAGCGAAGGCCATCCCCCCTCCACGTACTGCGCGTAGGCCTGCTTGAACCCGGCGGGCGCCTGGACCTCGTGCGTGGCCTTGTCCAGCGTGCAGCCTTCGCGGTCGCCCGACTGGTTGAGCGGAAACAGCACCTGCGATGCGAACTTGCCCCCCTCCTCCAGCACGGCGTTGATCGTCTGCGCGTCGATCTCGGCATGCGGGGGCAAGGCCTTCAAGCTGCCTTCGGCGTCGAGCAGTTCATGGAGCACGAACTGCATGTCGCGCAGCGGGGGGGTGTACTGAGGCATGGGCGGTGTCTCCTCGACAGGGGTGGCTGGAAGCTCAAGAACAGGCGCGCGCGGCGGGGCTTCAGCGGCCCGGCGCAGCGGCAGGGCCGGCAGGCGCGGCGTAGTGGTCGACGATGCGCTCGAAGGCGGTGCGCGCGCGCTCCACCGCGCCTGGAATGCGCAGGAAGCGGGCGTCGTGGTGCAGCGCCAGGATCAGGCCGTGCACCTCGAACAGCATCTGCAGCGCATCGGTCTCGGGGCGCAGGTGGCCCGCGTCGATCGCCAGCCGGATCGCACGGTCGAGCGCGCCCTGCCAGGAACGCACCATGTCGGCGAGCGCGTCCCGCACAGGGCCGGGGCGGTCGTCGAACTCGACCGCGCCGCTGATGTAGATGCAGCCGGAGTCGACCTCCACCGACACGCGCCGCACCCAGCGCTCGAACAGCGCCCGCAGGCGCGGCAGGCCGCGCGGCTCGCGGATCGCCGGGTAGAAGACCTCTTCCTCGAAACGGGCGTGGTACTCGCGGATGACCGAGATCTGCAACTCCTCGCGCGATCCGAAGTGCGCGAAGACGCCGGACTTGCTCATCTGCATCACTTCGGCGAGCACGCCGATCGACAGCCCTTCCAGCCCCGCGCTCGAGGCCAGGCCCAACGCGGCATCAAGGATGGCCGCGCGTGTCTGCTGACCCTTCTGCAAGGGCGCGCGGGCCGAGCGCAGGGAGGGCGCGGCGGTGCTGGGCGAAGGCGGCGGTACGGCTGGAGGCACGGCGGGCAAAAGAAACGAACGATCGTTCTATTTTGCAGGCATTCGATGCTCGTGAACAGGCCCCTTCGGATTTTTTTACGCGGACGGGGCGGTCACTCCGATTCAGCGGGCTCTGCCTCGTCCGGCTCGTCCGGCTCGTCATGCGCGCGGGCGTCGAGCGTGGCGCGTAGCGATCCTGTCGACTCGACGAACGCCGACGACTCGACGGGGCGCGCGAGGCGCCACCCCGGCTGCGGCAGCACGCTCATGTAGAGCGGCCCCACCCACGGCGCCTCGTTCTGGTGGCGCAGCGTCATCCCTACCGCCCCGGCAGCCGCCAGCATGCCCGCGGCCATCGCCGTCAGGGTGCGCCGGCGCTGCGGCAGCACCAGCGCGGCATGGCACACCAGCCAGGCCACGGCGCCGACGGCCATCAGCGGGTCGATCCAGCGAAAGAGGCCCGGCCACGCCAACGCCGCGGCCGCGAGCGGCAGCACGGTTCCGGCGAGCGTCAGGCCGAACGCAAAACGCACCGACAGCGCCCAATGCGACTCGAAATCGAAGCGGTGGCGGAACAGCTTGGACGCCAGCGCCCACAGCGCCGACCACAGCGACAAGGCCAGCGGCGGCGCGAACACCACCGACAGCCAGTCGGACGGCCGGCTGCCCGGATCGAGCCGGACCCAGTGCTCGCCGAGCAGCATCGCCCACAGCGCCAGCGCATAGCCCGTCGTGGCCAGCGCGCGCCGCCGGCCCGCGGCACTGCCGGCCAGCGGCTGCTCGGGGGCCAGCACGTCGCCCGCCAGCCGCACGCGCACCCGCGTCAGGCCGATCTGCCAGCCGCCGCGTGCTTCGTCGAGCGGCATGCGCGCCCCGTCGCGCAGGCGGCGCCGGCCGGCCCACACGCCATTGACCGACGGCCCCGCCACCAGCCAGAGCCGGTTGTCGCCGTCGGCCTCGATCCAGGCATGCCGCGCGGCGACGTGCGGGTCGTCCAGGACGATGCTGCAGTCCAGCCCGCGGCCGATCGATGCCGGCCAGGCCACGACGTCGTGCTGGCGGAGCAGGCGGCCGTCGCGGTCGAAGACCTCGATCAGTGCGAGGCGGGCTTCGGCGGCAGCCATGTGAATCCCTTCAGGTAGTGGTCGGCCAGGCGCTGGGCGTTGTCCCAGCTCACGCCGTGCGCGTCGAAGCGGCCCTGCGCACCGGACGTCCGGGCGTCCAGCGTCGCCGCCAGCACGCTCACGTCGTAGAGGCCGGGCAGCTTGCGGTAGGCGCGCAGGCAGATCACCGACCGCAGCGGCAGGCCCTGTGCTCCGTCGCGGACCTCGCCCTCGCGGCAGGCCGGCGCGGTCAGCTGCCGCGTCTTGTGGCCGAAGGACTCGTTGCGGAAGCTCCCGCTGTACCGTTCCGCGAAGCGCAACGCACCGATCGCCCGGCCGTCGTAGGCCTCATGGCGCACCGACAGGTGCCCGGTGAAGAGGCTGCCGTCGATGTAGACCCGGCTGTCCATCGCGCAATCGGAGCGCTCGAACTCCAGCCCGCGGTTGCCCGGCGGCGTGCTGCCGCCCCAGCAGCGCATGAAGTCCTCCTGCGGCACCGGGATCGCGTACCGCGGGTGGCCGGCCTGGCGCCACGGCCGCGCGATGAAGGCATCGGTGAGCCGCTGCTGGTGCACGAGCAGCTGCCGGGCGATCTCGCCTTCCATCGGCTGCGTCACCGGCGCGGCCTCCCGGTGGCCTTCGAACAAGGCCCGGGCCGGCGCGGCGGGGACCAGGAAGCTGACCTGCTCGCCATCGCGCCGCGAAGCGACGTTGACGCCGATGACCCGCCCGCGGTCGTCGAGCGCCGGCCCCCCGCTCATGCCGGAGCTGAGCGAGCCGCCGAAGAAGATCGTCGGCACGAAGCTGCGCTCGACCATGCCGTTGTAGGCGCCCTCCACCACCGCGAAGCCGACGTCGAGCGGATTGCCGAGCGAGAAGATGCGTTCGCCACGGGCCAGCGGCTGCTGCGCCGCGCGGAAGTCGAGCACGCCGCGCACGGCCAGCGGCGCCGGATCGACCGCGCGCAGCAGGGCCAGGTCATTGACGACATCGACCGCCAGCAGCTGCAGCGCGCCGCGCTGCCCGTCGTCGGTGCTGTAGACCAGCCGGTAGCGCTGCGGCTGCAACGCCATCATGCTGACGACGTGGTAGTTGGTGATGAAGTGGCCGGCGGCGCTGACCAGGAAGCCCGAGCCGACCGACGCCTGGCTGTCCTGCGAACGCAGCAGCGTGCGCACCTGCACCAGCCGCTGGCGGGCGCTATCGTAGACCCGCTGCCCGCCTGCCGATGCCGCGGGCGCGCCCCCGGCCGACGCCGCCGGCGCGGGCGGCTCCCCCCTCGCCGGCCCCTGGGCCCAGGCCGGCAGCACCGCTGCCACTGCCGCGGCGAGGGCAGCACGTTGAATGAACTGCATGGCCGCATTCTCGTCCCAGCCGGGCCGAGGCCGAGCGCTGTGGTAGGGATGATTCAGCTGATGTTGAGTCCTGTCACAGCGACGCGCTATCCTGCGCGGTGGAAGGTTCGCCACCATGGACGTGTTGCAGCTCGATGTGTCTGGACGCCCGCAAGCCTGGATCACCGCGCGTGAAGCCGCGGTGATCTATGCCAGCGACGGCGTGGCCTGGACGCTCGGCGACCCCATGCAGGTGCTGCGCGGCGGCATCCAGCGCGCGACCGGCCGCCAGTCGACGATCGAGGTGCATTCCATCATCGCGGTGCGCGGTGCGATCCCGAGCCGGGCATGGCGGCAGTCGCCCGCGCTCTCCAACCACAAGCTGTTCGCGCGCGACCGCCAGGTCTGCGCCTACTGCGGCGGGCACTTCGCGATCGACGACCTGACGCGCGAACACATCGTGCCCACCTCGCGCGGCGGGCACGACACATGGATGAACTGCATCACCGCATGCCGCGCCTGCAATGGCCGCAAGGGCAACCGCATGCCCGAGGAGGCGCACATGACGCTGCTGTACCTGCCCTACGTGCCGAGCCTGCACGAGGACATGATCCTGCGCGGCCGCCGGATCCTGGCCGACCAGATGGAGTTCCTGCTCGCCAGCGTGCCCCGCTCCAGCCGGCTCCATACGTAACCGGCCTTCGGATGGCGGCCCCACGCCGACAACATTCCCTTACCGGGCGGCAACGAACGACGCCGGCCGGTTGAGGTCAACTCCACGAGGCCTCTGCCCGTTGGGCATGCACGTTCCGGAGAACCCAAGATGTTTCGCACCCGCCCCCCGCGCCGCCTGGCCGGTGTCACGGCCCTGACCCTGGCCGCCCTCGTGGCCGCCTGTTCCACCACCAGCCCCGACGTCGTGCAGCGCGGTGACGCGCAGCGCCTGTCGCAGGTCCAGGACGGCGTCGTGCTGTCCGTCCGACAGGTCAGGGTCGACGGCAGCCAGAGTGGCGGCGGCGGCGTGACCGGTGCCGTCGTCGGCGGCGCGCTGGGCGCATCGCGCAGCCACGGCACCGAAGCCGCGGTGATCGGCGTGATCGGCGCGGTGGCCGGCGCCGTCATCGGCAACACCATCGAGCGCACCGCCACCCGCGAGGACGCCTACGAGATCCTGGTGCAGCTGCCCAGCGGCGAGCGGCGCGCCATCGTCCAGGCGCGCGGCAACGAGACGCTGCAGGCGGGCGATCCGGTGATCCTGGTCACCACCAGCGGCAAGACCCGCGTGACCCGCGCACCCGCCGGCACCGTGCCTGCGCGCAGCGCGCCGGCGCCGGTGTATTCGCCAAACGCGCCCGCAGCGACCCCTTCGGTGGCGCCGATGTACTCGCCCGTCGGCCCCGGCACGCGCAGCTGACGCGGCCAGCGCGCTGCGCCGGCGGGTTAACCTCCCGCCCATGCTGATACGTTCCCTGGGTGGGCTGTTCGTCGCAGCCGCCATGACCGCGAGTGCGGCTGCACAGGCCGCGCCGCGCGTCGAAGACTCGATGGCGCAGCGCATGCAGGCCTGCACCGCCTGCCACGGCAAGGAAGGCCGCGCCGCACGCGATGGCTACTACCCCCGCATCGCCGGCAAGCCCGCCGGTTACCTCTACCACCAGCTCGCCAACTTCCGCGACGGCCGCCGGCATTACGCGCTGATGGGCGAGCTGCTCGCGCCGCTGAGCGATGCCTACCTGCAGGAGATCGCCGCCTATTTCGCGTCGCTCGACCTGCCCTACCCGCCACCGCAGGCCCCCACCGGCAGCGCCGAGGAGCGTGCCCGCGGGCAGCGCCTGGTGTTGCAGGGCGATCCTTCGCGCGGCATCCCGGCCTGCGCCAGCTGCCATGGCGCGGCACTGACCGGCGTGGCGCCGGCCGTGCCGGGCCTGCTCGGCCTGCCGCGGGACTACCTGAACGGCCAGCTCGGCGCCTGGCGCACCGGCCAGCGCAAGGCGCACGCCCCCGACTGCATGGCGCAGATCGCGCAGCGGCTGGCACCGGAAGACATCGGCTCGCTGTCGCATTGGCTGGCGGCCCAGCCGCTGCCGGCCAACCCGCATCCGGCGGTCGAGGCGCCGTCGGCCTGGCCCCTGCCCTGCGGCGGCGTCCCCGGAGCCACGCCATGACGTCGCTGAAACGGCTCCTGTGGGCCCTGCTGGGCCTGCTCGTCCTCGCGCTGGCGCTGCTGGCCGGGCGCATCGTGCTGGAACTGCGCGACACCCGCGAAACCCGCCCCACCTCGGCGACGACGCCCGCCTCGGCAGCCCACGCGCCGGCCGACGTGATCGCCCGCGGCGAGTACCTCGCGCGCGCCGGCAACTGCCTGGCCTGTCATACCGCGCGCGGCGGCGCCCCCGGCGCCGGGGGGGCGGGCATCCCGACGCCCTTCGGCACGGTGTACGCGTCCAACCTGACGCCCGACCCCGCGACCGGCCTGGGCCGATGGAGTGCCGACGATTTCTGGCATGCGCTGCACGAAGGCCGGTCACGCGACGGGCGGCTGCTGTACCCGGCGTTTCCCTATCCCAACATCACGCACACCACCCGCGCCGACGCCGACGCGATCTACGCGTACCTGCAGACGCTGCCGCCGGTGAACCAGCCGGCACCCGCGCACACGCTGCGCTTCCCGTACAACACGCAGATCGCGCTGGCCGCCTGGCGCACGCTGTATTTCCGCCCGGCCGCCTTCGAGCCCGATCCGGCACAGCCGGCGGAGTGGAACCGCGGTGCCTACCTCGTCCAGGGGCTGGGCCATTGCAACGCCTGCCATGCCAGCCGCAACGTGCTGGGCGCCACGCGCAGTGCACTCGACCTCGGCGGCGGCCTGATACCGATGCAGAACTGGTATGCACCGGCGCTCGACGCCGCGCACGAAGCCGGCGTCGCCGAATGGCCGGTGGCCGACGTCGTGCAGCTGCTCAAGACCGGCAGCACCCGGCAGGCATCGGTGATCGGCCCGATGGCCGAGGTGGTGCTGCACAGCACCCAATACCTGAGCGATGCCGACCTCGGCGCCATCGCCACCTACCTGCGCGCGCTGCCGCAGCGGGCGTCCGGCCCACGCCCCGGCGTCCCTGCCGAGCGCAACGCCGATCGCCAGGCCCGCGGCCAGGCGGTCTACGAGCGCCATTGCGTCGCCTGCCACGGCGCGCGCGGCGAAGGCGCGCCCGGCATCTACCCGCCGCTGGCGGGCAACCGCGCGGTGACGATGGAACCGCCGGCCAACCTCGTGCGCATCGTGCTGGGCGGCGGGTTTCCGCCGGCCACGGCAGGCAATCCGCGGCCCTATGGCATGCCCCCCTTCGCGACCGTGCTGCCGGACGAGGACATCGCCGCGGTCATCACCTACCTGCGCAGCGCCTGGGGCCACCAGGCCTCGCCGATCACGACGTTCGAGGTCAACCGTTACCGCACGGGCTCGACGGCCGGCGGCTACTGACGGCACCGGCCCTTCGCGTCGGCCTCACACGTCGAGCGTGTAGACCTCCGCACCCGCGCGCTCGGCGCGGCTGTGGCCTTGCAGCGCCTCGTCCCAGTCGGCGTCGAGTGCCGTGCGCGTCGGGGTGAGGGCCGCGGTCATCACGGCGACCTCTTCCGTCGAGGCGTCGATCTCCGAAACCAGCGCACGGGTGTCGTCGAAGAGCCGGGCCACCATCGAGCCGCCGGCATCGATGATGACGAGGAACCTGGCGGGCTTTTGCATGGGCAGGGCCTTGGAGCGAGTACGGATGCCTCCGAGGATAAGCGCTGCAGGAACCGAGGCGCCAGCCTGCCGCGGCACGGCGCGGCGGTTCATTGATTGGCACATAGACCGCCACTTCGGGCAAATCACCCCTTCACTTCTATCGAATGCCGCCGAAACCCGTGTGAAGCCTTGTGGAAAGCCCTGCCATGTTCCGATCCCTGCGTTGGTCCCTGTTGTCGATCGGATTGGCCGGCGTGGCGGCCGCGGTGTGCGTGCTGGCCCAGGCGCTGTGGAGCTTCGAGCGGCTGAACGATTCTGCCGAAGCCGCGCTGCTGGGCAAGGACGTGGTGGCGGATATCCTGCCGCCGCCGATGTACCTGATCGAGCTGCGCCTGGTGCTGTCGCAGGTGGTCGAGGGCACGATGGGCCTGCGCCAGGCGCAACAGCAGGTCGAGCAGATCACCCGGGACTACGGCGCCCGCGTGGCCTACTGGCAGGGCCGCCTGCCGCCCGAGATCGACCACCAGCTGCTGGTGCGGCAGCACGAGACGGCCGAGCGCTTCATCGACACCGCCCGGCAGCAGGTGCTGGCGCCGCTGGCGCAAGGCCGCGGCGCCGAGGCGGGCCGCGGCCTGGCCGCAGCCGATGCGCTGTACCGCGCCCACCGGGCCAGCGTCGACGAGACCGTCCGCCTCGCCACCGACTTCGCCACGCGCAACATGGCGGGCTTCCAGCAGACGCGCCTGCACGGTTCGCGCACGATGCCGCTGACCACCCTGCTGCTGGTGGTCATGGCCATGGGTTGCTACCTGCTGTCGCGGCGCAGCATCCTGGCGCCGCTGCGCGAGAGCGCCGCGCAGGCCCGGGCGGTGGCCGCCGGCGACCTCTGCGCCACGGTGCAGGTGGTGCGGGCCGACGAGATCGGCGCCCTGCAGTCCGCGCTGAACGAGATGACGGGGCAGCTCGCGCACATCGTGGGCGACGTGCGCAACGGCATCGACGCCATCGCCGCCGCCTCCGCGCAGATCGCGCATGGCAACCAGGATCTCAGTGCGCGCACCGAGCAGCAGGCGGGGCAGCTGCAGCAGGCGGCCTCGTCGATGGACGAGATGGCCTGCGCGGTGCGCGCCAACGCCGACCGTGCCCGCGGTGCCAACGAGCTCGCGGTCAATGCCTGCGGGGTGGCGGGCGAGGCGGGGCAGGTGGTCGGCCGCGTCGTGTCGACCATGGCCGAGATCCGCGACGCCAGCCGCCACATCGCAGAGATCACGGGCGTGATCGACGGCATCGCGTTCCAGACCAACATCCTCGCGCTCAACGCGGCGGTGGAGGCGGCCCGGGCCGGCGAGCAGGGGCGCGGCTTCGCCGTCGTCGCCGGCGAAGTACGCCTGCTGGCCGGGCGCTGCGCCGAGGCGGCCAAGCAGATCAAGCGGCTGGTCGACACCAGCAACGCCCGCGTGGAAGCCGGCCATGCGCTGGTGGGCAGCGCGGGGCGGACGATGGACGACGTGGTGGCGCAGGTGCAGGGCATGACGCGGCTGATCGCCGACATCGCGGCGTCCAGCGGCCAGCAGGACGACGGCGTGCGCCAGATGAATGCCACCGTCACCGGACTCGACGCCACGACGCAGCAGAACGCCGCGCTGGTCGAGCAAACGGCCGCCGCCGCGGACAGCCTGCGGCAGCAGGCCGGGCGCCTGGCCGAGGCGGTCACGGTGTTCCGCCTCCAGGCGGCTTGAGCAGCCACGGACCGCACGCCGCGGGCCCTAAGATGGATGAACCGGTCCACCAGGAGGTGTCGATGCCTTCCCCCACCACCAAGCGATCCCGGCTGGTCGGCTCGCCATCGGGCTGGGCCAGGATGCTCGCGCTGGCCGTCATGCTCGTGGCCGGACCGCCGCAGGCGCAAGCCGGGGCTGAAACGATCGTGGTGTACGGCAGCGACCAGTTCCCGCCGGTCTCCTACCTGGCCGAGGGCAAGGCCGAGGGCGTGTTTCCGGCCATCCTGGCCCGCCTCGAGAAGGAAACCGGGGACCGCTACGACATCAAGCTCATGCCCTGGGCCAGGGCCTACTGGATGGCGGAACAGGGCAAGGGCGCCGTCGCCAACATCTCCTGGAACAGCGAGCGCGAGAAGTTCCTCGACTTCTCCGTGCCGATCTACCCGGCGGAGGTTGTGCTCGTGGTGAAGAAGGGCCAGGAATTCCCGTTCACGAAACTGTCCGATTTGCACGGCAAGCGCATCGGCGCCGGGCTGGGATCGAGCTACCGCGACGAGGTGGACCAAGCGATCGCCAGCGGCCTGATCAAGGTGGACCGCGACCCGAACCAGCTGAGCCGGTTGAACAAGCTGCTCGCGGGCCGGGTGGACGCCATCTTCGTGGGCACCGGCCGTCCGGGCGTGAAGGCGATGGTCGAGTCAGCGCCGCAGCCCCAGGCGCTGGAGGAACAGCTCGTGGTCCTGCCCAGGCCGGTCACCGTGGATCCGCTGTACCTGGCCATTCCCAAGTCGATGAACAAGAAGGACGCGCTGGCCCGGCTGAACGCCGCGTACCTCAAGCTGCGCAACAGCGGCCAGTTGGACGATCTGCTGCCGAAGTAGCGGGGGCGCCTCGGCGCTGGACGGCCACCCAGCGCCCCGGCTCGGCCAGGGCCGCAGACAGACGCGAACACCCCGGGCTTGGCGCCGTCCGGAGGTCGAGCCCCACCCTTATGGCTTGGTCGCCGCGCCGTCTTGCACGGCGACCGTGGCCGCAGGTGCCGATGCCACGGGCGCAGGGGCTGCCGGCACCGTGGCAGCAGCCGGATCCAGCACGACGTTGACCGACTCCGGGTACTTCCACATCGCGCCGGTCATCATGTCCACGATGCCGAGGTCGAGAAAGATCCCGCCGACCACCCCTGCTGCCTGCGTCTTGCTGACCAGACGAAGGGTCTTGTCTTCATGGCCCTGCGCCTTGCAGAGCAGGATGATGTCGCGCGCTCCCTTGCCCACCGTCAGCGTCTGCTGCGAGCGGGTGACGGTGCCCAGTTCAACGCCCTCGCGCGAAGCCACGCAACGCGCTTCTTTCGGGTCCATCGAGATGATGATGGACTGCGACGTGCCATCGGTGATCGATGCGCAGCCGTTGAGGAGAACGACGGCGGCCGCGGCTCCAACTATTTTTTTCATGCACGTGCTGGCTGTCGGCCAGTTCCATTGACGCCCCTCCGGCGCAACCAGATGTTACGGTCCGGTCTCATAGATGAGCCGTGCCACTATTTGCCTGGCATGGAACCGCGGAGGCGTGCTTGGCGGCGTGCCGTTGACGCGCTGGCAACCGACGCCGCCAGCTCGGAAGTACGGCACGTGGCCGAGCTGCGTCCAGCGCTATTGGTAGGCCGTGTTGGACTTGAACCAACGACCAAAGGATTATGAGTCCTCTGCTCTAACCGACTGAGCTAACGGCCCCCTGGGGAAAGCCGCGGATTGTAGGAGCGCCGGCGCGGGCCTTCAGCGAGGCTGCGACAGCGCGTTGCCGACCAGCCGGGACGTGATGTCGACGATCTGGATCATGCGGTCGTAGTCCATGCGCGTGGGGCCGATCACGCCCAGCGTGCCGACCACCTGCCCGTCGACCTCGTAGGGCGCGCTGACGACCGACAGCTCCTCGAACGGCACGACGCGGCTCTCGCCGCCGATGTAGATGCGCACGCCCTCGGCCCGGCTGCTGACGTCGAGCAGGCGCATCAGCTGCGTCTTCTGTTCGAACAGATCGAACATCTTGCGCAAGGAGCCCATGTCGTTGCCAAAGTCCTGCACCGCCAGCAGGTTGCGCTCGCCGCTGACGACGACGCGGTCGGTGTTTTCCTCCAGCGCCTCGCCGCCGGCCTGCACGGCCGCCTTCATCAGCGCGGCGATGTCGCCGCGCAGGGCCTCGATCTCGTGCTGCAGGCGCTCGCGCACGCCCTCGATCGTCAGGCCGGCGTAGTGCGCGTTGAGGAAGTTGGTGGCCTCCACCAGCTCGCTCTGGCTGTAGTCGCGCGCGGTGAAGATCACGCGGTTCTGCACGTCGCCATCGGGCGCCACCAGGATGAGCAGCACGCGCCGCTCGCCCAGCCGCAGGAACTCGATGTGGTGGAAGACGCTGGTCTTGCGCGGCGCGGTCACCACGCCGACGAAGTTCGACAGGCTGGACAGCATCTGCGCGGCCGTGGCGATCACGCGCTTGGGCTGGTCCGGCTGCAGATGGCCGCTTGCCGCGGCCATGTCGGCCGGCACGTCGCCCAGGCCCAGGGGCCGCGCGGTCAGCATGGCATCGACGAAGAGCCGGTAGCCGCGCGCCGTGGGCACGCGGCCGGCGCTGGTGTGCGGGCTGGCGATGAGGCCCATGTCCTCCAGGTCGGCCATCACGTTGCGGATGGTGGCCGCCGAGAGGTCGAGGCCCGAGGCGCGGGACAGCGTGCGCGAGCCCACAGGCTGGCCGTCCGCGATGTAGCGTTCGACCAGGGTCTTCAAGAGGGTTTTGGCGCGCTCGTCGAGCATGATTTTTCATTGTACGGAAGCGCGCCGCGCCCCGGAGCCGCCACACGGTGATGGTGTAATCGACGCGCTATGGGGAACCGCTTCCGTCACGCCGCCATCGTCGGCAAGTACCAGGCGCAGGGCATGCGTGCGCTGCTGGAGGAGATCGCCCAGTTCCTGCTGAGCCGCGGCCTCGAAGTCTCGATGGAACGTGACACGGCGCACAACACCGGCCTCTCGGCCGACTACGGTGCGTTGTCCACGGCGGAGATGGGCGAGCGCTGCGACCTGGCGGTCGTGGTTGGCGGCGACGGCACGATGCTCGGCATCGCCCGCGAGCTGGCCCGGCACAACCTGCCGCTGGTCGGCATCAACCAGGGGCGGCTGGGCTTCATCACCGACATCACCGTCGGCCAGTTCCGCGAGGCGCTGGCGCCGATGCTCGACGGCGACTACGAGGAAGAGCACCGCAGCATGCTCGAGGGCGGCGTCTGGCGCGACGAACGCCCGATCTTCGAGAGCATGTCGCTCAACGACGTGGTGGTGAGCCGGGGCGCGACGGCCAGCATGGTGGAGCTGCGCATCCACATCGGCGACGAGTTCGTCGCGAACATGCGGGCCGACGGCCTGATCATCGCGTCGCCCACCGGCTCGACCGCGTACGCCCTGTCGGCGGGCGGGCCGATCCTGCATCCGGGCATCGCCGGCTGGGTGCTGGTGCCGATCGCCTCGCACACGCTGAGCAACCGGCCGATCGTGCTGCCCGACGCGGCGGAAATCGCGGTCGAGATCGTCGCCGGCCGCGACGCCTCGGCCAACTTCGACATGCACAGCCTGACCAGCCTGCTGCACGGCGACGAGGTGCGTGTGCAGCGCTCGGCGCACAAGGTGCGCTTCCTGCACCCGCGCGGCTGGAGCTACTACGCCACGCTGCGGCGCAAGCTGCGCTGGTACGAAGGGGTCTGACCGCCCATGCTGCGCCGCCTGGCCCTGCGCGACTTCGTCATCGTCCCCGCCCTGGAGATCGACCTCGAGCCCGGCTTCTCCGTGCTCACCGGCGAGACTGGCGCGGGCAAGTCCATCCTGATCGACGCGCTGCAGCTGGCGCTGGGCAGCCGCGGCGATGCCGGCGTGGTGCGCGAAGGCGCCGCCCGCGCCGACATCACCGCCGAGTTCGACCTGCCTGCCTCGCTGGCCGGCTGGCTGGTGCAGGCGGGCTTCGATGCCGGCGCCGACGAAGGGTTGCTGCTGCTGCGCCGCTCGATCGACGCGCAGGGCAAGAGCCGGGCATGGGTCAACGGCAACGCGGCCACGCTGGCGCAGTTGCGTGAGGCCGCCGAGCACCTGCTCGACATCCACGGCCAGCACGCCTGGCAGAGCCTGACGCGGCCGGCGGCGGTGCGTGCGTTGCTGGATGCGCAGGCCGGCGTCGACCCCCGGCCGCTGGCTGATGCCTGGTCCGCGGTGCGTGCGGCGGCGGATGCGCTGGAAGCGGCGCGTGCGCAGCACGACGGCATCGAACGCGAACGGGAGCGGCTCGCCTGGCAGATCGGCGAGGTCGCCAAGCTCGCCCCGGGCGAGGGCGAATGGGACGAGATCAGCACCGAGCACCAGCGCTCTTCCCATGCGCAGGCGCTGCTCGACGCCGCGCGGCAGGCCCTCGACGCGGTCGCCGAGGCCGACACCAGCGCCGACGGCCTCACCTCGCGGGCCCTCGATGCGCTGGCCGACGTGGTGCACCACGATCCCCAGTTGGCCGACGTGATCGAGGTGCTGCGCGGCGCGCAGGCCCAGCTCGAGGACGCGGCGCACACGCTGCACGTCTACCTGGGCCGCACGGAGGTCGATCCGCAGCGGCTGGCCGCGCTCGACGAGCGCATGGGCGCCTGGATGAGCCTGGCGCGGCGCTACCGCCGCCCGCCGTCCGAACTGCCCGCGCTGCTCAGCCAATGGCGCGCCGAACTCGCCGCGCTCGACGCCGCGGCCGACCTCGAGGCGCTGCAGCGGGCCCATGAGGGAGCCCACCGCGCCTACCTCGACGAAGCCCGGCGCGTGAGCCGTGCCCGTGCGGCGGCCGCCGGCCCGCTGGGCGAGGCCGTGACGCTCGCCATGCAGCAGCTCGGCATGGGCGGCGGCCGCTTCGAGGTGGCGCTGCTGCCGCAGGAGGCTCCGCAGTCCTACGGCCTCGAGTCGGTGGAGTTCCGCGTCGCGGGGCATGCGGGCAGCACCCCGCGCGCACTGGCAAAAGTGGCCTCGGGCGGCGAGCTCTCGCGGCTCGCGCTGGCGATCGCAGTGACCACGGCGGCGCAGGACGACGAGGGCGCCGGCACCTTGATCTTCGACGAGATCGACGCAGGAGTCGGGGGCGCGGTTGCCGACACCGTGGGCCGGCTGATGAAGCAGCTCGGCCGGCGCCGCCAGGTGATGGCCGTGACGCACCTGGCGCAGGTCGCCGCCTGCGCCGACCGCCACTTCGTCGTGTCCAAGGCCGCGCAGCGCGGCATCACGACGAGCGACGTGCAGCCCGTGGCCGGCGAAGCCCGTGTGTCCGAGGTAGCACGCATGCTGGGTGGCGACCGCCTCGCCACCAGCCTGGCCCATGCAGAGCAGCTGCTGGCCCACGCGGGCCTGGCACCCGCCGCGGCGCCCGACGCTCCCGCCAGCCCGCTGCGCCGCAAGCCGGCGCGCAAGTCCGCCACCGCCTCGTCCCGCAACCGCTCACGCGCCTGAGTCCACCATGAGCCCATCCGCCGTGCCCGACACCGCCGACACGCCCAGCGCGATGCGCGAGGTGGTGCTCGTCACCGGCATCTCCGGCTCGGGCAAGTCGGTGGCGCTGCATGCGCTGGAAGACGCCGGCTACTTCTGCATCGACAACCTGCCGCCCGAACTGCTGCCGGCCTTCCTGAGCATCGAACGCAACCGCTTCGACCGCCGGGTGGCGATCGCCGTCGACGTGCGCAGCGCGGGCTCCCTGCCGCACCTGCTGCCGCTGCTCGACCGCCTGCGCGGCGAGGGCGTGGCGATCCGCGCGCTGTTTCTCGACGCCAGCACCGACGCGCTGGTGCGCCGCTTCTCCGAAAGCCGCCGGCCGCACCCCCTGTCGACGCTGCCGGCGGCCTCGCTGCCGGCCGGCACCGACCCGGCCAGCGACGGCCGGCGGGCGCTCGTCGACGCGATCGAGCTCGAGCGCGAGCTGCTGGCCGAGCTGCGCGAGGTGTCGACGGTCATCGACACCAGCCAGCTGCGGCCCGCGCAGCTGCGCCAGTGGCTGCGCGACCTGGTCGGCGCGCAGCGCGGCGGGCTGACGCTGGTGTTCGAGTCCTTCGCTTTCAAGCACGGCGTGCCGCTCGATGCGGACTATGTGTTCGACGTGCGGGTGCTGCCGAATCCTTTCTACATCCGCGAGCTGCGCCCGCTGACGGGCCGCGACGCCGGTGTCGCGGCCTACCTCGAGGCACAGCCCGAAGTGCCCGAGATGCTGCAGCAGATCGGCGACTTCATCGAGCGCTGGCTGCCGGCCTTTGAGGACGACCAGCGCAGCTACCTCACGGTGGCCATCGGCTGCACCGGCGGCCAGCACCGCTCGGTCTATCTGGCGGAACAGCTCTCCCGCCGATTCGCCGCACGCAGCGCCACGCTGCTGCGCCACCGCGAACTGGACGCACGCGAGTGAACGACGCCATCCCGCTGTTTCCGCTGCAGACGGTGCTGTTCCCCGGCGGGCGGCTCAACCTCAAGGTCTTCGAGGCGCGGTACCTCGATATGGTGGGCAACTGCCTGCGGCAGGCCTGCCCGTTCGGCGTCGTGTGCCTGACGGCCGGGGGCGAAGTGCACCGCAAGGAAAAGGCCGCCGAGGGTGGGCGCGTGCGCTTCGAGGACACCGGCGTCCTGGCCCGCATCGATGAGGTGGATGCGGACCAGGCCGGCATCCTCCACATCCGCTGCAGCGGACTGCAGCGGTTTTCGCTCGGCGAGCGCAGCCAGCAGGCCGACGGGCTGTGGCTCGCGGACGTCTCGCCGCTGCCCGACGACGAGCGGCTGCCGCCGCCCGATGACCTGCAGGCCAGCGTGAAATCGCTGCGCGAGGCGATCGACGCGATGCGCCGGCAAGGGGCGGAGCCCTTCATTCCGCCCTATCGCTTCGACGAGGCCGGCTGGGTCGCCAACCGGTGGTGCGAGATCCTGCCGGTCTCGCTGGCGGCCAAGCAGCGCCTGATGGTGCTCGACGACCCGCTCGCGCGGCTGCGGCTGGTCGACGAGTTCCTGCGCAACCAGGGCGTGGTCGACGGCTGACAATGGCGCGGCTACGCCGCCGCGGCGAGCAGCTTGCGGATCGGTGCCGGCAGCCCCAGCCCCAGCGCCTCGGCCCGCGTGAACCACCGGCCCGCCGGCAAGGCCGACTCGATCTCCGCCAGCGCCGGCCCCTGCAGTGCCGCGGGCAGCACGTGCTGCCACGGCTGCAGTGCCCAGTCGAAATGCGTCAGCACATGCTCGAAGGCCGGCAGCGCCGTACCCTGGCCTGGCCAGGACCGGCTGTGCGCCATCGGCAGCGCAAGCTCGTCGTACAGCGGCAGGCTCCACAGCCCGGCCCACACGCCGGTCGCGGGGCGCTGGACCAGCCACACCCGCTCGCCCTGCTGCAGCCACAGCAGCGCGTTGCTGCGCCGGCCGCGCTTGAGCTTGCGTGTCTTGACCGGATAGCGCTCGGGCAGGCCTTCGCGCTGCGCCACGCACACCGGCTGCAGCGGGCACAGCAGGCACTGCGGCCGGCGCACGCTGCACACGCCCGCGCCGAGGTCCATCAGGCCCTGCGTGTAGGCCTCGACGCCGGTGGCCGGCAACAGCGCCTCGGCCTCGCGCCACAGCGCGCGCTCCTCGGCGGCGAGCGCCAGGTCACCGCCAAAACCCAGGGCCCTCGACAGCACCCGCTTGACGTTGCCGTCGAGGATGGCCGCGCGTTCCCCGAAGCAGAAGGCGGCGATGGCGGCCGCGGTCGACCGGCCGATGCCGGGCAAGGTCGCCAGCAACGCGCTGCTGGCGGGGAATGCGCCGCCGTGCACCGCCACCACCGCCTGCGCGCAACGGTGCAGGTTGCGGGCGCGGCTGTAGTAGCCCAGCCCGCTCCACAACGCGAGCACGTCGTCCAGCGGCGCGGCCGCCAGCGCCCGGACGTCCGGGAACCGGTCCAGGAACCGGGGGTAGTAGGCCAGCACCGTGCTGACCTGCGTCTGCTGCAGCATGATTTCCGAGAGCCACACGCGGTAGGGGTCGCGGGTGCCCTGCCAGGGCAGGCCATGGCGGCCATGGGCGCGCTGCCAAGCGACCACCCGCTCGGCGATGCCGCCCGGCGGCAGCGCGCCGGCGGCGGCGGGGTCGACGACGGCGCTCACCCGGCGACCGCTTGGCTGTGTTCGCTGCGCACCGGGGGCATGCGGGCCGGCGGCGGGCTCTCGTCGGCGAAGGCCAGCGGGATGTCGACCGGCGCCGACAGGTGCCGCGCCCGCTCGCGCAGCAACGCCGCCTGGGCCTGCACATGCTCGCCCACCGCCTGCCAATGCAGATCCTGTGCCTCCAGCTCGGTGATCCGCTGCGCCAGTTCGCCGGCCGCGCCGTGCGCACGCTCCAGCGTCTCGCGGCGGCGCTGGAACGCCCGGCGCCGGTCGCGCAGTTGGACATCGACCTGCGTCGTCGCGGTGTGGCTCCAGCGCTGCAGATCGCCGACGGCCTGTTCGAGGATCACCTCCAGCTTGGACAGCAGCATGCGGCGGAACTGGTCCATCTGCCGGCCGTCGCCCAGCCGCAACGCATAGGGCAGGCCCAGGTAGCGGCCGTAGTTGCGCTCGATCAGGTCGATCTCCGCCAGCGCCTGGCCCTGCGAGGGTGCCGCGCCCGGCGCCAGCGCGAAGCCGAATTCGCTGTTGAGCTGCTGGTAGCTGGCGGTGAGCATGGCCTGCATCTCGGCGCCCTGGTCCGCGGCCCGGTGCAGCAGCATGCGCAGCCGTACGCACAGCGCGGCGAACGCCTTGCGGGCATGGAGGTTCAGTAGCCGCCCCGTGGCCTCCGACTGCATGCGGGTAACCTCCTCGCGCAGCCGCTCGGCCGACAGCAGCCGCGCCACATCGCCGACCAGCCGGCCCTGCACCGAGCGCAGCGCGGCCAGGCGCGAGGTGCAGCGCTCGAACTCCTGTGCTTCGGCGTCGAGGCGGTCGATCGTCCACTGGACCTTGGCCGCGCTCTTGCCGCGAACGTCGCGCAACTCCTGGAGCTGCTCGTGGAGCTGGCGGCGCTGGTCGGCCACCCGCCGCAGGGCCTGCGTCTCGACGGTGGTGCAGCCATCGCAGACCAGTCCGGCCAGTACCTCGTGCCGGCGCGGCAGCAGCCGGTCGACCAGCGCCTCCTCCAGCGCCGGCAGGCCGCCCGCGGCATCGTCGGCCTGCGCTGGCTCGATGCGGCTGGTCAGCGCCTGGCGGGCCGACAGCGGGAAGACGCCCGACACCGGCACGTCGAGGGTCTGCGCGACGGTGGCGCACTGGCGGTCGATCTGCGCCTGCACCGCATCCGGCGGCAGCAGCGGATCGGCCAGCGTATCTATCTTGTTGAGCACGACGTAGCGCGCCGCGCCCAGCCCCCCGAGGTGATCGCGCCAGACAGCCAGCTCGGACTGCGTGACGCCGGTGTCGGCACTCAGCACGAACACCACCGCATGGGCGCTGGGCAGCAGGGAGAGCGTGAGTTCCGGCTCCGCGCCCACGGCATTCAGGCCGGGCGTGTCTAGCACGATCAGTCCGCGGCGCAGCAGCGGATGCGGGTAGTTGACGACCGCATGCCGCCACGCGGGGATCTCGACGAGGCCGTCGGCCCGCGTCGGCAGCCCGCTGCCCTCCTGCGCATCCTCCTCGTGCGGCACCAGGCCCAGCGCCCTTGCCTCGGCGAGCGGCACGGCCTTGGTCCGGGTGAGTTCCTGCAGCGCCTCGGCCATGCGCTCCGGCGCGTCGGCATCCAGGCGCATGCGCTGCCACAGCGCGGGTTGCGCGCGCAGCTCCGACAGCGGCGTGGCGTCGCCGCGCGTCTCGATCGGCAGCAGCGCCAGCAGCGGCGGCAGCGCTGCGTCGTGGCCCAGCTCGACCGGGCACATCGTCGTGCGGCCGGGCGACGCCGGCAGGATCCGGCGGCCGGTGTCCGCGAAGAAGATGGCGTTGATCAGTTCCGACTTGCCCCGGGAGAACTCGGCCACGAACGCCACCACCAGCTGCTCGCCGGCCAAGCGCGCCCGCAGGGTGGCCAGCACCTGCGACAGGCTGGCATCGAGCAGGCCGTCCGCGGCCAGCGCTTCCTGGAAGGCGACCGCCTGCTGCTCCAGGCCCTGCCGCCAATCGGCCTGGGCATCGAGGTGGCGGGCAAAGGTGAATTCCATGCGGCGTGGGGCAGTGCGAACGGGCTGGCAAGCGGGGGAAGGGCCGGCTGGCGCGGCCCGGACGGCCGGGCAGCAGGCATCGGTCGATGCTAGCGCATGGCCGAACGCCGCCTGCGGCGCCACGGCCGCCCACGTGCTACCGCTTTTGACACGCGGCGCAGAAGAAGGTCGAGCGCTGGGCTTGCACCAGCCGCCGGACCGGCGCTGCGCAACGGGGGCAGGGCTGGGCCTCGCGCCCGTACACACGCGCTTGCAACTGAAACTGGCCGTCCATGCCGTGGGCATCGCGGAAGTCCCGCAGCGTCGAGCCGCCCAGCGCCAACGCGCTGGCCAGCGTCTGGCGCACGGCCGCCAGCAGCCGCGCCGCCCGCGGACGGCTGATGCGATCGGCAGGCAGCCGGGGATCGATGCCGGCCTCGAAGAGCGCCTCGCACGCGTAGATGTTGCCGGCACCGACGATCACCTCGCCTGCGAGCAGCACCGCCTTGATCGGCGTGCGGCGGCGTTGCAGCGCCGCATGGAAGCGCTCCGGCGTCAGCGCCTCGTCAAACGGCTCGTGCCCGAGGCCGGCCAGCAGCCGCGCGGCCATGCCGCCGTCGAGCGCGGGCGCCCAGACGACGGCGCCGAACCGCCGGGGATCGGTCAGCCTCAGCAGGCCCAGCGAGGTGTGCAGATCGAAGTGGTCGTGCCGCCCCGCCGCAGCCGGTTCGCCCGCGGTGAACGCGAGCGAGCCCGACATGCCGAGGTGCAGCAGCAGCCCCCCCGCCGGCTCCTCCGGCAGCGCCAGCGGCAGCCACAGGTACTTGCCTCGCCGCAGGGTCTCGCCCACGGTGGCGCCGACGAGTTCGGCGGGTTCACGCCCCAGAGGCCAGCGCAGCGGCGCCCCCAGGCGCAGCGATTGCACGCGGGCGCCGGCGATGCGCTGCGCGAAGCTGCGGCGGGTGACTTCGACTTCCGGCATTTCAGGCATGCCGGAATTGTGGAGCGCCCCGCCCTTCACCGAGCGTTGACACGCGCATGTCTAGAATCCGCCCGCTCAAGGAGTTGCGATGCTTGCCCTCTCACCGCGGTGGCGTGCCGCAACCCGCCACGCCCTCGTCGCCGCGCTGCTCGCCGCCGGTGCCGTACAGGCCCAGACGGTTCCCGCCCCCCCTGCCGCCGCAGCCTCCGCGCCACCGGTCAATTCGACGCTGGATGCGCCGCTGTTCTATCAGCTGCTGGTCGGCGAGATCGAACTGCGCAGCGGCCAGGCCGGCACGGCCTACCAGGTGCTGCTCGATGCCGCGCGTCGCTCGCGGGACGAGCAGCTGTTCCGCCGCGCGGTCGAAATTGCGCTGCAGGCCCGTGCGGGCGACCAGGCGCTGACGGCCGCCAAGGCCTGGAACACCGCGTTGCCCGAATCCGCGGAGGCCTTGCGCTACCAGATCCAGTTGCTGATGGCGATGAACCGGCAGGCGGAGGTGGCCGAGCCGCTGCGCACCCTGCTGGCGCAGACGCCCGTCGTCGAGCAGCCGGGGATGATCGCGTCGATGCCGCGCTTTTTCCAGCGCGCACCCGACCGCAAGCAGGTCGTGGAGCTCTTCGAGCAGATCCTGCCGCCCTACCTGGATGCCGTCGGCACGCGCAGCGCAGCCCGCGTCGCACTCGGCCGCGCCTGGCTCGCCGCCGGCGATGCCCCCCGCGCCCTGACGCTGGCGCGCCGGGCCCAGGTCGACGACCCGACCCTGCCCGGCCCCGCGCTGCTCGCGCTCGAGCTGCTGCCCGGCCAGCCCGATGCGCAGCGCATCGTCGAGAACTACCTGCAGCAGCCGAAGGCGGAGCCCGCCGTGCGGCTGGCCTACGTGCGGGTGCTCAGCGGCGCGCAGCGCTACGCCGACGCCGTGGCGCAACTCGAGATCGTCACCCGCGCGCAGCCCGAGGTGGCGGCGCCCTGGCTGACGCTGGGTGCGCTGCACCTCGAGCTGCGCCACCCGCAGCAGGCCCAGGAAGCGCTGGAGCGCTTCGTCGCGCTGCGGCAGGCGGCGCCGCCGCCGGACGCCGCCAAGGCGCCCGAGGTCCACGATCCGTCCGTCATCGAGACCGACGAGGATCCGGCGACGGCGGGGGAAGACGGCGACCTCGTGCAGGCGTGGCTGCTGCTCGCGCAGGTGGCGGAGCAGCGAGGCGACCTGCAGGCGGCCGAGGCCTGGCTGTCGAAGGCCGACAGCCCGCAGCGTGCGCTGGAGGTGCAGGCACGCCGCGCGATGCTCGTCGCGCGCCAGGGCCGCGTGGCCGAGGCGCGCGCAATGATCCGCGCCACCCCCGAACGCCAGCCGGACGACGCGCGCGCCAAGGTGCTGGCGGAATCGCACATGCTGCGCGAACTGAAGCTCTGGCGCGAGGCCCATGAGGTGCTGGCGGCGGCGAACGTGCGCCAGCCCGACGACGTCACGCTGCTGTACGAGCAGGCGATGATGGCCGAGAAGGTCGGCCGCACCGACGAGATGGAGCAGCTGCTGCGCAGGGTCATCGACCTGAAGCCCGACCATGCACACGCGTACAACGCGCTCGGCTACTCGCTGGCCGACCGCAACCAGCGCCTGCCCGAGGCGCGTGACCTGATCGCGAAGGCACTGTCGCTGTCGCCCGGCGACCCCTTCATCACCGACAGCCTCGGCTGGGTCGAGTACCGGCTGGGCAACCGCGCCGAGGCGCTGCGCCTGCTGCGCGCGGCGTTCAGCGCCCGCCCCGACCCCGAGATCGCCACCCACCTCGGCGAAGTGCTGTGGTCGCAGGGCGAGCAGGAAGAAGCCCGCCGCCTGTGGCGCGAGGCGCAGGCGCGCGATGCGGACAACGAAGTCCTGCGCGAGACGCTGGCGCGGCTGAAGGTGGACCTTTGAAGGCGCGGGCGGCTTTTGGCCTGCTCGCCCTGGCCTGGCTGGCCGGCTGCGCCACCTTGCGCGACGACGCAGGCAGCGACGGCTCGATCAGCGGCCGGCTGGCGGTGCAGATCGCCGAGCCCGCGGACCGGCCCGGCGACGCCCGCAACGTCAGCGCGCAGTTCGAATTGCGCGGAGACGCCGCGCTCGGCGAACTCAACCTCAGCGGCCCGCTGGGCAACACGCTCGCGCAGGCGCGCTGGCAGCAGGGGCAGGCCGAACTGCTGACCACCCAGGGCACGCGGCGCTTCGACAGCCTGGACGCGATGTCGCAGGAGATGCTGGGCGAACCCCTGCCGCTGGCGGCACTGATCGAATGGCTGCGAGGTCGGCCCTGGGCCGCCGCCGTCAGCCACGCCAACGACGCCGGCTTCGAGCAGCTCGGCTGGCAGATCGACCTGAGCCGCTACGCCGAAGGCTGGCTGACCGCGCGCCGCGCCCAGCCGCCGGCCACCACCGTGCGCGTGAGGCTCGATCGCAGCGCCGCCGTGCCATGAGCGTGCCCGCCTCCCTGCTGGACGTTCCGGCCCCGGCCAAGCTCAACCTCTTCCTGCACATCACCGGCCGCCGCGCCGACGGCTACCACCTGCTGCAGTCGGTCTTCGTGCTGATCGACTGGTGCGACACGCTGCACTTCGAGCGCCGCAGCGATGGCCGGCTGCAGCGCCACGACCTCGGCCCCGCGCTGCCGGCGGACGACCTGAGCCTGCGCGCGGCCCGCCTCCTGCAGGCCCGCAGCGGCTGCACCCTGGGCGCAGACATCTCGGTCGACAAGCAGGTGCCCTGGGGTGCGGGCATGGGCGGCGGCAGCTCCGACGCGGCCACCACGCTGCTCGCGCTCAACCGCCTCTGGGGGCTGGGCTGGCCGCGCGAGCGGTTGCTGGCGCTGGCGCCCGAACTGGGCGCGGACGTGCCCTTCTTCGTCGGCGGCGACAACGCCCTCGTCGAAGGCATCGGGGAGGTGCTCCATCCCATCGACGTGCCGGCACAGCGCTTTGTCGTGGTCAAACCACAGGCTTCGATCGCCACCGCAGAAATCTTTGCGCATCCATTGCTGACACGCGACACAAAGCTGGCTATACTCCGAGGCTCTCTTGCAGATACCGGCTTCGGCCACAACGACCTGCAGCCCCCGGCTGAAGCGCGTTGCCCCGAAGTGGCCCAGGTGGCGCGGTGGCTGGTAGACCGCTACGGCAACAGCCGGATGACGGGCTCAGGCAGCGCAGTGTTTGCGAGGGTGGATGCAGGCAAGAACGCCCCGCCTTTGGCGATCGATCTGACGGACCTTCCGGCAGACTGGGTGGGACGGGAATGCCGAAGTCTGGCCAGCCACCCGCTGCGGGGCTGGGCAGATTGAGTTTCAAGGGAGCAGCGCAAGCTGCTTCCTGTGTAGGGGAGTCGCCAAGTTGGTCAAGGCATCGGATTTTGATTCCGACATGCGAGGGTTCGAGTCCTTCCTCCCCTGCCAAACCATTTGATCATCCACTGATCGCCGTCCTGTTCATCCGCCGCCGCCAGGGTTCGCCGTGCTTTTCAACACCATGCTTTTCACGGGGAACGCGAACCCCGTGCTGGCCAAGGAAATCGCCACCCACCTCGGCACGGAGCTCGGCAAGGCCAGTGTCGGCCGCTTCTCCGACGGGGAAGTGACGGTCGAGATCCAGCAGAACGTCCGTGCCCGCGACGTTTTCGTCGTGCAGTCCACCTGCGCCCCGACGAACGAGAACCTGATGGAACTCCTGATCATGACGGATGCGTTGAAGCGCGCCAGCGCGCGCCGCATCACCGCCGTGATCCCGTACTTCGGCTATGCCCGCCAGGACCGCCGCCCGCGCTCCACCCGCGTGCCGATCAGCGCGAAGGTCGTCGCCAACCTGCTGGAAACCGTGGGTGTCGAGCGTGTGCTGACAATGGACCTTCACGCCGACCAGATCCAGGGCTTTTTCGACATCCCGGTCGACAACATCTACGCCTCGCCGGTGCTGCTGGCCGACGTGCAGGCCAAGCGCTACCCCGACCTCGTGGTCGTGTCGCCGGACGTCGGCGGCGTGGTGCGTGCACGGGCACTGGCCAAGCAGCTCGGCTGCGACCTTGCCATCATCGACAAGCGTCGCCCGAAGGCCAACGTCTCCGAGGTCATGCACGTGATCGGTGAGATCGAAGGCCGCAACTGCGTGATCATGGACGACATGATCGACACCGCCGGCACGCTGGTGAAGGCCGCCGAGGTGCTGAAGGAGCGCGGCGCCAAGAGCGTCTACGCCTACTGCACGCACGCGGTGTTCTCCGGCCCGGCGATCGACCGCATCCAGAACTCCCAGCTCGACGAGGTGGTGATCACGAACACCATCCCGCTGTCCGAGGCCGGCCAGGCCTGCAAGAAGATCCGCCAGCTCTCGGTGGCCTTCCTGTTCGCCGAGACGATCCGCCGCATCTCCGACGGTGAATCGGTCACCTCGCTTTTCGCGGAACAGAACAGCAACTTCTGATCCGCTTCGCCGCAGTGCCCTCCAGGGCCTGCTCAACCGGGGCGCCTGGTCGCGGGCGCCCTCACTTTCTGGAGTGAAACCATGAAATTCGTCGCTTTCGAGCGCACGCTGCAGGGGACCGGAGCGAGCCGCCGCCTGCGTACCGCCGGCAAGGTGCCGGGCATCGTCTACGGCGCCGGTGAACCGGCGCAGATCGAGCTCGATCACAACGCCCTCTTCTTCGCGCTGAAGAAGGAAGCCTTCCACTCGTCGATCCTCGAGATGGAACTCGGCGGCCAGACGCAGAAGGTGCTGCTGCGCGACTTCCAGATGCACCCCTGGAAGCAGATCGTGCTGCATGTGGACTTCCAGCGCGTCGACGAGCGCACCCGCATCAAGAAGAAGGTGCCGCTGCACTTCATCAATGAAGAAAACTCGCCGGCCATCAAGACCGACAAGCTGCTGATCAACCACGTGGCCACCGAACTCGAGATCGAGTGCCTGGCCGCCCAGCTGCCCGAGCACATCACGGTGGACCTCGGCACGCTGGAGAAGGGCCAGTCGCTGCACGTCAACGACCTGAAGCTCGACAAGAACGTCAAGGTCGTGCTGCGTGGCAAGAAGAACCCGGTGATCGCCGCCGTGACGGTGCCGGTGGTCGAAGAAGAAGTCATCGCCGCCCCGGTCGTGGCCGCGCCCGCCAAGGGCAAGGCCAAGAAGAACGAAAAGCAGAACCAGAAGTAAGCTGCGGCGGCCGCGGTCGCCAGCGCATCTGCTCTGCCTCGAAGCCCCGCCCGCGCGGGGCTTCTTTCATTCCGGCCTTCCAACTCCTTCATGACGATGATCAAACTGCTCGTCGGCCTGGGCAATCCAGGTCCGGAATACGACGCCACCCGCCACAACGCCGGCTTCTGGTGGATCGACGCCGTGGCTCGGCGCTTCAACACGACGCTGCAGCCCGAGCGGGGCTACCACGGGCTGGTAGCACGCGTGAACCGGCCGCTGCCGGGCGTCGAAGGACCGATCTGGCTGCTCGAGCCGCAGACCTACATGAACCTGTCGGGAAAGTCGGTCGCCGCGCTGGCTCGGTTCTTCAAGATCGCGCCGGAAGAGATCCTCGTCGCGCATGACGAACTCGACCTGCTGCCGGGACAGATGAAGCTCAAGCAGGGCGGCAGCCACGCGGGGCACAACGGGCTGCGGGACATGATCGCGCAGCTGGGCAGCCCCAACTTCTGGCGACTGCGGCTGGGCATCGGGCACCCTGGCGTGAAGGCGGAGGTCGTCAACTACGTGCTGAAGAAGCCGTCACCCACGGACCGCGAGGCGATCGAGCAATGCGTCACGAAATCGATCGAGGCGATCGATCTGCTCGTGACCGGCGAAATGGAGCGCGCAATGATCAAAATCCACGCCAAGCCGCCGCGTCCCAAGCCCCCGAAGCCGGCGCCCGCGGCAGGCCCCGCCCCCGAGCCTGGAGAGTCCCCATGAACTGCAGCCCGCCGTCGACGAGGATCAGGAATCTGGCGCTGCTGGCGCTGGTCGGTGTCCTCGGCCCGGTGGGCGCCCAGCCGATCTACCGTTGCGGGCCGGAGCGCAACGTATATGCCCAGCAGCCCTGCGCGGACGGCGTGCCCATCACGGCGGACGATCGCCGCAGCGACACCCAGCGCCGGGAGGCCGAGCAGACCGCAGCTCGCGAGGCCGACCATGCGCAGCAGCTGCGGCATGAGCGCCTGGAACGCGAGGCCCGGGACGCCGCCGCACTGCGTGGCCAGCGGGCCGTGGCGATCCGGGGTGTACCGGAGACACAACCCTCGGCATCGACCACCGACGCCTGGCGCAAGTCGCCTTCGGCCAAGCCCAAGAAGCCGAAACGCCCGACAGGCTCGAAAAAGAAGCGAGCCGCCCGGGAAGAAGCCGCCTGAGATCGCGGCGCGCGAGGCGCCGATGCGCCCGGCTCAGCCGGCCGCCGCCGCAGCCTCGGCCTGCAGCCGCCGGTACTTGGACCACAGCGACTCGCGCGACTCCTCGTGCTGCGGATTCACCGGGATGCATTCGACGGGGCACACCTGCACGCACTGCGGCTCGTCGAAGTGGCCCACGCACTCCGTGCAGCGGCCAGGGTCGATCACATAGAACGCCTCGCCCATCGAGATGGCCTGGTTGGGGCACTCGGGCTCGCACACATCGCAATTGATGCATTCGTCGGTGATCATCAGTGCCATGGCGGCCTGCCTGTCCTTCGCTATTCCCGGGGCTGGGCCACGCGGGTCTTGAGCCTCTCGAGCACGGAGGGTGCCACGAACTTGGAGACATCACCGCCAAGGGTGGCAATTTCACGCACGAAGGTGCCGCTGACGAACTGGAACTGGTCGCTGGGCGTCAGGAACAGCGTCTCCACGTCGGGCATCAGCTGCCGGTTCATGCCGGCCATCTGGAACTCGTACTCGAAGTCGCTCACCGCGCGCAAGCCTCGCACCACCACGGTGCCGCCGTTCTCCACCACGAAGTCTCGCAGCAGGCCGCGGAAGGCGATCACCTCGACGTTGGGATACGGCGCGGCCAGCTCGCGTGCGATGTCCAGCCGCTCGTCGACGCTGAACATCGTGCGCTTGTGGTGGCCGGCCGCCACCGCCAGGATGAGCCGCTCGAACAGCCGGCTGGCGCGGCGCATCAAGTCCTCATGCCCCAGCGTCATCGGGTCGAAGGTGCCGGGGTAGACGGCGGTCAGGCGGGTCGCGGAAGTCACGCTGCACTCCTCGGTGTCGGCAGGGTCGGCGGGGGGCGCAGTTTAGCGGTCGCGCAGCATCAGGTGGGCATGGACCGCGCCGGCGCGCAACTGGCGGTGCAGGCTGAAGCCGGGCGGTGGCGGCGCAGCTTCGGCCGACTCGAGGTACAGCCAGCCGCCCGGCGCGACCAGCGGTGCCGCGGCGGCCAGCGCCGGCCCGCTGAGGCCGGCCTCGAAGGGCGGGTCCAGCAGTACCAGATGGAAGCTGCCCTTCGCAGCCTGGGCCATCCAGGCGAGCGCATCGGCCTGCTGGATGCGCAGCGCCGCGGCCTCCAGGCGCTGCTGCGCCTGCCGCAGCAGCCGCACCAGGTCACGCTCCCGCTCCAGCAGCGTCACCTCCGCCGCACCGCGCGACGCCGCCTCGAAGCCGAGGGCACCGCTGCCCGCGAAGGCGTCGAGCACCCGCCAGCCGGTGAGGTCCTGTCCCAACCAGTTGAACAGCGTCTCGCGCACCCGGTCCGGCGTCGGCCGCAGGCCGGGCCTGTCGAGCACGGCCAGCTTGCTGCGCTTCCACTGCCCGCCGACGATGCGCACCTCGTGCGGCGGCGATCGGCGTCCGGCCGGCCGGACGGTCATGTGCGAACCGGGATGCCGCGCGAGCGCATCAGCGCCTTCGCTTCGCCGACGGTGTGCTGCCCGTAGTGGAAGATGCTGGCGGCCAATACCGCATCGGCGCCGCCCTGCTGGATGCCGTCGACCAGGTGCTCCAGCGCGCCCACGCCGCCCGAGGCGATCACCGGCACCGGCACCGCATCGCTGACGGCCCGCGTCAGGGCCAGGTCGAAGCCGATCTTGGTCCCATCGCGGTCCATGCTGGTCAGCAGGATCTCGCCGGCGCCGTGGTCGGCCATCTGCCTCGCCCAGGCCACGGCATCGAGGCCGGTGTTCTTGCGGCCGCCATGGGTGTAGACATCCCAGCCGCTGCCGTCAGGCCGGGCCTTGGCGTCGATCGCGACGACGATGCATTGCGAGCCGTACTTGTCCGAGGCGTCGCGGATCACCTGGGGATCGGCCACGGCGGCCGAGTTGAAGCTGACCTTGTCCGCCCCCGCGTTCAGCAAGCGGCGCACGTCGGCGACCGTGCGCACGCCGCCGCCGACCGTCAGGGGAATGAAGACCTGCGAGGCCACCGCCTCGATGATGTGCAGGATCAGGTCGCGGCCGTCGGAGGTCGCGGTGATGTCGAGGAAGGTGAGCTCGTCGGCGCCCTGCTCGTTGTACCGCGCGGCGATCTCGACCGGATCACCCGCGTCGCGCAGTTCGACGAAGTTGACGCCCTTGACGACCCGTCCGCCGGTGACGTCGAGGCAGGGAATGATGCGTTTGGCAAGCATGGCAGCGGACAGTGGAAGCGGCGGATTATCGGGCGGGCGCCGCGGCCCGGCGCCGCGTCAGCCGCCGAGCTCGTCGGCGCGCCGCTGCGCCTCGGCGAAATCGAGCGAGCCGGTGTAGATCGAGCGGCCGCAGATCACGCCCTCGACGCCCTCGCCTTCCACCGCGCACAGGCGCTCGATGTCCGCGAGGTCGGACAGGCCGCCGGAGGCGATCACGGGGATCGTCAGCGCCTGCGCGAGCTTGACGGTGGCCTCGATGTTCACGCCGGTGAGCATGCCGTCGCGGCCGATGTCGGTGTAGATGATGCCTTCGACGCCGTAGTCCTCGAACTTCTTCGCGAGGTCGATCACCTCGTGGCCGGTGAGCTTGCTCCAGCCGTCGGTGGCGACCTTGCCGTCCTTGGCATCAAGGCCAACGATGATGTGGCCGCCGAAGGCGCTGCAGGCGTCCTTCAGGAAACCGGGGCTCTTCACGGCCGCCGTCCCGATGATGACGTACGACAGGCCGTCGTCGAGGTAGCGCTCGATGGTGTCGAGGTCGCGGATGCCCCCGCCGAGCTGCACGGGGATGTCGTCGCCGACCTCCGCCAGGATCGCCTTGATCGCCGGCTCGTTGACCGGCTTGCCCGCGAACGCACCGTTCAGGTCGACCAGGTGCAGGCGCCGCGCACCGGCGTCCAGCCAGCGGCGCGCCATCTCGGCGGGGTTGTCGCCGAAGGTGGTGCTGTCGTTCATGTCGCCTTGCTTGAGGCGCACGCACTTGCCGTCTTTCAGGTCGATGGCCGGGATGAGCAGCATGACGGGTTCAACTGAGGATGAAAAGGAGGGGAGCTTCGCAGAGGATGCCTGCGCGAGAAGGGTGTCAGGGCTTCCAGTGGAGGAAGTTGCGGTACAGGGCCAGGCCGTGTGCAGCGCTCTTCTCGGGGTGGAACTGCGTGGCAAAAATGTTATCGCGCGCTACCGCCGAGGTAAAGCGGATGCCGTACTCGGTTTCGCCGACGCTGTGATGCGGATCGGAGGGGCGTGCGTGGAAGCTGTGGACGAAGTAGAAGTACGCCCCGTCCGGCACGCCTGCCCACACCGGATGCGGCTTCTGGAAAACCTGGTTCCAGCCCATCTGGGGCACCTTGTAGCGGCTGCCGTCGGGCTGACGCTGCCCATCGAGCCGGAAGCGCAGGCAGTTCCCGGGGAAGAGCCCCAGGCCCGGCGTATCCTGCTCCTCGCTGTGGTCGAGCAGCATCTGCATGCCGACGCACACGCCCATCAGCGGCTTGCCGGCGGCCGCCTCCAGCACGGCCTCCTGCAGCCCCGACTCACGCAGCTCGCGCATGCAGTCGCGCATCGCGCCCTGGCCGGGCAGCACGACGCGCTCGGCGGCACGCACCTCCTCCGGCCGCGAGGTCACGACGACGTTCGCGTCGGTCCCTTGCGCCACATGCATGACGGCCTGCGACACCGAGCGCAGGTTGCCCATCCCATAGTCGACGACGGCGATCAGTCTGGCCACGGCTTACAGGCTCCCCTTGGTGGACGGGATCACGCCCGCCGAGCGCGGATCGATCGCCATCGCCATGCGCAACGCACGGCCGAAGGCCTTGAACACCGTCTCGCACTGGTGGTGCGCGTTGATACCCTTCAGGTTGTCGATGTGCAGCGACACCAGTGCGTGGTTCACGAAGCCCTGGAAGAACTCGTAGGTGAGCTGGGTGTCGAAGCCGCCGATCGCGCCGGCGGTGAACGGGATGTGCAGGTGCAGCCCGGGCCGGCCGGAAAAATCGACCACGACGCGCGACAGCGCCTCGTCGAGCGGCACGTAGCTGTGACCGTAGCGCACCAGCCCCTTCTTGTCGCCCACGGCCTGCGCCACCGCCATGCCCAGCGTGATGCCGACGTCCTCCACGGTATGGTGGCCGTCGATGTGCAGGTCGCCTTCACACTCGATGTCGAGGTCGACCAGCCCGTGGCGGGCCACCTGGTCGAGCATGTGGTCGAAGAAGCCGATGCCGGTGGCGAGCTTGGCCTCGCCGGTGCCGTCGAGGTTGACGCGCACGCGGATCCGCGTTTCCTTGGTGTTGCGGGTGACTTCGGCCACCCGGGGCGCCGGGGTCGTGTTCATCTCTACAGGCTCGCTTTCAGGGCTTGCAGCATCAGCCGGTTCTCGTCCGGCGTGCCGACGGTCAGGCGCAGGCAGTTGTCCAGCAGCGGATGCAGCGCGGAGACATTCTTGACCAGCACGCCCTGCCGCTTCATGCCGGCGAACGCCGCGGCGGCGTCCGGCACGCGGGTCAGGATCATGTTCGCCTCGCTGGGATAGGCACGCACGCCGGGCATGTCCGCGAGCGCCGCGAGCAGCCGCTCTCGCTCGGCACGGATGGTGGCGGCCTGGCGCGCGTATTCGTCGGCGTGCTCCAGCGCGAAGAGGGCCGCCTCGGCGTTCAGCACGCTGATGTTGTACGGCGGGCGGAGCTTGTCGACCTCGGCGACCAACTCGCGGCGCCCCATCAGGTAGCCGATGCGCACGCCGGCCAGGCCGAACTTGCTCATCGTGCGCATCACCAGCACGTGGGGCCAGCGCGCCAGGCGCGCCATCGAGTCGCGTGCGGCAAACGGCTGGTAGGCCTCGTCCATCACGACCAGGCCGGGCGCCGCCTGGATGATGCGTTCGATCACCTCGTCGTTCCAGAGGTTGCCGGTCGGGTTGTTCGGGTAGGCCAGGTAGACCAGCGCCGGCTGGTGCCGCTCGATCGCGGCGAGCATCGCGGCCTCGTCGAGCTCGAAGTCGGGCGTCAGCGGCACGCCGACGAACCGCAGGCCCTGCAGCTGCGCCGACATCGCGTACATCACGAAGCCCGGCACCGGCGCCAGCAGCGTCGCGCCCGGCACGTCGCAGGCCATCGCCAGCAGCGAGATCAGCTCGTCGGAGCCGTTGCCGAGCATCAGCGCGCAATCGTCGGGCAGGCCGGCATGGTGGGCCAGGGCCGCGCGCAGGTCGTCGACGCGGCCGGCGGGGTAGCGGTGCATTGCCACCCGGCCCAGCCGCTCGCCGAGGGCATGCTGCAGCGCCGGCGGCAGCGGGAAAGGGTTCTCCATCGCGTCGAGCTTGACGAAGCCGGCGCTGGGCTGCACGGCATAGGCGTGCATCGATTGCACGTCCTGGCGCAGGACACGGGCGATGCGGTCTGACAAGGTGTTCATGCGTTCTGGGAGGCAGGCGTTGCGGGCGGCGAAGGTCGGAGCACGGCGGTCAGCGCTTCAGGCGCAGCTCGGCCGCCTGCGCATGCGCCTGCAGCCCTTCGCCGTAGGCCAGCTCCGCGGCGATCCGGCCCAGGGTCTGCGCGCCGGCCTCGCTGACCTCGATCAGGCTGCTGCGTTTTTGGAAATCGTAGACGCCCAGCGGCGAGGAGAAGCGCGCGGTGCCCGACGTGGGCAGCACGTGGTTCGGGCCGGCACAGTAGTCGCCCAGGCTCTCGCTGGTGAAAGCGCCCAGGAAGATCGCCCCGGCATGCCGCAGCAGCGGCTCCCACCGGTGGGGATCGCAGGAACTCACCTCCAGGTGCTCCGGCGCGATGCGGTTGCTGATGGCGCAGGCCTCTTCCATCGAGCGGGTGTGGATCAGCGCGCCGCGGCCTTCCAGCGAGGCGCGGATCACGTCCCGGCGCGGCATGCCGGGCAGCAAGCGCTCGATCTCGGCACGCACGCGGCCGATGTATTCGGCATCCGGGCACAGCAGGATGCTCTGCGCCAGCTCGTCGTGCTCGGCCTGGCTGAACAGGTCCATCGCGACCCAGTCCGGCGGCGTCGTGCCGTCGGCCAGCACCAGGATCTCGCTCGGCCCGGCGATCATGTCGATGCCCACCGTGCCGAACACGCGCCGCTTGGCGCTGGCCACGTAGGCGTTGCCCGGGCCGGTGATCTTGTGCACCGCGGGGATCGTCGCGGTGCCGTAGGCGAGCGCGCCCACCGCCTGGGCGCCGCCGATCGTGAACGCGCGGTGCACGCCGGCCACGAAGGCGGCGGCCAGCACCAGCGGGTTGCGCTCGCCCCGTGCGTCGGCGGAGGGGCCGTCCTTGCGGGCCGGCGTCGGCACCACCATGACGATCTCCCCGACGCCGGCGACCTGCGCAGGGATCGCGTTCATCAGCACGCTGGACGGATAGGCCGCCTTGCCGCCGGGCACGTAGATGCCGACGCGGTCGAGCGGGGTGACCTTCTGGCCCAGCAGCGTGCCGTCCTCGTCGCGGTAGCTCCAGCTCCTGCCGCCGGCCTCGAGCTGGCGCTCGTGGTAGGCGCGCACCCGGCGCGCCGCGGCCTCCAGCGCGCTGCGCTGGGCCTCGGGCAGGCCCTCGAACGCCGCCTCCAGTTCGCCGCGGGGAATCTCGAGCGCCGCGACCGTGTCCGCCTGCACGCCGTCGAAGCGTGCGGTGTACTCGAGCACCGCCGCATCGCCGCGCGCCTGCACGTCCGCCAGGATCTCGGCCACCCGCGCCTCGATCGCATGGTCGGTCTCGGCCGACCAGTGCAGCACGCGCTGGAACTCGGCTTCGAAGTCGGCGGCGGCGGTGGCGAGCTGGCGCAGGGCGAGTGTCATGGTCGGATGGCGGATTCGAAGGCGTCGATGAGCGGACGAAGGGTTTCGCGCTTCAGCTTGAGCGCAGCCTGGTTGACGACCAGGCGCGAGGAGATCGGCATGATCTGCTCGACCTCGACGAGGTGGTTGGCCTTCAGCGTGCTGCCGGTGGAGACGAGGTCGACGATGGCGTCGGCCAGGCCGGTCAGCGGCGCCAGCTCCATCGAGCCGTAGAGCTTGATCAGGTCGACGTGCACGCCCTTGTCGGCAAAGTGCTGGCTCGCGACGGTGGTGTACTTGGTGGCCACGCGGATGCGCGAGCCCTGCTTGACCGCCGCGGCGTAGTCGAAGTCGGCGCGCGTGGCCACGCTCATGCGACAGCGGGCGATGTTCAGGTCGAGCGGCTGGTACAGGCCGTTGCCGTCGTGCTCCAGCAGCACGTCCTTGCCCGCCACGCCGAGGTCGGCACCGCCGTACTGCACGTAGGTGGGCACGTCGGTGGCCCGCACCAGCACCACGCGCACGTCGGGCCGGTTGGTGCCGAGGATCAGCTTGCGCGAGGTCTCGGGGTCTTCCGTGACCTCGATGCCGGCCGCCTTCAGCAGGGGCAGGGTCTCGTCGAAGATGCGGCCCTTGGACAGTGCGAGCGTGATCATGCCGCCGCCCCCCGCTGCCCGCCGACGCGCTCGATGTCGGCCCCCAGGCTGCGCAGCTTCAGCTCCATGCGGTCGTAGCCGCGGTCGAGGTGGTAGATGCGGTCGACCAGCGTCTCGCCCTGCGCCACCAGGCCGGCGATGACCAGGCTGGCCGACGCGCGCAGGTCGGTGGCCATCACGGTGGCGCCGGACAGCGACTCGACGCCCTGCACCACCGCGGTGTGGCCGTCGACCTCGATCCGTGCGCCCAGGCGCAGCATCTCGTTCACGTGCATGAAGCGGTTCTCGAAGATCGTTTCGGTGATCACCGCGGCGCCTTCGGCCACCACGTTGACGGCCATGAACTGCGCCTGCATGTCGGTCGGGAAGGCGGGGTACTCGCTGGTGCGGAAGCCCACCGCCCTGGGCCGGCCCCCGGCACGCACGCGGATCCAGTCGTCGCCGAGGTCGATCGAGGCGCCCGCCTCGCGCAGCTTGTCGATCACCGCGTCGAGGTGGCTGGCGCAGGTGTCCTTCAGCAGCACGTCGCCGCCGGTGGCCAGCACGGCGCACAGGAAGGTCCCGGTCTCGATGCGGTCAGGGATGATGCGGTGGCCGCCGGCCGGGGCATGCAGGCGCTCGACGCCCTGGATGCGCAGCCGGCTGGTGCCGACGCCCTCGATCTTCGCGCCCATCGCGACCAGCATCTGGGCCAGGTCGCTCACCTCCGGCTCCTGGGCGGCGTTCTCGAGCACCGTTTCGCCATCGGCGAGCACCGCGGCCATCAGCAGGTTCTCGGTGCCGGTGACGGTGACCATGTCGGTCGCGATGCGCGCGCCCTTCAGCCGGCCGGCCGGCGCGGTGGCGATGATGTTGCCGTGCTCGACGGCGATCTGCGCGCCCATCGCCTGCAGGCCCTTGATGTGCTGGTCGACCGGCCGGGAGCCGATCGCGCAGCCGCCGGGCAGCGACACGGTAGCGGTGCCGAAACGCGCCAGCAGCGGCCCCAGCACGAGGATCGACGCCCGCATGGTCTTGACCAGGTCGTACGGCGCCACCGGCGTCGCGACGTCGCGGGCGTCCAGCAGCACCTCGCCGGGCTGCGCGTCGCTGCGCTCGGCCTGCACGCCCATGGTGCGCAGGAGTTTCAGCATCGTCGCCACGTCCTGCAGGCTGGGCACGTTGGCCAGCCGCACCGGCTCGGCGGTGAGCAGCGCGGCGCAGAGCTCGGGCAGCGCGGCGTTCTTGGCGCCGGAGATGCGCACTTCGCCCTGCAAGGGGCGGCCGCCGCGGATGAGGAGTTTGTCCATGAGGAGGGGCTTGCGGTGCGGCACCGCCACCGGCAGCCGGGCCATCACGGGGTGACGCAGCCCGCCGCCCGCGGCATGCCGCGGGTGTAGGTCAGTGGCGGTGGGGCTCGGCGGCGGGCGGGGCGGCCTGCACCTGCCATTCGGCGGGTGTCAGGGTCTTCATCGACAGCGCGTGGATCTCCTCGCGCATGCGCTCGCCCAGCGCGGCGTACACCCGCTGGTGGCGCTGCACGCGGCTCTTGCCGTCGAACTCGGCCGAGACGATGGTCGCGAAGAAATGGCGGCCGTCGCCTTCGACGTCGAGGTGTTCGCAGGAGAGGCCGGCGGCGATGAACTCGCGGACTTGCTGGGGGGTGGGATCGGCCATGGCGGTGCGGATTATCGCCTGTGGCGGCGGGACGCGCCGGCGCCGTTGTCGCGATGCACGTCGTGGGTGACGACGGCGGCCTTCGGCGTGGGCGGGTTCAGCCAGTCGGCGTGCGCGAGCGTGCGCCGCACGTCGTCCAGGCCGCTCGCCCAGTGCTCGCGCATGGTCAGCGGCCCGAACTCGTAGTCCTTGCTGAGGCCGTCCCACTCCTTGTCGCGGTAGATGAGCTGCACGATGTTGAGCTTGCGGTCGCAGGCCTCGGCGGCGGCCTCCTCGCACCATTCGCACCCTTCACGCGCCTCGGGCGGCACCTTGGCCAGCACCCCCCGCAGCAGAGAACGCAGCTTCTGCTCGCGCGCCAGCATGTCCGTCACCGCCCGGGTGCGGCTGGAGAAGCGGATGTCCTTCTGCCGCTCCTCGATGTCGTAGAGGTTCGCCGGCAGCGGCCCCTGCGCGCTCCAGAGGTCGACCTGGAAGGCGAGCGTGTCCAGGCGCGGCGTTTCGGCCAGCACCTCGGCGAGCGGCGTGTTGGAGACCAGGCCGCCGTCCCAGTACGACTCGCCGTCGATCTCGACCGCCGGAAACCCCGGCGGCAACGCGCCCGAGGCCATGAAATGTTCGGCCCGCAGCCGGCCCTTCCAGGCGCCGCGCGTGTTGTCGAAGCGCTCGAAGTTGCCGGTGCGCACGTTGACGGCCGAGACGGTCACCCGCATCTCGCCGGCATTGATGCGGTCGAAGTCGACCAGCCGCTCCAGCGTCGACTTCAGCGGCGAGACGTCGTACCAGCTCATTTCGCCGAACGGGCGGTGCGGCCACCACGGCGGCGTGAGCCGGGGCACGAAGAAGCCGTGCTGCCCTTCCAGCATCGCGCGCGAGGCCTCCATCGCGTTGAACGCCAGCCGCAGCGGCCCGCCGACCTGCTCGGCCGTCGTCTGCAGCCATTCCGCGCTGGGGGCGCCGAACGCCGGTGTGCACACGGTCTGCCAGAACTCCCGCAGCCGCTCGACGCGGCGCTCGGGCGCGTTGCCCGCGATCAGCGCGCTGTTGATCGCGCCGATCGAGATGCCGGCGACCCAGCTCGGCAGGATGGCAGCCTCGGCGAGGCCCTCGAACACCCCCGCCTGGTAGGAGCCCAGCGCCCCGCCGCCCTGCAGCACCAGGGCCACGTGGTCGTAGGGCAGCTTGCGCAGGGCGATCGGCTCGGTCGTCATGCGCGCAGCTTGTAGCCGGTGGCGAGCAGCCGCAGCGCCACGGCGCTGACGGCGACGAAGCTTGTGGCGACGATGCCCAGGCTGAGCCACGGCGAGGCGTCGCCCACACCGAAGAAGCCGCGCCGGAAGCCGTCGATCATGTAGAAGAACGGGTTCAGGTGGCTGACCGTCTGCCACATGCCCGGCAGCGAATGCACCGAATAGAACACGCCGGAGAGGAAGGTCATCGGCATGATGATGAAGTTCTGGAAAGCCGCCATCTGGTCGAACTTCTCCGCCCACAGCCCGGCGATCAGCCCCAGCGCGCCCATCAGCCCCGCGCCCAGCACCGCGAAGACCAGGATCCAGCCCGGCTGCGCGAACGCCGGCGGCGCGAACCACACGGTCACCAGCAGCACCCCCAGGCCCACCGCCAGCCCGCGCAGCACCGAGGCCCCCACATAGGCGGCGAACCACGCCCAGTGCGACAGCGGCGTGACCAGCAGGAACACCAGGTTGCCGGTGATCTTGCTCTGGATCAGCGACGAGCTGCTGTTGGCGAACGCGTTCTGCAGCACGCTCATCATCACCAGCCCCGGGATCAGGAAGCTGGTGTACCCCACGCCCGGATAGACCTGCACATGGTCCTCCAGCACGTGGCCGAAGATCAGCAGGTACAGCACCGCGGTCAACACCGGCGCGGCGACGGTCTGGAAGCTCACCTTCCAGAAGCGCAGCACCTCCTTGTAGAGCAGCGTGCGCGCGCCCGCGAGAAGGGCTCCACTCATACCGCCACCCCCACCTGCTCGACCGTGCGCGCGGGGCCCTGCATGATCTCGAGGAACACGTCTTCCAGGTCGGCGCGGCCGATCTCGAGGTCTTCGGCCCGGACGCCGGCCGCCCGCAGCCGCGCCAGCAGCTGCTCGACTTCCGCGGCGTCGTGCGCGGTGACCTGCGCGATGCGGCCGGTGACACGCGCCTGCGACGCGATGTCGGGCGGCAGCGGGTCGTCGGTCTTGAAGCGCAGCATGGTGCTGGCGGTGCCCGCCAGCAGGTTGGCCGTGCGGTCGAGCGCGACGATGCGCCCGCGCTTGAGCATCGCGATGCGCTGGCACAGCGCCTCGGCCTCTTCGAGGTAGTGGGTGGTCAGCAGCACGGTGTGGCCCTGCTTGTTCAGCCGTGCGACGAACTGCCACAGCGTCTGGCGCAGCTCGACGTCGACGCCGGCGGTCGGCTCGTCCAGCACGATCACCGGCGGGCGGTGCACCAGCGCCTGCGCGACCAGCACGCGGCGCTTCATGCCGCCGGAGAGCTGCCGCATGTTGGCGCCGGCCTTGTCGGCCAGGCCCAGCCCCGACAGCAGCTCGTCGATCCAGGCGTCGTTGTTGCGCACGCCGAAGTAGCCGCTCTGGATGCGCAGCGTTTCGCGAACGCTGAAGAACGGGTCGAACACCAGCTCCTGCGGCACGATGCCCAGCGCCTTGCGGGCGGCGGCGTAGTCGGCCACGACGTCGTGGCCCATCACGGTGACCCGGCCCGAGGTGGCGCGCGTGAGGCCGGCGAGGATGCTGATCAGCGTCGTCTTGCCGGCGCCGTTCGGGCCGAGCAGGCCGAAGAACTCGCCGGCCTCGATGTCGAAGCTCACGTCGTCGAGCGCACGGAAGCTGCCGCGGGCTCCCTGGTATGTTTTGGCGACGTGCTGGAAGGAGACGGCAGGCATGGGCCGGCGATTGTAGGCAGCCCCCTATCCCCTTGCCGGCGGCGGGCTGCCCTGGTTTTGTCCCGATCAACAAGCCCGCCGGCCGGTGCTAGGGTGTGCCGCACACGCCGAGCCCCGCCATGCAGCCCCTCCCCAAGAAGCCGAGGCGCACCGCCGAGCGCATCCTCGATGCGGCGCTGGAGCTGCTCAACCGGTTCGGCGAGCCCAACGTCAGCACCACGCTGATCGCGGCCGAGCTGGGCATCAGCCCGGGCAACCTTTACTACCACTATCCCGCCAAGGAAGCCCTGATCAACGCGCTGTACGCCCGCTACGAGCGCGCGATGGCGCAGCAGCTGCCGCGGGCCGCGGCCGTCGACTCCGTGGACGCGGCCTGGGTCTTCTTCCAGGCGCTCTTCGGCACCGCATGGCAGTACCGCTTCCTCTACCGCGACCTGAACGACCTGCTGTCCCGCAACCGCACGCTCGAGGCCGAGTTCCAGGCCGCGCTGCAGCACAAGACCCGCGCCGTTGAGGCGGTGCTGGAGGGCCTGGTCCGCGCCGGCGCGCTGCACATCGAGCCGCAGGACACGCCGCCGCTCGTGCAATGCGCCGTGGTCCTGCTCAACCACTGGCTGGACCATGAATACGTGCGCGATCCGCGCCGCGCCCTGGAGCCCGGCCGCGCCGACGCGACGCTGGCGCGCGCGGTCTACCATCTGCTGAGTCTGCTCAAGCCGTACATGAGCGAAGGCGCCCGCCTGCAGCTGCAGGCCCGCGCGGCACCGCGGCCCACGGCGGACCTGCATTGAAGAGAGCACCCGCATGGCGCCGTGGACAGGCTTCCCCCACCCCCTCTACGCGTTCGACCTCGCGTCGCTGCGCGTCGCATGGCCGCGCCTGCACCTCGGCGACGCCGAGCCCCTGCCGCAGGACGAGGCCGTGCTAGAGGCCTGGTGTTGGTTCCATGCCGGTGAGTTCCGCAAGGCGGTCGATGCCGGCCTGGCCGCCGCAGGCGCCGGGATCACGGCCGCCAACAAGGCGCAGATCACCTACGCCGGCTACCTGGAGCCCAGCGAGCGCGTGCGGATGGCGCTGTACCGGCAGGCGGCCGAACGCGCGGAAGCCCAGACCGCGACCGCGCCGGACAACGCCAACGCGCACTACCTCATGGGCTGCGCCCTCGGCCGCTACGGCCAGAGCATCAGCGTCGGCAAGGCGATCGCGCAGGGGCTGGGCATCAAGGTGCGGGCCGCCCTCGAGACCGCGCTCCGCCTGCAGCCCGCCCACGCCGAGGCGCACATCGTGCTCGGCGCCTTCCATGCGGAGGTGATCGACAAGGTCGGCGCCCTGGTGGGACGCACGCAGGGCGCCAGCATCGAGACGGGGCTGCGCCTGCTGCGCCAGGCCCTGAAGCTGGCGCCCCACAGCGCGCTCGCGCGCCTCGAGTACGCCAAGGCGCTGTTGATGCTCGAGGGCGAGAAGCACCTGCCCGAGGCCGACCGCCTGTGCCAGGAGGCCGCCGCCTGCGAGCCGGCCGATGCGATCGAGCGCCTGCACGTGGAGCGTGCACGCGCCGAGCTGCTCGACTGAGCCGCGCGGCGCCGTCAGTGCGCGACGACGACGGGGATCTCGGTGGCCGGCGGCGTGTTGCGGCTTCGGCCGCAGCGCACCAGGCCGTCGATCATCACCATGCCCACGCCCGGGATGTCGCCGAGCTGCACGCTGTCGAGCAGGGTGCGGCCGGCGGTGTGCTGCGCACGGTCCATGAACACGAAATCGGCGGCCCGGCCGGGCTCGACCAGCCCGCAGTTCAGCCCGCGCAGGCGCGCGGTGTTGCCGGTGGCGAAGCAGAACACCAGCTCGGCCGGGATGTTCGCGAGGCTCGACAGCATCGAGATCATCCGCAGGATGCCCAGCGGCTGAACGCCCGAGCCGGCCGGCCCGTCGGTGCCGAGGATCACCCGGTGCGGGCACTTCAGCTCGATCGCGGCCTTGGCCGCGGCGATCGCGACGCGCTCGTTGCCGTTGTGCACGATCTCGATGCCGCGGGTGCTCTTCTCGCACAGCTCGCACACGTGCGCCTCGGGCAGCGCGGTGTGGCCGCCGTTGATGTGGCCGATGATGTCGGCGTCGGCCTCCAGCACCACGTCCTTGTCGATCAGGCCCGAGCCCGGGATCGACGGGCCGCCGGTGTGGATGGTGCTCTGGATGCCGTGCTTGCGCGCCCAGGCCACCATCTGCTGGGCCTCGTAGCCCGCCTTCACCGAGCCGAGGCCGACCTCGCCGAGCAGCTTGACGCCAGCGTCGGCCAGGTCCTTGAAGTCCTGCTCGGTCATGCCCTTCTCGATGACCGGCGCGCCGGCCAGCACCTTCACGCCGCCGGGGCGGAAGTTGTCGAACGCCCGCTGCGCGGTGATCGCCAGCGCCTTCAGGCCGACGATGTCCTTGGGCCGGCCCGGCAGGTGCACCTCGCCGGCGGAGATCATCGTGGTCACGCCGCCGTGCATCGTCGAGTCGATCCAGCCGAGCTGGCCCTGGCGCGGCGTCCAGTCGCCGAACACCGGGTGCACGTGGCTGTCGATCAGCCCGGGCGCGACGCAGGTGCCGCGCGCGTCGATCACGGTCTTCGCGCCCTCGGTGTCGCAATCGGCGGCCTTGCCGACCGCGACGATCAGCCCGTCGTCGACCACGATCGTGTCGGCATCGAGGATCGGCTGGTCGAGGTCGCCGGACAGCAGCAGCCCGATGTTGCGGATCACGACCTTGCCGGATTGGGCTTCAGCGGCGACGTCTGCCATGCGAGGGACTCCTTGGGGGTGGGGAAAACGCCTTCAGGCGGCGGCCAGCCGCTTGCCGCGGCCGCGCTCGGGGGCGGCCGGCGCCGCGGGCGCGACGGCGGCCACGGTGCGCAGCACGGCATCGATCAGGAACTGCTCCCAGTGCGCCAGCGCGTCCGCGCTGTCGAGCGCCTCGCCGAGGAACGCCGAGAGCGTGTAGCGGTTCGACAAATAGAAGTACGCCATGCCGGCGATCATCAGATATACGTCGCGCGCCATCAGCTCGGCGCGGAACAGCCCCTGCTGCGCGCCGGCGGCCAGCACGCGGCCGATCACGTCCACCGCCGGCGACGAATACTCCCGCGCCCGCAGCGACTTGCCGATGTGCTTGCCGCGGTGCAGGTTCTCGGTGTTCAGCAGCGCGATGAACTCGGGGTTCTTCAGGTAGTAGCGCCACATGAAGCGGATGACCGCCGTCAGCGCCTCGGCCGGCTGCGCCTCGTCGAGCGACAGCTCGGCCTCCTCCGCCTCGTTGAAGCGGCGGTAGCACTCCTCCAGCACGGCGACGAAGAGCCCTTCCTTGCTGCCGAAGTAGTAATAGATCATGCGGTCGTACGACTTGGCCGCCTTGGAGATCTGGTCGACCTTCCCGCCGTCGTAACCCTGCTTCGCGAACACCTTGGTGGCGGCCCGCAGGATGCTGTCGCGCGTGGCCCGGGCCGACAGTTCGCGCACGCCGGGCGGGCGCTCGGCGCCCGCGGCCGTGCGGCGCGCGGGCGGCGCTGCGGAGCGGCGTGTCTTGCTAGGCACTCGGTCGATGCTCCGCGTTCGTCAGCCGTTCAAGCGCGCGCCGCTCACTGCTCGGCGAAGGCACGTTCGATGACGAAGTCGCCCGGCGTCGTGGTGTTGCCTTCCTTGAACTTGCGCTCTTCCAGCAGGTGCTTCAGGTCGCGCAGCATCGAGGGGCTGCCGCAGATCATCACGCGGTCCTCGGCCGGGTTCAGGTCGGGCACGCCGAGGTCGGTGAAGAGCTTGCCGGTCGCGATCAGGTCGGTGATGCGGCCCATGTTGCGGTAGCTCTCGCGCGTGACGGCGGGGTAGTACAGCAGCTGCTGGCTGATCATCTCGCCGAGGAACTCGTGCTTGGGCAGGTGGTCGACGACGAGGTCGTGGTAGGCCAGCTCGTCCTTCTGGCGCACGCCGTGGAACAGCACGACCTGCTCGAACTTCTCGTACGTGGCCGGGTCGCGGATGATGCTCATGAACGGTGCGAGGCCGGTGCCGGTGCCCACGAGGTACAGCCGCTTGCCGGGCAGCAGGTAGTCGATCAGCAGCGTGCCGGTGGGCTTCTTGCCGACGATGATGGTGTCGCCCACCTGCACGTGCTGCAGCTTCGAGGTCAGCGGGCCTTCGGGCACCTTGATGCTCAGGAACTCGAGGTGCTCCTCGTAGTTCGGGCTCACGATGCTGTACGCGCGCAGCAACGGCTTGCCGTTGACGCGCAGGCCGATCATCGTGAAGTGGCCGTTGGAGAACCGCAGCGCCGTGTCGCGCGTGGTGGTGAAGGTGAAGAGGCGGTCGGTCCAGTGGTGGACGGACAGAACCTTTTCTTCGAGGAAAGCGCTCATGACAAGAGATCCTGCTCGGATGGTTGGAATTCGAAGGTGGGAGAGCGGCGGCTGACCCGGATTTTGCCCTCTGCCGGTGCGCGCTTCGCCCGATTGCACCAACCCGGCTCCCGATGTAGCCTGCACTACATCAATGTTCAGTGAATACTACATACACCCATGATGCGCCGCAAGGAAAACATGCTGGCGCGCGGCTTGCATTCAGTGCCCGCTGAATGCACGGTGACAGCCAGGCCCACGAACCCAGCGAACGACGGCTCATGAACGAACACACCAAGACCGACGGCTTGCCCGGCCTCGACCTGCCGGCGGTGCCGCAGGTGCCCGAGGTGCTCGACCGCGCCCGGCCCCGCAACGAACGCATGGCGGCCGGCAAGATCGAGTGCAACGCCTGCCCGGTGCTGTGCCAGATCTCCCCCGGCAAGACGGGCGCGTGCGACCGCTACGCCAACACCGAGGGCGTGCTGGTGCGCATCGACCCGGTGCTGTTCCTGCGCCGCGGCCAGCCCGCCGATGCGCCCGCCCCGGCGCTGCCGCTCGACGGCAGCGCGCCGGCCGAGGCCGCCGAAACCGGCGAGGCGGCGCCCTCCGGCAACGAGCTGTTCGTCACCGGCGTGGGCGCCTCCACCACCTACCCCGACTACAAGCCCGCGCCGTTCATCGTCGCCTCGCAGGCCGACGGGGTCGACATGGTCACCGTCGTCACCGAGGGCATCTTCAGCTACTGCAGCTTCAAGGTGAAGATCGACACCGACCGCTGGCTGGGCCCCGAGCAGGCCAACATCCGCTGCCGCGGCGAGGTGGTGGGCCACGTCACCACCGCCGAATACGGCTCGCAGATGCTGTCGCTCGGCGGCGTGCACCACCTCACCGGCGGCAGCAAGAAGGAAGGCCGCGTCACGGTCGAGATGATGCAGGCGCTCGGCAACAAGCAGCCGGTGGAGCTGACGATCGACGGCGGCGCGCAGATCACGCTGCAGGCCGGCAAGGCCCCCATCGTCAACGGTGTGGAAGAGCAGCGCATGCGCGTGGGCTGCGGCTCGGCCACCATCGGCATCTTCGCCAAGCAGTTCTGGGGGCAGTGCGACGAAGTGGTGGTGGTCGACGACCACATCACCGGCGTGCTCACCGAGCACCAGGCCGGCAAGTGCCTCGACATGCGCGCCTCGGGCCTCAAGATCCGCGGCCGCAAGTCCACGCCGGGCCGCTACTTCCAGGTGGCCAACCCCGGCACCGGCTGGGGCGGCACCGACATCGCCGACCCGCTGTCCATCATCGAGACCTGGGACGCCGGCGTCGCCTGGCCCGGCCTGCGGCTGCTGATGACCTCCACCACCGGCGAGCATTCGGCGTGGTTCGTGCTCGACGACCAGCTCGTGCCGCAGCCGGCCCCGATGCCGGCCGAGGTGCAGCGCGTGGTCGACCGCATCGGCGAGAACTGCGAGCCCTCGATGGCCACGGTGCTCTTCCTCGGCGGCGCCGGCGGCAGCCTGCGCGCGGGCGTCACCGAGAACCCGGTGCTGCTCACGCGCTCGATCAAGAACGCCCTCGTCAACGTGACCTGCGGCGGCGCACCCGCCTACGTGTGGGCCGGCGGCGGCATCACGGTGATGGTCGACGTGATGCGCATGCCCGACCACAGCTTCGGCACCGTGCCCACGCCCGCCATCGTCGCGCCGATCGAGTTCACGATGCGGCTCGACGACTACCAGGCGCTCGGCGGCCACATGGACCACGTGCGCACGCTGCCGCAGGCGCTGGCCGGCGGCGCCTGGCACCACGACGGCGCCCCCACCCAGCGGCGCATCGTCGCGCCCGCGCCGGCCAACGTGTGGCCGGTCGGCCAGCCGCCGCAGCTGGGGTGACGATGCAGGCGCAACGCAGCGTGCTGCCGGGGGGCCGGCTGCACTACCAGCATGGTCCGATCGACCTCGTCATCGCGGCCGAGGGCGAGGAGGCCGCCGTGGCCGCGGCGCACGAGGCCGCATGGCGGCGCTTCACCACCGTGCTGGGCGAACTGGTGGCTGAGCTGCCGCTGCTGCGGCAACCGGTGCAGGCCGGCATGCCCTGCCCCCTGCAGCGGCCCGTCGCCCGGCGCATGTGGCGGGCCTGTGCCGCGCTGGGCGCCGGCTTCATCACGCCGATGGCCGCCGTGGCCGGCGCGGTGGCGCAGGAGCTGATCGGCTGCTACCAGCAGCCGGGCATCGTGCGCGCCTGGGTCAACAACGGCGGCGACATCGCGCTGCACCTGGCGCCCGGCGCGCAGGCGCGGGTCGGCCTGTTCGCCGACCTGGCGCGCTTCGACGTGTGCTCGACCGCGGCGCCGGCAACCGACGCCCGCTTCACTGTCGACGCCGCGATGCCGGTGCGCGGCGTGGCCACCAGCGGCTGGCGCGGCCGCAGCTTCTCGCTCGGCATCGCCGACAGCGTGACCGTGCTGGCCGGCACCGCGGCCGAGGCCGACGCCGCGGCCACCGTGATCGCCAACGCGGTGAACGCCGATCACCCGGGCATCGTGCGCCGCCCGGCCTGCACGCTGAAGGACGACACCGACCTGGGCGAATGGCCCGTCACGGTCGACGTGCCGCCGCTGCCGCCGGCCGTGGTGGCGGCAGCGCTGCAGGCCGGCCGCCACAAGGCGCGGCAACTGCAGTCGCGCGGCCTCGTCCACGCCGCGATGCTGGTGTGCCAGGGCCGGTTTGTCGGTGTGGACAATGACGATTCGGCCCGGCCGGCGCGGCCGCTGGCCACAGGTTCAGTACTTGCTTAACGACCGCAGATGGAAGCTTCGATGATCGAGATCCGGCGCGTGTTCACGCAGGTGGAAGACATCCACCACGAGTTCGGCCCCGTGGCCGCCCAGCCCTTGCGGCGGGGTGCCATCGCGGCCGTGTTGACCAACCCCTTCGCCGGCCGCTACGTGGCCGACATCCTGCCGATGATGGATGCGCTGCAGCCGCTCGGCATCTCGATGGCCGAGCAGCTGCGTGCGGCGATGGACGTGCCCGCCGAGCGCATCGAGGGCTACGGCAAGGGCGCCATCGTCGGTGCCGCCGGCGAGCTGGAGCACGGCGCGCTGTGGCACGTGCCGGGCGGCTACGCGATGCGCGAGCTGCTCGGTTGGAAGGGCGACCGCGCCGCTTACGCCGCGGGCAAGCCCCAGGACAAACCGACGGGTCAGCCGGCCAACGGCCTTTCCATCGTGCCGTCGACCAAGAAGGTCGGCCCGCCCGGCGCCGCGCTCGACGTGCCGCTCACCCATATCAACGCCAGCTACGTGCGCAGCCATTTCGACGCGATGGAAGTGCGCGTGCCCGGCGCGCCGCTGGCCGACGAGCTGGTGTTCATCCTCGTGATGAGCACCGGCCCGCGCGTGCATGCCCGCGTGGGCGGCCTGAAGGCCAGCGAGATCGCGCAGTGGAACGGGCTGCGCTGAAGAACCGAACGGAGCAAGAGATGACCGCCAAGATCCGCAAGCTGATCGTCCAGGTCGACGAGACCCGCATCGAGATGGGCCAGGCCGTCGAGCCGCCGGTGCGCAAGGCGCTGGCGATGGCCGTGATCGAGAACCCCTACGCCGGCCGCTACGCCGAATCGCTCGACGAGCTGGTGGCCATCGGCGAGGAGCTGGGGGGCCTGCTGGGCAGCAAGTGCGTGCAGGCGCTGGGCATCGCGCCCGGCCAGGCCGAAAGCTACGGCAAGGCCGCGATCGTCGGCGAGGCCGGCGAGCTGGAGCACGCCGCCGCGATCCTGCACCCCAAGCTCGGCGCACCGCTGCGCGCGGCCGTCGAGAAGGGCGCGGCGCTGGTGCCTTCGAGCAAGAAGCGCGGCGGCCTCGGCACCGCGATCGACGTGCCGCTCGGCCACAAGGACGCCGCCTACGTGCGCAGCCATTTCGACGCGATGGAAGCCCGCGTGACCGATGCGCCGCGGGCCAACGAGATCGTCGTCGCCGTGGTCGTCACCGCCGGCGGCCGGCCGCTGCCGCGCATCGGCGGCCTCAAGACCAGCGAGATCCAGGGCACCGACGGATTGCGCTGACGCGCAGCCCCCGCCGCCCTTTCCTGCACCCACCTTCCGCGAAACACCAAGGAGTCCTCCGATGGCCTTTCCGTCCCTGACCCGCCGCGCCCTCGCGCTGGCCGGCTTCGCCCTCACCGCCACCGCGTGGAGTGCCGCCGCCCAGGCGCAGGCCACCATCAAGATCGGCGAGATCAACAGCTACAAGGCGCAGCCCGCCTTCCTGGAGCCGTACAAGAAAGGCATGGACCTCGCGGTCGAGGAGATCAACGCCGCCGGCGGCCTGCTGGGCAGGAAGGTGGAGCTGATCACCCGCGACGACAACGCGAGCCCCGGCGACGCGGTGCGCGCGGCCGAGGAACTGGTCTCGCGCGAGAAGGTCGACGTGCTGTCGGGCTCGTTCCTGTCGAACACCGGCCTGGCGCTGACCGACTTCGCGAAGCAGAAGAAGTTCTTCTACCTGGCCGGGGAGCCGCTGACCGACAAGATCGTCTGGCAGAGCGGCAACCGCTACACCTTCCGCCTGCGCCCTTCCACCTACATGCAGAGCGCGATGCTCGTGCCCGAGGCCGCCAAGCTGAAGAAGAAGCGCTGGGCCATCGTGTACCCCAACTACGAGTACGGCCAGTCGTCGGTCGCCACCTTCAAGGCACTGCTGAAGGCCGCGCAGCCGGACGTGGAGTTCGTCGCCGAGCAGGCGCCGCCGCTGGGCAAGCTCGACGCCGGCAGCGTGGTGCAGGCGCTGGCCGACGCCAAGCCCGACGCGATCTTCAACGTGCTGTTCGGCGCCGACCTGACGAAGTTCGTGCGCGAGGGCAACACGCGCGGCCTGTTCCAGGGCCGCGAGGTGGTGAGCGTGCTCACCGGCGAGCCGGAGTACCTCGACCCGCTGAAGGACGAGACGCCCAACGGCTGGATCGTGACCGGCTACCCCTGGTACGGCATCCAGACGCCCGAGCACAAGGCCTTCTTCCTGGCCTACCACGGCAAGTACAAGGACTATCCGCGCCTGGGCTCGGTGGTGGGCTACGCGATGATCAAGTCGCTGGCCGCCGGCATCACCAAGGCCAAGAGCACGGAGACGGAAAAGCTGATCGCCGCCTTCAAGGGCCTGGAGGTCACCGGCCCGTTCGGCAAGTTCCACTACCGCGCGATCGACCAGCAGTCCACGCTCGGCGCCTACGTCGGCAAGACGAAGAACGACAACGGCAAGGGCGTGATGGTCGACTACACCTACTTCGACGGCGCCAAGTTCCAGCCGTCCGACGCCGAGGTGAAGAAGATGCGCCCGGCCGACTGACAGCGCGCACCCTCCCTGCCTGACACTGACCTGCCGCCACGCCGCCCGGGCCTTGACCGCGGGCGGCGCGGATGGCTTCATCCAACCGCCGTGCCTGCCAGCCTCACGCCATGGATTTTTCCGGCTTCATCGTCCAACTGCTGAACGGCCTCGCCGGCGCGTCGTCGCTGTTCCTGGTCGGCGCGGGGCTGTCGCTGATCTTCGGCGTCACGCGCATCGTCAATTTCGCGCACGGCTCGTTCTACATGCTGGGCATCTACATCGCGTATGCCCTGGCCGACAAGCTCGGCAGCGCGTGGTTCTGGCCGTCGCTGCTGCTGGCCGCGCTGGCGGTGGGCGCCATCGGCGCGCTGGTGGAAACCACGCTGCTGCGCCGCATCTACAAGGCGCCGGAACTGTTCCAGCTGCTGGCCACCTTTGCGCTGGTGCTGGTGATCAAGGACGCCGCGCTGTGGCTCTGGGGCCCGGAAGACCTGCTCGGCCCGCGTGCGCCCGGCCTCACCGGCTCGATCGACATCCTGGGCCGGCGCTTCCCCACCTACGACCTCTTCCTCATCGTCATCGGCCCGGTCGTGCTGGGCCTGCTGTGGCTGCTGCTCACACGCACGCGCTTCGGCACGCTGGTGCGCGCCGCCACGCAGGACCGCGAGATGGTCGGCGCGCTCGGCGTGAACCAGGCCTGGCTCTTCACCGCGGTGTTCGCGCTCGGCGCGATGCTCGCCGGCCTGGGCGGCGCGCTGCAGCTGCCGCGCGAGCCGGCCAACCTCGGCCTCGACCTGCTGACGATCGGCGACGCGTTCGTGGTGGTGGTGGTGGGCGGCATGGGCTCGATCCCCGGCGCCTACGTGGCCGCGCTGCTCATCGCCGAGATCAAGGCGCTGTGCATCGGCATCGGCAACGTGGAGCTGTTCGGCATCGCGTTCTCGTTCTCCAAGCTCACGCTGGTGGCCGAGTTCCTGGTGATGGCCATCGTGCTGGTGGTGCGGCCCTGGGGCCTGTTCGGCCGCCCGCAGGCATCCAGCCGCAACGCCGGCCCGCCGGAGGCGCCGCTGCGCCCCGCCGGCCAGGGCCTGAAGATCGCCGGCGTGGCGCTGCTGCTCGTGCTGCTGGCGATGCCCGCCGCCACGGTCGATTCGCCCTACCTCACCGTGCTGGCGATCGACCTGCTGACGGCGGCACTCTTCGCGGCCAGCCTGCACTTCATCATGGGGCCCGCCGGCATGCATTCGTTCGGCCACGCAGCGTACTTCGGCCTCGGGGCCTACGGCGCCGCGCTGCTGGTGCGCAGCGCCGGGCTGCCGATGGAGCTGTCGCTCATGCTGGCACCGCTGGCCGCGGCCGCGGGCGCGCTGCTCTTCGGCTGGTTCTGCGTGCGGCTGTCGGGCGTGTACCTCGCGATGCTGACGCTGGCGTTCGCGCAGATCGTCTGGTCCATCTGCTACCAGTGGGACGACTTCACCGGTGGCAGCAACGGCCTCACCGGCGTGTGGCCGGCCGAATGGCTCTCGGACAAGGTGCACTACTACTACCTGACGCTGGTGCTGGTGGCCGCGGCGGTGATGGCGCTGCGCCGCATCCTCTTCTCGCCCTTCGGCTACGCGATGCGCGCGGGCCGCGATTCGCCGCTGCGCGCCGACGCGATCGGCATCGACGTGAAGCGCATGCAGTGGGCGGCCTTCGTGGTGGCGGGCCTGTTCGCCGGGCTCTCGGGTGCGCTGTACGCGTTCTCCAAGGGCAGCATCTCGCCCGACGCGCTGGCCGTGGGCCGCTCGGTCGACGGGCTGGTGATGGTGCTGCTCGGTGGGCTGCAGACGCTCTCCGGCCCCATCGTCGGCGCCGTGACCTTCACCTGGCTGCAGGACACCGTGGCCCGCAGCACCGACTACTGGCGCGCGCTGCTCGGCGGCATCATCCTGCTGCTGGTGCTGGCCTTCCCGCAGGGCATCGCGGGCTTCGTCCGCCAACTGGCCGACAGCCGCAGGAAGGAGACGGTGGCATGAGCCTTCTTGAAGTGAGCAACCTCGGCAAGTCGTTCGGCGGCAACCGCGCGGTGGACGGCGTGAGCTTCTCGCTGGCCAAGGGCGAGCTGCTGGCGCTGATCGGGCCCAACGGCGCCGGCAAGTCGACCACGTTCAACATGGTCAACGGGCAGTTGAAGGCCGACACCGGCTCGATCCTGCTCGAAGGCCAGGAGCTGATCGGCCGCAAGCCGCGCGACATCTGGCACAGGGGCGTGGGCCGCACCTTCCAGATCGCCGAGACCTTCGGCTCGCTGACGGTGGTCGAGAACGTGCAGATGGCGCTGATCTCGGCCGACAGCAAGCTCTTCTCGATGTTCCGCCGCGCCGCCGCGCACAAGCGCGACGAGGCGATGGCACTGCTGCAGCAGGTAGGCATGGCCGCGCAGGCCGACCGCCCCTGCAGCGTGCTGGCCTACGGCGACGTGAAGCGCGTGGAACTGGCCATCGCGATGGCCAACGCCCCCAAGCTGCTGCTGATGGACGAGCCCACCGCCGGCATGGCGCCGAAGGAGCGCAACGAGCTGATGGCGCTGACCAAGCGGCTGGTGATCGAGCGCGGCATCGCGGTGCTGTTCACCGAGCACAGCATGGACGTGGTGTTCGCCTACGCCGACCGCATGATCGTGCTCGCCCGCGGGCGGCTGATTGCAGAGGGCCAGCCGGCGGAGATCCGCGACCACCCCAAGGTGCAGGAGGTGTACTTCGGGACGGGGAAGACATTCGAGAAGGTGGCGGCGTGAGTCGGTGCGGCTTTGCTGCTTGTTGCATGGGCTGGGCGGCGCGGCAGGCGGTGTCTGCTGCGGGGTGGGCGGGCTGGCTGGGGCGTGCGTGTGAGGCGCCGAGTAGCGCAGGGCGCCTGGGGTGCGCGCGCAGCGCGCTTCGTCATCTGACTGGCCGCAGCCTGTTTGAACGCAGCGAACGCAGTGAGCGAAGTGAGTTCTGCGGCCACCCCAGGCGACCGAGCAACGCAGGGCAGTCGGCGCTTTGCGCCGACCGCCTCGGTCGCACGCCCCAGGCAGCCCGCACACCCCGCAAGCCCTGCCCAACACAAGCAAAGCAGCAGACACCACCCCCACTGGAGCTACCCATATGAACCAGGTGCTGCTCGAAGCGCACGACCTCTGCGCCTGGTACGGCGCCGCGCAGATCCTCTACGACGTGGGCCTCGAGGTGCGACGCGGCGAGGTCGTCGCGCTGATGGGCCGCAACGGCGCCGGCAAGAGCACCACGCTGAAGGCGTTGATGGGCATGCTCGCCAAGCGCCGCGGCAGGATCGCCTTCATGGGCAAGGACATCAGCCGCGCCCAGCCCTACGAGGTGGCACGGGCAGGCATGGGCTTCGTCCCGGAAGATCGCCGCGTGTTCGGCGACCTGAGCGTGCTGGAGAACTTCGAGGTCGGCCGCCAGCCGCCGCGCCGCTGGCCCGACGGCGCCGAAGCGCCGGTGTGGACGCCCGAGCGGCTCTTCAAGCTCTTCCCCAACCTCGGCGAGATGCCCGACCGCCCCGGCGGCCGCATGAGCGGCGGCGAGCAGCAAATGCTGACGGTGGCGCGCACGCTGATGGGCAACCCCTTCCTGGTGCTGCTCGACGAGCCGTCGGAGGGCGTTGCGCCCGTCATCGTCGAGCAGATGGCCCACATGATCCTGGCGCTGAAGACGCAGGGCGTGAGCATCCTGCTGTCGGAACAGAACATGCATTTCGCCGAACTGGTCTCCGACCGCGCCTACGTGCTGGAAAAAGGCCAGATGCGCTTCAGCGGCAGCATGGCCGAGCTGGCGGCGAACGAAGAGGTGCGGCGGGCGTACCTGAGCGTCTGACCGCGGTCCCCTGCCTCACAGGAGCATTGCCATGACCACCTCCCCCGCGACCGAATCGTCCTCCCTTGCGTCGTCGGCCCTCGTGCCTTCCGCCGAATGCCGCACGGCGGCGCGCCGCCGCTTCCTGCTGCAGTCGTCCGCCGGGCTGCTGGCCTCGGCCGCCGCGCCTTGGACCTTCGCGGCCCCGCCGATCAAGCCCGACAGCAAGTCGGCGCTGATCGTCGTCGACGTGCAGAACTGCTTCGTGCCCGGCGGCACGCTGCCGGTGAAGGGCGGCGACGAGGTGGTGCCGGTCATCAACCGGATCGCGCCCGCGTTCGTCAACATCGTCGTCACGCAGGACTGGCACACGCCCGGCCACGCGTCGTTCGCCAGCAGCCACGGCGGCAAGAAGCCGTTCGAGACCACGGTGCTGAAGTACGGCGGCCAGGTGCTGTGGCCCGACCACTGCGTGCAGGGCACGGAAGACGCCGCGCTGCACAAGGGCCTGTTGCTGCCCACCGCGCAGCTCATCATCCGCAAGGGCTTCAACCAGGGCGTCGACAGCTACTCGGCCTTCGAGGAAGCCGACCGCAAGACCGTCACCGGCCTGGCGGGCTACCTGAAGGCCCGCGGCATCCAGACGGTGTACGTCACCGGGCTGGCGACCGACTTTTGCGTCGCCTGGACGGCGATGGACGCGCGCAAGGCCGGCTTCAACGCCTACGTGATCGAGGACGCCACGCGCGCCATCGACCTCAACGGCTCGCTGGCGGCGGCCTGGAAGCAGATGGCGGCCAAGGGCGTCAAGCGCATCCAGTCGGCCGACATCGCCGCCGCCTGACACGGGACTGCCGCCGCATGCTGAAACCCGACGCCGTCGCCGGGGCCGCACAAGCCGGGCCGCGCCCCGATGCGGGTGCGCTGCGGTTGACGGTCAACGGCACGCCGCGCGCGCTGCCCGTGCCGCGCCACGCACCGCTGCTGCAGGTGCTGCGCAACGACCTGCAGTTGAACGGTCCCAAGTACGGCTGCGGCCTGGGCCAGTGCGGCGCCTGCGCGGTGCTGGTCGATGGCCGCGTGGCGCGTTCGTGCTGCATCCCGGCCGGCGGCGTCGAGGGGCGCGCCGTCACCACGCTGGAAGGCCTGGGCAGCCGGGCGGCGCCGCACTGGGTGCAGCAGGCCTTCATCGACACGCAGGCCGCGCAGTGCGGCTACTGCCTCAACGGCATGGTGATGGCCACGGTGGCGCTGCTCACGCACTGCGGGCACCCGTCGGACGACGAGATCCGCGGCGCGCTGTCGCACCACCTGTGCCGCTGCGGCACGCACCTGGAAATCCTGGCGGCCGTGCACCGTGCGATCGCACTGCGCGACGCTGCGGGCGAGCGGCCCGTCTCTGCATGACCCGCGCCCGGCAGAACCAGCACCTCGACCGCGCCGGCTACCACGCCGCCCCGGGCGTGCTGCTCGTCACCCGCGAGCCGCCCCCACCGGCGCCGCCCAGCCCCGGCCAGCCCGCCGCGGTGCCGGCCAACCCGGCCGAGGGCGTCGAGATCCTGATCGCGGTGTGGGACGACGGCAGCGTGACCGCGCTGCACGGCCATGTCGACCTGGGCACCGGACTGCGCACCTCGCTGGCGCAACTGGCCGCCGAGGAGCTGGACGTGGCACTCGACCGCGTGACGATGGTGATGGGCAGCACCGGCAGCGCGCCCAACCAGGGCGCGACGATCGCCAGCGCCTCGATCCAGGTCCACGGCGCGCCGCTGCGGCAGGCGGCGGCCCAGGCCCGCGCCTGGCTCGTGCAGCAGGCGGCCGAGGCGGCGGCCCTGCCGGCAGACCGGGTGCGCGTCAACGACGGCACGGTGCGCTTCGAGGGGGCGGCGGGCGACACGGCCAGCCCTGCGCGCACGACGTACGGCGCGCTGCTGCAGGGCCGCCACGTCGAGCTGCTGCTGGCGCCCGGCAGCGTGCCGCTGAAACCCGCTGGCGAGCACCGCATCGTCGGCCAGCCGGTGGCGCGGGTCGACATCCCGGCCAAGGTCAGCGGCGAGCTGACGTTCGTGCACGACATGCGCCTGCCCGGCATGCTGCACGGCCGGGTCGTGCGGCCGCCGTACGCCGGCATCGACGCGGGCGACTTCGTCGGCCGCACGCTGGAGGGCGTGGACGAGGCCTCGATCGCCCACCTCCCCGGCATCGTCGGGGTGGTCACGCAGGGCGACTTCGTCGGCATCGTCGCCGAGCGCGAGGACCAGGCCGAGGAGGCCATGCGCACGCTGCAGGTCCGCTGGAAGCCCTGGCCGGGCCTCGCGGGGCTCGACGACGTGGAGAACGCCGTGCGCAACAACCCCGCCACGCGGCGGCTGCTGCTGGAGCGCGGCGACGTGGAGGCCGGCATCGCCGGGGCCGCGCAACCGATGCCGCGCACCTACCTGTGGCCGTACCAGCTGCATGCGTCGATCGGACCGTCTTGCGCACTCGCCGACTGGCGCGACGGCGCGATCACCGTGTGGGCCGGCACGCAGAACCCGCACGTGCTGCGCGCCGACATCGCCAAGCTGATGGGCCTGCCCGACACCGCCGTGGACCTGGTGCGGATGGAGGCCGCCGGCTGCTACGGCCGCAACGGCGCCGACGACGTGGCTGCCGATGCGGCGCTGCTGTCGCGCGCGGTCGGCCGGCCGGTGCGCGTGCAGCTCACGCGGGAGCAGGAACACGCCTGGGAGCCCAAGGGCACCGCGCAGTTCATGCAGGTCGACGGCGGGCTGAATGCCGACGGCTCGCCCGCGGCCTACGACTTCCAGACCTCGTACCCCTCGAACGGCGCGCCCACGCTGGCACTGCTGCTCACGCGCACGATCGAGCCGACCGCCACCGCCTACGAGATGGGCGACCGCACCGCGGTGCCGCCCTACGACTACGCGAACCTGCGCGTCGCCGCCAACGACATGGCGCCGATCCTGCGCGCCTCCTGGCTGCGGGGCGTGTCGGCGCTGCCCAACTCGTTCGCGCACGAGTCCTACGTCGACGAGCTGGCCACCGCGGCCGGCGTCGACCCGGTCGCGTACCGGCTGCGCTACCTGAAGGACGAACGCGCCGCCGAGCTGGTGCGCGCCACCGCCGACAAGGCCGGCTGGCTGCCGCACGCCGCGCCGCAGGGCCAGGCGCCGGTGGGCGACGTGCTGAAGGGCCAGGGCTTCGCGTACGCCCGCTACGTGCACAGCAAGTTCCCCGGCTTCGGCGCCGCCTGGGCCGCCTGGGTGGCCGACGTGGAGGTGAACCGCGTGACCGGCGAGGTGCACGTGAGCCGCGTCGTCGTCGGCCACGACGCCGGGATGATGGTCAACCCCGCCGGGGTGCAGCACCAGGTGCACGGCAACGTGCTGCAGACCACCAGCCGCGCGCTGAAGGAGCAGCTGCGCACCGAGCCGGCCGGCCCGAACCTCGGCGCCGTCGCCACGCGCGAATGGGGCAGCTACCCGATCCTCAGCTTCCGCGAAGTGCCGGTGGTCGAGGTGATGCTGATGCCACGGCCCGGCGAGGCGCCGCTGGGCGCCGGCGAATCGGCCTCGGTGCCGGGCACGGCGGCCATCGCGAACGCGATCTTCGACGCGACGGGCGTGCGTTTCCGCAACCCGCCGTTCACGCCGGAGGTGGTGCGCGCGGCGTTGGGGCAACGCCCTCTCCCTTCCAGCAGCCCTCACCCCGACCCTCTCCCGCAGGGAAAGGGAGCCGTCCAGCCTCGCCGCCGCAAAGGCCTGTGGGCCACGGCCGGCGCGCTCCTGGCCGGCATCGTCGGGCTCGGCGGTGCGGCACTGGGTTGGCGGCCCGTCATCGCCCCGATCACGCCCGGCAGCGGCCACGTCTACACCGCCGAGACCATCGAACGCGGGCGCCTCGTCGCCGCGGCGGGCGACTGCATCGTGTGCCACACCGCACCGGGCGGCATGGCCAATGCGGGCGGCCGCGCGATGGCCACGCCCTTCGGCACCGTCTACACCACCAACCTCACGCCCGACGCCGACACCGGCATCGGCCGCTGGTCGTTCACCGCGTTCCAGCGGGCGATGCGCGAGGGCCTCTCGCGCGACGGCCGCCACCTGTACCCGGCCTTCCCGTACACCGCGTTCACACGCATGACGGACGACGACCTCACCGCGCTGTATGCCTACCTGATGGCCCAGCCGGCCGTGCGCAGCGAGGTGCCGGCCACGGCGCTGTCGTTCCCGTTCGGCGTGCGCCCGCTGATGGCGTTGTGGAACGCGCTGTACCTGCAGCCCGGCCCGCAGCCGACCGACCCGGCGCGCTCCGCGGCCTGGAACCGCGGCGCCTACCTCGTCGAAGGCGCCGGCCACTGCGGGGCCTGCCACACGCCTCGCAACGCCTTCGGCGCCGAACGCGGCGGGCCGGCCTACCTCTCGGGCGCGGTGGTCGACGGCTGGGAGGCCCCTTCGCTCACCGCGCAGGGCCGCAGGCCGCGGCCGTGGACCGAGGACGACTTCTACAGCTACCTGCGCCGCGGCTTCAGCCCGAACCACGGCGTGGCCAGCGGCCCGATGGCACCGGTGGTGCACGAGTTGCAGGCGCTGCCCGACGACGACGTGCGCGCGATGGCGACCTACCTGGCCTCGTTCAATGCGCCGGCGCTTGCATCGCCGTCCACCACCACGGCAACCGCCGCCCTGCTGCCCGGCGCCAGCCAGCGCCTCTTCGAAGGCGCCTGCGGCGCCTGCCACCACGACACGCCGGTGCCCGGCCAGTTCGGGCTCGACCTGCCGCTCGCGCTGAACACCAACGTGCACAGCGACCGCCCCGACAACCTGCTGCGCACGATCCTCGACGGCCTGCAGCACCCGCCCACACGCGACGTGGGCTTCATGCCGGCCTTCCGCGATGCGCTGGACGACCGCCAGGTCGCCGAGATCGCGGCGTACATGCGCGCGCGCTACGCACCAGGGCGGCCCGCCTGGCGGAACCTCGAAGCCGAAGCCGCACGCCTGCGCACCCTGCCGGCGCACTGAACACCCCCCGCGCGCCCTTCATCGGCAAGCCCCGCACAGGGCGGCCGCCGCATGCGCGGACGGCGTGTTTCCAGTTCTTTTTCCCGGGGCATCCATCTTGCAACGCCGGTTTCCGTTCATGTAGTGTTCCCTACACGGAGATTCAGCGCGCACTCCATGAATGCAGCCCGCCGCGGCACCAGTGCCGCGCTTCTTCACCAGCAGGAGTACCACGTGATCGATCGTCTCATCGGGATCCGCAACCCCCTCCGCCCGTCCCCTGCCCGCCTGCCGCTCGCCGCGGCCGCCGGCCTCGCGCTGCTCGCCGCCTGCGGCGGCGACGGCGACGGCAGCCCGGCACCCAGCGCCAGCTTCACCGAGGCCTGCGCGGCACTGGCCGGCACCAGCGTGGACAAGGGCAGCGTCGACACCGCGGCCTTCACCACGGCCACCGGCGGCACCCTCACTGCCACGTCGATGCCCGACCACTGCCTGGTGCGCGGCGCGATGAACCGGCGCACCGGCATCGACGGCAAGCCCTATGCGCTGCAGTTCGAGCTGCGCCTGCCGCTGGTGTGGAACTCGCGCTTCTACTACCAGGGCGGCAGCGGCGTCGACGGCACGCTTTTCACCGCCACCGGCAGCTACCCGGCCGGCGGCAACACGCGCAACGCGCTGCTCGACGGCTATGCGGTGGTCACCACCGACTCCGGCCACCTCACCGAAGCCGGTGCAGCCAACGGCATGTTCCTCTTCGGCGCCGACCCGCAGGCGCGCGACGAATACGGCGATGCGCAGCTGCCGCTCGTCACCGCGGCCGCCAAGACGCTGATCAAGCGCTTCTACGGCGACGAGCCTTCGCACAGCTACTTCGTCGGCTGCTCCAACGGCGGCCGGCAGGCGATGGTGGCCGCGCAGCGCTACCCCCAGCTCTTCGACGGCATCGTCGCCGCGGCGCCCGGCTTCCGGCTCACGCAGGCGTCCATCCAGGGCTCGGTGTACCAGGCGCAGCTCGCGGCCACGATCGCGCCCAGCGGCGCCGACGGCCGGCCTGACATCACTCAGCCGCTGACGGCCGGCGAACGCGCGGTGGTGAGCCAGCGCATCCTGGATGCCTGCGACGCGCTCGACGGCGCCGTCGACGGCATGGTCAGCAAAATGAGCGCGTGCCAGCCCGACCCGGCCACCTGGGCCTGCGGCGCGGGCGAAACCACGAACTGCCTGCCCGCCGCGAAGGCCGGCTACGTGAAGAAGCTCTTTGCCGGCGCCTACACGTCCACCGGCCAGCAGATCTACGCGCCCTGGCCGTTCGACCCGGGCATGGCGGCACAGGCCACCAACCCGTTCCACTTCATCTTCGCTGGCGAGGCCTCGCACATCTACACCACGCCGCCCACCCTCACGGCCGATCTCGTCGGCTACAGCCTGGGCGCCAACATCGACGTGGAGTTCGCCAAGCTCTCGGCGATCTCGGGCCTGTTCAAGCGCTCGGGCAACGCGTTCACCAACGCCGACTCGCCCGACATGGATGCATTCAAGGCCCGCGGCGGCAAGCTGATCATGTTCAACGGCGCGGCCGATCTGGCCTTCTCGAACCACGACCTGGTGCGCTACTACGAGCAGGTGCGCTCGCGCTACGGCGCCGACGCGGCGGCCGGCTTCGCGCGCGTGTTCCTGGTGCCCGGCATGGCGCACTGCAGCGGCGGCCCCTACGGCACCGACCAGTTCGACGCCTTCGGCGCGCTGGTGCGCTGGGTAGAGGCCGGCACCGCGCCCGACACCATGACCTCCACCGCCCGCGCCGCGGCCGGCGTGGCCTGGCCCGGCCGCACGCGCCCGCTGTGCGCGTATCCCAAGGAGGCCATCTACAAGGGCAGCGGCAGCATCGAGGACGCGGCGAACTTCGCCTGCCAGTAGAAGTAACCCCCGCCGCCGCGGGAAAAGCCCACGCTCTTAAAATGGCCGCCTCGCCGCCGGGCAACGACCCGGCGGCAGCACCGCGCAGGCCCTGATCGACACGCATCCAGGCGCCTGCGGCCGCCGGCCGGCAGCGCCCCTTCCCGAGGGCCGCGCCGGTCCTTTCCTGGGGCGCCGTGTCTGGCACCGGCGCCCCGCCAACCGGGGCCGCACGCCGGACGAACCGCGTGTCGTGCCCCCCGTGCCGACCGCTCCGCTGCGCCCTGCCGCGGAGGCCGCCGCCGTGGCGGCCCGTCGATGGTCGGCACCCCGCATGGAGGGCTCATTCCCGATGCCAACGTTCCTGTCCGCCGGCGTGATCGCGCTGGTCGTCGCCTGGGGGCTGCTGTTCCCCGCCTCGCTGGGCGCCACCTTCGACCAGGCGCTGTCCGCCATCACCCGCAACTTCGGCTGGTTCTACCTGTGGGTGGTGCTGGCGCTGGTGATTTTGTGCGCCATCCTGGCCTTCAGCCGCTACGGCACGCTCAAGCTCGGCGCCGAGGACGAGGAGCCCGAGTTCTCGCTGGGCTCCTGGTTCGCGATGCTGTTCGCCGCCGGCATGGGCATCGGCCTCGTGTTCTGGGGCGTGGCCGAGCCAATCTCGCACTACACCTCGCCGCCGCCGGGCATCACCGCCGGCACCCCCGAGGCTGCCAACGCGGCGATGCGCTACAGCTTCTTCCACTGGGGGCTGCATCCGTGGGCGGTGTACAGCGTGGTCGCGCTGGCCATCGCGTTCTTCCAGTTCCGCCGGCGCCAGCCGGCGCTCATCAGCGCGGTCACGTCGGCGCTGCCGTCGCGCACCGTGCAGCGGCTCGCGCCGCTGGTCGATACGCTGGCCGTGATCGCCACCGCCTTCGGCGTCGCGGCCTCGCTCGGCATCGGCGCGCTGCAGATCAACAGCGGCCTGGGCACGATGTTCGGCGTGCCCGTCTCCACCACGGCGCAGCTCGTCATCATCGCCGTCACCACGGCGCTGTTCATCACCTCCGCGGTGAGCGGCGTGGAGCGCGGCGTCAAGTGGCTGTCCAACGCCAACCTGATCCTCGCCGGGCTGCTGGCGCTGGCGGTCTTTCTGCTCGGCCCGACGGTGGCGATCATCGACACGATGACGAACACGCTCGGCGGCTACCTGAGCGACTTCGTCCGCATGAGCCTGCGCATGACGCCGTTCCGCGACAGCACCTGGGTCAGCGGGTGGACGATCTTCTACTGGGCCTGGTGGGTGTCCTGGTCGCCGTTTGTCGGCCTGTTCATCGCGCGCGTGTCGCGCGGCCGCACGATCCGCGAGTTCGTCATCGGCACCGTGCTCGCGCCCACCTTCGCCGCCGTGCTGTGGTTCTCCGTGTTCGGTGGCACCGCGCTGACGCTCGAGATCGCCCAGGCCGCCCCCATCGCGCAGGCCGTGAAGGCCGACGTCTCCACCGCCCTGTTCTCGATGTTCAGCGCGCTGCCGATGGGCCCGGTGATGTCGTTCATCGCGACCGTGCTGGTGATCGTGTTCTTCGTGACCTCGGGGGATTCGGCCACGCTGGTGCTGGGCATGATGAGCGCACGTGGCAACCCCAACCCGTCCGCCCGCAGCAAGATCCTGTGGGGCCTGCTGATCGCGGGCATCGCCGGCAGCCTGCTGCTGAGCGGCGGGCTGAAGGCGGTGCAGACGGCCACCATCGTCTTCGCGCTGCCCTTCACCGTCGTCATCCTGCTGATGGCGGTGGCCCTCTGGCGCGGCGTGCGCGACGACTGGCACGAGGAGGACCGGCGCGAGCGGGCGCTGAAGCGCCAACTGCGCCAGATGGCGGCCCGCTAGCAAGCCGGGGCTTGCGCGCGGGGCCGGCACGCGCGGCCCCGCCTGGTATGACAATCGGCGCGTGCGGCCGCCAGAGCCGCACGGAGACGCCGCGTGCAACCGATCATCCACAGCCTGCTCGACAACGACCTCTACAAGTTCACGATGTGGCAGGCGATGCTCCATCGCCATCCCCAGACGCAGGCGGAATACAGCTTCGTGTGCCGCCACGAGCCCGGCTATCCGCTGACCGACCTGGAGCAGGAGCTGGGCGAGCAGCTCGACCACCTGTGCACGCTGCGCTTCCGGCCCGACGAGCTGCGGTACATCGCCGGGCTGCGCTACATCAAGAGCGACTTCGTCGACTTCCTGCGGATCTTCCAGTTCCAGCGCGATTTCGTCAGCGTGCGCCACACCGGCAACACGCTGGAGGTCGTCGCCAACGGGCCGCAGGTGCACGTGATGGCCTTCGAGATCTACGTGCTGGCGATCGTCAACGAGCTGTACTTCCGGCGCTTCGAAGCCGAGACCGCGCTGGCCACCGGCCGCCGGCGCCTGCTCGACAAGCTGGAGCTGCTCAACCGCTTCGACCACGAGCCCGCGCGCACGCACCCCTTCGAGTTCTTCGACTTCGGCGTGCGCCGCCGCTACAGCGGCGCCTGGCAGCGCGAGGTGGTGACCACGCTCAAGCGCGAGGCGTCCCGCTACTTCAAGGGCACCTCCAACGTGCTGCTGGCGCGCGACCTCGACCTCGTGCCCATCGGCACGATGGCGCACGAGTACCTGCAGACCTACCAGGCGCTGGGCGTGCGGCTGCGCGACTTCCAGAAGGCCGCGCTCGAATCCTGGGTGCAGGAGTACCGCGGCGACCTCGGCACGGCGCTGACCGACGTGGTGGGCATGGACGCCTTCCTCGCCGACTTCGACCTGTACTTCGCCAAGCTGTTCGACGGCCTGCGCCACGATTCCGGCGACCCCTACGTCTGGGGCGAGAAGGCCATCGCCCACTACGAGAAGCTGCGCATCAACCCGCACACCAAGCGGCTGACCTTCTCCGACAGCCTCGACCTGCCGCGGGCGCTGGCGCTGTACCGGCACTTCGCCGACCGCACGCAGACCGGCTTCGGCATCGGCACCAACCTGACCAACGACATGGGGCACAAGACGCTGCACATCGTCATGAAGCTCACGCACTGCAACGGCCAGCCGGTGGCCAAGCTGTCGGACAGCCCCGGCAAGACGATCTGCGACGACCAGACCTTCCTGGCCTACCTGCGCCAGGTGTTCAACGTGCCGCCGGCGGCCGGCTGACGGCCTACCATCGCAGCCCCTGGCCACGACCGGAGAATCCACCCCATGTCCGACGAACTGCGCGCCCGCTTCGAACAAGCGGTGGCCGAGAGCACGCAGCTCCCCGAGAAGCCCGGCAACCTGACGCTGCTGAGGATCTACGCGCTGTACAAGCAGGCAGGCGGCGACGCGGCGGGCGAGCGGCCGGGCGCCACCGACTTCGTCGGCCGCGCCAAATGGGACGCCTGGCGTGCCCTGCAGGGCACGCCGCCCGCCCAGGCGATGCAGGACTACATCGACCTGATCGAGTCGCTGAAGTAGCGCCGCCTACGTCGGCTGGGCCAGCAGCGCATCGAGCTTGCGCGCGATCTCGGCCTCGATCGTCGCGCCCATCGGCTTGAACAGGAAGCCCAGGTCGGCCTGCAGGTCGAAACCATCGGGCGTGACGCACAAGGTGCCCTTCACGCCGGTGCGCTCGAAGCGCACCGTGTCGCCGTCCTCGCCCTCGACCAGGCTGCAGCGCAGGCCGAACTTCTCTTCCACCTGCGCCATCCATCGGCGGGCCAGCGTGCGCGCCTGCGGCAGGCCCAGCGCATGGGTACGCTGGATGTGGATGTCGGGGTTGCGGGCCATGTCGTCGTCTCCTGCGGTTCAGGGCGCGGCGGCCAGGGCGGCGCGGCGCTCGGTCTTGGGCATGGCGGCCAGGCGGCGCACCTCGGCATAGAAGCGGGCAAAGTCGCGGCCCTCGCGCTCGAACAGGCGCTCGAACTGCGGCACCAGGTCGTTGTAGGCCCCCTGCACCGCGAGCGCCGGATTGTTGGCCCGCTCGAACCAGCCGTCGTAGCCGGCGAAGCCGCCCCAGCGTTCGCGCTTCATCGCCTCGTAGTCGGCCCGCAGCCGCGCCATGCGCTCGGCCTTGCGCCGGCGCTTCTCGGCCTCGGGCGCGTCGCTGCGGAACAGGGTGTCGAGGTCGGTGCGGGCCGCGAAGGTCAGCGCGCGGAACTCCCGCCGCCGCGCATCGAGCGCGGCGTAGGCCTCGCGCGCCGCGGCGCTCGCGTGCTGCGCCAGCCACCGCTGCCCGCCGATGCGCTCCACCGCGGTGGCGAAGGACTCGTTGAATGCGGTGTCGTCATCGGCATAGGCCACCTGGTGCGCCAGCTCGTGGAACACCATGCGCGCCAGCTCGCCCTCCGGGTAGTGGATGAAGGTGTTGAGCAGCGGATCGCCGCCCAGCCATTCGCTCCAGCCCAGCGTCGAATACGCGGGCACGCCGTAGACCCCGGCCTCCCAGCCCTGCGCGCGCAGCTCGGCCGCCAGCGCATCGGCGGCCGACCGGTCGTAGTAGCCGCGATAGCCGACGCAGCCCACCACCGGGAAGCACCAGGTCTTCAGCTGCAGCGACAGCTCGGGCGTGGCCACGACGTTCCACACCGCCGCGCCGCGGCCCAGGTCGACGTAGCTGCGGTAGCTGCGGTTGTCGGGCAGCTGCAGCTCGCTGACGGCAAAGTCGCGGATGCGCTGCGACAGCGCCAGCCGATCACGCAAGGCCGCGGGCGTGTGGCCGTCAGCGAGCCACTCGGGCACCGGCTTCGCACGGGCCAGCATGTCGAGGTGGCCCCGCGCCGCCTGCGCGTAGTAGCCGGCGGTGCCGCAGCCGCCCAGGCCGGCGGCCAGCAGCAGCGCAGCGCCCGTACCGCCCAGGCCCCAGGCCAAGATGCGCCGGCCCCGCGTCACGCCGCCACGGCGGCAGCGGCCGCTGCCGGCTCCCCCGGGCCGGATGCATCGGCCACCACCTCGACCAGGCAGTCGTAGAACGACGGCGCGCGGCCCAGGTCGGTGAGCTGCTGGTGCGTGAGTTCGTTGACGTTGGTGCCGTCCACACCCAGCTTGCGCCACCAGATGCCCAGGCCGTTGACCACGCCGGGCCGCGCCCGGGTGCTCACCTCGGCCTTGCAGCGGTAGCTGCCGCGGCCGTTGAACACGCGCACCAGCGTGCCGCTCTCGATGCCACGCGGCGCGGCGTCGTCGGGATGGATCTCCACCAGCGGCTCCCCCTCGATGCCGCGCAGGCTCTTGACGTTGACGAAGGTGGAATTGAGGAAATGCCGCGCCGGCGGCGAGATCATCGCCAGCGGGTAGCGCTCGGCCAGCGCGGGGCTCGATTCGGCGCTCTCGTAGTTGGGCACGTAGTCGGCGCCGCGCGCATCGGCCTTGCCGCTGGCGGTGAAGAAGCCGCCGTCGGCGAACGGCGCCTCGGGCAGCGGCAGCTTCGCCCAGCCGCTGGCCTGCAGCCCTTCGAACGTGATGCCGGTCTCGGGCCGCAGCGCCTGGCGCGCCATGGCCTCGTCGGTGTCGGCGAAGCAGGCGTCGTCGAACCCCAGGCGCACCGCCAGTTCGCGGAACACCTGGGTGTTCGGGCGCGCCTCGCCGCGCGGGGTGATCGCCGGCTGGTTGAGCTGCAGGTAGGTGTGGCCGTAGCTGGTGTGCAGGTCGAGGTGCTCGAGCTGGGTGGTGGCGGGCAGCACGTAGTCGGCGTGGTCGGCCGTGTCGGTCAGGAAGTGCTCCAGCACCACGGTGAAGAGGTCCTCCCGGGCGAAGCCGCGCGCCACCTTGGGCGATTCGGGTGCCACCGCCACCGGGTTGCTGTTGTAGACGACCACCGCCTCGATCCTCGGGCCGAATGCCGCGCTGCCATCGCGCAGCAGGTCGTCGCCGATCGTGCTCATGTTGACGGTGCGCGGGCGGCGGCCGGCCAGCAGGTCGGGGCGCTGCAGCGCGGCATGGTCCACCGCGCGCAGGAACCAGCTCGACGCGCTGAGCAGCAGGCCGCCGGCCGGGTGGCGCCAGGCACCGGTGAGGCACGGCAGCAGCGCCACGAGCCGCACCGCGTTGCCCCCGCCGCGCACGCGCTGCATCCCGTAGTTGAGGCGGATGGCGGCCGGCTGCGTGCTGCCGTAGTCGCGCGCCAGCTCGCGGATGTCTTCCGCCGCCACGCCGCACACGGGCGCGGCGCGCTCGGGCGGCCACTGCAGCGCGCGTTCGCGCAGCTCATCCCAGCCGTCGACGTGGCGGGCGATGTAGTCGGGGTCCAGCCAGTCGTGCGCGATCAGCTCGTGCATCAGCGCCAGCGCCAGCGCGCCGTCGGTGCCGGGCCGCAGCGCCAGGTGGCGGTGGCACTTGTCGGCCGTCTCGGTGCGGCGGGGGTCGATGCACCAGAGCTTCGCGCCGCCGCGCTTGGCCTGCTGGGCGAAGGTCCAGAAATGCAGGTTCGAGGCGATCGAATTGCTGCCCCAGATGACGATCAGCCGGCTGTCGGCAAAGTGCTCCAAGTGCATGCCGAGCTTGCCGCCGTAGGTGGCCTGCAGCCCGGCACCGCCCGCGCTGGCGCAGATGGTGCGGTCGAGCAGCGAGGCGCCGAGTCGGTGGAAGAACCGCGCGGCCATCGATTCGCCCTGGATCAGCCCCATCGTCCCCGCGTAGCTGTAGGGCAGGATGGCCTGCGGATCGCGCGCGGCGATGGCGCCCAGGCGCTGCGCGATGTCGGCCAGCGCCTCGTCCCAGCCCACGCGCACGAACTCGCCCCTGCCCTTGGGGCCGACGCGCTTGAGCGGATGCAGCACGCGCTCGGGGTGCTCCACCCGCTCCGCGTAGCGCGACACCTTGGTGCAGAGCGCGCCGTGCGTGGGCGGGTGTTCCGGGTCACCCTGGATGCGGATCACGCGGTCGTCGGCGACGGTCACGCGCATCGCGCAGGTGTCGGGGCAGTCGTGCGGGCAGGCGGCGCGCACGACCCGTTCGGCGGTGGCATCGGGGCTCATCGGAACACTATGGCACAGCCGCAGAACGGGTGAAGGCCCAGGCGTAAACTGGCCCGCTCCCTGCTTGGAGCTTGTTCCATCATGCGATTGATCGAATCGATCCTGGCAGACGCTGCCAGCATTGCCACCCTGCGGCGGGACATCCATGCGCACCCCGAGCTCTGCTTCGAGGAGGTGCGCACCGCCGACCTGATCGCCAACGCGCTCAACGACTGGGGCATTCCCGTGCACCGCGGCATGGGCACCACCGGCGTGGTCGGCATCGTGAAGAACGGCAGTTCCCACCGGGCGATCGGCATCCGGGCCGACATCGACGCGCTGCCGATGACCGAGCACAACCAGTTCGCCCATGCCAGCAGGCACCCCGGCAAGATGCACGCGTGCGGCCACGACGGTCACACCGCGATGCTGCTGGCGGCGGCCAAGCATTTCAGCCGGCACCGCAACTTCGACGGCACGGTTTACCTGGTCTTCCAGCCGGCGGAAGAAGGCGGCGGCGGTGCTCGCGAGATGATCAAGGACGGGCTGTTCGAGCAGTTCCCGATGGAAGCCATCTTCGGCGCCCACAACTGGCCGGGCCTGCAGGTGGGGCAGTTCGCGCTGAGCCCGGGGCCGATCTACGCGTCGAGCAACGAATTCAAGATCACCGTGCGCGGCAAGGGCGCCCACGGCGCCATGCCGCACCTGGGCACCGACCCGGTGCCGGCCGCGTGCCAGATGGTGCAGGCCTTCCAGACCATCATCAGCCGCAACAAGCGGCCGATCGACACCGGCGTGATCTCGGTGACGATGATCCACACCGGCGAGGCGACGAACGTCATCCCGGAAAGCTGCGTGATGGAGGGCACCGTGCGCACCTTCACCACCGACGTGCTCGACATGATCGAGCGCCGCATGCAGGAGGTGGCCGAGCACACCGCGATGGCGTTCGGCTGCACGGCCGACTTCGAGTTCTCGCGCAACTACCCGCCCACCATCAACCACGAGGCCGAGACCGACTTCGCACGCCAGGTGCTGGCCGGGGTGGTGGGCGCCGACAACGTGGTGCCGTTCGAGCCGACCATGGGCGCCGAGGACTTCAGCTTCTTCCTGCAGAACGTGCCCGGCTGTTACCTGATGATCGGCAACGGCGAAGGCGCGCACCGCGACGGCGGCCACGGCCTGGGGCCCTGCATGCTGCACAACCCCAGCTACGACTTCAACGACGACCTGATCCCGCTCGGCGCGACCGCCTGGGTGCGGATCGCCGAGGCCTGGTTGAGATGAAGCCCCCAAGCTCGCATTCGCTCGCTACCCCCAGGGACCGGAACGGGCCCCCGCGTGGCCCTTGGGGCCGCCCCGCGGGCGGACCGGCGGAGCCGGATCCGTCGCGGGTGGCTTGGTCGATGCCCTGAGCAACATGCAGCGCAGTGGGTGACATGACGATGGATGCCGACACCGTGAACGCCTGCTTCGCGGCCAGCTACGCCGAGGCGCGCGGCAAGTTCCTGGCAGCGGCGGACGCGGCCGGGCTGGACGTGCAGAGCCATCCGCACCCGCTCGTCGGTCGCGACGGCGAGGCACTGGCGATGGACGTGGCGCGCAGCGGGCCGGCCGATGCGAAAGCGCTGCTCATCGTCAGCAGCGCCTGCCACGGCATCGAGGGCTACTGCGGCTCGGCGGTGCAGAACGCCCTGCTGGCCGATGCCGGCTTCCAGCGCCGCGCCCGCGATGCCGGCGTGGCCGTGCTGTACATCCATGCGCTGAACCCCTGGGGCTTCTCATGGGGCCGCCGCACCACGCACGAGAACGTCGACCTCAACCGCAACTTCCACGACTTCAGCCGCCCGCTGCCCGAGAACCCGCACTACGCCGAGCTGGCGCACTGGCTGGTGCCCGAGACCTGGCCGCCGCCGCCGCAGGCGCAGGCCGCGCTGCTCGCCTTCGCGGCCCAGCAGGGCGAGCGGGCGCTGCAGACGGCGATTTCGAGCGGGCAGTACACCCACCCGGAAGGCCTCTTCTACGGCGGGCAGAACCCCACCTGGAGCCAGCAGACGCTGCGCCACGTGCTGCAGGACCACGCGCAGCGCTGCGAGCGGCTGGGCTGGATCGACCTGCACACCGGCCTCGGCCCCACCGGCCACGGCGAGCGCATCTTCGCCTGCCGCGACGATGCGGCCGCGCTGGCGCGCGCCCGTGCGTGGTGGGGCGACGGCGTCACGTCGATCTACGACGGCAGCTCCAGTTCCGCGCTGCTGGTCGGTTTGATGTGGACCGTGGTCGACCAGGAATGCGCGCAGGCCGAGTACACCGGCATCGCGCTCGAGTACGGCACGGTGCCGCTGACCGAGATGATCGAATCGCTGCGCGCCGCGCAGTGGCTGGAAAACCACCCCGAGGTCGGCGACACACCGCAGCGCCGCGAGATCGAGCAGCGCATGCGCGCCGCGTTCTACATCGAGACCGACGACTGGCGCGAGCGTGTCGTCGTCCAGGGCCGGGAGGCCGCCGACCAGGCCGTGGCCGGCCTCGGGGGCGCTCGGCCGGCCCCGCCCCGGCGCTGAGGTCGCCGACGCCCGGAAGGAGCGCCCGATGTCCGCCATCATCCCCTGCCTGCGCTACCGCGACGCCGCCGCCGCGATCGACTGGCTGTGCGAGGTGTTCGGCTTCGAGCGGCAGGCCGTCCACCCGAACGCCGACGGCACGATCGCCCATGCCCAGCTGGTCCACGGCAAGGGCATGGTGATGCTGGGCTCGGTGGCGGGCGACACGGCCTGGGGACGGTTGATCCGCCAGCCGGACGAGGTCGGCGGCGCCGAGACGCAGAGCGCGTACGTGGCGGTGGCCGATGCGGACGCGGTCTACGCCCGCGCCAAGGCAGCCGGGGCCGAGATCGTCATCGACATCCGGGACGAGGACTACGGTGGCCGCGGCTTCAGCTGCCGCGACCTCGAAGGACACCTCTGGAGCGTGGGCAGCTACGACCCGTGGTGACGGGCGGCGCGCACGCAGGCCCGCCCCGGTTCAGCCGCCCTCCTCCTCCGCGACGAGCTGCAGGCTGACCGCCGCAGCGCGGTGCAGTTCGCCGAGGGCGGACAGCCGCAGCGGCCGGCCGGCCGGCACGGTCTTGCGGAAGCGGACATCGAGCGAGTCGCGGCCGTCGGCATGGGTGGGCACGCGGCGCGCCCACTCCTGGGCGCCGTCGACCAGCACCTTCAGCGCGTGCCAGGCGCCCTCCGCACCCTTGGCGGCCACCTGCAAGCTGCAGGAGATCTCGAAGGTGCGGTCGCGCAGCGCATCGGGCGGGATGTCGAGCCGCAGCGTCTCGCGGCCCCTGGTTTCCGCCACCCAGCGCTCGGGCGGACGTCGGCTCGGAACAGGCAGCATCGTCGGGAAGGAGGATCAGTGGGGCTTGCGCCGGTCGCGGCCCTGCCCGTCCTTGGGCGGGCGGAAGGCGTCAGGTTTGTAGACGTTGCCGTCCCAGCGGCCACGGCGGGCGGCGCGGCGGATGGCCTCCTCGGCCATGCGCGCGGCGTCCTGCGGGTGCAGCGGCTTGGCGGCCGGGCGCGCCAGGGAGCGGCGGCGCAAGGCAGCCCAACCGCGCCGCAAGGCGGCGTCCAAACGCGCACGCCGGCGCTCGCCGATCAGCATGCGCAGCAGCAGGGCGATGCAGGCGGCCAGCACCACGCCGGCCAGGGCTTGGGATATCAAGTTCATGGCATGCCTCCGCCCACGGGCTGCGAGGAGCCGGCATGGTAATGCCCGGCCACCAGCATCCCGGCGGCGAGGTCTTCGAGCGCGGTACCGACCGACTTGAACACCGTGCGCTGCGCCGGGCCGGCCCGGCCGGGCCGCTCCCCACGGCACAGCTGGGCGAGCGTGCCGCACACGTCGCCGGGGCCGAAGACGCCGCGCGACATCGGGCCGAGCAGCTCGCCGCTCTTCTGCAGCGCCTCCGCCGTGTCGATCCACAGGCCGGCGCCGGCAAAGCAGGCGTCGTCGGCCTCCCGCATCCGCGGCGTGAAGCTGCCGATGAGATCGAGGTGGCTGCCCGGCCGCAGCCAGGTGCCGTGGATGACCGGCTCGGCCGCCAGCGTGGCGCAGCTCACGATGTCGGCCCAGTGCGCGGCCGCGGAGAGGTCGGCCGCGGGCTCGGCCGGCATGCCCTGCGCGGCCAGCGCCGCGGCGAGCCCTGCTGCGGCCTGGGGGCGCCGGGCCCACACGCGGACCTCGGCGATCGGCCGCACCGCGCGGTGCGCCTCGGCCAGCAATGCCGCGACGCGGCCCGCCCCCACCACCAGCAACCGCCGCGCATCCAGCCGCGCAAGGTGGCTGGCGGCCAATGCCGAGGCCGCCGCGGTGCGCCGCGCGGTCAGCTCGTCGCCGTCGATCAGCGCCAGCGGCACGCCGGTCGCCGCATCGTTCAGCAGGTAGGTCGCGTGCAGGCCGGGCAGCCCGCGGCGGCGGTTGCCGGGTGCGATGGTGATGGTCTTCAACCCGAAGCAGCGCCCGGGCACCCAGGCCGGCATGACCAGCACCGTCGCCGGCTCCGCGCCCTGCGGATCGGGCACCTCCAGCACCTGCCGCGGCGGCACCTCGCAGCCCTCGGCGAACAGGCGCGCGAGCGCGGGGATCAGGCGGTCGAACGGCAGGGCCTCGCGGGTGGCGTCGGCATCAAAGGTGCGCATGCCGCCGATGATGCGCGATGCGCGATCAGCCGCGGGTGGGCGCCAGCCAGCGCTCCAGGGTGCTGCCCAGCAGCTGGGCGTTCACCGGCTTGGCGAGGTAGTCGTTCATGCCGGCCTGCAGGCAGCGCTCGCGGTCGGCCGGCGTGGCGTGCGCAGTGAGCGCGATGATCGGCGTGCGCTGCGCGCGCAAGCCGGCCTCGCCGGCCCGGATGCGCTGGGTGAGCTCGTAGCCGTCCATGCCCGGCATCTGGCAGTCCATGACCAGCGCGGCGTAGTCGCGTGCGTCGAGCGCCCCGAGCGCGCCGGGGGCGTCGGCCGCGACATCCACCTCGAAGCCCAGGTGCTCCAGGAAGGAGCGGGCGACGACCTGGTTGATCTCGTGGTCCTCCACCAGCAGCACGCGGCCGCGCAGCGGGGCCGCCACGGGCTCCTCGGCCGCCGCCGCGGGCGGCACCGGTGCGCCATGGCTGGCCGCATCGAGCGCGCGGGCGAGCGCCGCGTCGTCCACGGGACGCTGCAGCCGCGTCACGGCGCCGCCGGGCAGCGCCCCGCCGGCCTCGCCGCGCTGCACCAGCAGCCGCACCCAGCGCGGGGCCTCGTCGTCGAGGCCGTGGGGCGGCCAGCCGCCCGAGGGCTCGTCGTACAGCACCACGTGGGGCGCTTCGGTCGCGAGCCGCTCGGGCTCGAAGGCCAGCTCGCGCCAGGTCATGGAGGCCACCACCTCGTGGCCGAAGTGCCGCAGGCGGCCCTGCCACGCCTGCTGGCTCGCCGGCGCGTCGCTGATCACGCCGACGCGCAGCGGCTGGCCGGTCTCGCGCGCCGCCGCGAGCACCGGCGGGGCCTCGATGGCAACCAGCGGCAGATGGATGCGGAAGACGGCGCCGTGGCCTTCCTCGCTGTCGAGCACGACGGTGCCACCCATCGCATGCACCAGCAGGCTGACCACCGCCAGGCCCAGGCCGATGCCGCCCTGCCGCCGGGCGAGGCTGGCGTCCGCCTGCACGAAGGGGGTGAACACGCTGGCCTGCAGCGCAGGCGGGATGCCGATGCCGGTATCGCTCACCTCGATGAGCAGCCCCCCCTGCGGCGCCGGCCGTGCGGCGAGCAGCACCTGCCCGACGGCCGTGAACTCCAGGGCGTTGTCCAGCAGGTGGCCGACCACCTGCCTCAGGCGCGAGGCGTCGCCGCGCACCCAGGCAGGCAGGTCGGGGGCGAGCAGGCACTCGAGCAGCAGCCGCTTGCCTTGCGCCCTCGGCCACACCTCGGCCACGGCGGCGTCGAGCAACCCGCGCAACGCGACCGGATCGGTCCGCAGTTCGGGCGGCTCGGCCTCGAGGCGGGTGAAGTCCAGCAACCGGTCGACCAGCGCGAGCAGGCTGCCGGCCGAGCGCTGCATCATTTCGACGTAGCCGCGCTGCGTCGCGTCGAGCTGCGTCGCGGCCAGCAGGTCGGCCATGCCGGTGATGCCGCTCATCGGCGTGCGGATCTCGTGGCCGAGCTGGGCGAGGAACTCCGACTTGGACCGGCCGGCCGCCTCGCTGAGCGCGAGGGCGCTGCGCAGCGCGGCCGCATCGGCGGCGGCATCGGGTGCGCGGAGCGTGCCGGCCTCCGCCTGGGCCTCGGGCGCCGGGGCAGCGGACGGCTCGAGGCCGGGGCGGCCCCGGAACTGCCGCCACCAACGACGCCACTGCGGACGATCGGGAGGCTGGGTGGACGGCGGCTTCATGGCTGACTGCGTGTGACGGGCGAGCATAGCGCCCGCCACTGCAATCCACGCCGCTCAAACAGCCCCTCGGCTCAGGTGACCCGCGGCTTGACCCAGACCCAGGCGAGCACGCCGATCAGCATCATCGCCGCCGAGGTGCAGGCCAGCGCGATCGCCGAGTGCATCACCAGCGGCACCACGGCGCCCGCCACCAGCCCGTTGGCGAGGCTGCCGACGCAGGCCTGCAGCGACGACGCCATGCCGCGCCGATCGGGCGCCTGGTCGAGCACCAGCAGCGTCACCACCGGCATCATCAGCGCCCAGCCGAAGGCGAAGACGCCGATCGGCAGCAACGCCCACGCCGGGTGCGGCTCGAACAGCAGGTTGAGCACCACGTTGACGGCCGAGATCACCAGCATGATCAGGAAGCCGTGGCGGATCTGGTGCTGGGGCTTGATGCGCCCCGCGAGCCGGCCCGAGGTCCAGGCGCCGGCCATGATGCCGCCGATGCTGATGCAGAAGAACCAGAAGAACTGCGTGGGTGCCAGGTGGAGGATGTCGCCCAGGAACACCGGCGTCGACAGCACGTACAGGAACATGCCGTTGAAGGGGATGCCGCTGGCCAGCGCCAGCGCCATGAAGCGCGGGCTCGCGCCCAGCTGCCAATAGCCCGCCAACAGGTGGCGCGGGTGGAACGACTGGCGTTGCGCCGGATCGAGCGTCTCGGGCAGCAGCCGCCAGGCGATCGCCCACAGCGCCGTGCCGACCAGCACGAGGAACCAGAAGATGGCGTGCCAGCCCAGGTGGACGAAGAGCAGGCCGCCGACCATGGGCGCCACGGCGGGCGCGACGCCGAAGTAGATCGTCACCTGCGACATGACCCGTTGCGCCTCGTGCGGCGGGAACATGTCGCGGATGATGGCGCGCGACACCACCACGCCGGCGCCGCACGAAATGCCCTGCAGCGCCCGGAAGAACACCAGCGTGCCCACGTTCTGCGAAAGCGCACAGCCCAGCGACGCGAGCGTGAAGAGCCCCATGCCCCACAGCACCACCGGCCGGCGGCCGAAGCTGTCGGCCAGGGCCCCGTGGAAGAGGTTCATCAGCGCGAAGCCGAACAGGAAGGCCGACAGCGTCTGCTGCATCGCGGCCGGCGACGCGCCCAGCGACCGGGCGATGCCCGAGAAGGCCGGGAGGTAGGTGTCGATCGAGAACGGGCCGACGGTGCTCAGGCAGGCCAGCAGCACCGCCAGCGTCCAGCGCGGGCCGCGCCACAAGGTGGATGCTCGGGGATTCAAGGCGTCTCGATTCTGTTTTTCTTCCCGCCGCGCCCGAAGGCAAAAGTGTGAAGCAAGCCGATAGGCCGGATTCTGTGCACGCCGTCCTTCTTGCGAAGGCCGGCGCGTGACCGCCATTCCTCTGGGCCGTGGGTCGCCCACACGGCTCGGTGCCACCTACCCGCACACTCCTCGGGCCGAATCAACGTGTGCCTATTTGGTGTTGCTGCGCGCAGAGATTGCCCGTTTCACCCGAACTGAATCGGCTCGTCTCTGTTGCTCTGATCCTCACCTCGCGGTGGAGAGCCGTTAGCTCCTGCGCTGCCCTGTGCAGTCCGGACCTTCCTCCAGTGCCGTGTTTCCACGATCGCACCAGCGGCGGTCTGGCTTGCTTCACCGTGCGATTATCGCGGTCTATCGCGATTTCCGTTTCAGCAGGAGACCCCATGCGCGCCGACAACGTCCTTGCCACCATCGGCAACACACCGCATATCCGCATCAGCCGCATCTTCGGCCCGTCGGCCAACGTCTGGATCAAGTCGGAACGTGCCAACCCCGGCGGCTCGATCAAGGACCGCATCGCGCTGTCCATGGTCGAGGACGCCGAGGCCCGCGGCCTGCTGAAGGCGGGCGGCACCATCGTCGAGCCCACCTCCGGCAACACCGGCGTCGGGCTGGCGATGGTGGCGGCCGTCAAGGGCTACACGCTGGTGCTGGTGATGCCCGACAGCATGAGCATCGAGCGCCGCCGGCTCATGCTGGCCTACGGCGCCAGGTTCGTGCTCACGCCGCGCGCCGACGGCATGAAGGGCGCCATCGCCAAGGCCCAGGCCATCGTGGCGGAGACGCCCGGCGCCTGGATGCCGCAGCAGTTCGAGAACCCCGCCAACATCGACGTGCACGTGCGCACCACCGCCAAGGAGATCGCGGCCGACTTCCCCGAGGGCCTGGATGCGCTGATCACCGGCGTGGGCACCGGCGGCCACATCACCGGCTGCGCACAGGTGCTGAAGGCGCAGTGGCCGCAGCTCAAGGTCTTCGCCGTCGAGCCGGCCGCATCGCCGGTGATCAGCGGCGGCGCCCCGGCGCCCCATCCGATCCAGGGCATCGGCGCCGGCTTCATCCCGAAGAACCTGCACACCGCGCTGCTCGACGGCGTGATCCAGGTCGATGCCGAGGCCGCGCGCGAGATGGCGCGCCGCAGCGCCCGCGAAGAAGGCCTCCTCGTGGGCGTCTCCAGCGGCGCGACGCTGCAGGCCATCGCGCAGAAACTGCCCGAACTGCCGGCCGGCGCCCGGGTGCTCGGCTTCAACTACGACACCGGCGAGCGGTACCTGTCGGTGGAAGGCTTCCTGCCCGCCGAGTGAAGCGCACCGTGGCGACCTCTTCCAAGCCCCCCGGCACCGCCCAGGCCCCCGTGCACGAGCATGCGCTGCCACTGGGCACGCGTGTTGGCGGCCATGTGGTGGATTCGGTGCTCGCCGTCGGCGAGTTCGCGATCGTCTACCACGCCGTCGACCCGATGCTGCGGCGCGCCGTCGCGCTGAAGGAGTACTTCGCGCCTGCCTTCTGCACGCGCGGCGAGGATGGCGCGGTAGCCCCCCGCACGCCGGCCGACGCGGCGTTGTTCGCCACCGGCCGCCAGGCCTTCGTGGAGGAAGCCCGGCTGCTGGCGCACCTGGAGATCCCCGGCCTGGTGCCGGTGACGGGCCTGTTCGAGGAGCGCGGCACGGTCGTGCGGGTGATGCCGTTCGCGCCCGGCCGCACGCTCGCCTCCTGGCGCGCGCTCTACACCGACTCGATGGACGAGGGGGCCCTGCGGCGCCTGCTGACGGACCTGCTCGTGCCGCTGGAAGGGCTGCACGCCGCCAACCTCGTGCATGGCTACCTGCAGCCCGAACAGGTGCTGCTGGCGGAGGGGCGGCGTGCGCTGCTGCTGGGCTTCGGCACCGTGAGGCGTTCATTGCAGGGCGCGCTCGATCCCGCCTACACGCCGGTGGAACAGCTGCCCAGCGGCGGGCACCTGCCGCGCGGCGCCTGGAGCGACCTCTATGCGCTCGCGGCGCTGGCTCGGTTTGCGATGGCTGCGCCACCGCCCGGCGGCCGGGGCGAGCAACCCACCGCCCATGCGCTGCGCGCCCGCGCGCCCATCGGCCACGCACTCGCCCACGTGCTGGAGCGTGCGCTCTCCCCGCAGCCGGGCGATCGGCCGCAATCCGTCTCGGCCTTCCGGCAGGCCATGGGGCTGCGGCCGAGCGGCGCCCCGGCCGGGGACGTGGACTTCACGCTGCCCAGCGAACCGATCGACATGACGGCCACGCGGCCCTGGCCCGGTCCGGCGTCGGCCGGCACCGCGACCTCGCGATGGTCGGCTGCCCCGGCGGTGGCGCCCGCACCGCCGCCGGCCGCGGCGCCCGAAACGACCGAGCCGCCCGGCATGCCGGTGCCGCTGCAGCCTTCGCGAGAAGGGGGCGACACGCCGGCGTCCGCCGCCCCAGCGGCGCTGCAGCCTGCTGCCGGCGACGAGGAGCCGCTGCCCCGGTTCCTCGATCCCCGGGGTGGCTGGCACCGGCCCGTGGACACCTGGCAGCCGCCGGAGGCGCCGGAGCACGATCCGATCCCGCAGTTGATGGCAAGCTCGGTGAGCTACGAGTTCCGTGGCAGCGTGGCCAGCGAAGCCGCGCCTGCCGCGTGGACACGCCATGGCAACGGAGCCGCGGAGGCCTCCGGCGCGCCGGAGGCGGACCCCGTCGACGCGCACGCCGCCGGCGAGCCGGCGTTCGGCGAAGCGCCAGCGGCGCCCACGGCGCTGTCCGCGCACGAAGGCCAGGCGGACGGCTTCGAGCTGCCGCCGACCGAATCCTTCGCCCCCGCTGGGAAGCCTGGCCCCGCGGAACCCACCCTCACGGACCCGGATCGCGAGCCGGACGAGGACGCCGTGCGCGCGGCCATCGCCGCGGCCATCGGCTCGCTGCCGCCGGCGCCGCCGCGCCGGGGCGCCGGGGCGTCGGAGGAAGCGCCGCCGCCCGCGCGCACCGAGTTCCCTCGGGACAGCGAGCCCGTGCCGCCTGCCGAGCCTGCCGTCACCGACGAAGACCGCGCGCATCGCCCGTCACCTTTGCAGCCGGCCTCGCCGGCCCGCCGGCTGTGGCTCGCCGTGGCCGGGGCGGTGGTGCTCCTGGTGCTGATGGCCGTGGTGGCCTGGTCGGCCTGGAAGGACGCCACGGCGGCCGGCCCCATCGGTTCGGCACCCTCCGCGGCGGGGTGGCGTGCCGCTGAGCTCAGCTTTCCGGGACGGCCCGCCAGCGCAGCGTCTCGCCGCCCCGCAGCGGCTTGAGCTGCGCGTCGCCGAACGGCACGGCCTCGGGCACCGTCCACTCCTCGCGCCGGAGGGTGATGCGGCCCTCGTTGCGCGGCAGCCCGTAGAAATCGGCGCCGTGGAAGCTGGCAAAGCCTTCGAGCTTGTCGATGGCGCCCACGGCATCGAAGGCCTCGGCGTACAGCTCCAAGGCCGTCAGCGCGGTGTAGCAACCGGCATGGCCGCCCGCATGCTCCTTGAGGTGGGCGGCATGCGGTGCGCTGTCGGTGCCGAGGAAGAACTTGTCGCTGCCCGACGTGGCGGCGGCCACCAGCGCCTGGCGATGCTCCTCGCTCTTGAGCACAGGCAGGCAGTAGTAGTGCGGGCGCAGGCCGCCGAGGAAGATGGCGTTGCGGTTGAACAGCAGGTGCTGCGGCGTGAGGGTGGCGGCGGTGAAGCGGTCGCTGCCGGCCACGTACTGCGCGCCCTCGCGTGTCGTCAGGTGCTCGAACACGACCTTCAGCTCCGGCATGTCGCGGCGCAGCGGGCGCATGACACGGTCGATGAACACGGCCTCGCGATCGAAGAGGTCGATGTCGGGGTCGGTCACTTCGCCGTGGATCAGCAAGGGCAGGCCTTCGCGCTGCATCGCTTCCAGGGTCGCGTAGGTCTTGCGCAGGTCGGTGACGCCGGCGTCGCTGTTGGTGGTCGCCCCCGCTGGGTAGAGCTTGACCGCGACCACGCCGGCCTCCTTCGCGCGCCGGATCTCGTCGGGCGGCAGCAGGTCGGTCAGGTACAGCGTCATCAGCGGCTCGAAGCGCGCGCCGGCCGGCAGGGCCGCCAGGATGCGCTCGCGGTAGGCCTGGGCCTGCGCCGCCGTGGTGACGGGCGGGCGCAGGTTGGGCATCACGACCGCCCGCGCGAACTGCCGCGCGCTGTGCGGAAGCACCGCGGCGAGCGCGGCGCCGTCGCGCAGGTGGAGGTGGAAATCGTCCGGACGGGCCAGCGTGATGCTGCCGCCGGGTGCAACGGGAGGGGCGGGAAGGCTCATGCGCCGATTCTGCCCGCCCCGGGGCCGGTCAATGCTGGAGGATCTTGGAGAGGAAGTCCTTCGCGCGCGGCGAACGCGCGTCGGGGTTCTGGAAGAACTCCTGGCTGCTGCAATCCTCGATGATCTTGCCGGCGTCCATGAAGATCACGCGGTGGCTGACCTTCTTCGCGAAGCCCATCTCGTGGGTGACGCACATCATCGTCATGCCCTCGTTGGCGAGCTGCACCATCACGTCGAGCACTTCGCCGACCATCTCGGGGTCGAGGGCCGAGGTGGGCTCGTCGAAGAGCATCACGATCGGGTCCATCGACAGCGCCCGGGCGATCGCCACGCGCTGCTGCTGGCCGCCGGAGAGCTGGCCCGGGAACTTGTCCTTGTGGGCGATCAGGCCCACGCGGTCGAGCATCTTCAGGCCGCGCTTGGTGCTCTCGTCCTTGTTGCGGCCCAGCACCTTGATCTGCGCCAGCGTCAGGTTCTCGGTCACCGTCAGGTGCGGGAACAGCTCGAAGTGCTGGAACACCATGCCCACGCGGCTGCGCAGCTTGGGCAGGTTGGTCTTCGGGTCGCTGATGGAGGTGCCGTCGACGACGATGTCGCCTTTCTGGATCGGTTCCAGCGCGTTGACGGTCTTGATCAGCGTGCTCTTGCCGGAGCCCGACGGCCCGCAGACGACGACGACCTCGCCCTTCTTGATGGTGGTCGTGCAGTCGGTGAGCACCTGGAAGCTGCCGTACCACTTGCTGACGTTCTTGATATCGATCATGACGAGCTTTCTATTGGCTCAACGGATGATGGCGATCTTCTTCTGCAGCCGGCGCACGAGCATCGACAGGCTGAAGCAGATGACGAAATAGAGGACCGCGGCGACCAGGTAGGTCTCGACGGGGCGGTTGAAGTTCTTGCCGGCCACCTCGAAGCCCTTGAGCAGGTCGTAGGCGCCGATCGCGTAGACCAGCGAAGTGTCCTGGAACAGGATGATGGTCTGCGTGAGCAGCACCGGCAGCATGTTCCGGAAGGCCTGCGGCAGCACCACCAGTTGCATGGTCTGCGAGTAGGTCATGCCCACCGCGTAGCCCGCATACACCTGGCCTCGCGGCACCGACTGGATGCCGGCGCGCATGATCTCGGAATAGTAGGCGGCTTCGAACAGCGTGAACGTGATGATGGCCGACACCTCGGCGCCCAGCGGCTGGCCGAGCAGCTTCGGGATCAGCAGGAAGAACCACAGGATCACCATCACCAGCGGGATGCTGCGCATGGTGTTCACGTAGGCCGCCGCGGGGATCTCGAGCCACGGCTTGCCGGAGAGGCGCATCAGTGCGAGCAGCGTGCCGAGCACGATGCCGCCCACCATCGCGATCAGCGTCAGCTGGATCGAAAACAGGAAGCCCTTGAGGACGAAGCTCTGAATGACGCCCCAGTTCAGGAAGGAAAAATCGAGCGCACCCATCTCACTTGCCTCCGATCGTGCCGGGGATGCGCAGCCGCTTCTCGATGAGCTGCGCAACGCGGTTGATCGCAAACGCCGAGATGAAGTACAGCAGCGTCACAGGAATGAAGATCTCCTCGAAGCGGGACGTTTCCTCGGAAGCCTGCATCGCGAACATCGTGAGTTCGGCGATCGACACCGCGAACGCCACCGACGAGTTCTTGACGATGTTCATCGACTCCGACGTGAGCGGAGGGATGACGATCCGGAACGCCATCGGCAGCAGGACGTAGCGGTAGGTCTGCGGCAGCGTGAGGCCGACCGCCAGGCCGGCATAACGCTGGCCGCGCGGCAGGCTCTGGATGCCGGCCTTCACCTGCTCGGAGATCCGCGCCGACGTGAAGCACCCGAGCGCGAACACGACGAGCAGGAAGCTGGGCACGTCGCGCAGCACCAGGAAGATCGATGGCAGCACGTGGTACCAGAGGAAGATCTGCACCAGCAACGGGATGTTGCGGAACAGCTCGGTCCATGCGTTGCCGAGGAAGACCAGCGCCTTGCTCGGCGTGGTGCGAAAGATGCCCATCAACGAGCCGATGGCCAGCGCCAGCAGCAGGGCCAGGACGGACACGCTCAAGGTCCATCCCCATGCGGACATCATCCAGTCGAGGTAGGTTTCCCCCCCGCCGGTGTCCTGTAGAAACAATTGCCAATCCCACGTGCCCAAAGGCCGCCTCCTGAAGTGTTCTCGACCGCACCGGCGCCGATGCCGGACCCCTCGGTCAAAGCAAACCCCGGGCCGTGGCCCGGGGCGGTGTCGCTACGGCCTTATTTCTTGGCGTAGTCTTCCATCGGCTTGTCGTTCGGGTTCGCCCACGCGGCCTTGGTGGCCTCCGACAGCGGCAGCCCGACCTTGGTGTTGCTCGGCGGAATGGGCTGCATGAACCACTTGTCGTAGAGCTTGGCCAGGTCGCCGCTCTTGATCATGCCCTTGATGCTGTCGTCGACCGCGGTCTTGAACGCGGTGTCGCCCTTGCGCAGCATGCAGGCGATGGGCTCCACCGAGAGGACCTCGCCGACGATCTTGAAGTCGGCCGGGTTCTTCGACTTGGAGATGTTGCCGGCCAGGATCTGCCCGTCCATCACGAACGCATCGGCACGGCCCGATTCCAGCAGCAGGAACGCGTCGGCGTGGTCCTTGCCGTACACCTCCTCGAAATTCACGCCTGCGGCGCGCTCGTGCTTGCGCAGGGTCTGGACCGAGGTGGTGCCGGTCGTGGTGGCGACCTTCTTGCCGGTGAGCTGGGCGATCGAGTTGATGCCGGAATTCGCCTTGACGGCGATGCGCACTTCCTCGACGTAGGTGGTCACCGCGAAGGCGACATCCTTCTGGCGGGCGGCGTTGTTCGTGGTGGAGCCGCATTCCAGGTCCACCGTGCCGTTCTGCACCAACGGTATGCGGTTCTGCGAAGTCACCGGCTGGTACTTGATGGCGATCTTGGTGCCCAGCTGCTTTTGCAGATCGGCGACGATGCGCTCGGCCATCTCGGTATGGAAGCCGGTGTACTTGCCGTCGCCCAGCGTGAACGCCAGGGCGCCCGAGGATTCACGGGTGCCCAGCGTGATGGACCCGCTGTCCTTGATCTTCTTGAGGGTGTCGGTGGTCTGCGCGGCCACGCCGCCAGCCACGACGGCGAGGGCTGCCGCCATCATCATTTTTTTCATTGCACGGGCTCCTTTGACAGAGAGGAAGGCATTCTAGAAACGTGTCGCACAGGTGAAACCCGTCTGGACATCTGCGTAGATCGGTGCATGTATGCAGCTTTCGGGCCACCCCCGCACCGGAACTGGGCGCGAATGTAATGGCGTGGTGCCTCGGCACGCCAATACTTGTTTGTACCCCGCGCGATGCACAAGCGGCATGGGCGGGCAGGGTTAGTCCCTGGCAGGGGCCCCTCAACCGCGGCTGAGGAAATCCCAGACGGCCGCGGCGAGCGGCTTCACGTGGCGCGCGCTGTCGGGGCGCTCGCGGTAGATGCGCACTTCCATCGTCAGCTCGTAGCCGGGGCTGCCAGCCGCGCTGACCAGCCGGCGCGACTTGAGCTCTTTGCGCACGGCACTGGCCGGCAGGAAGGCCAAGCCATGGCCTTCGAGCGCCATGGCCTTCAGGCCCTCGGCCATGTCGGTTTCATAGATCGGCTCAAGCGGCGGAGGCTCCGGCGCCAGCTTGACGATCTGCTCGACCATGCGCGCCATGTAGGCACCGGAGGCATAACTGAGGAACGGCACACGGTCGGCCGTCATCGGCGGCAGCCGAAACATCGGAAATCCGTCTGCATCGGCCTTGGCGTAGGGCGCGAGCGTTTCCTGCCCCAGACTCAGCATTTCGTAGCGTTCCGGTGGCAGCTGCAGCGGCTGCGAGGTGTGGTGGTAGGCGATCAGCAGGTCGCAGGTGCCCTCGGTCAGGCGCAGCACCGCATCGTGCACGTTCAAAGCGATCAGGCGGCTCTTGATCGCCCCGAAGCGGCGGCGCAGGTCCATCAACCAATGCGGGAAGAAGTTGAACGCCAGCGTGTGGGGCACGGCGAACTCGATCATGTCCTGCCCGCTCACCTGGTGGCTGCGCATCATGTTCCGAGTGGCCTGCAGCGCGCCCATGATCTCCAGCGACTGGGCATGGAAGGTTTCTCCGGCCGGCGTGAGGCGTGTCGGGTACGACGACCGGTCGACCAGATCGATGCCGGCCCAGGCCTCGAGCGCCTGGATCCGCCGGGAGAACGCGGGCTGCGTCACATGCCGGAGCTGCGCGGAGCGTGAGAAGCTGCGCGTCTCAGCCAGCGTGATGAAGTCTTCCAACCACTTGGTTTCCACGCGGGCGAGTGTAGGGGTCAGGTCCAGCGGCCCGATGGACGACCCCCCTTGGTCGAGTGCGACGGTGCGAACCCCACGAACGAAGGGGGCACTTCGTCACGCTGCAGCGTGTGTTCGCTGGTTACATTTCGAGGATAACTTCACGCGGCAGGCTTGTTGCTTGCCCGCACCATAAACCGAGCCTCCGTTCAAGCCCAGGAGTACAGGGATGTCAAAGCTTGCCGTGCCGAAATGGCTGGTCTCCACGTTGGTCCTGGCACCCGCCCTGGCGTCGGCGCTCACCATCGACTTCGAGACCCGTGAAAGCCGGCTCGACGACGGCCACTACGCCCCCATCCCTGGCGTGTCGTTCAGCAATGCCATCGTGTTCGTCGACGAAGACGCGGACGACCGGCGGCCCGACATCGGCAACGGCACCGGCAACTTCGGCCGCGCGCCCAACACCCCCTACGGCGCGATGATGCTGTACAAGCCGGCGACATCGACCGTCGGCGCGGTGGTCAGCTTCGAGCCTGGCTTCGTTGACGAGATCTCTTTCTGGTACTCGACGATCAACACGGGCGCGACGGTGACGGTGCTCGACGCCTCGAACAACGTGCTGGCGCAATCCGGCAGCGGCACGGCGGCGCTCGAGTTGCTGGGCTCCGACGACGCGCCCTTCAAGGGCGCCTTCAGCGACCAGGAGTACGGTCGCTACAACAAGTGGGCCTTCTACAGGCTGAGCTTCGCCGGCATCGGCCACTCCATCGTGTTCAACGGCACGGTGCTCAATCCGGCCCCCGATGGCATGGCGCTGGGCGACTTCTTCATCGACGACCTCACGCTGACCTCTGCCGTGCCGGAGACCTCGACCGTCGCGCTGATGATCGCCGGGCTCGCCGGCCTGGGCCTGCGCGCCCGGCGCCGTACCTGATCCGCGCGGCCCGGCATCCGACACGGGCATGATCGCGGCGTCTCCGCAGCACATGCCCGTCGATGTTCACCCGTTACGACATCACCCACACCACCTGCTACCGCTACGCCGCGCCGGTCACCTTCGGCGAGCACCGGGTGATGTTCCGGCCGCGCGACAGCCATGACCTGCGCGTGCTCGCCACCGACCTGGAGGTGAGCCCCGCGGCAGACGTGCGCCTGATCCAGGATCCGCACTCCAATTCCGTTGCCCTGGTGCAGCCGCTCGGGCCGGCCACGGAGCTGCGCATCGTCTGCACGTTCACCATCGAGCACGCGCACAGCCACAACCTGGAACTTCCGCTGTCGCCCAGCGCCGAGATATTTCCGTTCGCCTACGGCGTGGAGGAGCGATTCGACCTCGAGCACTACCTGCGCCCGCACTACGACGATCCGCAGGGAGAACTGACGCGTTGGGCGCGGCAGTTCCTCCGCACGGACGGTCCGACCCTGACGCGGGACATGCTGGTCCAGATGAACCAGCACATCCGGGACCACTTCGACTACGTCAGCCGGGACGAGGAAGGCACGCAGCCGCCGCTGCAGACCCTGGCCCTGGCCAGCGGCACCTGCCGGGACTTCGCGCTGCTGATGATGGAAGCGGCGCGCCGCCTCGGCATCGCCACGCGCTTCGTCTCGGGCTACCTGTACGACCCGGCGCTCGACAACGGCAGCCCGGCGGACATGGGGCCGCCATCGCCCGAAGCGCCGCGCGCTGCGCCCACGGTGGGCGCCGGCAGCACCCATGCGTGGCTGCAGGCCTACCTGCCCGGCGCCGGCTGGCTGCCGTTCGATCCGACGAACAACCTGCTCGGCGGCAACCAGCTGATCCGCGTCGGCGTCGCACGGGATCCGGACCAGGCCGCGCCGATCACGGGCAGCTGGTACGGCGACGCCGACGCCTACGTCGGCATGGACGTCACCGTGCACGTCCGCCGGGTCGTGCCGGGCGACTGACCCCTCGGGCCCGAGGGGCCCGCCCCGCCGTCAGGCCAGGGACCAGACCGCCTCTCGCTCCACGGCGGCTGCATCGTCGCGCAGCTTCAGCAGGTGGGCCTGCAGCGAGCGCATCGCCACCGGATGCAGGCGCGGCGGCACGTCGTCGTACACGGCGGGCAGCAACTGCTCCACCGTGGACGGCCCGAGCCTGCGCATCGCCTCGACGACCTTCGCCTCGCGTCGGAGCCGGTGGGCGATGATGGCCTCCATGGCCTGGCGCGGACGGGCCATCAGGAAGCCATGGCCCGGTGCGAGCCAGTCGAGGTCCTCGCCGGTGGACAGCTCGCGCAACGAGGCGATGTAGGCGCGCATGTCGCCGTCGGGCGGATTGATGACCACGGTGGACAACTGCATCACGTGGTCGCCGGTGAAGAGCGTCTTCTCTTCCTCCAGGAGGTAGCAGATGTGGTTCGACGCGTGGCCGGGCGTGTGGATCGCCCGCAGCGTGACGCCGTCGTCGACGGCGATCCGTTCGCCCCCTTCCAACACCCGATCCGGCGAGAAGCTGGGGTCCTGCCACATGGGATGCAGGGCCACGCGGCCCATGACCGTGGCCTGCGTCGCCGCCTTCAGCGCGACCGTCGCCGGCGAATGGTCGGTGTGCGTGTGCGTGACGAGGATCTGGCGGATCGGCCCGGGCGCCGCGGCCAGCACGGCCTGCACGTGGGCGGCCGACGACGGGCCGGGATCGATCACTGCCCACTCGTTGCGCGGCCCGCCGCCCACCAGGTAGGTGTTGGTGCCGGGGCCCGTCATCACGCTGCCGTTGCCGGCCGTCACGCGGATCAGGTGCGGCGACAACCGCACGGGCACACCGGTCTGGATGTCGTAGCACGCGACGCCGTGCCCGTGCGGGTCGAGCCTGCCGATCTCCGCCCATGCCGGCTCGTCGGGCGTCACGGGCCGCCGGCCCTGCTGCCCCGTGCCGAGCCGCGGCTGGATCGTCGGCACCTCGCGCAGCGCGCGGGCCCACGCGAGGAACCCGGCTGCCGTCGGGTGCCGGGCGATCAGTTCCAGGGTCGTCAACGTGGGCGTCAGCATCCTGAAGGCCGCACGGTCGGCCAGCACGTCCGCCGGGCGCAGCCAGCGGTGCTCCACCGTTTCGGCCGCATCGTGCATCGCGGCCTGGCCGGCCGGCGCCTCGGCGACAAAAAAGCGCGTGTCGAAACGCTTCGGCATGCCCAGCGGCGTCACCCAGTGCGCGTAATAGGCCAGGGCGTCCAGCGCGAGGGCCAGCCCTTGGGCCCTGCAGAGCTCGGGCAGGCTGGTCTCGCCGCGGTGCAACGGCGCACGGTACCCATCCAAGCCGGCCACCACGTCCTCGCGCACCATGGCGCCGCTGGCATCACGTGCAAACAGCAGGCCGCATTCCTCGAAGCACTCGCGCACGGCAGCCACGTAATAGTCGATACCCCCACGCGGGACGCCGAGGCGCTCGTTGGCGGTGGCCTCGCCGACGCCGTCGCAGCAGGTTGCGCACCCGGCGTCGCCGGCATCGACCAGCCCGCCGGGGAACACCCAGGCGCCGCTGTTGTGGTCGCCCCGCTCCGCGCGGCGCAGCAGCAGCACCTCGGGCCCGGCGGGCGACTCGCGCACCACGACGATCGTGGCCGAGGGCCGGGGAGGCCGTCCCTCGGGGTCGGCAGCGGAGCGGTTCAGCGCATCGAACATGGCGTTTGGCGTCAGGCAGGGCAAACACGAATAATGCCCCACGCCAGAACCGGCTGCAGCGGCGCCGACGTCAGCCGCCGGCGCCGAGCCGATCGATCAGCGCCATCGCCGCCGCCGGCGCCCGCTCCTTCGCGCCGTTGATGAAGAACACGAAGACGTCCTGCGGCTTCGCCTTGGCAGGCGCGGCGGCGGACACGACGGGCAGGTCCGGTGGTGTCTTTCCCTGCGCCCACTGCCGGGCCCGGTCCGCCCAGGCGGCCAGCGCCGCGGCGCTGTACCCCGTCGGCTGCGCCGCTTGCGCGCACATCAGGCGTGCATAGACCAGGCCGCCCGTCGCGTCGGCGAGGGAGGGGTAACGGTCTGCGGCATCGGTGAACACGGTCGCAACGTGGTGCCGGCGCGCCAACTCGACGTAGGCCGGCACGGCAAAGCTCGGGTGCCGGACCTCCAGCACGTGCCGCAGCGCCAAGCCGGCCACCTTCGAGGGCAGCAGCGCCAGAAACGCCGCCAGGTCGTCCGGGTCGAAGGCCTTTGTCGGCGGCAGCTGCCACACGATCGGGCCGAGCTTGTTGCCCAGTTCCGCGATACCGCTGCCGACGAACCGCTCGACGGATTCGCCCGCTTCGGCCAAGTGGCGCCGCTGCGTCGCATAGCGCGACGCCTTGAGGGAAAACACGAATCCTTCCGGAGCGGCATCGCGCCACTTCGCGAAGGTCGCAGGCTTCTGAGAGCTGTAATAGGTGCTGTTGACTTCGATCGCCGTCAGCCGCTCGGCGGCATAGCCCAATTCACGCGTCTGAGGCAGGCCCTCGGGATAGAAATTGCTCCGCCAGGGGGCGAAATTCCAGCCGCCGATGCCGACACGAATTCGAGGGGTCATGGTCCAGATTCCCTTCAAGTTGGGCTTGTAGGAAACCGACTACACCAGTTCCCCCATTTGACGGATGGCCCCCGCCTCCGCCAGCCCGCACTATCACACTCGTCGTTAGGGAGTAGGCCATGTCAAGCGAACAGGATTGGATGGAGTCAAGCGGTCGGCGCTGGGATTTTTCGTCGGCAGCGTCGGCGGCTCCCGCGGAAACGCCTTCGGCGGACGACTACGACGTCGGATACGAAGCTGCGCTGCCCGGGCTTCAGTCGCTGTTGGCCGATGCCGCCGAGGCCCGGCGGCCCACCGCCTCCCCCGGCGATATCTGAACACACCGCGGCCTGCCTCAGACGCCCGCTGAGCGTCTGAGGCAGCGTGGCCCTGGGCGCCAAGCGACGTGATCCCGGCCCGGGGCTTGCAAGCAGCGTGGCCAGCGGGCGCTCCACCGCGCCGGCGCCACAATGCAGCATGATCGAGCCCGACAACCCGCCTGCCCAGCAATTCACCGATGCCGACAAGGCGTTCGAGCACGCCAAAGGCCTGTACGACGCCGGTATCGCCCACCTGCGCCAGCATCTCAATGCGTACCTCACCGGCCAGGTGCCGGCTTCACGGGTGCGCGCCTGCTACCCGTTCGTCCGCGTGCAGGTGGATACCGTGCAACGCGCCGATTCGCGCCTGTCTTATGGTTTCGTCTCGGGGCCCGGGGTTTTCGAAACGACCCTGACGCGGCCCGAGCTCTTCGCCGACTACTACCGCGAGCAGTTCCACCTGCTGGTGCGCAACCATGGCGTTCCGCTCGAGGTGGGGGTGAGCACCCAGCCCATTCCGGTGCACTTCTCGTTCGCCGAGCACGACCATGTCGAGGGCACGCTGTCGGCCCAGGGCCGGCTGCTGCTGCGCGACCTGTTCGATCTGCCGAACCTGGGCGCCATGGACGACGGGATCGCCAACGGCACGCACGAGGCGGCGTTCGGAGAGGCGCAGCCGCTCGCGCTGTTCACGGCTCCCCGCGTCGACTACTCGCTGCATCGCCTGCGGCACTACACCGGCACCGCGCCGGAGCACTTCCAGAACTTCGTGCTGTTCACGAACTACCAGTTCTACATCGACGAATTCGTGCGGCTGGGCCACGAGGTCATGTCCACCCCGCTCGGTCAGGGCGACCTGCTCGACGACCAGGCCGGGCATGAAGACCCCGCCGCCAGCGACGGCTACACGATGTTCGTCGAACCGGGCAACGTGGTCACGCGCCGCAACGGCTCCGCCCACGAGCCGGGCGACGAGCTCGGCGCGGTGCCGCCCAGGCTGCCCCAGATGCCGGCCTACCACCTCGTGCGCCCCGACCGCAGCGGCATCACGATGGTCAACATCGGCGTCGGCCCTTCCAACGCAAAGACGATCACCGACCACATCGCGGTGCTGCGCCCCCACGCCTGGATCATGCTGGGCCACTGCGCCGGCCTGCGGACCACGCAGCAGTTGGGCGACTACGTGCTGGCCCACGGTTATGTCCGCGAGGACCACGTGCTCGACGAGGAGCTGCCGCTGTGGGTGCCCATCCCCCCGCTGGCGGAGGTGCAGGTGGCGCTCGAGGCTGCGGTGGCCGACATCACGCAGCTCTCCGGCTACGAGCTGAAAGGCGTGATGCGCACCGGAACGGTCGCCACCACCGACAACCGCAACTGGGAGTTGCTACCGTTCCACCACCAGCTGACCACGCCGGAGCGCCGCTTCAGCCAAAGCCGGGCGATCGCGCTCGACATGGAGTCAGCCACCATCGCGGCCAACGGCTTCCGCTTCCGCGTGCCCTACGGCACGCTGCTGTGCGTGAGCGACAAGCCCCTTCATGGGGAAATCAAGCTGCCCGGCATGGCCAACCACTTCTATCGCGCGCGGGTCGACCAGCACTTGCGCATCGGGATGCGCGCCATCGAACTCCTGCGCCGCCTGCGGCTCGACGAACTGCACAGCCGCAAGCTGCGCAGCTTCGCCGAGGTGGCGTTCCAGTAGCGGCCAGCCGGGGCTAGCGCTGCTTCTGCTTGCGGTAGGCCTCGTCCATCGGGCGCCCCCGGTCCGTGTCGACCAGGCCGCGCTCCAGGTCGTCATGCGCCTGGCGGATTTCGGGATCGGGGGCCTTGGCAGCGCTGTCGGCCGACTCGTCGTGTTCGTGCGGCAGGCGGGGCGCCGGCTCACGCGCCTCGTCGGCCGTGTGCGTCGTGCCCTGGGGCTTGCGCTGCGCCGGGGGGCCGTCGCGGTCTGGAGTGGGACGTGAAGGGGTCATGATCAAAACTGTCCTCTTAGGTAGATGGCCAGGCCGCCGCGCCGTGGCTTCATCTGGAGCCGATACCCGGAGTCGAGCTGCATGGCGATCGCGCCGCGATCGAAGCCGAAGCTCCGCGCAGCACGCGCGCTCTTGAATTCCATGCCGACGCGTGTGTTGTAAGCTGACGACCAGCCGTTGTCGCGAGCAGGCGGCCAGCCCACGGTGCCGGAGGCATCCGCGAACATCGTCGCTCGCGGCGACAGCCCCAGGCGAAGGCCCACGGTGAGGGCGGGAGAAGGATGGAGCAGCGCGGCATCCGGCGCGCCTGCCGCGTTGAGGGTGCCCTGCACGCTGCGGTAGCCGACAGCGCCGATGCCCACCCCCAGGCTCGCCCGCCCCTGCGTCCGCCAACGGGTGACGGTGACGCGTGAGACCTCGCCGTACACGCGGCCCTGTGCATCGGAACCCGCTTCGTCGGCCAGGGCCGGCGTGGTGGACTGCTCAGCAGTGATGTGCACGGCGGGGTCCGCCTCGTCCAGTACGCCACCGGTGGCGCTGACACGGCCCAGCAGGGTGTTGGCGATGGCCACCGAGGCACCGGACGATGGCGCGTCCGCAGCCCATGACACCGGCGCCGCCACGACCGCCAGGCCCATCAACGCCGCGCGCGAGCCCCGAAGGCCAAGCAAGGGAAAAGTGCAGGTCGGCATGGGAACCTCGACACCTTCGATCCATCGTAGCGCCGCCACCGGCGATGGCGCAATCCTGCGTCAAGCCGCCCCATCCCGCTGTCGGGCACGCGGGACAAATCCTGTAGGACAAGGACGGTGGCCGCTGTCGCGCGCAGCGGAAGCGCACATGCGGCGCCTCGCCATTGCCCCGCTTGTGCACCGGGCGGCCTTCCCGTAGGCTGGCCGGGCATTCCGGCCCCCGCGGACCGCACCCGCGGTCCGCGGGCACCTTGACTTCAATGGCTGTGCAACGGCCCGGCCGCAAGGAGACAGCCATGCCACGCCCCTCCAACGGCACCCCCGGCACCCCGTCCGGCCAGGCCGCCACCGCCGCCTTGCGAACGCTGGCGCTGGTGGGGCCGCAGGCCAGTGGGAAGACGAGCCTCGCCGAAGCCCTGCTCCACCGCGCCGGCATGATCGGTGCCCCCGGAAGCCTCGAGCGCGGCACCACCGTCAGCGACCACGATCCGCTCGAGCGGCGCATGCAGCATTCGCTGAACGCCTCGGCGCTGCACCTGGCGCACGACGGCACGCGCATCCACCTGCTCGACACCCCGGGCGCGCCGGACCTGATCGGCCAGGCACTGCCCGCGCTCGAAGCGGTGGAAACGGCGGCGATCGTCGTCAATGCCGCCACGGGCATCGAGCCAATGGCGGTGCGCATGATGGCCTACGCCGCCGAGCGGCGCCTCGACCGCATCGTGATCGTCAACAAGGTCGATGCCGGCGCCGACCTGCCGGCGCTGCTGGCCAGCCTGCGCGACGCGTTCGGCACCGAGTGCCTGCCGCTGAACCTGCCTGCGCAGGGCGGCACGGCGGTGGTGGACTGCTTCTACCGCCGCGAAGGCCAGGCCGATTTCTCCAGCGTGGATGCCGCGCACCGCGCGCTGGTCGAGCAGGTCGTGGAGGTGGACGGCGACTTCGTCGAGCGCTACCTGAACGACGGCGACGTCGACCCCGCCGAGCTGCACGCGCCGCTGGAGCAGGCGCTGCGCGAGGGCCACCTGATCCCCGTGTGCTTCGTCTCGGCACGCACCGGCGCCGGCGTGGCGGAACTGCTCGACGTCATCGTCAAGCTGCTGCCGAACCCGGCCGAGGGCAACCCGCCCGCCTTCCTGAAGGGCGAAGGGGCCGCGGCCGAGCCGATCGAAGCCCGGCCCGATCCAGGAATGCACGTGCTGGCCCATGTGTTCAAGGTGAGCATCGACCCCTTCGTCGGCAAGCTGGGCTACCTGCGGGTGCACCAGGGCACGGTGACACGCGACAGCCAGCTCTACATCGGCGACGGCCGCAAGCCCTTCAAGGTGAACCACCTCTTCATGCTGCAGGGGAAGGAGCACGTGGAAGTGGCGCAGGCGGTGCCCGGCGACATCGTCGCCATCGCGAAGATCGACGACCTGCATTTCGACGCGGTGCTGCACGATGCCGCGGAGGACGACCACATCCACCTGCAGCCGCTGCCGTTCCCGGTGCCGGTGCACGGCCTGGCGATCGAGCCGAAGCGGCCGGGCGACGAGCAGCGCATGTGGGAGATCCTCGGCAAGCTGGTCGACGAGGATCCCTGCCTGAAGGTCGAGCACGTCACGCACACCAACGAGACCGTGGTCTACGGCCTGGGCGAGTTGCACCTGCGCGTGCTGCTGGACCGGCTGCGCGAGGTCTACAAGTTCGACGTCAACACCCGCCCGCCGCGCATCGCCTACCGGGAGACCATCACCGCGCCCGCCGAAGGGCACCACCGCCACAAGAAGCAGAGCGGCGGCGCAGGCCAGTTCGGTGAGGTGTTCCTGCGCGTCGAGCCCCTGCCCCGCGGGGCCGGTTTCGAGTTCGTCGACCAGGTCAAGGGCGGCGCGATCCCCGGCCAGTTCATCCCAGCGGTCGAAAAGGGCGTGCGCGAGGTGCTGGCGCAGGGCGTGATCGCCGGCTACCCGGTCGTCGACGTGCGGGTGACGGTGTTCGACGGCAAGGCGCACAGCGTCGACAGCAAGGAGATCGCCTTCGCGACCGCGGGCCGCAAGGCGTTCATGGCGGCGGTGCGCGAGGCGCGGCCGATCGTGCTGGAGCCCTTCGTCGACCTGGAGATCACGGCGCCCGAAGCGGCGCTGGGCGACATCACCGGCGATCTGTCATCGCGCCGCGGCCTGATTAGCGGCACCCACCCCGGTGTCGCCGGGCAGGCCGTGGTGCGCGGGCAGGCGCCGCTGTCGGAGCTCAGCGCCTACCAGTCCCGCCTGAACGCCATGACGAGCGGCCAGGGCCGCTACACCGTCGCGCTGAGCCACTACGACACGGTGCCGCCCAACGCCCAGCAGGCGCTGACGGCGCAGTTCAAGCAGAAGGACGAGGACTGACGGCACGCGGCCTCACGAGCGAGGCCGCCTCCTTGGCGCGGGATCGGGCCTGCTCGACGTCGGCGTCGTGGGCCAGCGCCACGCCCATGCGCCGCTTGGCGAAGCTTTCGGGCTTGCCGAACAGGCGCAGTTCGGTGTTCGGCACCCGCAGCGCGGCGTCGACGCCATCGAAGACGATGCCCTGGGCGTCGACACCGCCGTAGATCACCGCGCTGGCACCCGGGGTGCGCAGCGCGGTATCCACGGGCAGCCCGAGGATGGCGCGCGCGTGCAACTCGAACTCGTTCTGCTGCTGCGTGATCATCGTCACCATGCCGGTGTCGTGCGGCCGCGGGCTGACCTCGCTGAACCATACGTTGTCGCCCTTGACGAACAGCTCGACGCCGAAGAGGCCCTGGCCGCCGAGGTTGTCGGTCACCGCGCGGGCGATGCGCCGCGAACGCTCGAGCGCCGCCGGCGTCATCGGATGGGGCTGCCAGCTCTCGACGTAGTCGCCGCCGACCTGCACATGCCCGATCGGGTCGCAGAAGTGCGTCTGCACGCGCCCGTCCGCGCCGAGGGCCCGCACGGTGAGCTGCGTGATCTCGTAGTCGAAGTCGATGAAGCCCTCGACGATCACGCGGCCGTGGCTCACCCGGCCGCCGGCCATGGCGTAGGCCCAGGCCGCGGCCACGTCCGCCGGGCCGTCGATCTTGCTCTGGCCCTTGCCGGAACTGCTCATCACCGGCTTGACGATGCAGGGGTAGCCGATCCCCGCATCGATCGCGGCCTGCAGTTCGCCCAGCGAGTCGCAGAACTTGTAGGGGCTGGTCGGCAGGCCCAGCGTCTCGGCCGCCAGGCGGCGGATGCCCTCGCGGTCCATCGTGAGCCGCGCGGCGCGGGCGGTGGGAATCACCCGCACGCGGCCCTCGGCCTCGAGCGCCTCCAGCACCTGCGTGGCGATGGCTTCGATTTCGGGCACGACGAGCTGCGGCCGCTCGGCCTCGATCAGCGTGCGCAGCTGCGCGGGGTCGCTCATCGAGATGGTGCGGGCGTGGTGCGCCACCTGCTGGCCGGGCGCGTTGTCGTAGCGGTCGACCGCGATGGTCTCGACGCCCAGTCGCTGCAACGCGATGAGCACCTCCTTGCCCAGTTCGCCCGAGCCCAGCAGCATGACTTTGGTCGCGGAGGGCGACAGCGGGGTGCCAAGTGTGACGGTCATATCGTTTCTGCAAGTTGCGTGGTTTTCAGAGGATGGCCAGCGGCTGCTTGCGCTGCGGAGGCGGGAACAGCCGGTCGAGCATGGCCAGTTCGTCGGCCGCCAGCACGAGGTCGGCCGCCGCGAGGTTCTCGCGCAGATGGGCCTCGCGCACGGCCTTCGGGATCGCGATCGTGCCGGGCCGGGCGAACAGCCACGCGAGCGCGATCTGCGCGGGCTGGGCACCGTGGCGCTCGGCCAGCACGCGCAGCGACGGGTGGGCGGCCAGCGCACCCTGGTCGATGGGCGAATAGGCGATCAGCGGCATCCCTCGCGCCCGCTGCCAGGGCGCCACGTCGAACTCCACGCCCCGCTGGCTCAGCGAGTAGTACACCTGGTTCGCGCTGCAAGCCGCACCGCCGGGCAGCAAGGCCAGTTCGGCGAGATCGTCGCCGTCGAAGTTGCTGACGCCCCAGCGGCGGATCAGCCCCCGCTGCTGCAGGCGCTCGAAGCCGGCCACGGTCTCGGCCAGCGGCACCCCACCGCGCCAATGCAGCAGGTAGAGGTCGAGCGAATCGACGCCCAGGCGCTGCAGGCTGCGCTCGCAGGCGGCCTGCACGCCCTGCGCGTCGGCGTGGTGCGGGTACACCTTGCTGACCAGGAAAAGCGCCTCGCGCGCCACGGCGCCGGTGCGCAACGCGCCGGCAAGGGCCTCGCCGATCACGCGCTCGGCGCCGCCCTCGCCGTACATCTCGGCGGTGTCGATCAGCCGGTACCCCAGGTCGAGCGCCGTGCGCAGCGCAGCCACCTCGCGGCCGTGCTGGTCGGCCCGCTCGCCCATGCGCCAGGTGCCCAGCCCAAGGGCCGGCACTTCCTCGCCGTGCGGCAGCATCACTTTGCGCATGGACTTCTCGGTCGGTGGGAATCGGCCGGTCAGTGTAGGCCGCCGGCCTGCTGAACGTGCCTTTATCATCCGGCCATGTCAGACCAACCCCGCGATGTCGCCCAGATCCGGCTCGACAACGCCATGGTGTTGTTCGACGAGTTCGTGCGAGCCACGGTGCGCCACGCCGATGCCGCCACGCTGCGCGGCCTGGAGCGCCGCTTCGCCGAACGCCTCCAGATCCAGCCCAGCTACTGGAGCCAGATCAAGAGCCGCTCGCGCCAAATCGGCGAACGGCTGGCGCGCCAGTTCGAACAGCTATCCCACAAGCCCGCGGGGTGGATGGACCAGCCGCATGGCGGAGACGCCGCGCCGCCCGCCCCCACGGGCGGCCCTGCGCCGGCGCCGGCCCCCGCCGCCGAAAGCCGGCTGCCGCAGGACGACGACGAACGCTTCATCGTTGGCCTGGTGCTCACCTACTACCGGCGCCATCCGCAACGTGCCCGGGCGCGCCTGCTCGACTTGCTGGGCGAGGTGCTGGTGCCCGCGGCCGGCCCGCCTGCCGCCCCCGCCGCACCCCCGCCGCCGCAGGACGACGCCAGCAAGCTGTGGCTGCAGACCCGCCGCGGCGTGGCGCCGCTGAAACAGAAAAAGCGCTGAAGGCCGCTCCATCCCTAGATCTTGGGATGAAGACTCTTGCGCAAGATAATCGATTGTTTATCATCGAGCCTTCCCCACCGGACGGCAGGAGCGCCATGGTTTTCGACAAGCTGACGCCTTGCGCAACGGCAACAAACCTTGCGCAGCAGCATGCCCGATCGCCCCTGCCGTGGGCTGGAGAGGACTGAGCAGACGACCCGCGTTCGTCAGCGCCTCCCCGCCACGGCCCGGAATGCTCCTGCATCCGGGCCGTTTTGCTTGCCATGCCGCCTCGTGCGGCGCCCGTCCATTCCCCGCGAGGAGATGACCCATGAAGATCACCCTGCCCTCCCTGCCGCCGCGCAACCCCTTTGCCACGGCCGCCCGGCGCCGGCGAGCCGGTGTGCATCGCCCCGGCACCGGCGCAGTGCGCCAGCAGGCCCGCCGCGAACTTCGGCGCGACCTCGACAGCTTGAGACCCCCCAGCCCATGAATCGTCCGGTGAGCGGCCCGCGGGCCGCCACCGCCAAGGAGAGACCCCATGCCGCAGCACAGCCTGCGTTGGCCGGCCCCGGAGCCCGGCCACCTGCTTCAACGCCCCGCCCTGCCCAGCCGTGTGCTGGCCGCCCTGCTGCTGCAGGCCAGTCGTGGGCTCGCCCGCGCCGCCCGCGCACTCGCGGCCGCGCCGCCGCGCGCCCCGGCCGAACGCCAGCTCGAGTTCTACGCCGAAGCGGGCGCGCCGGAAGGTGCCTTGTTTGTCGACGGTGAGCTGGTGGGCCGGCTCGCCGGCGTCAGGAGGCTGTGATGGGTGAACCCGACCGCCATGCGCTGTGGCTGACGGCGGCCGTGATGGCCGCCGCCATCCTCGCCGCCGCGCTGCAGTCACTGGCCTGAGCGAGCAGGCCGCCACCGGCGTGCACCGAGGGTATGCCCGGCTTCAAAGCCCGGCCCGGACGCCGATAACGGGTCAAAGACCTTCGCCCCCGGGGCGGCGACACTGTGGTTCGCGCCCCGGACGAGGACAGCCCGACATGCCGCCCCTGATCGAACGCCCCCTGCCGACCCTGGATGCCTGGGTCGCGCACTTCCGTGACGCCCCGGTGCCGGTGCTGGCGGAGACGGCAGACGCGATCGAGGCACTGTCGGCCAACGAGGACGCCGTCGACGCGCACACGCTCGCCGAGGCGCTCGGCGACGATCCCTTGCTGACCTTGCGGGTGCTGGCGCATGTGGGCCGGCATCATCGGCGCGAGACGGGCATCGAGACACTCACCGCCGCGCTGGTGTTGATGGGCGTGCCGCCGTTCTTCCGCGCCTTCTCCGGACTGCCGACGGTCGACGACCGCCTGGCGCAGCGGCCCGCCGCGCTGCGCGGCCTGCAGCAGGTCATGGTCCGCGCCCACCGCGCCGCCCAGTTCGCGCTGGCCTTCGCGGTGCAGCGCATGGACCACGACGCCATGGTCATCCGCGAGGCCGCGCTGCTGCACGACATCGCCGAGATGCTGCTGTGGTGCCACGCGCCCGATTTGGCGCTGGAGATCGCCCGCCGCCAGGAGGCCGACCCGGCGCTGCGCTCGGAGGCGGCGCAGCGGCAGGTGCTGGGCATCACGCTGCACGAGTTGCAGCAGGCCGTGATGAAGGCATGGGCGCTGCCGGAGCTGCTGCTCGACCTCGGCGACGACCGGCTGGCCCACCAGACCCCGGTGCGCAACGTGCAACTGGCCGTGCGGCTGGCGCGGCACACGGCGAACGGCTGGGACAACCCCGCGCTGCCCGACGACATCTGCGACATCGCGCAGCTGCTGCGCATGAACACCGGTGCGACGCAGGCGCTGCTGCGCGAGATCGACGCATAAGCCTCACACCGGCACCGCGGTCGTCGATTTGACGCGGTCGAGCACGAAGCTGGTCTTGCAGTCCTGCACGCTGGGGTGGCGCAGCAGCACGTCGGAGATGAAGCGCGCGTAATGCGCCATGTCGGCCACCAGCACGCGCAGCAGGTAGTCCATCTCGCCGGTGAGCGACACGCACTCGACCACCTCCGGCCACGTCTGCACGGCGGCGCGGAACAGGTCCATCGGGTTGCGCTTGGAGCTTTCGGACTGCTTCTCGAGCCGCACGTTCACGTAAGCGGTGAGCCCCAGGCCCACGCGCTCGGGCCGCACCAACGCCACGTAGCCGGCGATGACACCCGCCTCCTCCAGCCGCTTGACGCGCCGCAGCGCCGCCGAGGGCGACAGGCCCACCGCCGCGGCCAGCTCGTCGTAGGTGGTTCGCCCATGGTCCTGCAGCGCGCGAAGGATGCGCCGATCCAGGGCATCGAGCGCGTCTTCTGTGTTCATTGCGGTGCACTCGCAGTGTTGTTGCGTATATCCTCGTTCACAGGCCGGAGTTTGCAGCAAACCTGCGCGCCGGAGCTCCTACAGTGAAGGTACGGCGCCGCCCTGCGGCAACCCACCCCACCCAAACGGAGACGAGCCATGCAGTTCACCCCCTGGGACAACCCGATGGGCACCGACGGTTTCGAGTTCATCGAATACGCCGCACCCGATCCGGCAGCGATGGGCGCGGTGTTCGAGCGCATGGGCTTCAAGGCCATCGCGAAGCACCGCCACAAGGACGTGACGCTGTATCGCCAGGGCGAGATCAACTTCATCCTGAACGCCGAGCCGGATTCGTTCGCGCAGCGCTTCGCCCGCCTGCACGGCCCCAGCGTGTGCGCTATCGCGTTCCGCGTGCAGGACGCCAAGGCCGCCTACGAGCGCGCGCTGTCGCTCGGCGCCTGGGGTTACGCCGGCCACGCCGGCCCGGGCGAGCTGAACATCCCGGCCATCAAGGGCATCGGCGATTCGATCATCTACCTGGTCGACCGCTGGCGCGGCAAGAACGGCGCGAAGGACGGCGACATCGGCAACATCGGCTTCTTCGACGTCGACTTCGAAGCGCTGCCCGGCGCCGAGCTCAACCCCGTGGGCCACGGCCTGCAGTACATCGACCACCTGACGCACAACGTGCACCGCGGCCGCATGAACGAATGGGCCGAGTTCTACGAGCGCCTGTTCGGCTTCCGCGAGATCCGCTACTTCGACATCGAAGGCCAGGTGACCGGCGTGAAGAGCAAGGCACTGACCAGCCCCTGCCTGAAGATCCGCATCCCGATCAACGAGGAAGGCAACGACACGCCGGGGCAGATCCAGGAGTACCTCGACAGCTACCGCGGCGAAGGCATCCAGCACATCGCGATGGGTTCGGGCGACCTCTACAAGACCGTGGACGCGCTGCGCGCCAGCGGCGTGAAGTTGCTCGACACCATCGACACCTATTACGAGCTGGTCGACAAGCGCATCCCCGGCCACGGCGAGAACGTGGCCGAGCTGCACAAGCGCAAGATCCTGATCGACGGCAAGCCGGGCGAGTTGCTGCTGCAGATCTTCAGCGAGAACCAGCTCGGCCCGATCTTCTTCGAGTTCATCCAGCGCAAGGGCGACCAGGGCTTCGGCGAAGGCAACTTCAAGGCGCTGTTCGAAAGCATCGAACTCGACCAGATGCGCCGCGGCGTGCTGAAGAGCGAGCCGGCCACGGCCGACAAGAACGCGGCCTGAACGCGGGGCACGGCCCGCCGGCGATGCCTGCCGGCCGCGTCCTCAGCCGCCCGGCGCCTGCAGGCGCCGCAGCACGTCGGCAAACACGGCCGGATGGCTCAGCATCTGCAGGTGCGCCATCCCGGGCACATGGCGGTTGTCGGCACCGGGCAGCCGCGAGGTCGAGGCGGGGAACACCACGTTGTCGCAGTGGCTGTGCCAGCAGGTGAAGCGCCGGTAGCGGGCGGCGGGCTCGCGCCGGCGCAAGGCCTCCACCCAATCGCCCCCCAGGCGCATCTGGCGCGTGTTCACGGTGGTGCCGAACCGGGCCAGCCAGGTGCCGTGGTGCGGGGAGCCGATCGTCACCACGCCGGCGGTGCGCGCATCGACCGGGTCCATGGCCGCGCCGGCCTCGCCGCCGGGCGCCGGGGCCGCGCCGGCCAGCCAGGCCCGCACCGCCAGCCCGCCCATGCTGTGCGCGACGACCAGCGGCCGCCGCCCGGTGGCACGGGTCAGGCGTTGCACGGCGGCCTCGATGATCGGCACGTACGATTCGATCGGCGCGAAGACAGGCTCCAGGTCGACGGCCACGAAAGGGCACCCCGCGGCGCGCAGCCGACGCATCCAGGGGTTCCAGGCCGCCCGGTTGCAGATGAAGCCGTGCACCAGCAGCACGGCGCGCCGGCCCTGCGCATCGGCGGGCAGGTGGTCGGCCTCGGCGCGTGAACGGAAGGGCTGCCGCCAGCCGAACACCACCACGTCCGCCACGACCTCGTGCCGCCAGGCCGCGAACAGCGCCCGGCCCGAGGCACGCGGCACCTCGCCATCCCGGTGGACGCGGCGCAGCAGCAGGAACTCCAGCGCCAGTACAGGCGCATGCGGCAGCGCGATGAGCAGGCTGCCCGCCAGCGCGAGCAGCCACCGCTCCTGCGGCAGCCACCACGCGTTCCAGGCCGCGGCCAGCGCCAGCAGCGTGAAGACCATGGCTCGTTGCAATCGGGCAAGCATGCCCGGGTTCTAGCAGAAGCCCTGCGGATGGGGGCCGCCCGCGGCGTGCGTGGGAGAACTACCGTGGTGGCGGACGGGCGCTGCGCCGAAGATGCGCCGGCGTGCCCTGACGACAGGAGTCCAGCGTGAATGCAATCGTGACGTCCGATCCGGCCCCCGCGCCGGCCTCGTCATCCGGCGCCAGCGCCGACCGGGCCGGCGCAGCGAGGCCCTGGCTGGCGCACTACCCCGCCGGCGTGCCCGCCGAAGTGGCCACGCACGCCTATCCCTCTCTGGTCGAGCTGCTGGAGGACTGCTTCCGCCGCCACGCATCGCGCGATGCGTCGATATGCATGGACGCCCGGCTCAGCTACCGCGAGCTGGACGAGCAGTCGCTGGCCCTCGGCGCCTGGCTGCAGACGCTCGGCCTCGAGCGCGGCGCCAGGGTGGCGCTGATGATGCCCAACCTGCCGCAGTACATGGTGGCGATCGCCGCGGTGCTGCGAGCGGGCTTCGTCGTCGTCAACGTCAACCCGCTCTACACGGCGCGCGAGCTGGAGTTCCAGCTGAAGGACTCCGGCGCCAAAGCCATCGTCGTGCTGGAGAACTTCGCCGCGACGCTCGAGGAGGTGCTGGCTCGCACCGAGGTCCGCCATGTGGTGCTGGCGGCCATGGGCGACATGCTCGGCTTCTGGAAGGGGCAGCTCGTCAACTTCGCGGTCCGGCACGCCAAGCGGCTGGTGCCCGAATACCGGCTGCCGCTGGAGGACAACCACAGCGTCACCCGCTTCAACGACGCGCTGCAGCAGGGCAGCCGCCTCTCTCTGCGGCGCGCGGGCGCAGGCCCCGACGACATCGCCTTCCTGCAGTACACCGGCGGCACGACGGGCACCGCCAAGGGCGCGATGCTGCTGCACCGCAACGTCGTGGCCAACATCCTGCAGAGCGAAGCCTGGTTCCAGCCGGCCTTCAAGCGCTTCGCGGGCCGGCCGCTCAAGATCGTCTGCGCGCTGCCGCTGTACCACATCTATGCGCTGACGGCCTGCAACTTCCTCGGGCTGCGGCTCGGGATGACCAACCTGTTGATCCCGAACCCGCGCGACATCCCCGGTTTCGTCAAGACGCTCGCCAAGCACCGCGTGCACATGTTCCCCGGCGTGAACACGCTGTTCAATGCGCTGCTGAACGACCCCGAGTTCCACCGCCTCGACTTCTCGCAGCTCGCCGTCTCCAGCGGCGGCGGCATGGCCGTCCAGCAGGGCACCGCCCGGCGCTGGCGCGAGGTGACGGGCAGCGTGATCGTCGAAGGCTACGGCCTGTCGGAGACTTCGCCGGTGGCGACCTGCAACCGCTTCGACCTCGAGGGCTTCAGCGGCAGCATCGGGCTGCCGCTGCCGTCGACCGACATCGCGATCCGCGACGACGAGGGCGGTGACGTGCCGCCGGGAACGCCGGGCGAAATTTGCATCCGCGGTCCGCAGGTGATGGCCGGCTACTGGCGCCGGCCCGACGAGACCGCGCGCGTGATGACCGGCGACGGCTACTTCCGCTCCGGCGACATCGGCGTGATGGACGCGGCCGGCGAGATCCGCATCGTCGATCGCAAGAAGGACATGATCCTGGTCAGCGGCTTCAACGTGTACCCGACGGAGATCGAGCAGGTGGTCGGGCTGCACCCCGGCGTGCTCGAGTGCGCTGCCGTCGGCGTGCCCGACGAGAAGTCGGGCGAGGCGGTCAAGCTGTTCATCGTCCGTGCGGAGGGGGTCACGCTCGACGAAAACGAGGTGATGCGCTACTGCAAGGAGAACTTCACCGCCTACAAGCGGCCGAAGTACATCGAGTTCCGGGACGACCTGCCCAAGAGCGCCGTCGGCAAGATCCTGCGGCGCGAGCTTCGCAAGCCTTGATCGCCGACGCGTTCGAGTCGCTCGGCCTCCACGTGCTGGAGCGCGGCTGGCTGTCATCGAACAACGTCGTGTTCGGCGAGCGGCCCGGCTCGCCGGCGGCGATCGTCGACACGGGCTACGTGTCGCATGCCGAACAGACCCAGGCGCTCGTGGCCGCGGTGCTGCCGCAGGGCGTGCGGCGCATCGTCAACACGCACTTGCATTCCGACCACTGCGGCGGCAATGCCGCGCTGCAGGCCGCGGGCGCCGAGGAGGTGTGGGTGCCCGCGACGCTGGTCGACGCAGTGAACCGCTGGGACACCGCGGGCGCGCTGAGCTTCGAGGCCACCGACCAGCGCTGCGCACGCTTTGGCGCCACGGGCGGGCTCGACGACAGCCGGTCCATCGTGCTCGGCGGCGCCACCTGGCAGGTGCATGCGGCTCCGGGCCATGATCCGGACGCGGTGATGCTCTTCGAGCCCGTGCACGGCGTGCTGATCTCCGGCGACGCCCTGTGGCAGCAGCGGGTGGCCATCCTCTTCCCCGAACTGGTGGCCGAGCCCGGCATCGGACCCGCGCTGCAGGCGCTGCAACGCATCGAGGCGCTGGCGCCGCGCATCGTGATCCCCGGACACGGCGCCCCGTTCACCGACGTGGCCGAAGCGCTGGCAGCCAGCCGGCAACGCATCGCGCTGTTCGCCGAACAGCCGATTGCCCACCTGCGCTACGCGCTGCGCGCGCTGGTGGTGTTCAACCTGCTGGAGCACCGCAGCCGGCCCCGCGCGGCGCTGCTGCGCTGGATGACCGCCACGCCGCTGCTGCGCGAACTCGGCCGGCGGCTGCCGGCCGGCATCTCGCCGGAAGACTTCGCGGCAGAGAACCTCGACCGGCTGCTGCGCGACGGCACCCTGGTCGGGTGCGGCGACGACATCCATGCCGCTTGACGTCGGCATGCGGCAAGCCGTTGCAAACGCGATGCCGCGGCATCAGCGGCGACAAATCGTCAACCGGTGATCTGCAGGGGAATCGTCACCGGCCCGTCGTTGACGAGCCGCACCTGCATGTCGGCACCGAACTCGCCGGTGGCCACCACCGGGTGGTGCCGGCGCGCTTCGGCCAGCACGGCTTCGTAGAGGCGCCGGCCCAGTTCGGGCGGCGCGGCGCCCATGAAGCTGGGGCGGTTGCCGCCGCGGGTGTCGGCGGCCAGCGTGAACTGCGAGACGATCAGCAGCCCGCCGGCCACGTCCTGCACGCTGCGGTTCATCCTGCCGGCCTCGTCGCTGAAGATGCGCAGCTTCAGCAGCTTGGCGACCAGCCTGGCCGCCTGCGCCTCGGTGTCGGCCGGCTCGGCGCACACCAGCACCAGCAGCCCGGGCCCGATCGCACCGATCGTGCGGCCCCCCACGTCGACCGACGCCTCGGCCACCCGCTGAATCAGCGCCAGCATGCGGCGGACGGGCCCGTCAGGCCGACAACGTGACGCGCGCGAACTTGCGCTTGCCGACCTGCACCACGTAGGTGCCGGCATCGAGCTTCAGGCCCTTGTCGCTGACGGCCGCACCGTCGACACGCACGCCGCCCTGCTCCACCATGCGCGCGGCCTCGCTGGTCGAGGGCACCAGGCCGGCCTGCTTCAGCAGCGCGCCGATGGCCAGCGGGCCGCCGGCCAGCGACACCTCGGGGATCTCGTCGGGCACGCCGCCGCGCGCGCGGTTCTGGAAATCCTGCTCCGCCGCATCGGCCGCGGCCGCGTTGTGGAAGCGCGTGGTGATCTCCTTGGCCAGCAGCACCTTGGCGTCCTTCGGGTTGCGCCCGCCCTCGACCTCGGCGCGCAACTTCGCGATCTCGGCCTCGGAGCGGAAGCTCAGCAGGGTGAAGTACTTCCACATCAGCGTGTCGCTGATCGACAGCAGCTTCGCGAACATCGCGTTCGCCGGCTCCGTGATGCCGATGTAGTTGTTCTTGCTCTTGCTCATCTTCTCGACGCCGTCGAGCCCTTCGAGCAAGGGCATGGTCAGGATGCACTGCGGCTCCTGGCCGTATTCCTGCTGCAGGTGGCGGCCCACGAGCAGGTTGAACTTCTGGTCGGTGCCGCCGAGCTCCAGGTCGCTCTTCAGTGCCACCGAGTCGTAGCCCTGCATCAGCGGATACAGGAACTCGTGCACGCTGATCGGCGTGTTGGCGTGGAAGCGCTTGTGGAAATCGTCGCGTTCCATCATCCGCGCGACGGTGTACTTGGCGGCGAGCTGGATCATGCCGCGCGCGCCCAGCGGGTCGCTCCATTCGGAGTTGTAGCGGATCTCGGTCTTCGCGGGGTCGAGCACCAGGCTCGCCTGCTTGTAGTACGTCTGCGCGTTGAGCTCGATCTGCTCCTTCGTCAGCGGCGGGCGCGTGGCGTTGCGGCCCGACGGGTCGCCGATCATCGAGGTGAAGTCGCCGATCAGGAAGATGACCTGGTGGCCCAGATCCTGCAACTGGCGCATCTTGTTGAGCACCACCGTGTGGCCGATGTGGATGTCGGGGGCGGTCGGGTCGAGGCCCAGCTTGATGCGCAGCGGCTGGCCGGTGGCGTCGGAACGCTGCAGCTTCCTGAGCCAATCGGCCTCGGGCAGGAGTTCGTCGCAGCCCCTGCGGCTGATCGCAAGCGCCTCCAGCACACGGTCGGACACGGGAGCGTCGTTCACATTTCTTGACATGGAAGGCTTGTAAATGCAGTGGATCTGCCTACGCGTTCAGGGGGGTCGGCCGATATACTTGTAGGACTACGAGAACACGTCCCCTCGACGGCGTCCGACGCGGAACGCAATTCTAGCGAGCCCCCTCGAACGTCTTTTCCGACCCCGTGGCACCGCCGCCCGCGCCGGCGCCACACCGAATTCGGGGCCTGAGTCCCGCCAACGCAAATTGGATCCATTGCGAACGCTGGCGCGTGCAGGTACCGCCGTCCAAGATTTCTCCCGACACCACCCCCGCGGCATCGCTGCGGCCGTCGTCACCTTCCTCGCAGGCCTGTCGGCCACCGCATTCGGCATCGCCCCGCTGGCGCCCGACGCATCCGACCTGCCGCAGCGCATCATCACCGAGGCCGTGGTGCACGAGCCGGTGGCCGCGCAGCTCGAGGCGCTGGCCGAACATGCCCTCGAGCTCAGCCGCAACGACCTCACCCGCGGCAGTGACACGGCCGACACGCTCCTCAAGCGACTGGGCGTGAACGATGCCGCCGCGGCCGCCTTCCTGCGCCGCGATCCGACCGCACGGCGCCTGCTCGAAGGCCGCGCGGGCAAGATGGTGCAGGTCGTCGCGGCCGCCGACGGCTCGCTGGTGAGCCTGGTGGCACGCTATCCCGCAGAGACCACCGACAAGACGGCCAGCCACTTCACCCGCTTGTCCATCACCCGCGAAGGCGGCACGTTGCGCAGCCAGGTGGCCGTGGCGCCGCTGCAGTCGCAGGTGCGGCTGGCCAGCGGCACGATCCGCACCTCTTTCTTCGCCTCCAGCGACGAAGCCCGCATTCCCGACGCCATTGCAGCGCAAATGGCGGAGATGTTTGCGGCGGATATCGATTTCCACCGCGAATTGCGCAAGGGCGACACGTTCAGCATCGTCTACGAGGCCCTGACCGCCGACGGCGAACCGATCACCTGGAACCAGGGCACGGGCAAGGTCCTGGCCGCGGAGTTCGTCAACGCAGGCAAGGCGTACCAGTCGGTCTGGTATCGCGAAGCGGGTGGCCGGGGCGCCTATTTCGGGTTCGACGGCCAGAGCAAGCGGCGCAGCTTCCTCGCCAGCCCGATGGAGTTCTCCCGCATCACCTCGGGCTTCGCGATGCGCTTCCATCCGATCCAGCGCAGCTGGCGCGCCCACCGCGGCGTCGACTACGGTGCACCCACCGGCACCGCGGTGCGCAGCGTCGCCGACGGCGTGGTGACGTTCTCCGGTGTGCAGAACGGCTATGGCAACGTCATCGAGATCCGCCACAACAACGAGCGCAGCACCTTGTACGCGCACCTGTCTCGCATCGGCGTGCGCAAGGGCGAACGCGTGAGCCAGGGCGACACGATCGGTGCCGTCGGCGCCACGGGCTGGGCGACCGGACCGCACCTGCACTTCGAGTTCAAGGTCAACGGGCAGCAGCAGGATCCGCTGTCGATCGCCAAGGGCTCGGAGGCGGTGACGATCTCTTCCGCGCAACGGGCGGACTTCACTGCCCGGGCCCTCACCTACAAGGCTCAGCTGGCGTTGGCGGAAACGCTGGAAGGCGCGCACGGCGTCGACGACTGACAGACGCTTGTCCGGCACATCGACGATGGGGTTTTACATCGGCCTGATGTCCGGCACCTCGCTGGACGGCATCGACGCGGTGCTGGTGGATCTGGCCGAAGGCGGCAAGACGCTGACGGTGCTGGCCCACTCGCACGCGCCGTTCGCGCCGGAGTTGCGCAGCGAGCTGCTGGCGCTCAACGCGCCCGGCGACAACGAACTGCACCGCGCCGCACTGGCCGCCAATGCGCTGGCACTGGCGTGCGAAGAGCGGATCGAGGCCGTGCTCGGCGGCACGTCCCGTGCGCAGGTACGCGCCATCGGCGCCCATGGGCAGACCGTGCGCCATCGCCCTGGAGCATTCGACGGCATCGGCTACACATGCCAATTGCTCAACGGCGCGCTGCTCGCTGAACGCTGCGGGATCGACGTGGTATGCGACTTCCGCAGCCGGGACGTTGCCGCCAACGGGCAGGGAGCGCCCCTCGTGCCGGCATTCCACGCGGCGCTCTTCGCCCAGCCGGACATGGCCACGGCCGTCCTCAACCTGGGCGGCATCGCCAACCTGACTTTGCTGCCGGCGGAGGGCCCGGTCCTGGGGTTTGACTGCGGCCCCGCCAACGCCCTGCTCGACGGATGGTGCGAACGCCATACCGGCCAGCCCTACGACGAAGGCGGCCGCTGGGCCGCGAGCGGCCGGGTCGACGAAGCGCTGCTGGCGCAGTGGCTGGCCGAGCCGTATTTCGCACGCCGGCCGCCCAAGAGCACCGGGCGGGATCTTTTCAGCCTCGACTGGCTGGATCCCCAGACGTTGACAAGCCGTGATGCGGCCGACGTACAGGCCACGCTGGCCGAATTGACGGCCCGGTCCGTCGCCGCCGACCTGGTCCGTCATGCACCCGCCTCAAGGCAACTCTGGGTCTGTGGCGGAGGCGCGCACAACACGCATGTGATGCAGCGGCTCACCGCCCTGCTGCCCGGCATCCGGATCCGGCTGACCGATGAGGCCGGCCTGCAGGTGACGCAGGTGGAAGCGGCGGCCTTTGCCTGGCTGGCCCAGGCCTTCCTGGAAAAACGCCCCGGCAACCTTCCCGAGGTGACCGGGGCGCAGGGGCCGCGCGTGCTGGGCGCGCTCTACCCCGCTCGCTAGAACGCTGCCGTCAGACCGAGAAGCTCGAACCGCAACCACAGGTGGTCGTGGCGTTCGGGTTCTTGATGACGAACTGTGCGCCTTGCAGATCATCCTTGTAGTCGATCTCTGCGCCCGCGAGGTACTGCAGGCTCATCGCATCGATCAGCAAGGTGACGCCGTTCTTCGTCATCTGCGTGTCGTCCTCGTTGACGATCTCGTCGAAGGTGAAGCCGTACTGGAAACCCGAGCAGCCGCCGCCCTGCACAAAGACGCGCAGCTTCAGGTCGGGATTGCCTTCTTCGTCCACCAGTTCCTTCACCTTGCCGGCGGCGCTGTCGGTGAAGATCAGCGGCGCGGGCATGTCGTCGGCGGCGGGGGCAATCGGTTCGGCGAGAGCGTTCATGGGAGGACTCCTTCCAGCAGGAAATGCGGATGAACCGCTTGCATTCAATGGGGGAATTATCGCGGCTCGCGCTCACCCCCGTCGCAGCGCGGGCTTGCCGGCCCCTTCAAGCAGAAAAAAGCCGCCCGGAGGCGGCTTCGTTCGGCTCGCAGGCAGCGATCAGCGCTTGCTGAACTGCTTGCGGCGACGGGCGCCGTGCAGGCCGACCTTCTTACGTTCGACTTCACGCGCGTCACGCGTCACGAAGCCGGCATTGCTCAATTCCGACTTCAGCGCCGCATCGTAGTCGATCAGCGCGCGGGTGACACCGTGGCGCACCGCACCGGCCTGGCCGGACTCGCCGCCGCCGTGCACGTTGACCTTGATGTCGAAGGCTTCGACGTTGTTCGTCAGGAACAGGGGCTGCTTGACGATCATGATCGAGGTCTGGCGGCCGAAGTACTGCTCCACCGGCTTGCCGTTGACCGTGATCTGACCCGTGCCCTTCTTGATGAAGACACGCGCCACCGACGACTTGCGGCGGCCGGTACCGTAATTCCAATTGCCGATCATCGCGGTTCCTTAGATTTCCAGCGTCTTGGGCTGCTGGGCGGTGTGCGGGTGCGTATCACCGGCGTACACCTTCAGCTTCTTCACCATCGCGTAGCCCAGCGGGCCCTTCGGCAGCATGCCCTTCACGGCCTTTTCAAGGGCGCGGCCGGGGTGCTTGGCCTGCATGTCCTTGAACTTGGTCGCGTAGATGCCGCCCGGGAAACCCGAGTGCCGGTAGTACACCTTGTCGTTGGCCTTGTTGCCGGTGACACGGAGCTTGTCGGCGTTGATGACGATGATGAAATCGCCGGTGTCCACGTGAGGCGTGTAGATGGCCTTGTGCTTGCCGCGCAAACGGAGTGCCACTTCGCTGGCAACACGTCCGAGCACCTTGTCGGTGGCGTCGAGCACAAGCCACTCGTGCTTCACTTCGGCCGGCTTGGCGCTGAAGGTCTTCATGAGGGTCTTTCGGTTGAGGCGCCGCGCTGCGGCGCCCAGGGGCGGCACTTCCATCACGCGCTGGACCGCTTCGGTGCCACTCTCACGAGGTGGCCTCTCAGAGGCGCGCGCCATGTCCCGTCCGCTGGAGGGAACCAAAGAGTATATGGGATTTGCGCGGCAAATGTCGTCTCTCTACGCCGCGCAGTCATCCGGTGCCTCGGAGCGCCATTCAATCAGTCATCCTACAATTCAGGGTAAACACTGATCCACGTGTCTCCCTGACGGAACCCGCCATGCCCCCGCCCCGCACGACACCCTCTGCCCAGCCTCTGCCGGCGGCGAGCTACCGCTGGGTGCCGGTGCGCTCGCTCGCTCAGCGGCATCGCCCGCGGATATTGGCTCATCTGCTCGCACTTGACGAAAGTGATCGCTATCTCCGATTCGGGTATGTCGCCTCCGACAGCCAGATCGGCCGCTACGTCGATGGCATCGACTTCCTGCGCGACGAAGTCTTCGGCGTGTTCAACCGGCGCCTCGACCTGGTGGCGATGGCCCACCTGGCCTACACACCCCCATCGTCCGCTCCCGGCAGGGTGGCCTCAGCGGCGGAATTCGGCGTCTCGGTGTGCGTGCAGGCCCGCGGCCGCGGCTTCGGCGCGCGCCTGTTCGAGCACGCGGTGTTGCACGCCCGCAACCGGGGCATCGACACGCTGGTGATCCACGCCCTCAGCGAAAACACCGCGATGCTGCGCATCGCCAGCCATGCGGGCGCGACGGTGGTTCGCAGCGGCTCGGAATCCGAAGCCCGGCTGAAGCTGCCACCCGAAGACCTGGTCTCGAACGTCGAGCAATTGTTCGATGACCAGGCGGCTGAGATCGACTACCGCGTCAAGGTCCACGCCCGGCAGGTGGATGCCCTGCTCAGCGGCCTTTCCGCAGTGCGGTCGCTTTTTAGCGTTACCGCCCGCAACGAGACCGAATAGCCGCCGAGCAGGCAGCGGGCATTAACATGCGCGGTTTGCTTTCCCGCGCCGGGTTCAGGTGGCTGGCCTGCCCTGTTTGACCGATGGAGCAGTCGTTCCCCTGGTTCTTGGCTTGGACCGCCGTGCTGTCCGTGATCGTGCTGTTGGCGGTCGCGGTGCACAGGCACCGGGTCGCCCGCCGTCGCGAAACGCTGCCGACGGATTGGCCGCTCGCGCCGCGGCCCGTCTTCAGCGCCGAAGAACGCCGTGTCTACCGGCAGCTGCGCGAAGCCCTTCCCGGCCATGTGGTGCTGTCCAAGCTGCCGCTGCTGCGCTTCTGCCAGCCGAACGACCCTCAGCGGCTTCGGTACTGGTTCGACCTCCTGGGGACGTTGCATGTCTCGTTCGCCATCTGCAGCGCCAGCGGGCGGGTCCTCGCCGTGATCGACCTGGAGACCTCGGCGTCGAACTCGCGCCGCGGGCAGCGCATCAAGGAGTCGGTGCTGACGGCCTGCCAGGTGCCCTACCTGCGCTGCGCGCCCGACGAATTGCCCACCATCCCGGAACTGCAGCTGATGGTCCCCGCCGCCGCGGGCACCCCGGCGGCAGCGCCGGCCCCCCGTCCGTCGTCCACGGAACCCCGCCACACGGTCTGGCCCGAGTCGCACGGGTTCACCTATTCATTCCTCTGCGGCCGCCGGCGTTCGATCTGGCCGCCCGAGCAGGACGACCCGCCGCCACGCAACGGCACCACAGGACGCTGACCCATGCCCGCCTACGCTGAACTCGACCCCCGCACCGTGCTGGAGGCGCTCGACACCGTGGGCCTGCGCGGCGACGGCCGGCTGCTGCAGCTCAACTCCTACGAAAACCGCGTCTTCCAGGTCTTCCTCGAGGAAGGCGACGTGGTGGTCGCCAAGTTCTACCGGCCCGGCCGCTGGAGCGATGCGCAGATCCTGGAGGAGCACGCGTTCGCGCGGGAACTCGCCGCCGCGGAGATCCCGGTGGTCGCGCCCCGCGTGCTGTCGCCGGTGGCCTCCGGCCCCGCCGTGTCGCTGCAGGGGGAGCCGCCGACGCTCGCCACGCTGGCGCCGCCGGAGACGAGCGTGGCGCCGTATCGCTTCGCGGTGAGCGACCGGCATGCAGGCCGCGCCCCCGAACTGGAAGACCACGACGTGTTGGAGTGGCTGGGCCGGTTCCTGGGCCGGCTGCACGCGGTGGGCGCCGCCCGGCGCTTCGAACACCGCCGCACGCTGGACGTGGCCACCTTCGGCACCGCCGCCCGGCAGCGCCTGCTCGACGGCCACTTCGTGCCGGAAGACCAGCGGCCCGCGTGGGACGCCGCGTGCACGCAGGCGCTCTCGCTCGCGCAGGCCGCCTTCGACCGCCTGCCCGAGCGGCGCGTGCTGCGCCTGCACGGCGACTGCCACCCCGGCAACGTGCTCTGGCGCGACGAGGGCCCGCACGTCGTCGACCTCGACGACGCCTGCAACGGCCCGGCCGTGCAGGACCTGTGGATGCTGCTCGCCGGCGACCGGCCGACGATGCGCATGCAGCTCGCGTCGCTGCTCGAGGGCTACGAATGCTTCATGCCGTTCGACCGCAGGGAGCTGTCGCTGATCGAGCCACTGCGCACGCTGCGCATGGTCCACCACAGCGCATGGATTGCCGAACGCTGGACCGACCCGGCCTTCCCGGCCGCGTTCCCGTGGTTCGGCACCCCGGCCTACTGGTCGCAGCAGACGCTCCAGCTGCGCGAGCAGATCGAAGCGATGCAGGGCCCTGGCGAGCAAGAAGCGCCCGCCTGAGGGCGCCCGCTCAGGCCGTCAGCAAGCGCGTCACGCGCTGGACGTGCTCGGCCGGGTTCTCGAGCTGGCCGCCTTCGGCCAGCAGGGCCTGGTCGAACAGCAGGTGGGCCAGGTCGTCGAAACGGGCCTCGTCGCCTTCCAGGCGCTTGACCAGCGCGTGCTCCGGGTTCACCTCCAGGATCGGCTGCGTCTTCGGCGCCTGCTGGCCTGCCTGCTTCAGCATGCGGGCCAGGTGCGCGCTCATGTCGCCGTCTTCCACGACGATGCACGCGGGCGAATCGACCAGGCGGCTGGTGGCGCGCACGTCCTTCGCGCGGTCCTTCAGCGTGGCTTTCAGGCGCTCCAGCACGGGCTTGAAGCTCTCGGCCGCCTCTTCGGCCTTCTTCTTCTCTTCCTCGTCCTGCAGCTTGCCGAGGTCCACCGCGCCCTTCGCCACGCTCTGCAGCGGCTTGCCTTCCACCTCGTAGAGGTGGGAGAGCATCCACTCGTCGACCCGGTCGGTCAGCAGCAGCACCTCGATGCCCTTCTTGCGGAAGATCTCGAGCTGCGGGCTGTTCTTGGCGGCAGCCAGCGTGTCGGCAGTGATGTAGTAGATCGCCTCCTGGCCTTCCTTCATGCGGCCGATGTAGTCGGCGAAGGAGACGCCTTCGTCGGCCTGCGTGGAGGCGAAGCGCAGGAGCTTCACCAGCCGCTCCTGGTTGGCATGGTCCTCGCCCACGCCTTCCTTCAGCACCGCGCCGAACTCCTTCCAGAAGGACGCGTACTTCTCCTTCTCGCCGGCATCCTCGCTGTTGGCAACGCTCTCCAGCATCGACAGCACGCGCTTGGTCGAGCCTTCGCGGATCGCCTTGACGTCGCGGCTCTCCTGCAGCAGCTCGCGGCTGACGTTCAGCGGCAGGTCGGCCGAGTCGATCACGCCCTTCACGAAGCGCAGGTACACCGGCATCAGCGCCTCGGCGTCATCCATGATGAAGACGCGCTTGACGTACAGCTTCACGCCGCCGCGCTTGTCGCGGTTCCACAGGTCGAACGGCGCCTTGGCCGGCACGTACAGCAGCTGCGTGTATTCGCTGCGGCCCTCGACGCGGTTGTGCGTGTAGGCGAGCGGCGCCTCCTGGTCGTAGCTGATCTGCTTGTAGAACTCGCGGTACTCGGCGTCGGTCACCTCGCTCTTGGCACGCGCCCACAGCGCCGCGGCCTTGTTGACCGTCTCCCACTCGTCCTTCACCACCTGCTTGCTCGCCTCTGCGTCCCACTCCTCCTTCTTCATCAGGATGGGCAGCGAGATGTGGTCGGAGTACTTGCCGATGATCGACTTCAGGCGCCAGCTGCTGAGGAACTCCTCCTCGCCGTCGCGCAGGTGCAGGATCACGTCGGTGCCGCGCTCGGGGCGGTCGATCGATTCGACCTCGAACTGGCCGGAGCCGTCGCTGCTCCAGCGCACGCCCTGGTCGGGCGGCAGGCCGGCACGGCGCGATTCGACCGTGATGCGGTCCGCCACGATGAAACCGGAATAGAAGCCCACGCCAAACTGGCCGATCAGGTTCGCGTCCTTCTTCTGGTCGCCCTGCAGCTTGCTCATGAACTCGCGCGTGCCGCTCTTGGCGATGGTGCCGAGGTGGGCCACGGCCTCGTCGGCGCTCATGCCGATGCCGTTGTCGCGGATCGTGATCGTCTTGGCCTCGGCGTCGTAGGTGACGCGCACCTCGAGGTTGGGCGCGTCCTCGTAGAGCGCGTTGTTGTCCAGGGCTTCGAAGCGCAGCTTGTCGCAGGCGTCGGACGCATTGGAGACCAGCTCGCGCAGGAAGATCTCCTTGTTCGAGTAGAGCGAATGGGTCACCAGGTGCAGGATCTGCTGCACCTCGGCCTGGAATGAGAGGGTCTGTTTGTCCATGGTCGTCGAAGGATGTCCGGAACGCGCCATCGGGGCGCGATCAGCGATTTTGGGACACCTCGCGGCGATTTCAACGGGGCACGCCCGCCGCCGCCTAGAGGAACCGCTCGAGCAGCCGCCGTGAGCCGCGGTCCAGCGCGCGGCGGTCACGGATGCTGAAGAAGATCCCGTGGCTGCTGGCCACCAACAGCGCCCCGGCGGTGCCGAGGCGCCGGATATCCTCCTCGCCCTTGAGCTCGAAACGCGTCGGGCCGCGGTCGGTCTCTACCTCCCAGACGCTCGGCGTCGAGAAGGTCGAGACCGACACCAGCCGCAGGATCTCAGGGGTGAACTCGCGCTGCGCCAACTCCTCGTCGACCAGCGCGCGCAGCGCGGGCGGCAGGCTGTCGAGCCGCGCGATCCAGGCCACCTCGCGCCCTTCGGCGCCGACCATGGACAGGCCCTCCTGCGGCGCCGCCAGCGGAAAAGCCCGCACCGGCACCACGCCCTCGTGGCGCAGCCCGTCGGCCGTGGTCAGCACGAGGCGGCCGAACGCGTCGCGCTCGAGGTGAAATGCACCGTCCATCGTCATGCTCCCGCCGGGTGGGCCGCGTGCACGGGCTCGCGCTCCGGCTCGGCATCGCCGCCGTCGACGCGGCGCGCCTGGGCCTCGTAGAGGCGCCAGTAGGCACCCTGCCGGGCGATCAATTCGTCGTGCGGCCCGACCTCCACGACCTGCCCCCGGTCCATCACCACCAGCCGGTCGGCCTTGCGCAAAGTCGAGAGGCGGTGCGCGATCGCGATGGTGGTGCGGCCCTGGACGAGGTTGTCGAGCGCCTTCTGGATCTCGCCCTCGGTCTCGGTGTCGACCGCGGACGTCGCCTCGTCGAGGATCAGGATGCGCGGATCGATGAGCAGCGCCCGCGCGATCGAGATGCGCTGCCGCTCCCCGCCGGACAGCCCCTGGCCCCGCTCGCCGACCAGCGAGTCGTAGCCGTGCGGCAGCCGCAGGATGAAGTCGTGCGCGTGCGCGGCGCGGGCGGCCGCGATGATCTCCTCGCGGGTGGCGTCGGGCCGGCCGTAGGCGATGTTCTCGGCGATGGTGCCGAAGAACAGGAACGGCTCCTGGAGCACGAGGCCGATGTGCCGCCGGTAGTCGGCCACGCCGAAGCGGCGGATGTCGGTGCCGTCGACCTCGATCGCACCGTCGGTGACGTCGTAGAACCGGCAGATCAGGTTCACCAGCGTGCTCTTGCCCGAGCCGCTGTGGCCCACCAGGCCGATCATCTCGCCGGGCCGGATGTCGAGGTCCAGCCCGCGGATCACCGAGCGGCTGCCGTAGCGGAAGCCCAGGCCGCGCATGCGGATGCCGCCGCGCGGCGATTCGATGCGCACCGGCTGCGCGGGCTCCGGCACGTTCGACACGTGGTCCAGGATGTCGAAGATGCGCTTGGCCCCCGCGGCCGCCTTCTGCGTGACGGAGACGATGCGGCTCATCGAGTCGAGCCGCGTGTAGAAGCGCCCGATGTAGGCGATGAACGCCGTCAGCACCCCCACGCTGATCTGGCCGCCGGCGATCAGCCAGATGCCGAAGGCCCAGACCACCAGCAGACCGATGTCGGTCAGCAGCGAGACGGTCGGGGAAAACAGCGACCAGGTCTTGTTGAGCCGGTCGTTGACCACGAGGTTCTGCCGGTTGGCCTCGCGGAAGCGCTCGGCCTCGCGGCGCTCCTGGGCGAAGGCCTTGACGACGCGGATGCCGGGAATGGTGTCGGCCAGCACGTTGGTCACGTCGCCCCACACCCGGTCGATCTTCTCGAAGCCGGTGCGCAGGCGGTCGCGCACGATGTGGATCATCCACGCGATGAACGGCAAGGGCAGCAAGGTCACCAGTGCCAGCCACGGGCTGATGGAGAACAGGATGGCCGAGGTCATCACGATCATCAGCACGTCGGTCGCGAAGTCGAGTGCGTGCAGCGACAGGAAGACGCTGATGCGGTCGGTCTCGGAGCCGATGCGCGCGATCAGGTCGCCGGTGCGCTTGGCGCCGAAGTAGTCCAGCGACAGGCGCAACAGGTGTTCGAAGGCCGCGGTGCGCAGGTCCGCCGCGATGCGCTCGGACACCAGCGCCAGCAGCCAAGTGCGGGCCCATCCCAGGCCCCACGCCAGCAGCGCCGAGCCCAGCAAGCCCGCCAGCAGGCCCACCACCAGCCACGGGTCGATCTGCTGGCCGTTCTGAAACGGGATCAGCACCCGGTCCATCAGCGGGATCGTCAGGTAAGGCGGCACCAGGGTGGCGGCGGTGGAGGCCAACGTCAGCGCAAAGCCGGCGATCAGCTGCCGGCGGTAGGGGCGGGCGAAGCGCCCGAGGCGCAGCAGCACCCAGGTGGACGGGGGCTGCGCGGCGTCGGGCGCCTCGTCGTCCGCCTCGGCCTCTTCCTGCGCGGGCTCGCCGCCCCCGCCGCGGTACAGCCGCGCCAGCTGCCGCTCGGCCTGCGCCATCCACCGCAGCGCCTGCACATTGACCGCCAGCGTGAAGCGCCACTGCGCGAGCCGCTGCCGGCCGTCGAGCAGCTCGATGACGCCCACCCCGGCATGGTCGGTGTGGCGCAGCGACAGGTCGGCCGCCAGGGGCCAGCCGCGCCAGCCGTCCGCGCCGCCCGCCAGCAGGCGCCGGTCGGTGAGCACGAGCAGGCCGGGCGCGAAGCGCTGGCGCGCATCGAGGTCAACCTCCAGCGCGGCCAGCACGTTCTCGTCGCTCGCCAGTTGCTGGCGCAGGACGGCCTGCAGGCCGGAAGCAGGGGAAGGACCGGAGGCGGTGGGTTGTTCTTTGTGTAAGGGTTGCATCGGCGGCCGGCCCCGGCAGGGCACGGGTGCGGATTCTGGACCATGCCCGCAACGCACGGCACCCGCGCCCCGCCGACACCCGCCGGCATGACCGGGCGCACAATCCCGCGGGTGACACCTGCCCCGCGGCACACCACACGATAGCGGTACATGAGCAGCACATTCCAAGACATCCGGCTCCTGCGCATCAGCTACCTGCGAGGCCCGAGCATCTGGACCTACCGGCCCGTGCTCGAGACCTGGCTCGACCTGGGTGAGCTCGAAGAACACCCCTCCCACCTGCTGCCCGGGTTCAACGCCCGGCTGACGGCCTTGCTGCCGGCGCTGGTGGAGCACCACTGCGGCGTCGGTGAGCGGGGCGGCTTCCTGCAGCGGCTCGACGAAGGCACCTGGATGGGCCATGTGCTGGAGCACGTGGTGATCGAGCTGCTCAACCTCGCGGGCATGCCGACGGGGTTCGGCCAGACGCGCAGCACCTCGCAGGCCGGCGTGTACCGGATGGTCTTCCGCGCCCGGGACGAGCACGTCTCGCGCACCGCGCTCGCCTGCGGCCACCGGCTGCTGATGGCCGCCATCAACGGCGAGCCCTTCGACGTCGCCGCGGCCGTGGCCCAGGTGCGCAACCAGCTCGATGACACCTACTTCGGCCCCAGCACCGCGGCCATCGTGGCGGCCGCCACCGACCGCCGCATCCCGCATGTGCGGCTCAACCAGGGCAACCTCGTGCAGATGGGCCATGGCGCACGCCAGCGCCGCATCTGGACGGCGGAGACCGATTTCACCGGCGCCATCGCCGAGAACATCGCAGGCGACAAGGACCTCACCAAGCGCCTGATCGCCGCCTGCGGCGTGCCGGTGCCCGAGGGCAGCAGGGTCGACAGCCCGGCCGCGGCCTGGGAAGCGGCCGAGGACATCGGCCTGCCGGTGGTGGTCAAGCCGATCGACGGCAACCATGGCCGCGGCGTCAGCCTCGACCTGAACACGCGCGAAGAGGTGGAGGCGGCATGGCCCGTCGCCGCCGCGGAGGGCAGCGGCGTGATCGTCGAGCGCTACATCCGCGGCGACGAGCACCGGCTGCTGGTGGTCGGCGGCGAAGTGGTCGCCGCGGCCCGCGGCGAAAGCCTCTGGATCACCGGCGACGGCCGGGCCACCGTAGCGGCCCTGATCGACAGCCAGCTCAACACCGACCCGCGCCGCGGCGAGGCCGAGGAGTTCCCGCTCGAGACCATCCGCCTCGACCGCGAACCCGTGATCCGCCTGCTGCTGCAGCGCCAGGGCCTCGACGGCGACGCGGTGCCGGCGGCCGGCCGCCGGGTGCTCGTGCAGCGCAACGGCAATGTCGCGATCGACTGCACGGATGACGTCCACCCGGAGGTCGCGCGGGTCGCCGGCCTGGCCGCCCGGGTGGTCGGGCTCGACATCGCCGGCATCGACCTCGTGGCGGAAGACATCCGCCAGCCGCTGCACACCCAGGGCGGCGCCATCGTCGAGGTGAACGCCGGGCCCGGGCTGCTGATGCACCTGAAGCCGGCCGTCGGCACGCCGCGGCCGGTCGGGCGGGCGATCGTCGACCACCTGTTCCGCGAAGGCGAGGACGGGCGCATCCCCATCGTCGGCGTCGCCGGCACGCGCCACACCACCGCGGTGGCGAGGCTGGTGGGCTGGCTGCTTCAGCTCAGTGGCCGGCACGTGGGCCTCGCCTGCCGCGAGGGCCTGTTCCTGGAGCGCCGGCAGGTCGAGGCCGGCGACGCCACCCGCTGGGACACCGCGCAGCGCCTGCTGATGAGCCGCAACGTCGATACCGCGGTGATCGAGAACGGTCCGGTCGAGATCCTCAACGACGGCCTCGCCTACGACCGCTGCGACGTCGGCATCGTCACCGACCTCGACCTGCCCGAGACCCTGCGGGCGCCGCTGGCAGCGCACGACTTCTTCGAGTCCGACCAGCTGGTCAAGGTGCTGCGCACGCAGGTGGACGTGGTGCTGCCGCACGGCGTGGCAGTGCTGAACGCGGCCGACGAGCGGGTGGCGGCGATGGCGGAGCTGTGCGACGGCGAGGCCATCCTCTACGGCATCGATCCGCAGACGCCCGCGCTCGCCAGGCACCGCGGCAGCGGCGCCCGCGGCGGCCGCGCGGTGTTCGTGCGCGACGGCCGCGTCGTGCTCGCCACCGGCAGCGCCGAGACCCGGCTCGCGGCGCTGCAGCGCCTGGCGGCCGGCCGCGGCGCGGCAGACAGCCCCATCGACACCGAAGTGCTGCTGGCCGCCGTCGCGGCGGCCTGGGCGCTCGAAGTGGCCCCCGATCTGATCATCGCCGGCATCGAGACCTTTGCCAGCGACCTCGTCGCCGCCTGACCCTCCGCCCCATCGCCCATGCAAGTCTCACGCATTCGCGCCCTCCGCGGCCCCAACCTCTGGAGCCGCAACACGGCCATCGAGGCGATCGTCAAGTGCTCCGCCAACGCCCTGTCGCAGTCGCAGCAGGACGACTTCGAGGATCGGCTGCGCCAGCGTTTCCCCGCCATCGGCGCACTGCGGCCGGCCACCGGCGCCGCCTCGCTCGCGCACGTGCTGGAAGCCGCCGCGCTGGCGCTGCAGAAGGAGGCCGGCTGCCCGGTGTCCTTCAGCCGCACCTCCGCCACGGTCGAGGAAGGCGTCTACCAGGTCGTCGTCGAGTACAGCGAGGAGGCCGTCGGCCGCATGGCGCTCGACGAGGCGCACCTGCTCGTGCAGGCCGCGCTCGACGGCACCGGCTTCGACGTCGACGCCGCCATCGCGCGCCTGCGCGAGAAGGACGAGGACGTGCGGCTGGGACCGAGCACCGGCTCCATCGTCAACGCGGCGCTGGCCCGCGGCATCCCGTACCGCCGGTTGACGGAAGGCAGCCTGGTGCAGCTGGGCTGGGGCTCAAGGCAGCGCCGCATCTGGGCCGCCGAGGTCGACTCGACCAGCGCGGTGTCGGAAGCGATCGCCCAGGACAAGGACCTCACCAAGACGCTGCTGCGCGCGGCCGGCGTGCCGGTGCCCATCGGCCGGCCGGTGACGAGCGCCGACGATGCCTGGGCGGTGGCCCAGGAGGTCGGCCTGCCCGTCGTGGTCAAGCCGCAGGACGGCAACCAGGGCAAGGGCGTGACGGTGAACATCGTCGACCGCCCGCACCTGGACATCGCTTACCGCGCCGCCGAGGAATACGGCACGGTGATGGTCGAGAAGTACCTGCCGGGCAGCGACTACCGCATGCTCGTGGTGGGCGACCAGCTGGTCGCCGCCGCGCGGCGCGACCCGCCGCACGTGATCGGCGACGGCGAGCACACCGTGCGCGAACTCGTCGAGCGGGTGAACGCCGACCCGCGGCGCGGCGAAGGCCACGCCACGTCGCTGACCAAGATCCGCTTCGACGAGATCGCGGTGGCGCGGCTGGCCGTCCAGGGGCTGACGCCCGAATCGGTGCCCGACAAGGGCCACCGCGTGATCCTGCGCAACAACGCCAACCTCTCCACCGGCGGCACCGCCACCGACGTGACGGACGACGTGCACCCCGACGTCGCGGCACGGGCCGTGGCCGCGGCGCGCATGATCGGGCTGGACATCTGCGGCGTCGACGTGGTGTGCGAGGGTGTGCTCGAGCCGCTGGAATCCCAGCACGGCGGCATCGTCGAGGTGAACGCCGCGCCGGGGCTGCGCATGCACCTGTCGCCCTCATACGGCAAGGGCCGCCCGGTCGGCGAGGCGATCGTGAACCACCTGTTCGAGCCCGGCCAGGACGGGCGCATCCCGGTGGTCGCGGTGACCGGCACCAACGGCAAGACCACCACGGCCCGGCTGATCGGCCACCTGCTGGCCAGCGGCGGCTACCGCGTGGGCATGACCAACACGGACGGCGTGTACGTCGAAGGCCGGCAGATCGACTCCGGCGACTGCAGCGGCCCCAAGAGCGCCCGCAACGTGCTCGCACACCCGGACGTCGATGCCGCGGTGTTCGAGACCGCGCGGGGCGGCGTGCTGCGCGAAGGCCTGGGCTTCGACCGCTGCCAGGTGGCCGTGGTCACCAACATCGGCGCCGGCGACCACCTGGGCCTGAACTACATCACCACGGTCGAAGACCTGGCCGTGCTCAAGCGCGTGATCGTCCAGAACGTCGCGCCCACGGGCTATGCGGTGCTGAACGCCGCCGACCCCATCGTCGCGCAGATGGCGGCGAGTTCGCCCGGCAAGGTGATCTTCTTCACCGCCGACCGCCATCATCCCGTGATGGCCACGCACCGCGCCCAGGGCGGGCGCACCGTGTACGTCGACGACGGCGCCCTCGTCGCCGCCGAAGGCAGCTGGCGCGAGAGCATCCCGCTGCGCGACATCCCGCTCACGCGCAACGGCAGCATCAGCTTCCAGGTCGAGAACGTCCTGGCCTCGGTGGCCGCGGCCTGGGGGCTGGGGCTGGACCTGGCGGCGATCCGCAGCGGGCTGGCGAGCTTCATCAACGATGCGCACAACGCGCCGGGGCGGTTCAACGTGATGGACTACCGCGGTGCGACCGTCATCGCCGACTACGGCCACAACCCGGATGCCATGCGCGCGCTGGTGCAGGCGGTGGAATCGATGCCGGCCCGGCGACGCAGCGTGGTGATCAGCGGGGCGGGCGACCGCCGCGACGAGGACATCCGGGACCAGACCGTCATCCTGGGCAGCGCGTTCGACGACGTCATCCTCTACCAGGATGCGGCCCAGCGAGGGCGCGCCGACGGCGAGGTGATGGCGCTGCTGCGCGAGGGCCTGGCCAACGCGAGCCGCACACGCCACACCGAGGAGATCCGGGGCGAGTTCCTCGCGATCGACACCGCGCTCGCCCGCCTGCAGCCGGGTGACCTGTGCCTCGTGCTCGTCGACCAGGTCGAGGAAGCCCTGGCCCACCTGGAGCGGCGCATCCGGGGCGCCTGACACCGGGCCGGCCGCCACCTGGCGTCGTCGCGCTGTCACACGGGCTGCGAAGAATGCCGCGCGTCCTGCACCCGCAGGACCATCGACATCAAGACGCCCGGAGGAAAAACATGCGCTCGCCCCGCTTCACCCTGCGCCAGGCCGCCCTGGCGGCCGCGATGCTCGCCGGCATCGGCGCCGCCCCGGCCCATGCGGCCAACACGCTCGTCGGCTTCGCCCAGCTGGCGGCGGACACCTTCTCACCGGGGCCGACGTCCGGCCAGTTCCAGAGCCCCGCCAACGGCGTAACGCCGCCTTACGTCGGCCTCCAGCCAGTACAGGGCTTCTCCGCCGTGCTGGCCGGCCCCACCGCGGGCACGTTCTACGTGATGCCCGACAACGGCTTCGGCAACAAGACCAACTCGGTCGACGCGCTGCTGCGCATGTACGCCGTGGCGCCCGACTTCCGCACCGCCACCGGCGGCAGCGGCCTGGTGCGTGCCGCCGACTACGGCACCGGTGCCGTGCGCAACAGCTTCGACAGCAGCACGCACATCACGCTGCTCGACCCCGACGGCAAGCTGGGCTTCCCCATCGTCGCCTCGGGCACCGCCTACCCCTACGGCGGCAGCGGCGCCGGTTCGGCGGGCATCCCGGTCGACCCGAACATCCGCAACGGCCGGCTGCTGACCGGCGGCGACCTGGACATCGAGTCGGTGCGCCGCGACAAGAACGGCAACCTCTGGTTCGGCGAGGAGTTCGGGCCCTTCCTCGTCAAGACCGACGCCACCGGCAAGGTGCTGAAGCACGAGGTGGCCTTGCCCAACTCGCTGGGCATCGGCGGCAACCCGCTGGTGCAATCGCCTCAGAACCCTACCTCCCGGGCGGCGCCGGCCACAACCTGCGCGGCTCCAACGGCTTCGAGGGCATGGCCATCAACCCGGCCGGCGACAAGCTTTACACGCTGCTCGAAGGCCCGCTGATCCCCGACGCCGACCAGAAGCGGCTGATCATCAACGAGTTCAGCATCGACACCGAGCGCTACACCGGCAGGACCTTCGGCTACCAGCTCGATCCGTTGGGCACCAACATCGGCGACATGACGGCCATCAACGACCACGAGTTCCTCGTGATCGAGCGCAACGGCCTGCAGGACGCCGCCAACCCCGGCATCTTCAAGAAGGTCTTCAAGATCGACCTGAGCAAGGTCGACGCGAACGGCTTCGCGGAGAAGACGCTGGTCGTCGACCTGATGGACATCGCCGACCCGGACGACCTGAACGGCGACGGCAAGACGAAGTTCGACTTTCCCTTCGTCACCATCGAGGACGTGCTGATCCTCGACACCAACACCCTCCTGGTGATCAACGACAACAACTACCCCGGCAACGGCGGACGCAACCTGGCCGGGCCCGATGCGACGGAGTTCATCCAGATCCGGCTGGACACGCCCCTCGACGTGTCGCCGGTGCCGGAGCCCGGCACCTACGCACTGATGCTCGCGGGCCTGGCCGGCATGGGCCTGGTGGCACGCCGCCGCGGCACGCGCTGAGCCTTGCCGCCGGCCATCGGGCACCCTCCAGAATATGGTGTAAATTGTTTATACCAATTCTGGAGATTGCCCGATGAGCTTCACCCCCGACGCGGCCGCGCCCGCCACCTCTTCCGTCGACGCGCCCGCTGCGGCAGCCGCCCCCGCGGCATCCGCGGCCCCCGCCGCAACGGCGGCGGCAAAGGGCAAGCGGCCTGCGCCACGCGCGGCCGCCCCTGCGGGCAAGGCGCCGAAGGCCACGGCAAAGGCCGTCGCGCCAAAAGCCAAGGCGAAGGACAAGCCCAAGGCACCCAAGACCGCGCCCGTCCCTGCGCCGACGGCCGCCGCGGCCGCCCCCAAGGGCAAGGAGAAGCTGGTCCGAGACAGCTTCACGATGCCGCGAGCCGACTTCGACCTGATCGACCTGTTGAAGGAACGTGCGCTGGGCTTCAAGCACCCGGCCAAGAAGAGCGAACTGCTGCGCGCCGGCCTGCAGGCGCTGGCCGCGCTGGACGACGCGGCGCTGCAGGCCCGGTTGTCCGGGCTGACCGCGCTGAAGGCCGGCCGGCCGAAGAAGCAGGGCTGACCGCCGCGCATGCCCGCATCCACCCCAGCCCATGCGGGCACCTACGGGGCCGACGAATCCGGCCTCATCTGCGGCTACGTGCTGGGCCCCGGGCGTGGCGCCCGGGCACTGGTGTCCGCCGCGGCGGCCGAATGGCTCGCCGTGCGCCGGCAGGCCGCGCCTGCAGGCAACGACGGCGGCTTCCTGTGGCTGCACTTCAACCTGGCGCACACGGGATCCCAGCCCTGGCTCGAGCGCTTCGCGGGCCTGCCCGGCGACTTCTTCGACGCGCTGAAGGAAGACCTGCACTCCACGCGCATCGAGCGCACCGACCACCACTCGCTGATCGCGGTGGTCAACGACGTCCACTTCGCGTTTTCGTTCGAGCCGTCGGAGATCTCGACGCTGTGGATCCACGTCGACCGCGACCTCGTCGTCACCGCCCGCCGACAGGCGCTGCGCTCGATCGACCAGCTGCGCACCGCGGCCAAGCGCGGCGACACCTTCGGCTCGCCGATCGAACTGCTGGAGCACCTGCTGCGCGCCCAGGCCGACGTGCTCGTGCGCATCGTGCGCGACGTGACCTCGCGCGTCGACGGCATCGAGGACGAACTGCTGGCCAACCGGCTCGACCACCGGCGCGTGCGCCTGGGCGCGATGCGGCGGCTGCTGGTGCGGCTGCAAAGGCTGCTGGCGCCGGAGCCCGCGGCGCTGTTCCGGCTGCTGCAGCACCCGCCCGGCTGGATCGACGAGGCCGGCGTGCTCGCGCTGCGGCAGTCGACCGAGGAGTTCTCCGTTGTGCTGCGCGACATGTCGGCGCTGCAGGAGCGCATCAAGCTGCTGCAGGAAGAGATCGCGGCGCGGGTCAACGAGGACAACAACCGCAGCCTCTTCGTGCTGACCGTCGTCACGGTGCTGGCGCTGCCGATCAACCTGATCGCCGGCCTGATGGGCATGAACGTCGGTGGCGTGCCGCTGGCCGAGGCGCCGCACGGCTTCTGGATCGTCGTCGGGATCGTGCTGGACTTCACCGGGCTGGCGGGCTGGCTGGCGTGGCGGTCGCGGCGCAGGGACTGACGGCGGCTTCAGGTCCCAAAAGCAAAACGGGCTGCACATCGCTGTGCAGTCCGTTTTGGCCAAGGGCGGAATCGCACCACCGACACGCGGATTTTCAATCCGTCGCAACGGTCGGCATTGGCACCGCATCAGCAAGCAAATCAACAACTTACGGCACGGCACCACCGCAGTACATGCGCGTTGTCCTGCTATGCCGTTGACACCCTGTTGACAGGCGACGCGGCCGGCTCACGGGGCAAAGAACGCCCGAATGTCGGCCACGGCACCACCGCCGTTCAGGTGCATCAGCCACTGCTTGCTACCTCGACAGAGCGAATTTTGATCACTTTCATCGATTCGCCCCACTCACTGCGCCAGCGTGAATTTGATCATCGGCCGGTCGTCCACGGCACCGATCTTCCAAGAATAGGACTTCGACAGTAGGCCAGGCGTGCCGGTGGCGTTGTGCTCCAAGACCTAGGTGTTCGCAGGCAGGAAGACCTCTGCCTTGCCGTTCACCTTGATCCCGAAGGACCGTAGTTGGTCACGGTCTTTCTCCTTCATGGGCGGAACCGCAAGCAAGAAGACACCATCCTTGTCGCGCCTGATGTTGAAGATCTTCAAGGTACTGACCTGGCGGCCCGCCTTCACGTCCTCATCGATCTGAACATCGAAGCGGCCGTTGCCCGTGTAAGTCATCCTCCGAACACCTGGAGCCTTCGCGGCCTTCTCCGCCTCCCGTTTCAAGCCGTCCTCGTCCTTCGCCGGCAGGCTGCCTTTCTCCTTGATGGCCGCAGCCGCTAGAAAGTGGACGGCAGTCCCTCCGTACTTGTACGTGTAGCCACCATCTGGTTTGAAGTTGACCGAGGCCTCGAACTTCTCAGGCAGCAAGCAGCCGGTGAGGCTCAGCGCCACCGCCGCCATGGCCACCAGGCGCGCAAATCGGATAATGTTCTGTTCTCCCTGTTCATTGACTGGAAAAGATAGCAAGAGCGCAGAGCACGGGGGCTTGCCCGGCCCGCACCGGTGCGCATCGCTACCAGGCAGAAGAACAGTTGAACGCCACGGGCAGCAGTTCGTCGCATGCTTTCGGCCGGGCTACGGAGTTCGATCCGCTCAGGCGAATCGGAGCCCTACCCGGCCGGCTCCTACCGGCCCCATGCCCTGTCCACTGGAGAGGACACCGCGAAATGCTCCTCGGGTGACGGTGGTGGTCCGCCAAGGCCGTGAATACCGGCTCATGAGGACGGTGGCCCGCCAAGGCCGGTGAAACGACCGAGGCGCAGCAACTCCGCGAGGTAGAAAGATCAGGCGGCTTCGAAAACGCGAAGTTCGACGTGCAGGCCGGCAGCAGTCGCCATGTTCACCAAAGCATCCAGGCCAAACAAGTTGATCTTTCCCCGCACCAGGTCGGACACGCGCGGCTGAGTGACGCCGAACAGCTCAGCAGCTTGCGCCTGGCTGATCCCGCTTTGGGCAATGCGGTCCTTCAACGCAGTCATGAGCGTCGCGCGCAGCTTCATGTTCTCGGCCTGCTCGGGCGTGTCCTCGATGGCTTCCCACACGCTGGTGAATCGTTGGTCGGTCATGGCTTCAACTCCTGCATCAAGTCGCGGAAGCGCCGCGTCGCCAAGTCCAAATCCGGTTTGCTGGTCTTCTCGGTCTTCTTCTGGAAACAGTGAAGGACGTACACGGCATCCGCCAGCTTCGCCAGGTAGATCACGCGGAAGGCGCCTGCAGCGTCCCGGATGCGAATTTCCCTGACGCCGGCACCCACGGTGTTCATCGGCTTCCAATCGTCTGGGTCGCGCCCGCCTTGCACCAGGTCGAGCTGATAGCCCGCCTCGCGCCGGGCGTCCAACGGAAAGGCGCGCAAATCATCAAGGGAACTGCCCCGGAACTCGATAGGCTTGGCATCGCTCACCCATGGACAATACAAGTTTTTGTATATTGGCGCAAGCGTTTCCCACGGGAAACGGAGCAGCCAAAGGCCGGCCGGGAGTTCTCATGCGTCAGCCAGACTACCCGGCCAACTGGGCCGAATCTTTGGCTACGCGATATCGGCCTTCAGGGAGGCCGTGGAACGGGTTGGCCTTAACCGTCCAGATGGCCAGATGACCCACGTACTCAGGCACACGTTCGCCAGCCACTTCATGATGAACGGCGGCAACATCCTGACGCTGCAGCGCATCCTAGGCCACGCGAACGTGACGATGACGAGCACCCGCAGGAAGCAAAGAACCTGAACCCTTTGGGCTGGTTGACACTTCGTTGACAGCCAACGAAAAACGGGTTGCATCGTGAGACACAACCCGTTGATTTCATTAGGAATTCTGGTGGCCAAGGGCGGAATCGAACCACCGACACGCGGATTTTCAATCCGCTGCTCTACCAACTGAGCTACTTGGCCAAGAGGCGGGAGTATAGCGTGTTTTTCAGAGGGCGCCGCGTTTGTTGCGGCTCAGGTCGACACCGAGCTGCTTGAGCTTGCGGTACAGGTGCGTGCGCTCGAGGCCGGTCTTCTCGGCCACGCGCGTCATGCTGCCGTTTTCCTTCGCGAGGTGGAACTCGAAGTAGCTCTTCTCGAACGCGTCGCGCGCCTCCCGCAGCGGACGGTCGAGGTCGAACGACTGCTCGCTCTGCGGACCGAGCTGCAGCGGTTGCGCCGGCGGCAGGCCGAGCCCGCCGGTCATCGCCGATTCGACGGTGAGGCCGGCATCGCCACGCAGCGGCAGGCCGCCGGGCGCGCCGCCATCGGCCTGGCGCGGGGCCGGCTTGGCCAGGCCGGCCTCCACGGCCCGCAGCAGCTTTTGCAGGGTGATGGGTTTCTCGAGGAAGGCCATCGCGCCGTACTTCGTGGCCTCCACGGCGGTATCGATGGTGCCGTGCCCGCTCATCATGATGACCGGCATGGTCAGCTGCGAGGTACTGCCCCATTCCTTGAGCAAGGTGATGCCGTCGACATCGGGCATCCAGATGTCGAGCAGCACCAGGTCGGGCCGCCGGCGTTCGCGCGCGGCACGGGCCTGCGCGGCGTTCTCGGCGAGCTCGATGGTGTGACCCTCATCGGTCAAGATCTCGGACAACAGCGCACGGATGCCGAGTTCGTCGTCAACAACAAGTATTGTGGCCATGATCCTCAGGGCGCCAAAGGGAGTGAACCGGCCACCACCACGGCGGCGGCGGGTGCGGCGGCGAGGTTCGAAAATGATAACGAAACTTGCGCGCCTGCCAATTGAACCGTTTCGCCCGAGGCGGCGTGTTCATCCGTTCGATTGCCGATGCGCACGCGGGCCCCGTGCTCCTCGGCGATCTTCTTGACCACAGCAAGGCCCAGGCCGGTGCCTTTGCTCTTGGTGGTGACATAGGGTTCGAAGGCGCTCTTGAGCACCTTGTCGGCGAAGCCGGGCCCGTTGTCGAGCACCTTCAGGCGCACGGCCCGGACGTCGCCGCTGTCGTTGCGCACCGCCTCGGTGACCACATCGACATGCCCGTCGGGCGCTTCGTCGACGGCATCGAGCGCGTTCTGCACGAGGTTGTGCACGACCTGCCGCAGCTGCGTCGCGTCGCCCAGGATGGCCGGCAGGTCGGGGGCGCCGTGCGCGGTCAGCCGGCCCTGCTCGACCTGGGCGCCGTACAGCGCCAGCACCTCGGCCACCAGCGCGTTGAGGTCGAGCGGCTCCAGCTTCGCGGCCGGCAGCCGCGCGTAGTCCCGGAACTCGTTGACCAGCTGCTTCATCGCCTGCACCTGCGCCACGATGGTGCCCACCGAGCGCACGAGCATGGCCTGGTCGGGGCCCTGCAGCTTGGCCTCGAGCTTGTGCTGCAGGCGCTCGGCCGACAGCTGGATCGGCGTCAGCGGGTTCTTGATCTCGTGCGCCAGCCGCCGTGCCACCTCGGCCCACGCCGCCGAGCGCTGCGCCGACACCACGTCGGAGATGTCGTCGAACACCATCAGCCGTGCGTCGTTGGGGAGCACGGCGCCGCGCACGAGCAGCGTGAGCGCGGCGCGGTCGGCCGCCGTGGGCTGCAGCTCGAAGGAGTCCTGCCAATGGTCGCGCTCTCCGGCCTCGGGGCTGGAACGGTGCAGCTCGAAGCGTTGCCACACGCCTTGCGCAAAGGCTTCCAGCCCGCCGATCTCGTCGAGGCGCTGGCCCACGTGCGCGGACAACGGCAGCTTCAGGATGCGGGTGGCGCCGGGGTTGACGCTCTCGATGCGGCGGTCGCGGTCGAAGACGACGACCCCGGCCGTGAGGCTGTCGAGGATGGTCTGCAGGTGCGTCCGTGCGCTTTCGAGCTGCGAGACGCCGCGCTGCACCTGCTCGCGCGCCTGGCCGAGCTGCTCGGTCATGTCGGCGAACGACCGCGTGAGGCCACCGAGCTCGTCGCTGGCGGTGGAGACCGGCTTGGCCGTCAGGTCGCCCCGCGCCACCTGCCGCACGCCTTCGGCCAGCAGCAGCAGCGGCCGCGCCAGCTGCGTGCCGAGCAGGCCCGCCAGCAGCACGGCGCCGAACACCGCGAGGATGAGCGCCAGCGTCAGCGTGCCGATGTACATCTTGCGCAGGCCGTCGCGCGCCAGCGCACGCTGCTGGTACTCGCGGTAGGCGGCCTGCACCGCCAGCGCGTTGCTGGCCAGCGTGGTAGGCACCGCCTGCACCACCAGCAGGAAACGGTCTTCCCCGGCCAACGTGATGTCGTTGTTCGGCACCAGCGCCAGCGCCCTCACGCGGGCGCGCGGCGCGGCGCCGGCGGCCGGCTCGTCGTCCAGGCCGTCGAGCTGGCTGGCCGCGCGCAGCAGCCGCGCCTGGCGCAGCAGCGAGGCCGGCGGCCGCTCGGGCGCGATGGACGCCCCCGCCCCGCCCCCTGCGGCCACCAGGCTCTGCCCGTTGGCGCCCAGCAGGGCGACCTGCTCGGCGCCGAGCTGCTCGCGCAGGCGCTCGAGCTGCAGCGTGTCGGGCGGCACCCGTGTTTCGGCCATGCGGTCGGCGGCGGCGCGTGTGCGGCTGCCCAGGTCGACCACCAGCGCGTCGAGCGTGCTGCGCCCGAGGTTGAGGCCGGCGTCGAGCGCCCCCTCCACCTTGGCATCGAACCAGGCCTCGATGCTGCGCGAGACGAACTGGTAGCTGACCGTGTAGATCAGCACGCCCGGCACCACGCCGACCAGCGCGAAGATGCCCGCGAGCTTGAACAGCAGCTTGCTGCCGAACTTGCCGCGTTTCAGCCGCACCACCAGGCGCAGCGCGGCCAGCGCCACTACGAGCGCCAGCGCCGCGGCGACGGTCACGTTGAGCCAGAAGAGCCAGACGAAGTTGCGTTCGTAGAAGACGCGCGTGTCGGTCGTCAGCGCGAGCACGAAGGTCAGCACCAGCGCGACGCCGACAAACGCCACCAGCGAGACGATCCAGGCCCAGCGGGCGGACTTGGTCATGCCGGTGTCAGGGCGGATCGAGCCGCACGGTGCGCTCGACCTGCAGCGTCCAGTCGGCCAGGCTGCCGATGCCGATCTGCATCGGCCGCGGCAGCTGGCTCGTGTCGAGCCGGTAGCTGAAGTCGGTGTAGTAGGCCTCGTCGGGCTCGACGCGCGCACCGTCGGCGATCGGCCAGCCCGTGCCGCGCGAGATGGCCGACAGCGCCTCGGCCAGCGTGGCGTAGGTCTGGTGCAGTCCGCCCTGGCTGACGCGCCAGCCCGAGGTCAGCGGCTGGTAGGACAGGCGCCAGGCGCGCGTGGCGCGGCCCACGCGCTCGTCGCGCCAGTACCAGCGCGGGCGGTACGTGGTGGCCTGCGCCTCGAAGTAGATCGGCACGCCGCGCTGCAGCGCCTCGTCGACCGCCCGCGGCAGCTGCAGGCGCACCGCATAGTCGAGCACGAGGCCGGACTCGGTGCGGCGAACGTCCAGCTCCAGCAGATCGGCGCCCTGCCCCCGCGCCCCTGCCACCGCGACCAGGCACCACGCGAGCAGCAAGCCCCGCCACGCGGCGGGGCCGAACAGGGCGCGGACCTTCCAGCGGCGGGTCAGGGTCACGGCGTTCCGGATCAATCAGGGCTTGTGCAACAGGGCGTAGTAGAAGCCGTCGGCTACCGCCGGCGCGCTGCCATCGAGGCTGTCGGCCTCCGTGGGATTGTCGGGCACGGGCAGCAGGTGTCCCGGCGATGCCGGGTCGAGGCGCACCGAACTGGTGCCCTGCCGTTGCAAAAACGCGTCGATCTGCAGGCTTCCTTCGGCACGGAACACCGAGCAGGTGGCGTACACCAGCCGGCCGCCCGGCGCCAGCAGCGGCCACAGCGCGTCGAGCATCTGGGCCTGGATGCGCGACAGCGCGTCCACGTCGTCGGCCCGGCGCAGCCAGCGGATGTCGGGGTGCCGGCGCACGATGCCCGAGGCGCTGCACGGCGCATCGAGCAGGATCGCGTCGAACGGGCGGCCGTCCCACCAGGCACGTGTGTCGCGCGCATCGGCCGCCACCATCTCGGCACGCAGCTGCAGGCGGTTCAGCGTGTCGCGCACCCGCGCGAGGCGGACGGGATCGCTGTCGAGCGCCAGCACGTCCAAGTCGGCCAGTTCGAGCAGGTGGGCCGTCTTGCCGCCGGGCGCGGCGCACGCATCGAGCACGCGCGCGCCCGCCGGCAATGCGGCCGCGCCCTCCCCGCCCAGCAGCAGCGGCGCGGCGCGCTGGGCCGCGGCATCCTGCACCGAGACCTCGCCTTCGGCGAAGCCGGGCAGCTGCTGCACGGGGCAGGGCTGCGCCAGCGCCAGCGCGTGGGGGCCGAGCACGGTGGCGGCCCGGCCCTGGGCGGCCAGCCGTTGCGCATAGGCCTGCGCGGTACCGCGGCGCGCGTTGACCCGCAGCGTCATTGGCGGATGGCGGTTGGCGGCCTGCAGGATGGCCTGCCATTGCGAGGGCCAGTCCTGGCGCACGCGCTCGATCCACCACAGCGGATGGTTGAAGGCCCCGACCGGATCGTGCGCAGCCGCCGACACCAGCGCAGCCCGCTCGCGGATGAAGCGGCGCAGCACCGCATTGATGAAGCCGGCCGCCGCGGGCGTGCGGTGGTGGGCTGCAGCGACGGCCTGGTCGACCAGCGTGTGGTCGTTGTAGGGCGGCGCGTCGGTCGGCCAGAGCAGCGCCAGCGCGGTCGTCAGCAGCGCATCGACCTTGGGCGGCGGGGCCTTGGGCGCCACCGCCTCGCGCACGCGCGTGGCGCCGCCGAGCCAGCGCAGCACGTGGAAGCTCAACGCCTGCGTGCCGGCGCGCGCATCGGCCGGCACGCGGGCCAGCACGTCGGTGAGCGACTGGCCGCTGCGCACGGCCAGGACGGCATCGGCCGTGTGGTCGAGCAGGCGTGAAAGCGGCAGGGCATGCGGGGTCATCGGGGCAGTCTACCCAGCGCACGCTGCGCTGCCCGACAATCGCGCGCTCCAGCAGGCTTTGCACCAGCATGTCCCGAAGTTCCCCCCCGATCCTCCCGAGCGAAGAAGACCTCGCCCGGCTGCCTGCGTCGGAACGCATCCGCTACCGCCTGATCGGCGCGGACTGCCGCTACCACGCCAACGACAACATCTCCGCCCACGTGCGCGAAGGCGAGATCGAGGAACTGAAGGCCGAGGTGACGGCCAAGATGCAGGCGGTGCTGTCGTCGCTGGTGATCGACACCGACAGCGACCACAACACCAACGACACGGCGCGCCGCGTCGCGAAGATGTTCATCGACGAGGTGTTCCGCGGCCGCTACGTGCCGATGCCGCCGGTGACGGAGTTTCCGAACTTCTCGCGGCTGAACGAGCTGATGATCGTCGGCCCGGTCAAGGTGCGCAGCGCCTGCTCGCACCACCTCTGCCCCATCCTCGGCAAGGTGTGGATCGGCATCCTGCCGAACGAACACTCGAACCTGATCGGGCTGTCGAAGTACGCGCGCATCTGCGAGTGGATCATGAGCCGGCCGCAGATCCAGGAGGAGGCCGTGACGATGCTGGCCGAGGAACTCCAGGACCGTGTCAAGCCCGACGGTCTGGCCATCGTGATGGAGGCCGACCACTTCTGCATGCACTGGCGCGGCGTGAAGGACGACGAGTCGATGATGACCAACTCGGTGATGCGCGGCGCCTTCTTGAAGGATGCAACACTGCGCAGGGAGTTCCTGTCGCTGCTGCCGAAGAAGAACGGCGGCTGATACCCCCGCTCAACCGGAGCCCGTGATGCTGGTACGCCTCATGTATGCGAGCCGCGCGACTGCGCCGCTCGACCAGGAAGGGATGCACGCGCTGTTGCGGCACTGCAAGGCCGAGAACCCGCGGCACGGCATCACCGGCGTGCTGTGCCTCTCGTCGGACATCTTCATGCAGGTGCTCGAAGGCGGCCGCGACGCGGTCAACCGGCTGTACAACCGGATCGCCGCCGACCCGCGCCACACCGACGTGGTGCTGCTCGACTATCGCGAGATCTGCGAGCGGCGGTTCGCCGGCTGGGCCATGGGGCAGGTCAGCATGTCGCGGCTCAACCCGGCCACCATCCTGAAGTACTCGGAAACGCCGATGCTCGATCCGTACAAGGTCTCGGGCGAGGCGTCGATGGCGCTGTTCGAAGAGCTGCTGGCCACCGCTTCGATCATGGGGGAGCGGGGGTAGATGGGGCACCCGGCGCCGCGTGTACGCGGCGCCACCCGCCGAGCGGGTCCGCGGCCGCTTCGGAGCGGCCGGGCGCTGGCCGCGGGGGGATGGGGCACCCGGCGCCGCGTGTACGCGGCGCCACCCGCCGAGCGGGTCCGCGGCCGCTTCGGAGCGGCCGGGCGCTGGCCGCGGGGGGATGGGGCACCCGCCGCCGCGTGTACGCGGCGCCACCCGCCGAGCGGGTCCGCGGCCGCTTCGGAGCGGCCGGGCGCTGGCCGCGGGGATGGGGCACCCGGCACCCCGCTACAGCGGGCCGGCGTCCTCGAAGCCGTAGAGCTTCACCAGCAAGCGCGTGGGCCACTGGTGCGCCGCATCGTTGTAGGCGGCGACCGCGTCGTTGAAGAGCTGCCGGGCGAAAGCCTGGCGCTGCTCGGCGTCGTGCAGCTCGCGCTGCCAGCCCGCCACCTCGGGGTTCGACCGCAGGTCGGGATGCTGGTCGAGCAACGCGCTCAAGCGCGCCAGGGCCGATGCCAGCTGGCGCTCCGCCATGACGAACTGCGCCGCCGCCGGCGCATGGGCCGGCTTGGCGCGCAGCGCATCGGCGGCCGCGGCGGCCTGCTGCAACGCAGACGACGCAGCCTCCACCGCCCCCTGCTCCTGCGGCCAGGCCTCGCGCAACACCGCCAGCAGCAGCGGCAGCGTCTCCCTGCGCCGGCGCATCGGCTCATCCACCTGCGCCCACGACTGCACGATGCGCAGGCGCATCGCGACGATGCGGTTGTACGCCCCGACCATCCAGAAGATGAGCACCGCGGCGGCCCCGAGGAGCACGATCTCGCGCACGCTCAACGGATGCCTCCCTGCACGGCCGCGCCGGCCAGGTACTCGGCATGCCCGCGCGCCCGCAGCTCGCACGCGGGGCATGTTCCGCAGCCATAGCCCCACGCGTGGCGGCGGCTGCGGTCGCCCAGGTAGCAGGTGTGGGTGTGCTCGACGATCAGGTCGTTGAGCGCCTGGCCGCCGAGCTGCGCGCTCAAGGCCCAGGTCTGCGCCTTGGTGAGGAACATCAGCGGCGTCTCGATCGTCATCGGCCCGTCCATCCCGAGCGACAGCGCCACCTGCATCGCCTTCATCGTGTTGTCGCGGCAGTCCGGGTAGCCCGAATAGTCGGTCTCGCACATGCCACCCACCAGCACGCTGGCGCCGCGGCGGTAGGCCAACGCGGCCGCGAAGGTCAGGAACAGCAGGTTGCGGCCCGGCACGAAGGTGTTGGGCAGGCCGCCGGCGGCGAACGCGATGGCGCGCTCGTCCGTCAGCGCGGTGTCCGAGATCTGGCCGAGCAGGCGCAGGTCCAGCACATGGTCGCCGCCCAGCCGGGCGGCCCACTGGGGAAAGCCCTCGCGCAACGCCTGCAGCACACGCAGGCGGCAGTCGAGCTCCACCGCGTGCCGCTGCCCGTAGTCGAACCCCACGGTTTCCACCGAGGCGAAGCGGTCGAGCGCCCAGGCCAGGCAGGCCGTGGAGTCCTGCCCGCCAGAAAACAGCACAATGGCCGAACGTTTGGAATGCATGGTGGCCCGAGCATAGCCGGCACCTATTGCATGCACCTCACCCAGCCACTACCGTCTCCTCCTTCAACGCCACTGGCCACGACAGCCGCTTTCTCCCGATGGTTGCCCCCCCCGGCCACGCAGCGCCCCCCGACATCGCAGACACCCTGGAGGCGTGCCGCCGGTTCATGCAGGCCCAGCAGCCCGACGCGCTGCCGGCCCTGCTGTTCGACTGGTTGCGCGCCCACACCCCTGCCTGCCGGGCCCTCCTGCTGTGGAACGAGGAAGGCCGCTGGACGCCCCGGGCGGGCTTCGACGGCACCGTCACCTGGCACGCCGGCGACGCGTCGCCCCACCGGCCGCTGCCGCCCGCGCTGCCGCAGGCCCTGGCCGCGGGCGCGCCGCGGTGGCTGGCCGACGACGGGCGCTGCGCCGCGCTGCCGCTGCTGCTCGGCGCCCCCGAGCATCCCCGCGGCTGGCTGTACCTGGAGGCGCCCTCCTCCCTGGCGGCACCGTCCGCCGGGCTGGCCACGCTGGAGCACCTGCTGCCGCATTTCGCGGCGGCCTACGACAACGCGGAAGCGCGCCGCAACCTCGAGTTCCTCGTCACCGCACGCACCGCCGAGCTGCAGGAGCTGCGCCGCGTCGCCGAGGACGCCAGCCGCGCCCAGGCCGACTTCCTGGCCAACATGAGCCACGAGATCCGCACGCCGATGAACGCCATCCTCGGCATGTCGCACCTCGCGCTGCGCAGCGGCCTGAACCCGCAGCAGCACAACTACGTGCTGAAGGTCGAGCGCTCCGCCGAGTCGCTGCTCGCGCTGATCAACGACCTGCTCGACTATTCGCGCATCGAGGCCGGTCGGCTCGACATCGAGGCCGTGCCCTTCGACCTGACCGAGACGCTGGAGAACCTGGCCAACCTGGTCGCGCTGGCTGCCGACGAAAAAGGGCTGGAGCTGGTCTTCAACGAGCCGGCCGACCTGCCCACGCTGCTGGTGGGCGACGCGCAGCGGCTCGGGCAGATCCTGACCAACCTGTGCAACAACGCGATCAAGTTCACCGACCGCGGCGAGATCACTGTCAGCGTCGAGGAGGTCGAGCGCGCCGAGCAGGCCGTCACGCTGCGTTTTGCGGTGCGCGACACCGGCATCGGGATGACGCCCGACGAGCAGCGGCGGCTCTTCCAGCCCTTCACGCAGGCCGACGCCGGCACCGCGCGCCGCTTCGGCGGCATGGGCCTGGGGCTGGCCATCACGCACCACCTCGTCGCCATGATGGGCGGCACGATCGGCGTGGACAGCAAGCAGGGCCAGGGCAGCACCTTCCATTTCACCCTGAGCTTCGGCCTGCAGCCGCAGGCGCGCAAGGCGCCGGAGGCGCTGCGCAGCGCCAAGGTGCTGGTGGTCGACGACAACGCAAGCGCCCGCAGCATCCTGCTGCGCATGACCCAGGCGCTCGGCCTGCACGCCGAGGCGGCGCGCGACGGCTGGGATGCACTGCGCGCCGTGGCGCTCGCCCACGAGGCGCAGGCGCCCTTCGACCTCGTGCTGCTCGACTGGCGGATGCCCGGCATGGACGGCGTCGAGTGCGCGCGCCAACTGCTGGCGCCGTCCCCGGGCCGCCCCGCGCCGAAGGTCGCGATGATGACGGCCTTCGGCCGCGACGACGTGACGTCGCGCCTGGCGGCCCAGCGCGTGCCCGTCGACGCCGTGCTGACCAAGCCGCTGACGCCGTCGAGCCTGCAGGTGGCGTACGCGACGCTGCTGGGCCACCCGGCGCACCGCCGCCCGCCGCGGCAGGACGACCCGCTCGGCAGCCACCGCGCCCGGCTGCGCGGCGCGCGCATGCTGGTGGTCGACGACAACGCGATCAACCTCGAGCTCGCGCAGGAGCTGCTGGCCAGCGCCGGCATGATCGTCAGCGTCGCCAACGACGGCCGCAAGGCGCTGGCGATGCTCCAGGACCAGGTGTTCGACGGCGTGCTGATGGACGTGCAGATGCCGGTGCTCGACGGCTACGCCGCGACCCGGGCGATCCGCGAGCAGCCGCACCTGAAGGACCTGCCGGTGATCGCGATGACGGCCAACGCCATGCGCGGCGACCGCGAGCGCGCGCTGGCCGCCGGCATGAACGACCATGTCGCCAAGCCCATCGTCGTCGAGCTGCTGTTCAACGCCATCGCGCGCTGGGTGCGCCCGGCGGAGCCGGTGCTGGCCGAGCCGGCGGCCGAGGCGCCCGCCGTCGACCGGCTGGCACAGCTGCCGGGCATCGACGTGCGGGTGGGCCGCACCAGCACGATGGGCAACGACGTGCTGTACCGCCGGCTGCTGCTGATGTTCCTGAAGGGCCAGCGCGACTTCGGCCCGCTGTTCCGCGCCGCCCGCACGAGCGGCGACGCCTCCGGCGCGCTGCGCATGGCGCACAACCTGCGCACGGTCTCCGGCAGCCTGGGCGCCCAGTCGGTGCAGGTCTCGGCCCGCATGCTGGAGGACGCCTGCGGCCGGGGCGCCCCGGAGCCGGAGATCGACCTGCTGCTCGCCCGCGTCGAGAACGACCTCGCGCCGGTCCTGGCGGGCCTGGAGGCGCTGGCGCAGGAAGCCTAGCGCAGCGCAGCCTACGTCTGAACACACATGCCCGGCCGGGGAAGGCCGACCCGCGCCGGTAAACTCCGGCCTTTCCCGACACCCGACCCATGGCCGTCGCCGCCCCGCCGAACTCACCCGACATCTTCGACCTGCGCAGCGCCGCCCTGACGCTGATCGCCGTGGTCCTGAAGACCGCCGACCTGGCCGTGCTGGCCCGGGAGCTCGATGCCCGCACGGCGGACAACCCGGGCCTGTTCGACAACGATCCGGTGGCCGTCGACCTGTCGCCGGTGCGCGACGACCCCTCGCCGATCGACTTCGCGGCGCTCGTGGCGCTGCTGCGCACGCACCGCATGATGCCGGTGGCCGCCAAGGGCGGCAGCCCGGAGCAGATGGCCGCGGCGCTGGCCGCCGGCCTGGTCGAGGCTCCCGATTTCGCCGCCCCGGCGCGTGCCCCGCGCGCCGAGCCTCCGGCGCCCGAGGTGCGCGAGGTCGTGCGCGAAGTGATCCACGAGGTCGAGGTCGTGCGCGAGGTGCGCGTGCCCGGCGAGCCGGTGCCGACGATGGTCGTCGACAAGCCGCTGCGCTCGGGCCAGCAGGTGTATGCCCGCGGCGGCGACCTGATCGTGCTGGCCGCGGTGAACTTCGGCGCCGAGGTCATCGCCGACGGCCACATCCACGTCTATGCACCGCTGCGCGGACGGGCGCTGGCCGGGGCCCGCGGCAATGCCGGCGCCCGCATCTTCTCCACCTGCCTGGAGGCGCAGCTCGTCTCCGTGGCAGGCATCTACCGGACCACCGACGTGCCGCTGCCCTCCGACATCCTCGGGCAGCCGGCACAAGTGCGGCTCGAAGGCGAGAAGCTCGTCATCGAACGCCTGGGCGCCTGACGCGCCCGCACCGACAAAGTCTGCACAGAAAGGACCAGCCTCCGATGGCCAGAATCATCGTCGTCACCTCCGGCAAGGGAGGTGTGGGCAAGACCACCACCAGCGCCAGCTTCTCCTCGGGCCTGGCCCTGGCCGGCCACAAGACGGCCGTGATCGACTTCGACGTCGGGCTGCGCAACCTCGACCTCATCATGGGCTGCGAACGCCGCGTGGTGTACGACCTCATCAACGTCATCCAGGGCGAAGCCAACCTGAACCAGGCGCTGATCAAGGACAAGCAGTGCGAGAACCTCTTCGTGCTGGCCGCCTCGCAGACGCGCGACAAGGAAGCGCTCACGCAGGAAGGCGTGGAGAAGGTGCTGAAGGACCTGTCGGAGATGGGCTTCGAGTACATCGTCTGCGACTCGCCCGCCGGCATCGAGACCGGCGCGATGATGGCGATGCACTACGCCGACGAGGCGGTGGTCGTCACCAACCCCGAGGTCTCCTCGGTGCGCGACTCCGATCGCATCCTCGGCATGTTGTCGAGCAAGACCAAGCGCGCCATCGAGGGCCAGGAGCCCATCAAGGAGCACCTGCTGATCACGCGCTACAACCCGTCGCGCGTCGAGGGCGGGCAGATGCTGTCGCTGAACGACATCCAGGAGATCCTGCGCATCAAGCTGATCGGCGTGATCCCCGAGTCCGAATCGGTGCTCGACGCGTCGAACCAGGGCGTGCCGGCGATCCACCTGAAGGGCACGGACGTGGCGGAGGCCTACCAGGACGTGGTGGCGCGCTTCCTGGGCGAGGACAAGCCGATGCGCTTCATCGACGCCGAGAAGCCGGGCTTCTTCAAGCGGCTGTTCGGCGGGAGGTAAGGCCGATGTCGTTCCTTTCCTTCCTGCTCGGGGAGAAGAAGAAGACCGCCAGCGTCGCCAAGGAGCGGCTGCAGATCATCCTCGCCCACGAGCGCAGCGGCGGCGGCACCAGCCGGGCCGCCGACTACCTGCCCGCGCTGCAGCGCGAGCTGGTGGCGGTGATCTCGAAGTACGTGTCGATCTCCCCGGAGGACATCAAGGTCCACCTCGAGAAGCAGGACGACTACGAAGTGCTCGAGGTCAAGATCGAGCTGCCGGACGGCGCGGCGCGCTGAGCCGGCCGCGCCCGGCCGGCGCCGTGCCCTCCGGGCGCCGCGCCATCACCCATTCGTAGAAGCCCTGGGCGGCCACCGACAGGCTGCGGTCGCGCGGGCGCACCAGGTAGATGTGGCGCTTCAGCCCCGCCCATGACAGGCGCCGCGTGACGACGCCGGGCGCCTGGAAATGGAACAGGGTCAGCCACGGCACCACGCTGATGCCGATGCCCGCCCGCACCATGCCCATCACGGTGGCGAGCTGGTCGACCTCCATCACCGACTGCATCGTCTGCGGATGGGTGGCCGCATCGAGGTACTGCCGCACGCTCGACGTGCGCGACAGGTGGATGAAGGGCCAGGCCGCGACATCGCGCGGCCGCACGTCGCGCAGGGCCGCCAGCGGGTGCTCGACCGGGCAGACCAGGTAGAAGTCGTCGCTGCAGAACGGCTCGGCACGCAGCTCGGGCGTCTCGGCGCGGGTCGCGGCCAGCGCGAAATCGGCCTGCCCGCGGCGCACGAGCTCGATGCAGGGCTCCGACAGCACGTCGGCCACCTGCAGTTCGATCCCCGGGTAGTCGGCCTGGAAGCCCGCCAGCACCTGCGGCAGCCACCCCGCCGCCAGCGACGGCAGCAGCGCCACGGAGACCCGGCCCCTGCGCCGGGCCGCCTGGTCGTGCATGCCGCCCAGCGCGCGCTCGAATTCCTCCATCACCCGCCGCGCGGAGAGCTCGAACTCCCGGCCTTCGGCGGTCAGCTCGACCGAGCGTGTGCTGCGGTCGAACAGCCGCAGCCCGAGCGATTCCTCGAGCTGCCGGATCAGCGCGCTGAAGGCCGGCTGCGACAGGTGGCTCAACGACGCGGCCCGCGTGAAGTTGCGCTGCGCTGCCAGTGCCAGGAAGGCCCGCAGCTGGCGGGTGGAGACATTCATCTGCAGTTTCGATCAAGTGATCCGAATTCTCGAATTCTCTGATCAATACAGGCCGCCTACATTCCGTGTAAACCAAGAGGAGACCCATGCAGCCGCAACCCTTGCGCATCGGTGGCGCCGCCGGCTTTTCCGGTGACCGCACCGACGCGGCCGCCCCGGTGGTGCGTGCGCTGGTCGCCGCCGGCGGGCCGGCCGTGCTGATCTTCGAGACGCTGGCCGAGCGCACGCTGGCGCTCGCGCAGCTCGCGCGCCGCCAAGATCCCGAGGCGGGCTACGAGCCGCTGCTGGACGACCTGCTGCGGCCGGTGCTGGCCGACTGCCTGGCACATGGCATCCGCATCGTCAGCAACTTCGGCGCGGCCAACCCCCATGGCGCGGCCCGGCGCATCCAGGCGCTGGCGGCCGAGCTGGGCGTGCCGGCGCCGCGCATCGCCGTGGTGAGCGGCGACGACGTTTCCGGCCCGGCCCACCAGGCCGCGCTGGCCCGCTGCCTGGGCGCCGACCTCGGCGGCCGGCGCCTCGTCAGCGCCAACGCCTATCTCGGCGCCGAGGCGATCGCAGACGCCCTGCGGGCCGGGGCGCAGATCGTCGTCTGCGGCCGCGTGGCCGACCCGTCGCTCGTCGTCGGCCCGGCGCTTGCGCACTTCGGCTGGGCCGCGGACGACTGGGACCGGCTCGCCCGGGCCACGATGGCGGGCCACCTGCTCGAATGCGGCGCCCAGGTCACCGGCGGCTACTTCGCCGATCCGGGCGTGAAGGACGTGGAAGGCCTCGCCACGCTCGGCTACCCGATCGCCGAGATCGACGCCGAAGGCAACTGCACCATCGGCAAGCCGCCCGGCACCGGCGGCGAGGTCACCGAGCACACGGTGAAGGAGCAGCTGCTCTACGAGGTGCACGACCCCGCCGCCTACCTGACGCCCGACGTGGTGGCCGACATCAGCCAGGCCTGCGTGGAACAGGTCGGCCCCGACCGGGTGCGCCTGTCGGGCGTGCGCGGCCACCCGCGCACCGGCACGTTGAAGGTCAACGCCTGCTTTGAATCGGGCTGGCTCGCAGAAGGCGAGATCTCGTACGCCGGCCCCCGCGCCGAAGGCCGCGCCCGGCTGGCCGCCGGCGTGTTGCGGGAGCGCCTGGCCGGCCTGGGGCCGCTGCGGGCCGACCTGATCGGCGTGGCCAGCATCTTTGCCGACGACGGCGGCGCCTGGCTGGCCGACACGCCCGACGGCGGTGCCACCGACGTGCGGCTGCGCGTGGCCCTGCGCCATGCCGACCGCACCTGCGCCGAGCGCCTGGCGCGCGAGGTGGTCGCGCTGTACACCTGCGGCCCCGCCGGCGGCGGCGGCGTGCGCACCGCGCTGCGGCCCACGCTGGGCACGCTGTCCTGCCTGATGCCGCGCGAGGCGGTGCCGGCACGCTTCGAACTCATCGAGGAAAAAAGGATGACAGACGCGATGCCGCGCAAGGGGCGGACATGATCACGGTCCCGCTCTGGCGCGCCGCCCACGGCCGCACTGGCGACAAGGGCAACCGCTCGAACATCAGCGTGATCGCCTGGCACGCCGACCTGTACGCGCCCCTCGTCGAGCAGATCACCGACGCCGCGGTGGCCACGCGCTTCGCCCACCGCCGGCCCAGCCGCGTGCAGCGCCACCTGCTGCCGACGCTGCACGCGATGAACTTCGTGCTCGACGACGTGCTCGACGGCGGCGTCAACGATGCGCTCAACCTCGACAGCCACGGCAAGTCGCTGTCCTTCCTGCTGCTCGACATGCCGCTCGTGCTGCCGGCCTCGCTGGCGCCGCTGCTGCGCGGGCCGCACACCTTTTCCGTCCACAACTGACAACCCTCTGGAGACAAGACCATGACCTTCATCCACCGCCGCCCCCGCCGCCACGCCCTGGCCCTGCTGACGGCCACGCTGCTGGCCCCCGTCGCGATGACCGCTTCGGCGCAGGGCAAGTACCCCGACAAGCCGATCACCTTCGTCGTGCCGTTCGCGGCCGGCAGCGCGACCGACCAGCTCGCGCGTGCGCTGGGCCAGTCGATCACCGAGCAGACCAAGCAGGCGGTGGTCGTCGAGAACAAGGCCGGCGCCAGCGGCATGCCGGCCGCGCAGCAGGCGGCCCGCGCCGCGGCCGACGGCTACACGGTGCTGATCACCACCAACACCACGCACGCCGCCAACGAGCACCTCTACAAGAAGCTGCCCTACGACCCGGTGAAGGACTTCGTGCCGCTCACCGGCCTGGGCAAGGGCGGGCAGGTGATGGTGGTGAACGTCAACTCGCCCTACAAGAGCGTGGCCGACGTGGTGAACGCCGCGAAGAAGAACCCCGGCAAGCTGACCTTCGGCAGCGGCAGCTCGTCGAGCCGCATGGCCGGCGAGATGCTGAAGCAGCTCGCGGGCGTCGACATCCTGCACGTGCCCTACAAGAGCAACCCGCTGGGCATCACCGACCTGCTGGGCGGCCAGATCGACCTGATGATCACCGACACCTCCACCGGCGTGCCGCAGGTCAAGGCGGGCAAGCTGCGGGCGCTGGGCTATTCGACGCAGCAGCGCAGCGTCCAGCTGCCCGACGTGCCGACGATCGACGAGGCGGGCGTCAAGGGCTACGACATGGGCTACTGGTTCGCGGCCTATGCCCCCGCCGGCACGCCCGCGCCGGTGGTGGCACGGCTGAACGAGCTGCTGGGCGTGGCCGTGAAGAGCCAGGCCGCCAAGTCGTTCTTCGACGTGTCCGGCTCCGAACCCTGGACGACCTCGCCCGACGAGCTCGCGAAGTTCCAGGCGGCCGAGACGCAGAAATGGGGCAAGGTGATCCGGGCCGCGGGCATCGAGGCCGAGTAAGCGGCCCGCGCGCCCACAGGAGGGCGCGCCTCCCACCCGCCACGCGGCGGGCCCCAGTTCGACCAGGCGGCGGCCCTGCAATGGCCGCCCGGGCAGCGCTTTGCCTGCCTGACGCACCAGATGGAGACGACCATGACCCCTTCCCTCCCCGCACGCCGGCTGGGCGCCGTGCTGCTGCTGCCGCTTGCCGGCACCCTGCTCACCGCCTGTGGCGGCTCCGACAACGATGACGACACGCCGGCCGCCACGCCGCTGGCCTGCGAGACCGCATCGTTCGCCGGGTTGAAGCTCGACAACGCCACCGTGCTCTCGGCCACTTCCGTGCCCGCCGGCAGCTACACCCCGGCCGGCACGTCGACGGCCTACAACAACCTGCCGGCCTTCTGCCTCGTGAAGGGGCAGGCGACGCCGACCAGCGATTCGCTGATCAACTTCGAGGCCTGGATTCCGGCCGCGGCCTCGTGGAACGGCAAGCTCGTGACCACCGGCAACGGCGGCTACAGCCCCGCGCTGAGCTACCGCGACATGGCCTACGCGCTCGCGCAGGGCTACGCCGCGATCGGCGGCGACACCGGCCACCAGGGCGACCCGAACGACATGCTCTGGGGCCTGGGCCACCCGGAGAAGATCACCGACTGGGGTACGCGGTCGATCCATGCCATCACCGTGCCGGCCAAGCAGGTGGTGGCCACGCTGCAGGGCCAGGCCGCACGCCGCGCCTACTACTACGGCTGCTCGACCGGCGGCCACCAGGGCTACGCGCAGGTGCAGAAGTACCCGGCGGACTTCGACGGCGTGATCGCCGGCGCGCCGGGCAACAACCGCACGGCGCTGAACGCCGAGTTCCTGTGGCGCTACCTGTCCAACCGCAACAGCCAGGCCGACCCGGCGCTGATCCTCACGCCGGCCAAGGCGGCGCTGATCACCACGTCCGCGGTGGCGGCCTGCGACACGATCGACGGCGTGGCCGACGGCGTGATCGACGACCCGCGCGCCTGCACCCCCGCGCGCTTCGACATCGCCTCGCTGCAGTGCACCGGCGCCGACAACGCCACCTGCCTCACCGCCGCGCAGGTGGCCGCGGCGCAGAAGATCTACGCCGGCCCGAAGAACCCGCGCACCGGCGCGCAGATCTACCCCGGCCAGGTGGTGGGCAGCGAATCGGGCTGGCCCGGCTACTGGGGCGGCGCCGAGCCGGTGCGTGCCGATTTCTGGCGCTACTGGGCGTTCGAAGACCCGGCCTGGAACTGGTGGACCTTCGACTTCGACCGCGACTTCGCCTTCTCGCTGGCCAAGGTGGGCAGCCGCGTCGACCAGACCAGCACCGACCTGTCAGCCTTCAAGGCCCGCGGCGCCAAGCTGCTGGTCTACCAGGGCTGGATCGACCCGGTGGTGGTGGCGACCGACACCATCGCCTACTACGACAAGGTGAAGGCCGCGCAGGGCTCGCAGGCGGAGATCGACGGCTTCATGCGCCTGTTCGTGGTGCCGGGCATGGGCCACTGCTCGGGCGGGCCGGGCGCGACGAGCTTCGGCAACGCCGGTGCGCCGCCGGTGGTGGATGCCGACCACGACCTGCTCTCGGCGCTCGACCGCTGGGTGGAGCAAGGCACGGCGCCGACGCGCATCGTCGCCTCGCGCCTGAGCGGCGGCACCGTCACCCGCACGCGGCCGATCTGCGCGTGGCCCGCCCAAGCCGTCTACAGCGGCAGCGGCAGCACGGACGACGCGGCGAACTTCACCTGCCGCTGAACGCGGCGCGGCCTGCACATCCCTTGCCACACGACATGCCTCGAGGAAACAACACCATGCATGCACCCACCTCCCGCCTCGCCGCCCTGCTGGCGGCGGGCCTGCTCGCCGCCTGCGGCGGCGACGGCGGCGGCGATTCGCCCGCCACCCCGGTCAAGACGCCGCAGCTCAAGCTGACCATCACCGCCACCGAGGACTTCGCCGGCACCTACGGCAGCGTCGGCGCCTACGAGAAGCTCACCGGCACGATCTCCGGCGAGGTGGATCCCGCCGACCCGAAGAACGCCGTGATCCAGGACCTGGCGCTGGCGCCGGTCAACGCGAACGGCATGGTCGAGTACAGCGCCGACTTCGTGATGCTCAAGCCCAAGGACATGAGCAAGGCCAGCGGCGTGCTGCGCTACGACGCGCCCAACCGCGGCAACATCCTGACGATGCTGAACCCGGCGGCGACGCCCAGCGACGCGGTGTACCTGGAGCGCGGCTACGTGCTGCTGTACTCGGCCTGGCAGGGCGACGTGCCCAAGAGCACGGCCGCGCGCCTGACCGTGACCGTGCCGGTCGCGAAGAACAAGGACGGCAGCGCCATCACCGGCCCCTACCGCAGCGAGCTGGTGCCGAACGCGGCCACGCCGGCGATGACCCTGCCTGGCGGCGTGTTCAACGGTTCGATGATCCCCTACGAGCCCGCGAGCCTCGACAACACGCAGCCCGGCTACTCGCTCACGCGGCGCGCCAACGAGACCGACGCGCGCATCCTGGTGCCCGCCTCCGACTGGAAGTTCGCCACCTGCGACACCTCGGCCAACCCCTTCCCCGGCACCGCCAGCGGCGCCAGCATCTGCCTGAAGGGCGGCTTCGATCCGAAGTACCTGTACGAGCTCGTCTACGTCGCGAAGGACCCGAAGGTGATGGGCGTGGGCCTGGCCGCGCTGCGCGACACGGTGAGCTTCTTCCGCAAGGCTGCCGCCGACAGCGCCGGCACGGCCAACCCGCTGGCCGGCCGCATCACGCACACGATCGGCCAGGGCACCTCGCAGTCGGGCAACGCGATGAAGACCTTCCTGCACCTGGGCTTCAACCAGGCGCTGGACGGCGGCAAGGTGTTCGACGGGATGTTCGCGCACGTGGCCGCGCGGCAGACCAACATCAACACCCGCTTCGCCGTGCCCGGCGGCGGCGGCGGCCTGCGCACCGACCACACCGCCTTCGGCCAGACGGCGCCGCGCGGCCTGGCCGCCGACTACATGGACGACGTGAGCGGCCGGCAAGGCGGCGTGATGAAGCGCTGCGCGGCCACCAGCACCTGTCCGAAGTTCTTCCTCGGGTTGTCCGGCACCGAGTTCTGGCAGCTGCAGGGCTCGCCGGTGCTGACCGACGCCTACGGCCAGCGCGACCTGGCGCAGCCCGACAACGCGCGCATCTACTACTACGCCAGCACGCAGCACGGCGGCAATGGCGGCACCGCGAGCATCAGCTACGCGCCGGCACGCAACGTCTACCCGGCGGGCACGGTGGTGCACTTCACCGACACCTTCCGCGCGCTCTTCGTCGCGCTGGAAGACTGGGTGGTGCGCGGCACCGAGCCGCCGGCGAGCCAGGTGCCGAAGCTGGCCGACGGCACGCTGGCGCGGCCCGACCAGCTCGTCTTCCCGACGATGAAGGGCCTGACCTGGAACGTGGGCGGCACGCCGACGGCAATCCCCGACTTCAACTACCTGGGGCGTTACAACAGCTTCCCGCTGTTCGACTTCGGGCCGCAGTACGTGCCGCAGGACGAGTCGGGCATCGCGACGCTGCTGCCGCCCTACTACACCGGCCGCGACTACGCGATCCTGGTGCCGCAGGTGGACGCCACCACCGGCCTCACGAAGGCCGGCGTCAAGAGCGTGGAGGCGCGCGCGCCGCTGGGCACCAGCATCGAGTTCAACTACGTCGCGACGCCGGGCATCGTCGACCTGTCAAACCTGACGGGCAGCTTCATCCCGTTCCACAAGACCGAGGCCGCGCGCATCGCCGCGGGCGACACGCGGCCTTCGCTGGAGTCGCTGTACGGCACGCAGGCCGGCTACGTAGCGGCCGTCACCACGGCGGCCAACGCGCTGGTGGCGGAGCGGCTGCTGCTGCAGCGCGACGCGGACCTGCGCATCCAGCAGGCGGTGGCGAACCCGGTGCTGCCGTAAGCCGGCCGCGGCGGCGACAGGTGCGCGGCCTCAGCCGCGCACTTCGCCGTTGCCCAGCACCACCCACTTCATCGACGTGAGGCCCTCCAGGCCCACCGGGCCGCGGGCGTGGAACTTGTCGGTGGAGATGCCGATCTCGGCGCCCAGGCCGTACTCGAAGCCGTCGGCGAAACGCGTGCTGGCGTTGACCATCACGCTGGCCGAATCGACCTCGCGCAGGAAGCGCATCGCGTGGGGGTGGTTCGTCGTCAGGATCGCGTCGGTGTGGTGCGAGCCGTAGCGGTTGACGTGGGCGATGGCCTCGTCGAGGTTGGCCACGATCTTCACGCTGATGACCGGGGCCAGGTATTCCTCGCTCCAGTCGGCTTCGGTGGCCGGCACCACCTTCGCGCCCGGCACGTCGCGCAGGATCGCGGCGGCCTGGTCGTCGGCCCGCATCTCCACGCCCTTGGCCGCGAACACCGCACCGATGCGCGCCAGGAAGGGCGCCGCCTGGCGCTCGTGCACCAGCAGCGATTCGGCGGCATTGCAGGGGCTGTACTTCTGCGTCTTGGCGTTGTCGGTCACCGTCACGGCCAGGTCGAGGTCGACCTCGGCATCGACGTACACGTGGCAGTTGCCGTCCAGGTGCTTGATCACCGGCACCTTGGCTTCGGCGCTGATGCGCTCGATCAGCGACTTGCCGCCGCGCGGGATGATGACGTCCACGCTCTCGGGCATGGCGATCAGCCGGCCCACCGCGGCGCGGTCGGTGGTCTCGATCAGCTGCACGGCCTCGGGCGGCAAGCCGGCCTGCGCGAGCGCGCGCTGCACCAGGCGCCACAGCGCCAGGTTGGAATGGATCGCCTCCGAACCACCGCGCAGGATGGCGGCGTTGCCGCTCTTGATGGCCAGCGAGGCCGCCTCGATCGTCACGTTCGGCCGGCTCTCGTAGATCATGCCGAACACGCCCAGCGGCACGCGCATCTGGCCCACGGCGATGCCGCTCGGGCGCCGCTTCACGCCGGTGATCTCGCCGATCGGGTCGGGCATCGCGGCGATCTGCTCGCAGCCTTCGGCCACCGTCTCGATGACCTGCGGCGTGAGCTTCAGCCGGTCGACCATCGGGCCCGCCAGGCCGGCGGCACGCGCGGCGTCGAGGTCGCGCGTGTTGTCGGCCGCGAGCTGGGGCGCCTCGGCGCGCAGCAGGCGCGCCAGCGTGGTCAGCGCCTCGTTGCGGGCGCGGGTCGACGAGGCGGCCATCACGGTGGACGCCGCGCGGGCGGCGTTGCCCACGCGGGCCATGTAGGCGGGAATGTCGGTCAGCAGCGTCATCCGCTGATTGTCGCCGAGCCCCGCCGGCCCTGCGCAGCCGGGGGCTCGGCCAGCCCCGCGTTAGTCGACCAGCGCCAGCACCGCCAGCCACAGCGGCGCCGTGGCGGCGAAGGCCAGGGTCGACAGCACGATGGTCGAGGTGGTCTCGCTTTCCAGCGTCTCGTAGCGCTGCGAGAACATCAGCGTGTTGCTGCCGGCCGGCAGCGCCGCCATCATCACCGCCACCTGCAGCGGCAGGCCGGCCAGGCCGAAGCCCCAGTGCGCCACCACCAGCACCACCGCGGGCAGCACCAGCAGCTTCATCGCGCTGAGCTTGACGGCCCCGCGCAGCCCGCCGCGGAGGCCGTTGTACGCGAGCGACATGCCGATCAGCGTCAGGCACAGCGGCACCACCGCCGCGCCGAGCTGCTGCAGCACCTCGTCCACCACCGGCGGCAGCCGCCAGCCGGTGAAGTTCCAGGCCATGCCGGCCAGCACCGGCAGCACCACCGGGTGGATGATGGTGTTGCGCACCGTCAGCTTCAGCGTCGACAGCAGCGAGCCGCCGCCGGCTTCCTCATGGCGCGCACGGGCCCGGGCGAGGTCGAGTTCGGCCAGCGTGGTGAGCACGGTCAGCAGCGTCAGCGAATGCATGCTGACGATGGTGATGTGCAGGCCCAGGCCGGCCTCGCCGAACAGCGCCGCCGCCATCGGCACGCCGATCTGCAGCGTGTTGCCGAAGCTGGCCGACACCGCCCTCACCGAGGGCGCGGCCACCGACAGGCGCCCGCCCCGGTTGCGGTGCCGCTCGACGACGTAGACCACGATCGCCAGCCCGACCACCGGCACGAAGAACGCGACGATCAGCCCCCACGGCAGGTGCGCGTAGTCGAGCCGCGCGGTGGTGCGGAACAGCAGCGCCGGCACGAAGATGTAGAACGCCGCGTTCGACAGCGTGCGCGCCGGGTCGGCACCCTGGCGCTCGTTGCCCAGCCAGCGCATGCGGCCGACGATCCAACCCAGTCCGGCCGTGAGGAAGATGGCGACGAGCTTGTAGAAGACGGCGAGGGTCATCGGTCCGCGAGTATCGCCGCGGCGGCAGCGATACCCAGGGAAACCCTGATCAGTCTTGCTTGAACTTTGGTGACCGCGGGCCCGCGAGTACACCGTTGAAGACACCTGGGCCGAGCAACCGGTTCGATGCCATGCCGGCGTAGGTGAAGCTCTGGTCGGTCGTCGTGGCGACGATCTGATTGACCACCGCCTGCACGAGCAGGCCGATCAGACCGGCCTGGTTGCTGGCCTGGGTTTCGGCCGAAGATGCGACCGCCTCGCCTTTCCACAGCAGATCACCGGAGCGCAGATCGACGATGCGCCCCTCTACCGCGACCGCCGTCTCGCTGCTGATCACGGCGTAGGAGGTACCGTAGCGCTTCACGTTGAGGTAGACCACCGCATCCGCGCCAAACACCTCGCGCAGCTTCGCGGGCGCGACGTCGTGGATGTCATGTGCCGTCGTCAAGCCGTTTTCACGGAAAGCTTCTTCGACCAGCGACACCGGCAGCACGTAGTAGCCGGCCTCGGCCAACGGGGCTGTGGCCTGCGCCAGCACGCCGATGCTGCCCTTCACGTCGGGCGATTGGTTCAGCGGCGGCAGCACGACCAGAGAGGCCGGCCTGTTCGCCTTGAACGCGGTGTAGTCGTACGGCTGCCGGGTGGCGCAACCGCCGAGCAGCAGCGCAGCCGACACGGCGGTCAACGCCGCCGTGCGGCGCAGGGGGAACAGTCGGGCCATCATCAGGTGCTCGGCTCGGTTTTCTTCGCGTCCATGCGACGCAGCATCGAATCAACGAATGCCGTGGACTCGGGAAATGCCCTCTTCTCGGCCTCGAAGTACCCGCGTGCTTCGCCATCGCGGCCAAGCTTCAGGCTCAGCAGGCCCATGTGGGCACGGAAGCCCGGCGGCAACACCGCACCGCTCGCCCCCGCGCGGTCGGCCTCGGCCTCCATGCGTTGCATCTGCTCGGCTGGCGTGCGGCCATCGGCCTTGAAGTACTCGTAGAGGTTGGTCTGGTAGCCACCCCAGTGATAAAGCGGTTTCGGCTGCTGCGCGCAGCCGGTCGCCAGCGCCGTCAACACAACGAGGCCCGCCAGACGCGCCGCGGCGCGCAGGTGAAGTCCGTTCACGGCGTCGTCCTCCGACTCCAGGTGCCGCCGTCGTAGCCTGTCACCAGGCGATTGACGGCTTCGCGCACAGCCAGATCGAGCACCTTGCCGTTCAAGGTCGCGTCGTAGCCGGCCGTGCCGCCAAACCCGACGATCTCGCGGTTCGACAGGCTGTATTCGCCCGCACCTTGTACCGAGTACACGACCTCCGACGTCGTCGGGCTGACGACGTTCAACGTCACCTTCGCGTAGGCGATCTGCTGCTTGCCGCGACCGAGCAAGCCGAACAGTTGGTGATCACCGACTTCCTTGCGCCCGAACTCCGACACATCGCCGGTGACGATGAAGTCGGCACCCCGGATCGACTGGGTCTGCGCTTTGTACTGCGCCTCCTGCTTCGCTTCGGCGAGGTTGTCGCGGTCCAGCACATTGAAGCGCTGCGTCTGCTGCAGGTGGGCCATCAGGATGGTCTTGGCCTGCCCGCCAAGGCGGTCGACGCCGTCGGAGAAGATGCCGCGCATGAAGCTCGAGCGGTTGTCCATCCGGCCGACGACAACCGGCGTTCGCGGGCCTTGGTAGGGCATCGCCGCGGCCTCGACCTTGGGCACGTCCACAGTGCGCGATGCCTCCGTGGCGCACCCCAGGGTCATCGATGCCGCGAGCGCAGCCAGCGCCGCTGTCGCGATCGTTCTCATTTCCATCAGCTTCCTCCCCGAGAAAGCCGTGGATTTTCGCCACGGGCACCGTGCCTGCCCGAGGTAAATATGCGCCGGCGCGGACGCGCGCCCGCGCGTGGGTCAGGCCACCTTGCGCGCCGCCTTCTTCGCCGGTGTCTTGGCCGCGCGCGGCTCGAACTCGAAGCCGACCTTGCCGTCCTTGGCGTCGAAGACCAGCCGCGCCTTGAACTTGCGGCGCGTCTTGTTGGACACGAAGTTCTCCAGCAGGTCGGTCTTGCCCTCGGCCAGCAGCTTGTGCGCCTGCTCGCGGGTGATCGGCTGCTGCAGGATGATCTTGCCGGTCTTGAAGTCGCAGGTCACCGGGGCGCTCACGGCGTGCTCGCAGGCGTAGTTGCTGCCGTGCTCGTACACGTGGCCCTTGCATTTCGGGCACGCGCCCAGGCTTTCCTGGCCGCTGAAGTCCACCGGTTCGCCGTCGCCCTCGGCCTTCTTCGCGTCCTCGCCGAAGTCGAACTCGAGCTTCCAGTTGTCGATCTCCTCGTCGAACGCGAGCTTCAGCTCGGCCGTGAAGGGCCAGCCGGCCTTGGAGCGGAAGCCTTCCAGCGGGCCGATCTTCTTGTCGCGCAGGAAGGCCTCGGCCTCGGCGATCTCGAACGCGCGGCCGCCGGGGATCTTGCTGATCGAGAAGCCGCAGCCGGGGTTGGCGGCCGTCTCGGCACCGACGCAGGCGAAGCGGCGGTAGTTCTCCTTCACCTTGCCGCCGCACTTCGGGCAGGGCGTGGCGAGCGTCGCATAGTCGCCCGGGATGGTGTCGCGGTCGTACTCCTTGGCCTTCTTGACGATGCGCTCGGCCATGCGGGCGATCTCGCCCATGAAGCGGTCGCGGTCGAGCCGGCCGTGCTCCATCTCGGCAAGCTGGTATTCCCAGTTGCCGGTCAGCTCGGGCTTGGTCAGGTCTTCGATGTCCAGGCCGCGCAGCAGCGTCATCAGCTGGAAGGCCTTGGCGGTCGGCACCAGCTCGCGGCCCTCGCGCAGCATGTACTTCTCGAGGATCAGGCCTTCGATCGTCTGCGCACGCGTGGCCGGCGTGCCCAGGCCCTTCTCGGCCATGGCCTCGCGCAGCTCGTCGTCGTCGATCAGCTTGCCCGCGCCTTCCATCGCGCTCAGCAGCGTCGCCTCGGTGTAGCGCGCGGGCGGCTTGGTCTTGAGCTGGTTGACGTCGACGCTCTCGGTGCGCACCACCTCGCCCTTGTCCACCGGCACGAGGTTGGCGTCGTCTTCCTGGGCCTCGCGGCCGTAGACGGCCAGCCAGCCCGGCTTGACCAGCACCTTGCCGTTGGTCTGGAACTTGTACTCCTTGCCCTCGCGCGAGACCGTCGAGATGCGCGTGGTGACCATGAACTCGGCCGACGGATAGAACACGGCCAGGAAGCGCTTGACGACCATGTCGTACAGCTTGGCCTCGATCTCGGTCAGGCTGCGCGGCGCCTGCAGCGTCGGGATGATGGCGAAGTGGTCCGACACCTTGGCGTTGTCGAACACGCGCTTCATCGGCTTGACGTAGCCTTCCTTCAGGGCCTTGGCCGCATGGCCGCCCAGCTCGCGCAGCGGCCCCGGCAGGTCGTCGGTGGCCAGCATCTGCATCGTCTCCTTGACGACGCCGACATAGTCTTCCGGCAGCGCGCGCGAGTCTGTCCGCGGGTAGGTCAGCACCTTGTGCTTCTCGTACAGCGCCTGCGCGATCGACAGCGTGGTCTTGGCCGAGAAGCCGAAGCGCGAGTTGGCTTCGCGCTGCAGCGTCGTCAGGTCATAGAGCAGCGGGCTGGCCTGCGTGCTGGGCTTGGCTTCCTCGGTGACGACCGCCGGTTGCGCGCGGCAGGCTTCGGCGATCGCGTGGGCCTCGGCGGCCGTCCAGAGGCGGTCGGCCCGGCGCTCGCTGGCACCGGCAGCGTCCGGGGCCCCCTCCCCGGCCGGATCGTTCTTCTTGAACGCCGGATCGAACCACTTGCCCTCGTACTCGCCGGCCTTCGCGGCGAACTGGGCCTTGATCTCCCAGTAGTCGCGTGCGACGTGCTTGCGGATCTTCTCCTCTCGCTCGACGACGATCGACAGCGTCGGCGTCTGCACCCGGCCGACCGTGGTGAGGAAGAAGCCCCCGTCGCGCGAGTTGAACGCCGTCATCGCCCGCGTGCCGTTGATGCCGACCAGCCAGTCGGCCTCGCTGCGGCTGCGCGCCGCGTCGGCCAGGCCGCGCATCTGCTCGTCGCTGCGCAGCCGCTCGAACCCCTCGCGGATGGCCTGCGGCGTCATGCTCTGCAGCCACAGCCGGCGCACCGGCTTCTCGAGCTTGCCCTTGCCGCCGTCGGCGTACTGCACGATCAGCCGGAAGATCAGTTCGCCCTCGCGCCCCGCGTCGCAGGCGTTGACGAGTTCGGTGACGTCCTTGCGCTTGACGAGCTTGACCACCGCGCTCAGCCGCGACTTGGCCTTGTCGATCGGCGCCAGGTCGAAGTGCGGCGGCACCACCGGCAGGTTGGCGAAGCTCCACTTGCCGCGCTTGACGTCGTATTCCTCCGGCGCCTTGATTTCCACCAGGTGGCCCACGGCCGAGGTGACCACGTAGCGGTCGTTCTCGAAATGGTCCGCGAGCTTTTCGAACTTGCCGGCCACCGGCGTCAGCGCACGCACGATGTCCTGCGCCACGCTCGGCTTTTCCGCAATGATGAGTGATTTGCCCATGAGCCTTGTTGTGCCTTCTCTGGCCGACAAGAGTTCCCTGGGGGAGCCGCTTGTCTGCCTACAATTCCGCTTCTCGCGCGCACGTACACGTACATACGCGCGCGCATCCGTGATTTCAATGTACCGAATGAAGACCGACACGCAAGCCGCCCCCACCGAAGGCCCTGCCGCCGCTGGCACGCGGGCCAAAGCCGGCGGCCGCCGGACCCAAGTCCGCAGCTCCGGCGTACACGGCAAGGGCGTGTTCGCGCTGCGGCCGCTCGCGGCCGGCACGACCTTGTTCGAGTATGCCGGCGAGGTCATCACCTGGGCCGAGGCGCTGCGCAGGCACCCCCACGACCCGTCACAGCCCGACCATACCTTCTATTTCCACATCGACGACCAGCACGTCATCGACGGCGCGCACGGCGGCAATGCATCGCGCTTCATCAACCACTCGTGCGATCCGAACTGCGAGGCCGACGAAGTCGAAGGCCGCGTGTTCATCCGGACGCTGCGGCCGGTCGCGGCGGGCGAGGAGCTGAGCTTCGACTACGGCCTCGTGCTCGAGGGCCGCCATACTGCCAAGGTGAAGAAGCAGTTCGCCTGCTATTGCGGCGCGGCGGCCTGCCGCGGCACTATGCTGGCACCCAAACGCTGAAACCACTCACCTACCCGAAGAGGCCGTGATGTCCAACGAGCCCAGCCACATGTCCTGGGGCGCAGAACTGCTGTGGGAGCAGCTGCAGCCGCTGATGCCCGGCATCTCGATCGAGGTCGTGGCCCGCGCGGACTCCACCAACTCGCAGCTGATCGACCGGGCCCGCATGTTCAGCGGCCGCCGCGACCAGCCCGTCACCATTCCCGGCGCGCTGGAACTGCAGGACCGCGACGAACACTCCCCCCACGGCCGGCGCACGGGCGATACGCACCCGTGCCTGCTGGTCGCCGAAAGCCAGACCCGCGGCCGGGGCCGCCACGGCCGCAACTGGCAATCGAGCACCGGCGCCTCGCTCACGTTCTCGCTCGCGGTCGCGCTGTCGCCGCGCGACTGGTCGGGCCTGTCGCTGGCCGTGGGCGTCGCGCTGGCGGAGGCCCTCGAGGCCGTGCCGGGCGCCGGCGGCCCGGCGATCGGCCTCAAGTGGCCGAACGACCTCTGGCTGATGGACGCCCCCGGCAGCGGGCGCAAGCTCGGCGGCGTGCTGATCGAGACCGTGATGGTCGGCTCGCGCAGGATGGCGATCGTCGGCGTGGGACTCAACGTCGCGCCGCAACCCACCCGCGACCTCAGCTCGGGCTATGCCTGCCTGCAGGAGCGCCAGCCCGGCGTCGACGCCCCCGCCGCGCTGCACCAGGTGGCTGCGCCGCTGGCCGCGGCCTTGCTGCTGTTCGAGCGCGAAGGCTTTGCCGCCTTCGCCGGGCGCTTCGCGCAGCGCGACCTGCTGCGCGGCCAGCCCATCACCACGACGCTCCCGCAGGTACCGGCCGGCGTGGCCGACGGTGTCGGCGAGGATGGATCGTTGCGCGTGCGGGTCGGGCAGGGCGCCGACGCGGCCGTGCAGCTGGTCTCCAGCGGCGACGTCAGCGTGCGGATCGACGGAAACTGAACCGCATGCTCCGAGCCCTCGTCCTGCTGCTGTTGTTGGCCAACGTCCTGTTCTTCGCCTGGTCCGAGCACTGGCTCGCCCCCCTGCTCGGCCCGGCGGCCCGCGAGCGCGAGCCGGAGCGGCTGACGCGGCAGGTGCAGCCCGACGCCGTCGCGCTGCTGCCCCCGGAGGCCGCCAGCGCCGTGCTGGCGGAAGCCGCTTCCGCGGCGGCGCTGGCCGCGCAAGGCACCTGCCTCGAAGCCGGCCCCTTCAGCGACACCGACATCGCCGCGGCCGAGCAGGCCATCGCCGAACTGCCCACCGGCAGCTGGCACCGCATCTCGGTCGACCTGCCGGGAAGCTACCTCGTCTACATGGGCCGCTACCCCAACCGCGATGCGCTGCAGAAGAAGAGCGACGAGTTGCGGCGGCTGAAGATCGGTTACGAGGAGGTCAAGGCGCCGGCCGAACTGGAGAACGGCCTCTCGCTCGGCCATTTCAACACCCGCGAAGAGGCCGACGCCTCGCTCGCGGCCGCGACGCAGCGCGGCGTGCGTTCGGCCCGCGTGGTGGTGCTGGCGCCGCCCCGCCTGCAGCACCGGCTGCGCGTGGAGCGCGCAACCGCGCCGGTGGCCGCTCAGATCGTCGCGTTGCCGACCACGGCGCTCGCCGGCGGCTTCGATACCTGCAAGCAGCGCTGAGCCACGGCCGGCCGGCGGCGCAGCATGGCCGCCGCAGCGGCCAGGGCCAGCAGCGCGCCCGGGCCCGAGCCACCGCCGCCTCCGCCGCTGCCGTCCTCCGCGGCAGGCCGGGGATCCGACGTGACTTCTGCGGGATTGGCGGGCCGGTCGGGCCCGAGGGCCGCGGCCTGTCGTAGTTCGGCGCTGTCGAGCACCGCGGCCGATCCCGCCGGCCGCACGTAGCCGCGGCCCGCCGCCAGTTCCTGTGCGTAGCGCAGCGCCTCGTCGGCATCGAGGATGCCCGCGCCGCAGGTGGCGGCCGTGCAGAGGCACCGCCCCGGGTTGGCCGGGCTGCAGAGTCCGATCAGCGCCGATTGCACATGCGGACGGGCCGAAGCGCGCAGTCCCTCGACGATCTGGTCGACCGTCATCGCCGGGTGCACGCCGAGCATCAGGCTCACCGTGCCGGCCACCACCGGCGCCGCGAAGCTGCTGCCGAACAGGTAGGCGTAGCCGCCCTCGCCCGCCTGGCGCACACCGCTGTTGTAGATCGACAGCAGGCCCCCGTCGGCGAGCAGGCCGCCCCACGCGCCGTCGGTGTTGTCGCCGCCGACCGTGGCGACGACCGCCTCGGGGCCGAAATTGGAATAGGTGGTCTTGAAGCCGTCGCGGTTCAACGCGACGACGCCCACGACGCCGCGGCAGTTGGCGGGACGGGTCAGGGCCGTGTGTTCGTTGCCTGCCGCCGCCACCAAGACCACCCCCCTGGCCCGGACCTCGTCGATCGCCTGCTGGTAGGCCGCGTTGCAGGCGCCGCTGCCGCCGAAGCTGAGGCTGACGATGCGCGCGGGATGCGGGTTGCTCGGCACGCCCGGCACGGGCAGCCCGGCCGCCCAGCGCAGGCCGTCGATGATGTCGGCCACGTCGGCGCCGCACTTGCCGGCCACCCGTACCGGCACCACGCGGCCGTCCCAGTGCACGGCCGCCACGCCCGCGGCGTTGTGCGTGCCCGCGGCCAGCATCCCGGCCGTCATCGTGCCGTGCCAGCTGCTGCTTTCGGCGATGCAGTCCCGGAAGACGGCCTGGGTGCGGTCCGCCTCGTCGACCCAGTCGCCGGGGTCGGTGGGGTCCGCGTCGCGGCCGTCCGCGTCGTTGGCGATCAGCGGGTTGGTGACGAAGTCGTGGCCGCCCAGCGTGTGGCCGGCGAGCTCCGGATGCGCGGTGATGCCGGTGTCGAGCACCGCGACACGCGCCGCCGCCACGGCAGGCAGGCCGGTGTGGCGCTGCCACGCCGGCCGGAAGCCCGGCACGCCGCGCAGGCGCGACGCCAGCGGCAGGCCGTCGCTCCCGCCTGGGGCATGCAGCCACCATTGGGCGTGGACGGCGCCGGCGTACATCGGGTCGTTGGGCACCTGCAGCCGGCGCTCGCGATCGTTGGGCACGGCCCACGCCACCTCGGGCTGCGCAGCCAGGCGTTCGGTCCAACGGCGCGCGGCTTCGGCCGACAGCGGCTGCGTGCTGCGTAGCAGGTAGGCCGCACGGCCGGTGGGCATGCGCGTGGGCGGCGGCTGCCCCGCATCGGTTGCCGCCGCCAACACCACCCGCTCCCAGCGGGCAGCCTCCGCGCGTGCGGCGGCCGCGTTGGCCGACAGCGTCACTGCCCGGTCAACGCCGTGCGACGGCGCATCGCGAAGCTGCACGATCACGCCGTCGGCGCCGGGCGATGCCTGGGCCGTCCCACCCGCCGCCAGAACGGCGGCGGCCAAAACACAAAAAGTTACGCGGCGCATGCGCCGGATTATCGGCAGCGCTCACTCGAAAGAGAGCACTGGGATTCGCGGGGTGGACGCGCGGTGTATCAGCGGGCAGGACGGCGGCGCAGGGCGCCGGCGGCGAGCGCCATCAGGATCAGCCAGGCGGGTGCGAGAGCGCCGCCGCCGCCGCCACCGCCGCCGTCGTCGTCGTCGTCACCATCATCGCCGCCGTCGCCGTCGTCCGGAGGCGCGGCTGCTGCCAAAGCTACTGCCGCCCCGGCATCGAGCATCCCGGCTCCGCAGGTCGAGGTGGTGCAGTAGCACTGGATCTGCCTGACAGAGCTGGGTGCCTGACATTGTTGAATGACGCTCCCGTCATCCGAAGGAACGTTGGTCGGGAATGCGCGTGCGCTTTGCTTCAACAGCGCCGTCACCTGGGCCGGCGACAGCGCTGGCTGCACCGCAAGCATCAAGCCCACGGTACCTGACACGATCGGCGCGGCGAAACTGGTTCCCAAGGCCCAATGTTCCAGGCCGTCGGTATAGCTGGCACTTCCCAGCACCGGCGTAGTCGTGCCCTCGTTGAAGGTCGACATGATCGGATATAGACACGGGGTGCCGTCGGCCAAGTTCACACAGTTGCCGCCGGGGGCACTGACGGTGACCTGGGGACCCACGTTGGCAAAACCCACCTTGGTGCCCATGTGGCGCACCGCCCCGACGGTGATCACGTCCTTGCAGTTCCCCGGACTGCTGACGGCCAGGCCGTTGGCATTGCCCGCCGCCACGACGACGGCCACACCCTTCTGCGACACCGCTTCCGAAATCGCAGCCTGGTATGCCGAGCCGGAGGGGCATGCGCCCTGAAATCCCAGGCTGAGGTTGATGACACGGGCCGGATTCGGGTTGACAGGCACGCCCGGCACTTCCAGCCCTGCGGCCCAGCGAATGCCCATGGCGATGTCACTCATGTCACCACCGCACTTGCCCAGCACCCTGACGGGAAGGATGCGCACGTTCCAGCCCACCCCCGCAACGCCGACGCCGTTGTTGGTCGACGCACCGACGATGCCCGCCACCTGCGTACCATGCCAGCTGCTGGGCACCGCAACGCGACAATCTGCATCGCGGAACTCCGCCGTCGCTGCCTCCGCCTCGGTCACGTAATCACCCGGATCCTGCGCATCGCTGTCCAGCCCGTCGCCGTCCCCGGCAAACCTGGGGTTCGACACCATGTCGTAGCCCGGAAGCACCTTGCCGGCCAGATCGGGGTGATCGCTGCGCACGCCGGTATCGAGCACGGCGACGATGACGCCGGCGCCTGCAGCCCCGCCCTGGGAGATGTCCCATGCGGCCGGCGCATTGATCCCGGAGGTCACGAGGCTGTCCGGTGCGCGCAGGTACCACTGCCCCGCCGCCGGCCCCACGACGGGTGGGCCGGAGTGGTAGTACGTGTCGTTCGGCACCGCCATCGCACGCGCGCGCTGGTCGGGCTCGGCGTATTCCACCGCGCTGTCGGCAGCCAGCTTCGCCGAGAGTTCCGCGCTGCTGATGCCCTCCGCCGTCACGACCTGGGTCCGCGCCGTGATCGCAGGACCAGCCCGCAGCGCCACGCCGACCCGGCCACCTAGGGTGCTGGCGCGCTCGCCCAGCACCTGCGCCACCGTGCTGGCGGTGGCGTTTGCCGCCAGCGCACGCGCACGGATAACCGTCGCATCGGCTTTGAACTGCACGACAACCCGTGCGCTGGCAGCGGTGCCTGCCGGGGACGCCACCGGTGAAGAAGCGCTCTCGGCGTGGACCGCCACCGAGGCCACGGCCAGCACGATGGGCAAAAGCAGGTGTTTCATCTGGCGAAGTGTAGGCAAGGCAAGGCCGCCTGAGTGTTGCTGTCGGTACGCTCCGCTTGCAAGAAAAAAGCCCGCGGCGGCGGGCTTTTTTCGGGGCACCGGCGGCGCAGGCCGCCGGGGGCGTTTTGCCCTTACTTCGCGATGACGCGAACCATCTCCAGCACCTTGTTGGAGTAGCCCCATTCGTTGTCGTACCAGGCCACGACCTTGACGAAGGTCTTGTCCAGCGCGATGCCAGCCTCGGCGTCGAACACCGAGGTCATCGACTCGCCGCGGAAGTCGGTCGAGACGACCTTGTCTTCCGTGTAGCCGAGCACGCCCTTCATGGAGCCCTGGGAGGCGGCCTTCATCGCGGCGCAGATGTCCTCGTAGCTGGCTTCCTTGTTCAGCTCGACCGTCAGGTCGATCACCGAGACGTCGGAGGTCGGCACGCGGAACGACATGCCCGTGAGCTTCTTGTTCAGCTCGGGGATCACCACGCCCACGGCCTTGGCGGCGCCGGTGCTCGACGGGATGATGTTCTCGAGGATGCCGCGGCCGCCGCGCCAGTCCTTGTTGCTCGGGCCGTCCACGGTCTTCTGCGTGGCGGTGGTGGCGTGCACGGTGGTCATCAGGCCGCGCTTGATGCCGAAGGTGTCGTTCAGCACCTTGGCCACCGGGGCCAGGCAGTTGGTGGTGCACGAGGCGTTGGAGATGATCGCCTCGCCCTGGTAGCTCTTGTCGTTGACGCCGTAGACGAACATCGGCGTGTCGTCCTTCGACGGGGCCGACATCACCACCTTCTTGGCGCCGGCGGCGATGTGCTTCTGCGCGGTTTCCTTGGTCAGGAAGAGGCCGGTCGACTCGACGACGATGTCGGCGCCGATCTCGCCCCACTTCAGCTCGGCCGGATCCTTCACCGCGGTCAGCCGGATCTTCTTGCCGTTGACGATCAGCGTGTTGCCGTCGACCGCCACGTCGCCCTTGAAGCGGCCGTGCACGCTGTCGTAGCTCAGCATGTAGGCCAGGTAGTCGGGCTCCAGCAGGTCGTTGATGCCGACGACTTCGATGTCGTTCTGGAAGTTCTGGATGGCGGCGCGGAACACCATGCGGCCGATGCGGCCGAAGCCGTTGATGCCGATCTTGATAGCCATGAGATCAATCTCCTCGTAGGTCAAAAAAAGCCGATGTGCGGCGGCGGCCCTCAGCCGCGCAGCACCTTGCGCACGGTGGCGGCCAGGTTTTCCGCGGTGAACCCGAACTCCTTGAACAGCACGTTGGCCGGGGCGCTCTCGCCATAGCGGTCGAGGCCGATCACGGCGGCACAGCCGTACTTCCACCAGAAGTCGGTGACGCCCGCCTCCACCGCGATGCGCGGCAGCTTGGGCGGCAGCACCTGGCTCTTGTAGGCCACGCTCTGGCGGTCGAACACGGTGGTGCTGGGCACCGACACCACACGCACCGCGATGCCCTGCACCGCGAGCTGCTGCTGCGCGTGCAGCGCCAGGCCCACCTCGCTGCCGGTGGCGAGGATGACGGCCTGCGCCTTCTTCTTCAGGCCCACCTCGCTCGGCTCGGCGAGCACGTAGGCGCCCTTGCTGATCTCGTCGAGGCCAGCCTTCGGCAGGTACGGCAGGTTCTGGCGGCTCAGCAGCAGCGCCGAGGGACGCGACGCGTTGCCCAGCGCCATCGTCCACGCCGCCACGGTCTCGGCCGTGTCGGCCGGGCGCCACACGTCCAGCCCCGGGATCAGCCGCAGCGCCGCGGCGTGCTCCACGCTCTGGTGCGTGGGGCCGTCCTCGCCCAGGCCGATGGAATCGTGCGTGAAGACGTGGATGACGCGGCGCTTCATCAGCGCGGCCATGCGGATGGCGTTGCGGCTGTAGTCGCTGAACGTGAGGAAGGTGCCGCCGTAGGGAATGAAGCCGCCGTGCAGCGCCACGCCGTTCATGATGGCGGCCATGCCGAACTCGCGCACGCCGTAGTTGATGTGGCGGCCGCCGTTGGGCGTGCCGTCCTTATCGAAGCGCAGCGCGGGCGTGCTGCTGGTGTTGGTGAGGTTGGAGCCGGTCAGGTCGGCCGAGCCGCCCAGCAGCTCGGGCAGCACGCGGGTGAAGGCTTCCAGCGCGATCTGGCTCGCCTTGCGCGAGGCGACCGTCTCGGCTTTCTCGTGCGCGGCGATCATCGCGTCGACGGCATGCTGCGCAAACGACGCCGGCAGCTCGCCGCGCATGCGGCGGGCCAGCTCGGCGGCCAGCTCGGGGAACTCGGTCTTGTAGGCGGCGAAGCGTGTGTTCCACGCCGCCTGCGCGGCCTCGCCGGTCACGCGTGCATCCCATGCGGCGTAGGCCGCCTCGGGCAGCACAAAGGGCTCGTGCGACCAGCCGAGCGCGTCGCGGGTCAGCCGGATCTCCTCGCCGCCCAGCGCCTCGCCATGCGCCTTGGCCGTGCCGGCGCGGTTGGGCGAGCCCTTGCCGATGGTCGTCTTCGCGACGATCAGCGTGGGCTTGTCGGTGCTCTGGCGGGCCTTGGCGATCGCGGCATCGACCGCGGCGACGTCGTGGCCGTCGACCTTGTCGATCACGTTCCAGCCGTAGGCCTGGAAGCGCCGGGGGGTGTCGTCGATGAACCAGGGCGCAACCTGGCCGTCGATGCTGATGCCGTTGTCGTCGTAGATCGCGATCAGCTTGTTGAGCTTCCAGGCGCCCGCCAGCGCGCAGGCCTCGTGGCTGATGCCTTCCATCAGGCAGCCATCGCCGAGGAAGGCGTAGGTGTGGTGGTCGACGACCTCGTGGCCGGGGCGGTTGAACTCGTGCGCCAACAGCTTCTCGGCCAGCGCCATGCCCACCGCGTTGGTGATGCCCTGGCCCAGCGGGCCAGTGGTGGTCTCGACGCCCGGCGTCACATCCACTTCCGGGTGGCCCGGCGTCTTGCTGTGCAGCTGGCGGAACTGGCGCAGCTCGCTCATCGGCAGCTCGTAGCCGGTGAGGTGCAGCAGCGCGTAGATCAGCATCGAGCCGTGGCCGTTGCTGAGCACGAAGCGGTCGCGGTCGATCCACAGCGGGTCGGCCGGGTTGTGCTTAAGGTGACGGCTCCACAGGGCCACCGCGATGTCCGCCATGCCCATCGGCGCGCCGGGGTGGCCTGAATTGGCCTGCTGGACGGCATCCATGGCCAGGGCGCGGATGGCGTTGGCCATCAAGGAGGTGTCTTGCGGGGTCGAACTCATGCTGTGTGCCGGCGGGCGGCGCGGGAGGGGAGCGAAGCCGCGCATTTTAGGGTTGCAGGGCCAACCCCCGCCGATAATCCGCCGCCATGCACGGACTGCACCTCACCGCCGATCTGCAAGGCTGCCCGGCCGCGGCCGTGCTGACCGAGCCCGGCGTGCTGCGTGCGCTGTGCCTGCGCGCGGTGCGGGCCGCCGGCCTGCACCCGGTGGGCGAGCTGTTCCACGGCTTCGTGCCGCCGGCCGGGGCGCCGCCGGCGCCGCAGGGCGTGACCGGCGTCGTGCTGCTGGCGGAATCGCACCTGGCCGTGCACACCTGGCCCGAGCTGCAGGCCGTGACGCTGGACGTCTACGTCTGCAACGTGGGCACCGACAACTCGGCGCGCGCCCGCCTGCTGATCGACAGCCTGCTGGCGGCCTTCGCGCCGCGGGCGGTGCGGCGCCAGCAGATGGAGCGCGGCCACCTGGCGGCTGCCGCGGCGGCCGCCCCCGAGGCATGAACCATCCCAACGTGAAGGCGCTGATCCTGGCCGCGGGCCGCGGCGAGCGCATGCGCCCCCTGACCGACCACACGCCCAAGCCGCTGCTGCCGGTGCATGGCAAGCCGCTGATCGCATGGCACCTCGAGGCGCTGGCACGCGACGGCGTGCGCGAGGTGGTGATCAACACCGCCTGGCTCGAAACGCAGTTCCCCGCCGCCCTCGGCGACGGGACGCGCTGGGGGCTGAAGATCCACTACTCGATGGAAGGCCGCGACCACGGCGGCGCGCTCGAAACCGCGGGCGGCATCGCCAAGGCGCTGCCGTGGCTGGCCGAGTCGCCGGACGACGTGTTCTGGGTGGTCTCCGGCGACATCTATGCCCCTGGCTTCCGCTTCGAGGCCGCCGCCGCCCAGGCCTTCCGGGCCCGCGACGGGCTGGACGCCCACCTGTGGCTCGTGCCCAACCCGCCCTTCCATCCGCAGGGCGATTTCGGCATCGACGCCGAGGGCCTCGGCCTGGCCGACGGGCCCGGCCCCGACGGCCGGCGCTGGACCTACGCGAACCTCGCGCTGGTGCGGGCCTCGCTGGTCGCGCCGGTGGCGCCCGGCACGCGCGCCGCCCTCGGCCCGCTGCTGTTCGAAGGCATGCGTCGGCGCCGCGTCAGCGCCGAGCGTTACCTTGGCGCGTGGGATAACGTAGGCACCCCCGCCCAACTGGCCGGGCTGGCCTGACGCGGTGCGCAGCTACGGCGCAATTGCAACCAAATGAGACAATTTTGAGTTCCCCTCAAAGTCCCCCTCTTGTGGAGCGGTCTACCTTGGTTGATGTTTACGCCGAGATGTTCGAGCTGGCCCCGGTGTCGCTCTGGCTGGAAGACTTTTCAGGCCTGAGGCCGCTGTTCGACCAGTGGCGCGCGGCCGGCGTGAAGGACCTGCGGGCCTTCCTGCGCGGCCAGCCCGACCGGGTGGCCGAGTGCTCGCGCAGCATCAAGCTGCTGCGCGTCAACCGCCGCACGCTGCAGATGTTCAAGGCGTCGAGCTTCGAAGAACTGGTCGGCAACCTCGACCGCGTGTTCCGCGACGACATGTTCGACCAGCACGTCGAGGAGCTGGCGCAGCTGTGGGACGGCCACCTGCACTTCAGCAGCCACACCGTCAACTACACGCTCGACGGCCGGCGGCTGGCCATCACGCTCGACGCCACGGTGCTGCCGGGCCACGAGCACGACTGGAGCCGGGTGCTGCTGGCGATCGACGACGTGACCGACCGCGCCCGCGCCGAGCGCGCGGTGCGCGCCAGCGAGCAGTACGCTCGCGGGCTCTTCGAGCACTCCCCGGTGTCGCTGTGGGTCGAGGACTTCGGCACCATCCGCCGCCTGCTCGAGGAGGTGCGCATGCAGGGCATCGACGACTTCCGCGTGTTCACCGACGTGCACCCGGAGTTCGTCGAGCGCTGCATGCAGGAGATCCGCGTGATCGACGTCAACCGGCAGACGCTGGCGATGTTCCAGGCGCCCGACAAGCCCACGCTGCTGGCCAGCCTGGGCAAGGTCTTCCGCGACGAGATGCGCGCGCATTTCGCCGAGCAGCTGCACGACCTGTGGAACGGCAAGCTGTTCCAGCAGCGCGAGGTGGTGAACTACGCGCTCAACGGCGACAAGCTCAACGTCTACATGCAGTTCTCGGTGCTGCCTGGCCACGAGCAGCGCTGGGACCAGGTGCTGATCTCGCTGACCGACATCACCGCCCGCAAGAAGGCCGAGGCCTACCTGGAATACCTGGGCCGGCACGACGTGCTGACCGGCCTGACCAACCGCTCCTTCTTCACCGAGGAGCTGCAGCGGCTGGAGCGCAAGGGCCCGTGGCCGATCGCCGTGGTGATGGTCGACCTCAACGGCCTGAAGGCCGCCAACGACAAGGGCGGCCACGTCGCCGGCGACGCGCTGCTGCGCCGCACCGGGGAGGTGCTGTCCAAGCTCGTCGAGGCGCCCGCGACGGCTTCGCGCATCGGCGGCGACGAGTTTGCGCTGCTGCTGCCGGGCACCGACCAGGCCGGCGGCGAGCGGATGATGGAACAGCTGCGCGAGCTGCTGGCGCTGAACAACCAGTTCCACGGCGGCCTGCCGTTGAGCCTGTCGATGGGCCTGTCGATCGGCGAGGCCGGCACGCGGCTCGAATCGATGGTGCACCGCGCCGACCAGCAGATGTACGAGTCCAAGCGCAGCTTCTACGCCAACCGCCGCAACGACCGGCGCAGCAACTGGGCGCCGTTGGACTGACGCGCGCCGCCGCGCCTCAGGCCCCGGCGGCGATGCGCCGCCCGGCCTGCGTGCCGCGGGTGAAGGCCTCCTCGAACATCGAGCAGCCCGACAGGTCGGCATGCACGAAGTGCAGCCGGCCCTGGGGCTCGCCCAGCGCACGCAGGGCGGCGTGCCCGCGCACGCCGGGCACCGGGATGCTCATCGCGTGGCCGTAGCGCATCAGGTCCGCCTGCACCACCTTGCGCGGCAGGTCGGGGTGGGCCAGCGAGAGCTCGTCGACGATGGCCTGCGCCCAGGCTTCCCACGGGCGCAGCAGCAGGGCCGAGCGTTCGTCCTGCGGCAGCGCCCAGTACGCGGTCAGCACCGTCGGGCCGGCATGCGGGCGCGTGCGCTGGTGCATCGCATCGACGTAGCCGAGCATCCGGCTGCCATGCAGCACGTTGTCCCAAGACGGCGGCGCGCCCGGGCGGTCGAGCAGCGCCTCCCCCAGCTGCAGGTTGGCCACCAGCCACGGCGCGTAGCGCAGCACGGCGGCCGCCTCGGCCAGCGCGGGCGGCGGCGTCTGCAGCACCCGGGCCGCGACGAAGAGCGGCAGCGCCAGCACCGCGTGGTCTGCCGTCCATCGCTCGGCCCGCTCGGCCGCGGCGTTCCACACGTCTATCCGTACACCGTGGCGCTCCTCGACCACGCGCTGCACGAGGCAGCCCGTGTGCAGGCGGTCCCCACCGACCGCCTGCGCCAGGTGGCGCACCAGCCAGCCGTTGCCCTCGGGCCAGGTGAGCACCGGTTCCGGTTCGGCCTCCTCGCCGGGCGCATGGAAACCGTGGCGGCTCGCGAAGTAGTGCAGGCCGGCCCAGGCGGACACCGTCGCGATGCCGGCGCCGTAGTCGTCCCGGCAGCAGTAGTCGAGGTAGGCGACGAGGCGCGCATCGTCGAACTGCCGCACCTGCAGCCAGGCGGAAAAGGTCTGCGCGTCCAGCGCGGCATGGCCGGCATACCAGGGGGTGCCGAGCGTCGGCACCGCGAACGGCAGCGCACGCTGCACGTCGCGCACCGCGGCGGCGAAGCGGCGGTAACTCGCCAGCGTGCGCGAGCCGGGCTCGGCGGGCGGCAGCAGCCCCTCGTGCCAGGCGCCGTCGATGAACAGGCGCTCCTGCGGGCTGTGGCACAGGTGGCGCTCGTCATAGACCGTGCGGCCGGCCTCCTGCCGCGACACGCCCAGCTCGGCCAGCCACTCGGCCACCTCCGGCGCCCCCGGGCCGGGCAGCGGCAGGTAGTGCGCCCCCAGCGGGCAGGCCATGCCGCCCATCGCATGGCCGCGGCTGTTGCCGCCGGCCTGGTCCTCCAGGTCGAAGACCTGCACGTCGTCGACGCCGCCCTGCACCAGCGCACGCGCCGCCGCCAGCCCGGCCACGCCGGCACCGACGACGAGCACGGCGGCGCGCCGCTGCAATGCCGGCGCGGCCGGCTCGGCGCCGGGCGTGCCGCGCAGCAGGTGCCCGCGCTCGGCGCGCGCCCCGACCCAGCCGCCCGCCCACCCCGTGGCCGCCGGCGGCGTGCAGCCCGCCAGCCACGGGGCCGCGCACAGGCCCGCCAGCACGTCCCGGCGGGCGAGGCCTCCGGCGCGCACCGCCGGCTTCGGCACGGGGCTCATAAGGCAACCTCTCGGTCCATGAGGACCATTGAAGCGTTGCGATGCAGGGTTGTCCACGGCGGCGGTCGGTCGGCGCTTGCGACGAACCGGCCGACCGCCGCGGTGGGCAACCCGTGTTCAACGTGCCCTGTCGCGCGTGCCGTGTTCTTGACACCTCGGGCTAATGGCGCCCAAGGTGTGACTCGACTTCCGTGCCCCTGCGGTGACTGCCTGCGGCGCTTGCCTGCCCAAGGCCCCAATGAGACCTGCAGCCCCCAGGGTGCCGGAAGGCCACGACGGGCCCCAAGATGTAGCGCCAGGCCGGACAAGCTGGAGCGCCTGTTTATGAGCTCCCCGCCGCGCCTTCCGACATCGGCAGTCATACCGCAACTGCCAGGAGTTTGTCCATGAGCAACGATGTTTTCGCCGGGCTGGACTGGGCGGTGCATACGCACGCGGTGTGCATCATCGACGCCGCCGGCGCGGTGCTCGATCGCTTCGAGGTCGCTCACGATCGCGACGGCTTGGCGGAGTTGAAGCGCCGGCTGCTGCGCCACGGTCCACGCCTGCGCATCGCCATCGAGCGGCCTTCTGGCCTGATCGTCGATGCGTTGGTCGAGGCCGGTCACGAGGTCTTCCCGATCCACCCCAATGCGGTCAAGGCCAGTCGCCCGCGCTACCGCAGCCACGGCGCCAAGAGCGATGCCAGCGATGCCTACCTGCTGGCCGACTTGCTGCGCACCGACGGCCATCGCTGGCGTGCACTGGCTCAGCAGTCCGATGACATCCGCGCGCTGCGCGCGCTGGTGCGCTCGCGTGACGATCTCGTCGCTGCTCGAGTGGCCGCAGCAAACCAGCTCACCGCCACGCTGCAGGCGTTCTGGCCTGGTGCGGCTTGCATCTTTGCCGACGTCGCCTCGCCCATCGGCCTGGCATTCCTGCGGCGCTACCCCTCGCCGCGCTCCGCTCGTCGACTCACCGAAGCGCAGCTGCAGCGCTTCTGCAAGGTCCAGCACTACAGCGGTCGGCGCAGCGCAGAGGATTTGCTCAGCAGGCTGCGCGCTGCGGCGCCGGGCCGCGTGGGCGAGCACACCGAGCAGGCGATGGCGGACGTCGTGCGTGCGCATGTGGCCGTGCTGGTCCCGATCGTGGGCCAGATCACCGACCTCACCCGACGCATCGAGCAGTTCATGCACTCGCTGCCCGATGGGTTGCTGATGATGTCTTTCCCGCGCGCGGGCCAGGTCTGCGCAGCGCAGATCCTGGCCGAGCTCGGCGACGTGCGCGAGCGCTTCCCCAGCGCTGATCTGCTCGCCGCTGAGGCCGGCGCCGTGCCTGTGACCTACCAGTCGGGCAAGACCCGCAGCGTGGCCTTCCGCTGGGCCTGTAACCACCGCCTGCGCCAAGCCATCACCTGTCTGGCCGACAACTCGCGCCACGCCAATGACTGGGCACGCAGCACCTACCAGGCCGCCCGCGCCCGGGGATGCGATCACACCCACGCCATCCGCATCCTGGCTCGCGCTTGGCTGCGCGTGATCTGGCGTGCCTGGACCGACCGCAAACCCTACGACCCGGCACTGCACGGCGGCCTCGCAAAGCTCGCCCTTACTGGGGGAGGTTGACCCAGGATGTCTCATTGATGCACCCGCCCCCACTCCTCCTCGAAGGTGTGCACCAGCACCTGGTTCGACAGGCGGTTCGGCTCGGCCGGCAGCCAGGCCATGTCGGGAGGGAACTGCAGCAGCCCCGGCAGCCCTTCCAGCGTGAGGAAGCGCAGCCCGCCGGGCAGGGCCTGCGGCATGCGCCAGGGCCGGCGGCTCGCGATGATGAAACCCCACTCGCCGAAGCTCGGCACATGGGCGTGGTACGGCCGGGTGTCGAGGCCCACGGCCCGGATCGTGGCGTCCACGGTCCAGAAGCTGCGGCGCGCCACCAGCGGTGACGTCGTCTGCACCACCGCATAGCCGTCGGCCGACAGGTGCTGGTCGACGAGTTGGTAGAAGCTGGTGGTGTAGAGCTTGCCGAGCGAGAAGTTGCTGGGGTCGGGGAAGTCGACCACGATCACGTCGAAGGTCTCCTCGCTCTGCTCGAGCCACAGGAAGGCGTCCGCGTTGACGATGCGCAGCTTGGGCGAATGCAGCGCATCGGCGTTGAGCTTGCGCAGCATCGGCTGCTCGGCGAAGAGCCGCGTGATGTGCGGATCCAGCTCCACCAGCGTGACCTGCTCGACGGTCGGGTACTTGAGCACCTCGCGCACCGCCAGGCCGTCGCCGCCGCCGACCACCAGCACGCGCCGCGGCGCGCCGTGCGCCGCCATCGCGGGATGCACCAGCGCCTCGTGGTAGCGGTACTCGTCGCGCGAATGGAACTGCAGGTTGCCGTTGAGGAAGAGCCGCACGCCCGCCGGGCCCGAGGTGACGACGATGCGCTGGTAGTCGCTGCTGGCGCGCAGCACCACGCCCTCGCCGTAGAAGCGGTCTTCGGCCCAGGTGGTGATGTGGTCCGACATCGCCCACACCAGCGCCAGCGTGCCGCCCACCGCCGCGCAGGCCAGCCCGTGGGCGGCGGCCTGGCGCAGCTCGCCGCGAAAGAGCCACAGCGCCCACACCGCCACCGCCACGTTGAGCAGCCCGAAGAAGAGCCCGGTGCGCACCAGGCCGAGCTGCGGCACGAACAGCAGCGGGAAGGCCAGCGCCACCGCGAGCGCGCCGAGGTAGTCGAAGGTCAGCACCTGCGACACCAGCTCCTTGAGCGCGTAGCGCTGGCCGAAATGCCGCTTGAGGATGCGCATGACCAGCGGGATCTCCAAGCCCACCAGCGTGCCCACGAGCAGCACCAGCCCGTACAGCAGCGTGCGGAAGGGCAGCAGCGCCGACACCGGCAGCAGGCTGTGCGCGACGAACAGCGCCGCCGGCATCAGGCCGCCGACCAGCCCGACCAGCAGTTCGATGCGCAGGAACTGCGCGATCAGCTGCCGCTCGACGAAGCGCGACAGCCACGAGCCGATGCCCATCGCGAACAGGTAGGCGCCGATGATGGTCGAGAACTGCAGCACCGAGTCGCCGAGCAGGTAGCTCGCGAGCGCGCCTGCGGCCAGCTCGTAGACCAGCCCGCAGGCCGCGACGACGAAGACCGACGCCAGCAGCGCCAGTTCGGCCGGCGAGATGCGCGCGACGGCGGCCACGCGCAGCAGCGGGGGCTCGGTCATCCGTGCACGGCCGCCGACACGATCAGCCCGATCGCGATGCACATCGCTCCGACCACGATCGCCAGCGCGGTGTTCTTCCTCTCGACGATCTCGGCCCACAGGTCGTACGGCGTGAGCTTGTCGATGATGACGAAGCAGATCCAGAACACCAGCACGCCGATCAACGCATAGAGCAGCGAGCCGAACACCGCCGCGGGCCGCAGCCATTCAAAACCCATCATCGTGTTCTCCTCGTGTGGTGCAGATCGTCGGGGGGATGGTCACTTGTGGCCGCCGCCGGTGCTGAAGCCGCCGAACGCGCCGCCGCCGGTGCGCATGCCGGTGCCGCCGCCGCCCGACTGCAGGCACTGGCGGTATTCGTTGCTGCCGGCGCCGAAGGTGCTGCGCAGCTCGTCGCAATCATCGCCGCCGCACTGGGTGAGCACGACGATGATCACCACCAGCAGCCCGAAGATCAACAAGGGCTTCAGCAGGCCGGCGCCGCTGCCGCCGCCCAGGGGCAGCGTGTCGCGCTGCAGCGCGGACAGCCGGTCGTCGGGCAGCCGGAAGGCCCGGGCGACCGTGGCCGCCTCCAGCGCCTCGCCGGCCGACCAGGTGACCTCGCTGCCGGCGGCCTCGCGGTTGAGCCGCTTGCGCGCGTGGGCGCCCAGGCCCCGGTAGTCGGTGTTGCGGGTGCGCTCGTCGCGCTGCAGCCGCCAGTAGAACTCGCCGAGCACGTAGGTCACCGTGCCGGTGTAGGTGTAGAGCGGCTTGTACTGCACGCCGTCCTGCTTGACGTGCTCGCCCACCCGCTCCGGCACGCCGGTGATCGGGCGGGCCCAGCTCCAGCCGTCGTCCGCGTCCACCAGGAACGCGAAGCCGGCGCTGCGGTGGTAGAGCAGGTATTCGCGCCAGAAGGTCTGCTCGTCCTCCGCCTCCTCGGGCAGCTCCGCACGCTCCACGTAGCCCACCACCTGCCAAGGCAGCGCCTCGCCGCCGAGCGCCAGCGTGCCGGTGCTGCCCAGTGGGATCTGCGGCTGGCCGCCGTCGAGGTGGCCCTGGGCCTGCGTGTAGTGGGCCAGGTCGGCGCCCACGCCGGCCGACAGGTCGACCACCGCCTTGCACTGGCCGCAGACCATGCTCTGCGTGCTGGCGAGCCGCGCGGTCAGCGGGGCGCCGCAATGGGGGCATTCGAAGCTGCGGCCGCGCAGCGTCTTCTCGCTCTCCTCGGAAAGGCCGGTCATCGACAGCTCGGCCAGCGCCACTGCGCGCCCCACCGACCAGCCCAGGCGTGCCGGGTCGGCGTCGTCGAGCGTGGCGACCTCGCCGCGCGTGCTGCGCAGGTCGGCCACGGTGAACTCGGCGGCCCGCGGCGGCGGCGCGGGCAGCTCGCCCTGGGCGGCCAGCAGCTTCGCGCGCTGCACGGAGGCCACCTCCCAGGCCTGGCCGCCGACCGCACGCCGCTCGCCGGCTCGCAGCGCGCCGGGCTGCGGCGCATCGGCCGGCACGGGTGCGTCGAACGCCAATACGTAGGCGCCGTTGTCCTCGCTCAGCCAGCCGGTGCGGCCGTTGTCGAACAGCGCGTGCCACTCGTTCCACGTGCCGCCCTCGTAGGCCATCTGCAGCCGGCCGAGCAGCGTGAACGGCTCGCCCTGGTAGCGGCCGGCCGCGCCGAGCTGCAGCGGCGTGTGGTCGTCGAACAGCTCGGCGCTCTGGCCGATGCGGCGCAGCGCCTCGCCGTCGCGCACCAGCGTGCTGCGGCAGTAGCTGCAGACGGCGCTGGCCGACGCCGCGGACTGGAAGTCGACCGGCGCGCCGCAGCTGGGGCAGGCCGCGCGCCAGGTGCGGCCGGTCATGTCCGCCCCCCGCCCGCCGGGCAGGTCGGCCCGCACCCGGAAGGGACACGGGCCGGCTTGAACGCAGCCCGGCTCAAACGAGCTTCTTCAGCAGCTCGGCCTTCTTGGCGCTGAATTCCTCGTCGGTCAGGATGCCCTTGGCCTTCAGGTCGGCCAGCTTCTCGATCGTGGCCATCACCTCGTCGGGCGCGATGCCCGCCGGGGCCGATGCGGCCGGGGTGGCCCCCGCCGGCGCGGCCGCTCCCTGCCCCTGCAGGCCCTGGCCGAGCTGCTGCGCCATCACCTGGCCCAGCGCCACGCCGGCGCCCAGGCCCATGGCATCGCCCGCGATGCCGCCGCCCGCCGCCGCGCCCTCGGCGAACTTGGGCAGCGACTGTGCCGTCTGGTACTGCATGAACCTGCCCATGTCCTGGCCGACCATGCCCATGCCGATCTTCTGGTCGAGGATCTTCTGCAGCTCTTCCGGCAGCGAGACGTTCTGCACCGTCACGCTTTCCAGCGCCAGGCCCAGCGCCGCGAAGGCCGGGCCCGTGGCCTCGCGCAGCTGCGCCGCGAACTCCACCTGGTTGGCCGCGAGGTCGAGGAAGGGGATGCCGCTGCCCGCCACCGCGTCGCTGATGTGCTGCAACATCAGCCCGCGCAGCTGGCCATCGAGGTCTTCGGCCGTGTAGGTGTCGCGCGTGCCCGAGATCTGCGTGTGGAACAGCTTGGGGTCGACGACGCGGTAGGCGTAGTTGCCGAAGGCGCGCAGCCGCACGGCGCCGAAGTCCTTGTCGCGGATGGTCACCGGCTGGCTCGTGCCCCAGCGGCGGTCGACCTGCTGGCGCGTGCTGAAGAAGTAGACGTCGCTCTTGAACGGACTCTGGAACAGCTTGTCCCAGTGCTTCAGGTAGGTGAGCACCGGCAGCGTCTGCGTCGTCAGACTGTGCATGCCGGGGCCGAAGACGTCGGCCGCCTGGCCTTCGTTGACGAACATCGCGAGCTGCGATTCGCGCACCGTGAGCGAGGCGCCGTTCTGGATCTCGCGGTCCTGCATCGGGAACCGCCACGCCAGCACGCCGTCGCGCGCCTCGGTCCACTCGATGATGTCGATGAACTGCTTCTTGATGAAATCCATCAGCGCCATTCGATCGCTCCCTCTCGTTACAGGCATGGCCCGCGTGGCGGCGAATAATACGCGGCGTGACCCCTGACCAACCGCTCCATCTGGCCATCGTCGGCGCCGGGCCGGCGGGCCTCGCGCTCGCGCTGCTGGCCGCCCGCAGCCTGCCCGACGCGCAGGTCTCGCTCTTCGACGCGCGGCCCGCGGACCGCGACGTCTCCGCCGATCCGCGCACGCTCGCGCTGGCACTGGGCAGCGTGCACCTGCTGCAGCGGCTGGGGGCCTGGGACGCCACGCAGGCGCAGCCGATCGACGAGGTGCACGTCTCGCAGCAGCCGCCCACGCTGGGCTCGACGCTGCTGGCGCCGCAGGTGCGGCTGCGGGCCGCCGACCAGGGCGTGCCCATGCTGGGCGCCGTGCTGAGCTACGGCGCGCTGGTCGCGCCGCTGCAGCGGGTCTGGGAGGCCGAAGCCGCCGCGGCGCCGCAGCGCCTGCACACCCGGTTCGGCACGCCGGTGGCCGCGCTGAAGGACGTGCCGCACGGCGTGGAGCTCGATGCCGGCGTCGCCGAGCGCTTCGACCTCGCGGTGATCGCCGAAGGCGGCGTGTTCGCCGACCGTGTCGCCGTGCCCGCCGGGCGCGGCCGGCGGCTGGCGCACGACTACGGCCAGACGGCGTGGGTCGGCACCGTGACGCTGGAAGGCGGCCGCCCCGGCATGGCGGTCGAGCGCTTCACGCGCCACGGACCCGCCGCGCTGCTGCCACTGCGGCCCGGCATCGACGGCGGGCAGCGCGCGGCGCTGGTGTGGTGCGTGCCGGGTGACGACGACCCGGTGGCGGAACTTGACGACACGCAGCGCGTCGCGGTGCTGAACACGCTGTTCCCGCCCGAGGTGGGGCGCGTGGCGGCGGTGTCGCCGCTCAAGCACTTCGCGCTCGGGCTGGCGGCCGAACGCACGCTGGTGCGCGGCCGGCAGATCCGCATCGGCAATGCGGCGCAGACGCTGCACCCGGTGGCCGGGCAAGGGCTCAACCTGGGCCTGCGCGACGCCTACGCGCTGGCCGAATCGCTGCGCCGCACGACCGAGGCCGCGCGGCTGGCGCGGCGTGCGCCGGACCTCGACGCCGCGCTGCGCCAGGTGGAGTGGCAGCGCGCCCCCGACCGGTGGGCGATGATCGCCGCGACCGACTTCCTGGCCCGCAGCTTCACCTGGCAGTGGCCCGGGATGGGTGCGGCGCGCGGGCTGGGGCTGGCGCTGCTGGACAAGCTGCCGCCCGTCAAGAAGGCCCTCGCGCGGCAGATGATGTTCGGGCGCCGGTAGATCGGGCACCCGGTGGAATGGGGCACCCGGCGCTGGCCCGCGGGGGATGGGGCACCCGGCGTCACGGGTACATGCCGCCACCCGCCGGGCGGGCACCACGGCCCGCCACGCCTCGGGGTCCGCACCCTGCCCTCTTGGGCCTACGCCGCCGCGGCGTCCTCCTGGCCGGCGCGTTCCAGCGTCGGCTTCACGCTGTCCAGCGCGCCGCCGCCGTCGCACGGGATCACCGCGCCGGAGACGTAGCCGGCATACGGCGACGCAAGGAACAGCGCCAGGTTGGCGATGTCGTCGGTGCTGCCAAAGCGCTGCAGCGGCACCGCGGCCACCGCCGCCTCGCGGGCCACCGCGTCGGGCGCCATCAGCTTGCGGAAGCCCTCGGTGCCCTCGATCGGCCCCGGCGAGATCGCATTGACCCGCACTCCTTCGCCGCCCCACTCCAGCGCCAGCACGCGGGTGAGCTGGTCGACGCCGGCCTTGGCCGCGCAGGCATGCGCCTGGTAGCGCATCGGCACCGCCGACTGGGGCGCCGTGATGTTGATCACCGACGCCCCAGGCCTGCGCAGGTGCGGGTAGGCCTGCCGCAGCACGTTGAAGCTGCCGATCAGGTCGATGTCGACCACCACGCGGAACCCGTTGGCCGACATGGCCTTGGCCTCGCACAGGAAGTTGCCGGCCGCGCCGGAGACCAGCACGTCGATCGGGCCGAACCGCGCCGCGGCCTCCTCGAAGGCGCGGCCGACCTCGTCGAACTCGCGCACGTCCGCGCAGACGCCGTGCACGGCAGCCGCTCCTTCGGGCGAGCGCGCCAGCGACGGCATGGCAGCCAGCGCCTCGACGGCGGCCTGCACGTTGTAGGGCCGGCGGCTGGCCACGCTGACCTGCGCCCCCTGGCGCACGAACGCCTGCGCGATGCCGAAGTTGATGCCCGTCGTGCCGCCGAAGACGAAGACGTGGCGTCCGGTGAAATCGAGGTTGAGCTGCACATCGCCTCCTGCCGTCATCCGAGCACCTGCTCCCGTGCGAAACCCGCGAACCAGTCCAGCGCCGCCGGATCGGCCATGGCATCGCGGCTGGCCACCGCGGCGGGCGGCCAGCCCATCAACAGCTTGCGCACCGGCACCTCCATCTTCTTGCCCGTCAGCGTGTAGGGGATCGCGTCGACCTGGACCATGCGGTCGGGCACGTGGCGCGGGCTGCACTGGGTGCGCAGCCGTTGCGCGATGCGCTCGCGCAGCGCGACGTCCAGCACCCGGCCGGGGGCCAGACGCAGGAACAGCGGCATGTAGAACTGCCCGCCCGGCTGCTCGCAGCACACCACCAGGCTGTCAGCCACCTCGTCCAGCTCCTCCACCACGCGGTAGATCTCCGCCGACCCGATGCGAACGCCGTGGCGGTTCAGCGTCGAATCAGAGCGGCCGTGGATGTAGCAGCCGCCGCGCTCGTTGATGCGGATGAAGTCGCCGTGCCGCCACACGCCGGGGAAGTGCTCGAAGTACGCCTCGCGGTAGCGGGCATCGTCCGGGTCGTTCCAGAACCGGATCGGCATCGACGGGAACGGCCGCGTCACCACCAGCTCGCCAACCTCGCCGTGCAGCTCGCGGCCCGCGTCGTCCCACACCTGCACGGCCATGCCGAGCATGCGGGCCTGGATCTCGCCGGCATACACCGGCAGCAGCGGCGAGGCGCCGACGAAGCCGCTGCAGATCTCGGTGCCGCCGGACTGCGAGGTCACCCACAGGTCGCGCTTGACGCACTCGTAGAGCCATCCGAAGGTCTCCGGCGTGCTCGGCGCGCCGCTGACGATGACCGACTCCAGCGCCGACAGGTCGAAGACCTCGCCCGGGCGCAGGCCGGCTTTTTCCATGTGCTGCACGTAGGTCGGGCTGGCGCCGAAGCAGGTGGTGCGCGTCTCGGCCGCCAGCTGCCACAGGAAGCCGGGGTCGGGGTGCATCGGGCTGCCGTCGTAGAGCACCGCGGCGGCGCCGGTGAGCAGCGCCGCGACCAGCAGGTTCCACATCATCCACCCGGTGGTGCTGTAGAAGAACATCACCGCGCCCGGCCCGAGGTTGAGGTGCAGGTGCATCAGCTTCAGGTGCTCGGCCAGCATGCCGGCGTGGCCGTGCACGATGGCCTTGGGCAGGCCGGTCGTGCCCGAGGAGAACACCACCCACAGCGGATGGTCGTGCGCCACGCGCTCGAAGCGGAAGCCGGCGCGCGGCACCTCGGGATGGTCGAGCCACGAGGCCCAGGTCTCGAGCCCCGCGATCGCCGGCGGGGCGCCGCCGGGGTCGAGGCAGGGCAGCCACAGCACACGCTCCAGCGAGGGCAGCGCCGCGGCGATCTCGGCCGCCTCCGCCCGGCGGTCGATGCACTTGCCGGCGAAGCGGTAGCCGTCGGCGGCCAGCAGCACCTTGGGCGCGATCTGCGCGAAGCGGTCGACGACCGTGCGCACGCCGAACTCGATGGCCGCCGACGACCACACCGCGCCGATCGCCACCGTCGCGATCATCGCCACCGCCGTCTCCGGCACGTTGGGCATGTAGGAAACGACCCGGTCGCCGGGCCCGACCCCCATCGCCCGCAGCCGCGTCGCGACGATGCGCACCTGCCGCCCCAGTTCCTGCCAGCTCATCGCGCCCCGCGGGCGCGCCTCGCCCAGGTGGTGGAAGGCGGGGGCGCCCGGCGCGGCATCGGCCTCGTGCAGCAGCAGGTGCTCGGCGTAGTTGACACGCGCACCGGTGAACCAGCGTGCGCCCCGCAGGCCCTCGCCCACCAGCACCGGCTCGGCGGCGCCGTCGTGGCGCACGTCGAAGTACGACCAGATCGAGCGCCAGAACGCCTGGCTTTCGTCGATCGACCAGCGCCACAGCGCCGCGTAGTCGGGCAGGTCCAGGCCGTGGCGCTCGCGCAGCCAGTCCATGTAGCGCGCCATCTGCGATTCGGCCGCGAACGCGGCACGCGGCGTCCACAGGCGTTGTCCCTCGGCAATCATCGCCGTCCTCCTGAGTGTTCTTGCCGTACTTGCGCCCCGCCGCGTCAGTTCAACCGGGCCAGCCGGTCGAGCACACGTTCGGGTTCGATCCAGTCGGGGATCTCGGCGTAGTGGAAGGCCGGCCCCGGCAGCATGCCGGCGCCGTCCCAGAACGCGGCGGGCTGCAGCGCCCCCCACGAAGCCCCGGGCAGCGGGCCCGGTGCGATGACGAACTGCAGCCCGGCCTCGCCGCCGCGGTAGCGGCCCGCCGGCACGAGCAGGCCGGCGTCCCAGCGGTACTGCCCGGCCACGTTCAGCACCGAGCGGTAGCACTCGATGCCTGCCGCGTCGCCGGGCTCCGTGGCGGCCGATTCGGCGAGCAGCAGCACGTCGAGCCCCGCGCCCGCGAAGCTGCGCAGGAAGTCCGCGATGTACAGCGACGCGCCGTCGGCCTCGTCCTCGCCCACCTCGGCCTCGGTGCGGTGGGCGGCGCGGAACGCGTCACCCACCCAGCGCCGCGGCGAGGGGCAGGCCAGCGCCAGCACGGCGCCGGGCAGCCCGGCCCGCACGCCCCCGGCCAGGTCGGCCATGTGGCGCCGCAGCCCCTCGTCGGCCAGCAGCGTGCGCAGCGGCGCGAGGGGGCGCGCCTTCGCCGCCATCGCCTCGCGCAGCAGCGGGTGCGCCTCGAGCCACGCATCGCAGACCGCGTCGACCGGCAGCGTCACCACGTCGGAGCGCAGCAGGCCCTGTGCCTTGCGGTACCAGGCGATGCAGGCCGCGGTGTCGCGCCACGGCGCACGGCCGCCGGCCAGCAGCCGGCCGGCATACTGCGTGTACTCCAGCCAGCGCAGCCGGTGCGCGCCGGCCGAGAAGCGGTCGCTGAACAAGCCCATGGCGCCCTCCCGGTCAGGCCTGCGCCTGCAGTGCGGCCAGCCGCGACTCCAGCTCGGCGATGCGCAGGTCCTTGGGGTCGGGCATGTACACGCCCTGCAGCTGGTCCGCGTCCATCACGATGCGCTGGCCCGCGCTGGTGGCGTAGATGCGCCGCGGGTCGTCCCAGCTGCCGAAGTACGGCAGGTGGGCCGGCGGCTCGGCGGTGACCCAGCGGGCGCAGAACTCGTCGAACGGCACGCCGCGCGCGATGCGCTCGCGCCGGTAGGCGGCGCGGCGCTCGATGGTGGCCTCCTCGTCGACGACCAGGGTCTCCGGGTCGCACACCACCTGGTAGATGTCGAGCGCGTTCTCGTGTGACATCAGGTCCTCGGCCAGGTCCTTGGCCACCAACGCCGGGTCGCGTTCGAGCACGTCGCCGTAGCCGCCGCCCGAGCCCTGGCAGATCATGTAGACCTCGCCCTCGTTGCACAGCTCGAAGGTCATGCCCATGTCGTTGCTGCTGTACTGCGCGCCGGCGATGGGCCGCTCGTTCATCAGCTTGACGATGTCGAACACCTCGACCGCCTTCGGGTTCTCCTTCAGCACCTCGAAGATGTTGATGCCCTTGATCTTCATCAGCTGGTAGGAGGGGCACGAATAGCCGCCGAAGAGGCCCTGCGCCGACGGGAACTTCGAGCCCTCGCAGCCGGTCATGAAGCCCCACATGCTGGAGCCGCGGGCGGTGGCGATCTGCTCGTAGCCCATGCCGGCGCGGTACTTGCCCCAGCCGATGCGGTCCTTGGCCAGGCGCTGCGCGCCGAGGCGGATGATGGGCGTGTCCTCCTCGCTCACCTCGTGCTCGCCGGTGTCGCACATGAAGCCGAAGACCGGCGAGATGGAGTGCTCGCCATCGGCGTTGCTGCGCGCGCCCTGGCCGTTGCCGTTGATGTCGGCGCAGAAGTTGCCCGTGACGTCGCCGTGCTGCGTGAGGCCGCCGTAGATGAAGGTGGCCGCCTGGTCGTACTGCGATGCGATCACCGCCGAATAGCGGTACGGCAGGCTGTAGTTCAGCTTGCTCATCGGGATGGTCCAGACCACGCAGGCCTTGAACAGCGGCATCAGGCTCATGGCCTGCGGCATCTCGCCCTCGGCGTCGATGATCGAGTTGCGGTCGGTCAGCACCTCGATCGGCGACAACACCGCCATCGTGTGCGGCAGGTCGGGCCAGATGTTCTGCAGCAGCCCCGTGCACAGCGCGGCCTTGAACGAGGCGATGTTGGTGTTGACCGACCGGTTCATGAACTGCGGCGCCGTGCCGCGGAAGTCCAGCGTCATGCGGTCGCCCTTGACGGTGATCGCCAGCGAGATCTTCTGCATCGCGTTCTCGCGCAGCGTCGAGTCCATGAACTGCACGACGCGCGTGGTGCCGTCGGGCAGCTCGGCGATGCGTCGGCGCATCTCGGTCTCCACGTCCTCGAGGTGCATGCGCAGCGTGCCGGTGAGCACGTCCTTGCCGAACTGGTCGAGGATCGCGATGACACGCTCGCGCAGCCGCATCACCGCATGCAGCTTGACCTTCATGTCCTCGAGCTGCAGCTTCGGGTCGCGCACCGAGTTCTGCAGGAAGGTCACCAGGTCGCGCTTGAGCTGGAAGTTCTCGACGACCTTGAAGGGCGGCATCTTGATGCCTTCGTCGTACTTACTCAGCGCCGCCGCCGGCAGGCCGCCCGGCTCGCAGGCGCCGTTCTCGCCCTCGTGGATCGTCGAGCTGAGCCAGCAGATGAGTTCGCCCTTGTAGAAGAGCGGCATCATCATCGACTGGTCGGTGTTGTGGATGCCGCCGTAGCGCGCGTCGTTGTGGATGAAGCCGTCGCCGTCGCGCACGCCCACCGTCGGGTCGTCGATCCAGTTCTTGATGATGAAGCGGATCGGGTAGAAGCAGCAGGCCGCGAACGCGATCACCCCGTGCGGCGCGATCATCGCCAGGTCGCCCTGGGCGGTGTAGATGCCGGTCACCAGGTCGCCCCACTTGGCGCCCGGCGCCGCGCCCATCTGGTTGACCATCGTGTACGCCTCGGACAGCGCCGCGTTGATCAGCCCGCGCACGTGGTGCACCTGGTGCGGGTCGATGCCGCGGGCCAGCGCGGCCTCCTCGGCCTCGGAGCGCTTCGATACGCCGTGGTTGCGCATGATCTCCGGATCAGGCCCGAGGAACAGCGTGTTGTCGGCCAGGAACTTGTCGAGCAGCGCCCGGTCGTCTGCGGTGGTGTGGTCTTGCATGGATGTCCCCTCGTTGCTCACTTGCGGATGAACCAGACCGCGCCCTGCGCCACGGCGCGGTAGCTCCAGCCCGGCTCGACCAGGAAGGTCGTCGCCCGCGTGGTGACGATCGCCGGCCCGTCGATCTCGACGCCCTCGGTGCGCGCGCCGTCGTCGTACACCGGCGTCTTCACCGCACCCTCGTGGCCCACGAAATGGCACTCGCGGTGGCCGACCGGATCGGGCGGCGGCAGCGGCGTGCCGGCGATCTGCAGGTTGGCGAACTGCACCGTGGGCTGCTCCACGTAGGCGCACACGCGCAGCGTGTTGATGCGCACGCCCGTCTCGGGCGACTGGCTGCCCTCGCCGAAGCGCTCGCCGTAGCGCTCATGGAACTGGTCCATCAGCGCCAGCACGTCGCGCTGGCAGCGCAGCCTGGACAGCGCGGTGACCACCGCGGTCTGCACACGCTGGTTGCCGTAGCGCATGTCCAGCTCCAGGCGGTAGCGGATCTGCCCGTCGTTCATGCCCTGGCGGATCAGGTCCTCGCGGCCGCGGCGCTCCAGCTCCTCGACGCCGCGGTTGAATGCCTCGTAGTCGGTGAAGAAGGAGCGCGTGGCGGGGTTGAACAGCACGGTCCAGGTGCTCATCTCGTGGATGTGCATCTGGTTGACGTTGCCCGCGCCGCAGGCCGAGAAAGTGGACGAGTACGGCGGCGCCAGGATCTTGGTGACGCCCAGCGCCTCGGCGATGCCGCAGGCGTGCAGCGGGCCGTTGCCGCCGTAGGCGAGGATGGTGAAGTCCTTCGGCTCGTAGCCCAGCGTGCGCAGCTCGGTCGAGATGCCGTTGGCCATGCTGGCGTCGACCTGCCGCTTGATCAGCTTCGCGGCCTCCACCAGGTCCATGTCGAGCTGCTCGCACAGGTGCTCTTCCATCGCCTGGCGGGCGCGGCGCACGTTCAGCGGGATGCGGCCGTTGGCGTAGTTCTTCGGATCGAGGTAGCCCAGCAGCAGGTCGGCGTCGGTCACGGTGGGCTTCATGCCGCCGCGGTCGTAGCAGGCCGGCCCGGGGTCGGAGCCGGCGGACTGCGGCCCGATCTCGATCGTCTTGAACATGCGCTCGTAGCGCGCGATGGAGCCGCCGCCGGCCCCCAGCGTCACCAGGTGCACCATCGGCACGCTGACCAGCCAGCGGTCGATCACCGGGTTGAAGTCGTAGTACTTCAGCCCGCCCTGCACCACCACGCCGATGTCGAAGCTGGTGCCGCCCATGTCGGTCGCCACCACGTTGCCGAGCGCGGCGTGCGCGGCCAGGCATTCGCTCGCGGCAATGCCCGACACCGGGCCGGAGTGCACCGTCTGCAGCGCATCCGTGGAGTTGAGCTGCGCCATGCCGCCGGAGTTGTGGTTCACCAGCATGGGCTTGTGGTAGCCCTGCGCGCGCAGGTTCAGCTCCAGCGTGCCCAGCCCGTGGAACATGGTCTGGTGCAGGAACGCGTCCATGATGGCCGAGGTGCCGCGGGCGTACTCGCCCTTGCGGCCTGCGACCTGGTGCGACAGCACCATCGGGATCGCGCCCAGCAGGTGGGCGGGGTACTCCTCCAGGAAGATCTCGCGCACGCGCAGCTCGTGCGCGGGGTTGACCACGCTGTTGGTGAACATCACCACCAGCGCCTGCGCCCCGCCGTCCACCAGTTCGCGGATGCGCAGCCGCACGTCGTCCTCGTCGAGCGGCCAGAAGGCCTGCCCGAGGTAGTCCACGCGCTCGCGCACCTCGCGGATCATCGTCATCGGCACGATCGGCTCGGGCCGCCGGGCATTCGGGATGTCCATCTGCTCGGGCTCGGTGAGGCCCTCGCCGTAGCCCCGCGCCCGCGACAGCGGCACGGTGTGCTTGAAGCCGGTGGTCACCAGCAGGCCCACGCGCGGGCCCTTGCGCTCGATCAGCGCGTTGGTGCCCAACGTGGTGGCGTAACGCACCGAGTCCACGTCGGCCAGCAGCTCGGCCGGCGTCAGCTCGAGCTGGCGGCAGGCGTCGGCCAGCGACTCGTTGAAGCCCAGCGCCAGGTTCTGGTGCGTGGTCAGCGCCTTGCCCTCGACGCAGCGCTGGCCCCAGGCCACGAAGCAGTCGGTGAAGGTGCCGCCGATGTCTACGGATACTCGCTTCATGCCGGTCCTCAGTGGGAGTGTCCGCAGTGGTGCTGCGCATGCAGCGCACGCTGCTGCTTCACCTTCTCGAGCGCCAGGTCGGGCGCGGCCACCGGCTCCAGCACCTCGGGCCGGTCCTTCCATTGCAGCTTCAGGGCATCGATGTCGAGCTCGATGTCGTGCACCGGCGGGTGGCCCGGCGGCAGGTACTCGGCCTCGACCATCGTGCCGCACTGCGGGCAGTAGTACTCGAGGATGCGGCACCAGTCCGGGTCCGGCGAATAGGTGCGCGCGTAGAGCTTCGTGTCAAGCAGCGGCTTGTGGACTTCGCGCGGGTCGCGGTCGTACACCAGCAGGCCGCGCTTGTAGTTGTCGCGTGCGCTGCCGTGCACATGGCCGCAGCGCCGGCATTCCCAGGCCTCGGTCTCCAGGTCGATGCGCAGGTATTCGGTCACCAGCACTTTCATCGTGTCGTCTCCTTGCTCAGCAGGATGTCGCCTGCATCGTTGATCTCGAATCGCCAGCCATCGTCGATGCGGCAGGTGAAGAAGGCCTCCTCCAGCACCGCCGGGCCGGCGGCCTGCGCGCCCGGTGGCTGCGCCTCCACGCGGTAGAGCGGCAACGCGGCGCGCCGGGCTCCCGCGCCCGAGCCGACCAGCACCGTGCGCGTCGCACCGCTGAAGGCCGGCACGGCCGCCCCGCCGAAGCGGCCGGTGATCGAGGCATGCGGCACCGGCTTGACGGCGGTGAGCTGAAGCGACAGCCGCGCACCGGCCGCCAGGCCCTGCCGCAGTTCGGCGGGCAGCGCCGTGCCCTGCAGCGGCACGGTGCGCGTGCCGGCGCCGTCGGCCACTTCCAGCGCATAGGTGAGGCGGCAGTCTTCGATCGACGCGCCCTCGCCGAACATGCTGCGCGCCGCGCGGTCGAACACCTGCAGCATCGCGGTCGCCAGGCCGTCGTCGTCGTTGGCCGGCAGCGGGGCCGAGAACTGGTGGCCGACGTCGGAGAAGCCGATGCCGTAGGCCGAGAACACCGCGGCGAGCGCCGGGATCACGACGCGCGAGACACCGAGTTCGTCCGCCACGCGGCAGGCGACGAAGGGGCCGGCGCCGCCGAAGGCCGCCAGCGTCGTGTCCGGCGTGATGCCGGCGAAGCCGCGCAGGCTCTCGGCGATGCCACGCACCCAGGCCGCCTCCATCGCCTGCACCGCGGCGTCGTCGTCCAGCCCCAGCGGGCCACCCACCTGCTCGCGCACCGCGGCGCGTGCCCGGTCGACGTCGATCTTCAGGTCGCCCCCGAAGTACGAGGCCGGGTCGAGCAGGCCGCCCAGCAAGAAGGCGTCGGTCATCGTCGCCTCGCGGCCGCCGAGGCCGAAGCAGGCGGGCCCGGGCGCACTGCCCACGCTCTGCGGCCCCACCTGAAGCCGCTCGCGCTCGACGCGGAAGATCGAGCTGCCGCCCACGCCTGCGCTGACCACGTCGCACAGGGGGAACGAGCTCTGCACGCCCTCGATGCTGCCCTGTGCGGTGGCGCGCACGACGCCGCCCTCGACCAGGCCGATGTCGGTGGTGGTGCCGCCCACGTCCATCGTCAGCAGGCGCGAGAAGCCGTAGTGCGATGCCAGGGCGCGCGCACCCTCCATGCCGCCGCGCGGGCCCGAGCTGTAGGTCTTGACCGCGATGGTCTTGGCCACGCGGCCGGCCAGGCCGTCGTTGCGGAACACCAGCAGCGGGCTCTGCACGTGCAGGCCGCGCAGCTTGTGCTCGGCGTTGTAGAGGAAGTGCTCCATCGCCGGATGCAGGAAGGCGTTGAAGACGGCCGTCCAGGTGCGGCGCACGTCGTCGGCGTCGTCGGCCAGCTCGTGCGTGAAGAGCATCGGCAGCGCGCCCAGCAGGTGCGGCGGGAAGGTGCGCAGCAGCCGCCGCTTCAGCGCGGCCTCCGCGGCCTCGCGGCCCGGCCCGGCGAACGAGACGATCAGCCGGCTGGCGCCGCTGGCGGCCAGGGTGTTGACGGCCTGGATCGCCGCCTCCTCCAGCGCCTCGCCGCCCAGCGCGGCGTCAAGTGCCACGGCGCGCACGCCGATGAGCGCGGGGTACAGCTCGGCCGCGCCCTCGGCGTCGCGCAGCGCCTTCGGCGTGAGCCCGCCGCCGAGCAGCACGCCCAGCCGCGGGCCCTTGCGCTCCACCAGGGCGTTGGTGCCCTGCGTGGTCGAGTAGCGGATCGACTCGGTCGACAGCAGCAGCGCCTGCAGGTCCTCGGTGCCATACACGGTGCGTGCCGCCTTGCGCAGGCCGTCCAGCAGGCAGGCCGACAGGTCGTGCGGCGTGGTCAGCGTCTTGGTGCGGTGCACGCGGTCGCCGTCGATCACGCAGATGTCGGTCAGCGTGCCGCCGTTGTCGATGTTGATCAGCTTGCCTCTCGCCCCGCGCCGGGGGCGGGCTTCGGCGGATGTCGGGTTCATCGGGATGTCTCCATGTCGTTTGGGAACGGCGCCGCGGGGGGACACGGCTCGCGCTCCAGCTTAGGCAGCGGCCCTCGGGGCCGCGCCACACCAACGGGTAGTCGCGCGGGAATGGCAGCCTCAGAAATAGAAGCTGGCCCGCACGAACACCTCGCGCGCGGATTTCAGGTTCTCGGCGAAGTCGTCGTTGCCGCCGTTGCTGCGGACGTAGTTGCCGTACAGGTCGAACTGCAGCGACTTGCTCGGCTTCCACATCACGCCCGGCTGCAGCAGCCAGCCGCCGCGGAAATCGGTCAGCACCGTCAGGTCGCCGCGCCAGGCCAGCGTCGGCGAGGGCTGCTGCAGTGCGAGCGCGAAGGCGTTGAAGCTGCCCACGCCCTTCGGCCGACCCGTCACCGGATCGAGCCGGCCCATGCCGGCCAGGGACCGCCCGAACAGGTCGCTCGCGCTCTTGTGCAGCCACTGGGCGACCATGTAGGTCGCGGGCACCTCGGCGCTGAACTTGTGGTACTTCTCGAAGATCAGCGCGAACTGGGTCTCGTCCTTCGACAGCAGCCCGGCCGACAGCGACGGGTGGGTGAACTTCTTGCGCGGCGTGTGGGTCAGCTCGAAGCGCGCGACCAGCTGGTCGAGCAGCGTATCGGGGGCGCCTTCGAACACATGGTTCAGGCCGAAGCCGAAGACCTGTTCGCGGTGGTATTCCCGCGTGATGTGGCCCACCAGGTTGCCTGCCCCCACGCTCGGATCGAAGAAGGTGTCGAGCATGCAGGCGGCCGACGCGGCCGTCGGGAACGTGATGCGGTTGCCGGCCGAGACGTTGCCGCCGCAGCCCTGCGCCACCGCCGCCGACCCCAGGCCCTGCGACGCCGGGAACTCGTTGAGCGCGCTCTGCAGCGCGGTCACCGGGTCCAGCCGCACCAGGTTCGCGTAGCGGAACCATTCGGCCGCGCTGTAGACGCCGCGCGTGCTGCCGGCCTCGAAGGCCGTGCCGCTCATCGGGCCGGCCTTCGAATCGGTCCAGCGGAACACACCGTCGGGGTTGATGCGGCTGGTGGCCATCAGCTGCACACCGGTGTCGCCGATGCGGCCCTTCAGGCGAGCGCCGAAGTTCCACTTGTTGCGCACCGCGCCGTAGCCCTCGCGCTGGTGCACCTCGAACTGGTTCGGGATCAGGTTGTAGGCCGAGTCGGCGCCAGCCAGCACCGTGGGCTGGAAGCGGCTGGTGAAACCTTCCACCTCCCAATCGTTGCCGGCACGCCAGCTCGCGCGGATGGCGGGCGACGACACGCGCTTGTCGGCGTACTCCTCGGCCGCCACGTCGAGGATCGAGTGGCGCCGCAGGTCCAGGCCGTTGGGCACGTCGAGCACGCGGAAGAAGATCGCCTCGCCCCACGCGATCTGCTGGTTGCCGATGCGCACCCACAGCGGGCCGTCGTTGTAGTCGAGGTAGAGCGCCGGCAGGTCGACCGCGTAGGACTTGCCGGCCTTCTCGAACGCCGTGCCGCCGCCGCTGCCGCGCAAGGGCTGGCGGTAGGCGTTGCCGCCGTCGAGCACGCCGCTGCCGTAGGCCGCGTCGTAGAAGCCGCGCAGCTTGCCGTGCAGCGCCCAGCGCTCGCCGAACTTGCCATCGAGGTTCAGCTCGACGCGCGTGGCCAGCAGGTTCAGGTCGTTCTTGCCGGCCAGCGACCGCGGCCGCCCCAGCGTCGCCGGGCTGCTGCCCGGGGCCAGCACCGGGCCCAGGCCGGTATTGGCCACTGGCACGCCGTTGAACAGGTTGCCGTGGCTGCTGGCCGCGTTGGCGCGGGTGTCGACCGGCGCGGCGATCTCCTCGCGCAGCATGCCGGACACCGACCAGTCCGCGGCCAGGCACTGGCACGCCGCCATCGCCAGCACGGCCGGTGCGCAACGGCGCGCACGCGCGCCCATCTCATGGACAGGGATCACTTCGCCACCTCCTCGTCGTTGATCTGCAGGATCGTTCCGCCGGCACCCGCCGTGAGGAACCGCGGCCGGCCCTGGGCATCGACCGCACGGGCCACGGACTGCTGCCAGCCGCGGATGGCCGCACGCGACGGCAGCTGCCGCCAGCTCGCGCCGCCGTCGCTGCTGAGCGCGACCACGTTCACGCCGGACAGCACCACCCGGCCGTTGGCATCGGCGTCGATGCCGGTCAGGATCGACTGCATGCCGGTGGGCAGCGAGCGCCAGGTGGCACCACCGTCCAGGGTCGACAGCAGCGCGCCGCTCTGGCCCACCGCGTAGCCGCGGCCGCCCTCCAGCAGGCGCAGGCCGAACAGCGACCGCTCACCGCGGTGCAACAGCTTCCACTGCGCCCCGCCGTCGGTGCTGCGCAGGATCAGCTCGAACTCGCCGGCCACCACGACGCCGTCGTCGTCGTCGACGTGCACGGCGTACAGGTGCGGCTCGGCCGGGAGCGCGCCGATGCGCGACCAGTCGATCGGCACCACCTGCCAGTGGCGGCCGGCATCGTCGGACTTCAGCAGCGTGCCGAACGCGCCGACCGCGTAGGCCAGGCCGCGGCGGTTCATCGCCACCGAGGTCAGCCGCGCGGCCGTGACCGGCGCGGCGACCGTCCACTGGATGCAGTCGGGGCTGGTGAGCACCGTGCCCTGCTGGCCCACCGCGATGCAGCGGCCGCCCCGCACCGCGACGCCCAGCAGCGCCACGTCGCTGCGCAGCTCGGGCGAGCGGCGCCAGCGCGTGCCCCCGTCGTCGCTGCGGTAGACCGAGCCATGCGCGCCGACCGCAACGCCGATGCGGCCGTCGAAGGCCAGGTCGAAGAGGGCATCGTGCGGCGTGCCGCGCAATGCCACGGTCATCGCCTCGGCCGGCGCGCCGACGGCGCCCGCCGCGATGCACGAGGTGACCATGCCCAGCGTGCCGAGCAGCGTGAACAGCTTGTTGCGCATGCTCAGGTCCCCATGCGCTGGATGGCCTGCTCGGTCAGGTACTTCTCGCGCAGGTCGGCGCGGTTGTAGCCCGAGGTGTAGCCGCCGGTGACGCCCTTGGCCTGCACGAAGCGCGACATGCGGTTGTCCTGCACGCTGTGGCACTGCACCGCCGTCCACGACCACGCGGTGTGGGCGCCGTCCATCACGCGCTGATTGCCCTTCTCGTACAGGCTGTACTGCGGCTCGAAGGACTTGAACACTTCACCGCGCCGGTCGTAGGTGACGTAGGCCACGTACATCATGTTGCGCACGTCGATCCACACGCGCTTCTTGCCCACCGGCGCCCGCGGGAAGCCCACCGGCTCGGCCTCGATCACCACCACCTCGGGACACAGCTCCATGTGCGTGTCGAAGAAGGTCTGGTTCTTCGGGCCGCCGTGCACCGGCCGCTCCCAGTTGGGATGGTCGCCGTACCAGTTCTGCGACACCGCGCCGAGGAAGGGCCCGCGGCCCACGACCTTGTAGTTGCCCCAGGTCAGCATCGGGTCGCCGGCGGCCCAGGCATCGGACAGGTACAACGCCATGCCGGCCACCAGCGGCTCGAAGCGCTGGTTGGCCGGGAACTTGCGCACCCGCTTGAACGCCGGCAGGTAGCCCACCAGCTCGGGCAGCTTGCGCTGGTCGTAGTACCAGGTGTTGAGGTACGAGGTGCCCTTCACGTCCGTCGGCGAGGCGAAGAACACCGACTGGTAGCGCAGCTTGTCCTCCTCGCCCTTGAGGTACGGGCCGCCCGCGCCGGTGCGCGCCGCGGTGTTCTCCTCCACCCACACGAAGTCGTACTGGTAGGCCGCGTTGCCGTCGGGGCCGATCTCCCAGTCGCGCACCGCGTAGATCGAGCTGTCGTGCCGGCCCCAGGACAGCGTGAGGTTGGAGAACAGCTCCAGCGCGTCCTTGCCGTTGGGGAACGGGTTGCCGCCGATCCAGGGTTTGCCGTCGCGCGTGAAGACGTTGCCGTCCTTATCGAGCACGGCCTTGCCCTGGTTGCGCAGCGTGGCCTCGAGGTACTCGTGCGGGTAGAGCCGCGTCACGTCGGTGGTCGAGGGCACGAGCTTGATGCGCCGGCCCATCTCCTTCACCTGCTTCAGCACCACCGGATCGAGCAGGTGCTTGACGATGTCGACGTTGTCCGCGGTGACGGTGTCGCCGGCCTTCAGCCTGCCCTTGGTGTGGGCATCGATCGACAGCAGTTCGTCGGGGTAGGCCTTGCTCACGTCGCCCGCGCTCGCGATCAGCGGCCACAGCGGCGTGAGCACGCCGGCGGTGGCCGCGCCCAGCGCCTGCTGGCGCAGGAAGTGGCGGCGGCCGTAGTCGAAGCCGTACTTGCGGATGTGCATCGTTGTCTCCTTGCAGGTGGGGCACCTCGCCCCGGGGAATCAGGCCGCGCCGGCGGCGCCGGGGGCGGGCAGCGCTTCCGACATCACGGACAGGTCGGCGTCGAGGAAGCGGGGCTTGAAGAGGTAGACCAGCAGCGGCACCAGCAGCAGCGCCAGCACCATGTTGATCAGCATCACCACCATCAGCAGCAGGCCGGTGTCGGACAGGAACTTGAGCTCCGACAGGCACCAGGGCGCGAGCCCCAGCGTCATCAGCCCGGCGGTGAAGAAGATGGCCTTGCCGCAGGTGGCGAGCGACACGCCGATCGCCGCGCCGATGTCGCGGCCGGCGCCGTGGTATTCCTCGCAGATGCGGGTGAGCAGGTAGATGCCGTAGTCGATGCCCACGCCGATGCCGATCGCGAGGATGGGCAGCGAGTTCACGTCGAGCCCCATGCCGGCGAGCACCATCGCGGCGGTGAGCATCGCGTTGGCGAGGTTGACCGGCACCAGCAGCAGCGCACCGGCGGCGAGCGAGCGGTAGGCCAGCGAGCAGCCGACGAAGATCACCAGGTTCAGCGCCCCCAGGATGATCCAGTGGTACACCGCCACCGTCTCGTTGATCGACTGCTGCAGCGCGATCGCGCCCGAGGCCAGCCGGATGCGGAAGCCGGGGTGGTCCGGCCCCACCTCGGCGATGCAGCGGCGCGCCTGCACCAGCGCGGCGTCCACCGTCGGCTGCCGGTTGTTGGCGTACCAGAGCGAGACGGTGGCGTTCTTCTGCTCGAAGTCGATGACGTTCAGGTAGGTCTTCGCGTTGGTGCCGGCCATCAGCGCGGTGGCGGCGCCGGCGGCCGAGGCGTCGTCGCCGTCGATCGGCGACCACTTCGGGTTGCCGCCGTTGAACACGCGGTTGGCCTCCAGCGCATAGTCGGCGAAGGACAGCGTGGCGGTCGGCGGGTTGGGGCCCGCCTCCAGGCAGCGCTGCAGCCGCTGCATGGTCGCCAGCGTGTCGTGCTGGCGCGCGATGCGTTCGCCCTTGCCTTCGAAGATCACCTCCAGCGTCATCAGGCCGGGGAAGTGCCGGTTGATCTCGCGCACCGCGGTGTTGAACTGCGAGCCCTCGTGCAGCAGGTTGCTGCCCTCCACCGGGTTGCCGATCTGCACGCGTGTCATCAGCACCAGCGAGGCGGCCGTGAGCAGCGCGAACGCGGTGGCGCTCCAGCGCGCCCGCCGGCCATGGGAGAGCGTGCCCAGGCCCTGCAGCAGGCGTTGCATCCCGGACTGCAGCACGCCGCCGCGGCCGCCGCGCGCCAGCAGGTGGTCGAGGTTGCGCGGCCGCGGCAGCAGGCTCAGCAGCACCGGCGTCAGGAAGACGCTGGTGGGCACCAGGTTCATCGCCCAGAAGCCGGTGAAGAGGGCGAAGCGCTCCATCGCCGGGATGGGCGCGAGCGCCACCAGCAGCAGCCCGCAGACGTCGGTGAAGATGCCCAGGGTGCCCGGCCACATCAGCGACACCAGCGAGAGCCGGGCGGCCTCGCGCGGCTCGCCCACGCGCTCCAGCAGCTCGTAGTAGCGCTCGGTCGCCTGCACGCAGTGGCTGAAGCAGCGCGCGATGAGCAGCAGCGGCACCACCATCAGCAGCGGCTCGACCGGCAGGCCCAGCCAGCCGACCAGGCCGAAGCCCCAGATGGCCGACACCGCGCTGACGACCACCGGCGTGACGATGCCGGTGATGTTGCGCATGTGCAGCGCCAGCGCACCGAACATCAGCAGCAGCGTCAGCGCGAAGATCTTCGCCGTGTCGTCGCCGAAGTGGTAGATCCAGCCGGTCATGGTCGGAAAGCCGGCGACATGGATCTCGTGCCGCGCATCGCGCTGCTCGGCCACGAGCTTCTGCACGTAGGCGAAGAGCTCGCCGTAGTCGAGGCCCTCCTCGATGAAGGTCGCGTTGATCACGGTGGCGCGGGCGTCGGCCGACACCAGGAAGCTGCGCGCGCCCGGTGATTCGTCGACGCGGCGGCGGATCTCGCGCAGCTCGGCCGGCGTCGTGGGCAGCTGCTCGTCCATGATCGGGTTCGAGTAGATGCCGTCGGGCGTCACCACCGTATAGCGCGCCTTCGAGGTCGCGATCGACAGGATCTGGTCGTGGTCGACGTTGGGCGCGAGGTCGATGTCGCGCGACAGCCGCCACACCTTGTCCAGCGTGTCGGCCTCGTAGATGTCGCGCCCGTCGACGCGCTTGACCATCAGCGTGACGGTCAGCGGGTTGCCGAAGTTCAGGTGGTCCTTGAACACCTGCACGAACGGATGGTTCTTCGGGAACAGGTCGGAGAAGATGGTCCGCGCGTCCAGGCGCATCGCACCGACCGCGAAGAACACGGTGAGCGCCGCCATCGCGAGCAGCACGGCCAGGGGGTGGCCGATCACCAGGTGGGCGAGCCGTTCGCGCAGCGCGGCGCGCGGGGGGGGATGTTTCGAGGGCGCCATGACGACAACCGGTCTCCTGTGCGGCGCGCCCGGGCCCGGGGCCGGGGCGCCATGTGCGGGCCTCGCGGCCCTTGTGGGGACGTTCAGGGTAGGCAGCGGGCTTCGTCGCCACGCCACACGAACGGGTAGTCTTCGCACGGCGGATCGGCGCCCGGCGCGGCGGTCCAGCCGCCGCCGGGGTGCGGCGTCCCGTGGTGGTCGACCGCGAGGTATGGCAGGCCCAGCGCCTGCAGCCAGCGCAGGCCATCGCCGGCGCCCTTGAGCATCGCGATCGTCGTGGCCGTGCCGGCGACCAGGCACTGCCCGGCCACCACGCTGGCCGCGGCCAGGCCGCCCTGCACCGGCCAGCCGCTGCGGGGGTCGAGCAGATGGCTGTAGCGCCGTCCGCCCTGCTCGAAGCAGCGCTCGTAGTCGCCGCTGCTGGCCACGGCGCCGCGGGCGAGCCGCAGCTCGGCGGCCGCCCGTGCGGGCTCGCGGGGATGGCGGATGCCGATCCGCCACGGCGCGCCGTCGGCATGCGGGCCGACCAGCGCGATGTCGCCGCCCAGCTCGACGAAGCCGTGGCACGCCCCTGCCGTCCGGGCCGCGGCGGCCGCGCGGTCGGCCGCGTACTCCTTGACGTAGCCGCCGAAGTCCAGCTCCATGCCGGCCACCGGCAGCGACAGCCACGGGCGCCGCCAGCGCACCTGCTGCCAGCCGACGAGCGCGAGCACCGGCGCGATCTCCGCCTGCGACGGCACACGCGCCGCATGGAAGTCCCATACGCGGCGCAGCACGCCCGAGGTGATGTCGAAGAGGCCTTCGCTCTGCACCCACGCGGTCTGCGCGTAGTCGATCAGCGCCGCGGTCTCGGCATCGACCTCGATCGCCGTGCCGCTGCCCGCGCTGCGGTTGATGCGGCTGGCGATGCTGTCGGCGCGGTAGCGCGAGAAGCGTGCCTCCAGGCGGCGCACCTCCGCCTCGGCCGCCCGGGCGGCGCGCGCCGCGAGCGCCGGGTCGTCCGCCTGCAACCTTACCTCGCAGGGGCCGCCCATCGCGCGGAAGGCGTGGCGCAAGGTGCCGGCGCCGGCGTCCTGGCCGCCTTCGCGCGGCGTCCTCTCCCGTGCGCCCGTCACGGCGTCAGAACGGCTTGCCGACCGCGATCGACAGCACCTGGAAGTCGACGAGGCCCGGGTGCTCCATGTCCACCCGGCGCAGCGCGAAGCGGCGTCCGCTGCGGTAGGTCTCGTAGCGCAGCCGCACGGTCCAGTCGTCGATCTGCCGCGAGGCCTCCAGGCTCAGGCTCAGCGCGCCGTAGGGCGACAGGCGGTAGTCGCTGGAACTGAAGTGGTCGGCGCGTGCACCCTGGTAGTAGGGCGCGTAGAAGAAGGCCTGGCTCTGGCTGTACCACCGCATGCGGGGCACCACCTGCCAGCCCTGCGGCAGCGGCTGGTACCAGGCGGCGTCCACGGTGTGCGAGCGCACCCGCCAGTCGTTCGAGAAGTAGCGGTAGTCCAGGTGCAGCGTGGCGCCCCAGGCCGGCACGTGCCGGCGCAGCCGGGTCAGCCAGGCCAGCTCCTGCCGCCCATCGGGCCGCTGGTCGGCCAGCAGCGCACCGCCCACGTAGGCGAGCTTGTACGGGTCGGACAGGTGGCCGCCGAGCCGGCTGTAGCTCAGGCTGGCCTGCACCTGCGTGTGCGCGTCCAGCACGCGGGCGTAGCCGATGACGCCGGTGAACTCGTGGCTGGACGCCCGCTCGATGCGGCCCGGGAAGCGCGCGCTGCCGCCTTCGGTCGGCGACAGGCGGTTGTCGGTGTAGGCCAGGCCGGCGCTCAGCGTGTCGAGCTGCTGGTTGAAGGACCAGCTGCCCTCGACGCCGATGCCGGCCGAGCGGTAGTCGCGCTCGTGCGAGTAGCTCGCGGTCACGCCGATGCTGGCCTCGCCGAGGCGGTGCGTGCCGCCGAGCTTCACGGCCTGCCGGCGTTCGGAGATGCTGGCGCCGCTCATCACCTGCAGCGGCCTGCCGTCGGCCCCGGGCGTGACGAACCAGGGGGAGGCGCCGCCCATCGTCTCGATCGCCAGTTCGGCCGCCAGTTCGGTCGTGCCGTCGAGCGTCTTCGCGGCGCGCAGCAGGTGCGAGTCGACGTGGTAGCGCTCGCCGCTGCCGGCGGCCAGCCGGCCCGCGCCCAGGCGGCCTTCGCGGTAGGCGCTGAAACGGTAGTCGAGCTGCAGCGGTGCGCCGGGCGCTTCGCCGGCCCCGGCGGGCGCCGGGATCGCGAGGGCCGCCGCGGTCAGCGCGGCCAGCACGCCGCAGGGGGGAGTGGAGCTCGTCATGCGCCGCGCCTCACCGGCAACCGCAGCCGCCACCGGCCGCCGTCCCGCCGCCCGTGGCGGCCTCCTTGCTCCGATAGGCCTGGCCACGCGCCGCGCTGCCGAGCGGATCGGGCTCCCAGGCCATCTCGGGCCGGGCCAGGTCGCCGCGCTGCCAGGGCGCCGGCACGGGGCCGGCGCAGGCGCTCAGCAGCAGCGCCGGCAGCAGCGGCGCAAGCAGACTTCGGATGTTCATCGTTCTTCCAGCAATTGAAGGATCGAATGGCGCAGCGCAGCCACGTCGCCGGGGCGGAAGCCGGCATGCACGGCCCGCACGACGCCGCGGCGGTCGATCAGGTAGCTCGAGGGCATGGCTTGCACGCCGTACAGCGTGGCCACCCGGCCGTCTGCGTCGTGCACCGCGTGCCGGGCGAGCGCCTCGAGCCGCAGCGTCGCCAGCAGGCGCTGCGCGTCCTGCACGTTCCGGTCGACGTTGACGGCGACCAGCACGAAGCCCTGGTCCGCCAGCGCGGACTGCAGTTGTTCGTACACCGGCAGCGACTGCCGGCAAGGCGCGCACCACGACGCCCAGAAGTCGAGCAGCACGACCCGCCCGCGCAGCCCGGCGAGCCGCTGCGAGGGCGGCTCGCCCGCCGCCGCCAGCGCGGCGCGCTCGAAGTCCGGTGCCGCCTCGCCGATCCGCGCGGCCCGCGCCGGCCCGCACAGGCCCGCGAGCACCGCCAGCAACAGCAGCCAGCGCATCACAGGGTCTTCAGGTATTCGATGAGGGCCGCGCGCTCCTGGCGGGTCAGCACATCGGTGAACTCGTGGCCCTGGTTGCCGTTGCCGGGGATGCGGGTGTTGTAGATCATGCGCTCGGCGGAGCTGCCGTTCTGCACCGGCGGGGCGTTGCCGCTGAAGGACTCGAAGATCGTCGCCTGGTCACGCACAGGCGCACAGCTCAGCCACTTGGTCGTGGCGGCGGGGTCGCAGCTCAGCGTGTCGTGTTTCCAGCCCAGGCGTGCGGTGTCGAGCGCGTCCAGCCGCGTGTCGGGCCCGGTGACGCCGTCGACCGTGCGCGCCTGGCGGCGCCAGATCGACGGGCGGGACGACGGATCCAGCAGCTGCTCGATCGTCGGCACGCTGCCGTTGTGCAGGTACGGCGCCGAGGCCCACACGCCGTAGAGCGGCGGCGCCAGGTAGCCGACGACGCCCGGGCGCCAGCGGCAGGCGCCGAGCACGCGGCCGGGCGCGCCCAGGTTCTCGTCGGCGGCCTCCTGTTGCGGCGTCTTGGACTCGGGCGGCACGTAGCCGGGCCGGCCCTCGGGGTAGCTCCACCAGCTCTTGTCCCACACGTCGGCAAAGATGCCGGAGAGCTGGTCGACGCGGAGTCGGTCGGTGCCGATCGCCTCGACCGGCGAGATATGCGCGGCGATTCCTTCGAGCGCCGGCGTGGACAGGTAGGCCTTGTCGTTGACGAAGCGCGGCGAGTACGCGCCGTGGCAGCCGGCGCACGAGCCGTTGCCGCCCGCCGGCCGGATGCGCTGGGCATTGCCGGGCTGGGCCCACAGGTCCTTGGTGTGGAACAGCACCGCGCCCTGCTCCGCCAGGGCGGTGTCGACCGGCAGCGGGTACTTGGGCGCGCGGATCGAGTCGATCGCCAGCGAAGCATTCATCGCGATCTGGTCGGAATAGGCGCGCTTCTCGGCGCCGGTGCCGCTGTACAGCAGGAACGCGGAGGAGAGGATGCGCAGCGAGTTCGACGAGGGCCCGCCGTCGAAGAACTTGCGCGGCCGCGATCCGGTGTTCCACCAGGCCGGCGTGTCCTGGCGCGATGGCATGTGCGACGCGGCGTACTTTTGCGGGTTCGGCACGGTGTCCAGCGAGTCCCAGTCCGACATCACGAACTTGCCCACCTCGAACCCGGTGACCGCGTCGCTCTGCCCGCGTTGCAGGCGGGCCTGGACGGCGCCGTCGAGCGCAGACGCGCCCAGCCCCCACATCCCGCCGAGACCCTGCGCACGTTCGCCGATGGTGCCGGCATGGCAGCTCGCGCAGCTGTAGCCGCCGGACACGCTGCCGGTCCACCGGCCCTCGGCGTCGCGTGTCTGCACGTAGCCGATCGGCAGCTGCCCGGAGCCGCCGCCGGTCAGGTTGGGATCCTCGCCCGGCAGCGGGTAGGGGTTGTCGAACGGCGCCTGCGACAGGCCGACCTGCAGGCGCAGCAGTTCGTCGAAGTTGTCCGGGCGGCTGCTCATGCCCCAGTCGTGCCACCGGCTGCCGAACTGCGCCGCGGTGACCACCGGGCCCTGCTTGATCGCGTCGCCGCGGTTCAGCAGCTCCCAGCCTGCGTCCCGGCCCCGGCGGTACTCGCCGCAGGTCTTGGGCGGCTGCATCGACGCCGGCTGGTTGACGAGGCAGTTCTCGTAGAAGGCATTGAAGTACACCGCCTTGCCCACGTTGGCGCCGTTGACGACCAGCGTGCGCGGGTCCACCGGCAGCTCGGCATCGTCGCCGCGCGGGGTCGTGCCGTCGAGGCCTTCGCAGTGGAGCTCGAACGCCGAAGAGCCCCGCCGGCCGCCGAGCAGGGGCTGCGCCTGCGCCACCGCGCCGGTCGACAGCGCGGCGATCTTCGGCATGCATTCATCCGGCTTGTCTAGACAGGCGAGCATCACCGAGACATCGCGGTAGGCATCGCCGTCCACCGGCCACGGCGTGCCGCCGCTGTGGGCACCCGCCTGCCCCGACGCCATCAGCAGGATGCGGGAGACCGGGCTGTTGCCGCCCATGGCGGTCCATGAGGCCTTGAGATGCGCCTCGTCGTCGGCACGATCTGCGCCGAGCCGCATGCGTGCGCCAGCCTCGGTGTCGGCCACACCGCCGGCCACATGGCAGGTGCGGCAGTAGTCGAGCCGCGGCTGCACGCGCGCCACCAGGAAGTCCTGCGCGGTGGCGAACGACGCCGGCGCCGACGCACCGCTCGAAGGTGCCGGCGCGGCCGGCTTGCCGCTGTAGCCGCCACCGCCGCCACAGGCCGTGCACAGCAGCAGCCATGCCGCAGCCATGAGCCACCGAACCAGTCGCTCGACCATCGCTTGTCTCCTTTGTCGTGTCCATCAGCAACGGCATCGACGGCCGTTTGCAGGGCGAGGTTGTAGGCGCCTGCCCGGGCTGCTGGCCTACCCAAAAGGGTGGAACTTCCAATCAGCTCCGGCACGGGAAAACACCGGCCGCATCACCCCCCTCAAGCCTCCCGACAACGGGGATACTTTTTGGACATTGCAAACGGCGGCAGGCCACTGCCGCGGCGGATTGCAGCGCACGAAGGCAGTGACGAGATGCGACTCAAGATCAAGCCCAGGGAGGGCCAACGAACGATGGCGATGCCGCTGGCGACAGCCCGCGCCACACCGCCTGGGCAAGCACGCCGGGAACGTGCGGTGCACCACGCATTCGCCCCGCAGGCCTAGGCACCATGGCGCCCCGAGACGGCGTGGTGCAGGCCACCGAAGCACCCGAGAGCCCGCCGGTCGACATCCGCATGTACAAGCTGTTCCCGCCCCCGAGCTACGCAGGGGCGATCCAACGCAGCGGCATCGTCGCGCGTGTGCTGCGTGAGGGCTGCGAGCCGGTCGCCGTGCTGCAGGGGCCGGCGGGCAGCGGCAAGACGACCACCATGCAGCAGATCCTGCAGGCCTGCAGTGCCCGCGGCTGGCGCACCGCGTGGCTGAGCCTCGACGAGGCCGACAACGACCCGCAGCGCCTCGAGGCCCACATGGAGGCGGTGGCGGCCCGGCTCGAGCGCCGGCCCGCGGGCGGCAGGCCCGGCGGCGCCGGCACGGACGCGGGCCGCGACCTGTCGGACTGGCTGCTCGACCGCCTGTCGCGGCTGGGCGAGCCGGTCGCGGTGTTCCTCGACGAATTCCAGGCGCTGCGCAGCGAGACGGTGCTGCACTTCTTCCGCGCGTTGCTGCAGCACCTGCCCGCGCGGGTGCGGCTGTTCATCAGCTCGCGCACGCTGCCCGAGCTGGGGTTGGCCACGCTGCTGGTCAACCGCCAGGCCTTCGTGCTGCGCGCCGACGACCTGCGCTTCTCGTGCGACGAGGCGGCGCAGTTCTTCGCGGCCGACACCACGCTGGGCCTGCGGCGCGAGGAGGTCGAGGCCATCCACCAGCGCACCGAGGGCTGGCCCGCGGGGCTGCAGCTCTACCGCCTCGCGCTGGCCAACCCGGCGGTGCGCGATGCGCTCGACGGCCTCGACAGCGACGGCCCGCGCGAGCTGGCCGAATACCTCACCGACAACGTCGTCTCGCTGCAGCCGCCGCGCACGCAGGCGTTCCTGCTGCGCACATCGCTGCTGCGGCGGATGTGCGCGCCCCTGTGCGAGGCCGTCACCGGCTTCGGCGATGCGCGCCTGCTGCTCGCGCAGCTCGACGCCGCCGGCCTCTTCGTGCGGCCGCTCGACGCCGGCGGCCACTGGTTCAAGTACCACGGGCTCTTCGCCAGCTTCCTGGCGGCCGGCCTGCGGCGCACGTCGCCCGAGCAGGCGCAGGAAGTGCATGCGCAGGCGGCGCGCTGGTACGTGGCGCACGACCTGCACGAGGAGGCGGTGTTCCATGCGCTGCAGGCGCGCGACTGGGCGTTGGCCGGGCAGACGCTCAGCGCCTGGGCGTCGCGGCTGATCGCGAGCGCCGAGCTCGTCACCGTCGAGCGCTGGTACGAGGCCCTGCCCTTCGACTCCGTCGCGCTGCAGCCCGCGCTGGCGATCAAGGCGGCGTACGCGCTGACCTTCCTGCGCCGGCGCGACAAGCTGCGCCCGCTGGTGGGCGTGCTGGCGCAGCACCGCGGCCGCGGCGACGTGGGCACGACGACGCACCCCGACTTCGCGCTGGCCATGGCCGCGGTGTTCGAGGACGACCTGCACGGCGCCGTGCGCGCCGTCGACAAGCAGGAGATCTGGCACCGCGCCGACGGCGGCTTCCCGGCCTTCGAGCTGGGCGCGGCGGCCAACCTGCTGGCGTTCGGCAAGGTCGCCGCCGGCGACTTCGAATCCGCACGCAAGGTGCTGGCGATGGCCCGCACGCACAACCGGCGCGGCGGCGCCTCGTTCAGCGGCGGCTACACGGCGGCGGTGGGCGGCGCGAACCTGATGGCCGAGGGGCGGCTGCAGGAGGCGCTGGCCCACCTGCGCGCCGGCCTGTCGGAGCCGCAGGCGCGGCTGGACAAGTCCACCGCCGCCACGGCGCTGCCGGCCTGCATGCTCTGGGCGCTGTACGAGGCCAACGAGCTGGCGGAGATGGAGACGCTGGCCGCGGCCAGCCGCCAGGCGATCGCCGAATCGGCGATTCCCGACTTCATCGCCATCGCGCACATCGCCATCTCGCGCATGCACGAGGCGCGCGGGCGGCCCGAACAGGCCGCCGAGGCCGTCGAGCAGCTGGAGCGCATCGGCCACGACAGCCACTGGCCGCGGCTGGTCCGGCTCGCCGACTGGGAGCGCGTGCGGCGCGCCATCGCCACCGGCGAGCTGCAGCGTGCGCAGGCGATCGCCGAGCGCATCGGCCCTGCCGGCCAGGCCGTGCCGCCGGGCTGGGTGCTGCTGGCCGAGGACATCGAGGGCGACGGTTTCGGGCGCCTGCGGCTCGCGATCCACCGCGACGACCTGCTGGGCGCCTCGCGGCACTTCGCGGCGGAGTCTTCCCGGCAGCCGGGGCGCCTGCAGCGCCAGGTCAAGCTGCTGGTGCTGGACGCGCTGCTGCAGCGGCGCAAGGGCCTGCTGAACGCGGCGCACCGCAGCCTGCGCAAGGCGCTGGGGCTGGCGCGTCCGGGCGGGCTGGTGCGCAGCTTCCTCGACGAAGGCCCGGCGGTGGTGGAGATGCTGCAGCACGAACACCGGCAACTGCTCGCTGCGCCGGAAGATCCGGTGGCCGGCGACCACGACCGCGGCGCCCGCCGCTACGTGGAGGCGCTGCTGGCGGCCGCCGGCGCCGGCCTGCCGTGGCCGGCCGAACGCCCCGCGCCGCGGGCCGCGGCGCTGAGCCCGCTGTCGGAGCGGGAGCAGGAGATGCTGCTGTTCCTGTGCAACGGCGTGTCGAACAAGGAGATCGCGACGCGGCTCTTCGTCTCCGAGAACACCGTCAAGTTCCACCTGAAGAACATCTACGCGAAGCTGAGCGTCGGCAATCGCGCACAGGCGATCAACGCGGCGCGCGCGCTGCGCCTGGGCGCCTGAAGGCCGCGGGGGCGGGCCGTCAGCCCAGGCGCCGGTGCCCCAGCGCGGGCAGCTGCATGCGCACGGCGGCCATGCGCGCGCGGTCGAGTTCGGCCATCACGACGCCCTCGCCCTCCGCCTGCACCGCGACCACCTCTCCCCACGGGTTGACGACCATGCTGTGCCCCCAGGTGCGGCGGCCGTTCTCGTGCGTGCCGCCCTGCGCGGCCGCGATGACGTAGCACTGGTTTTCCACCGCCCGGGCGCGCAGCAGCAGCTCCCAGTGGGCCTGGCCGGTCGGGTAGGTGAAGGCGGCCGGCACGCTGATGAGGTCGCAGGGGCCTTCGCCTTCGGTGAAGGACATCGCGCGGTACAGCTCGGGAAAGCGCAGGTCGTAGCAGACCGACAGGCCGGTGCGCAGCGGCCCCTGCGCGGTCGGCAGGTCGACCGCCACCGGCAGGTCGCCGGCCTCCAGCACCGCGCCCTCGTCGTAGCGTTCCTTGCCGTTGTCGTAGCGGAAGAGGTGCAGCTTGTCGTAGCGGGCGAGCAGCGCGCCGTCGGGGCCGTACACGCAGCAGGTGTTGCGTGCGCGCGCGGGGTCGGCGGTCTTCATCGGCAGCGTGCCGCCGATGACGGTGAGGCCGTGCGTGCGGGCGGCCTCCGACAGGAAGCGCTGGATCGGCCCGTCGCCCGGGGTCTCGGCGTGGGCGAGCTTGTCGGTGTCGCGCCGGCCCATCAGGCAGAAGTACTCGGGCAGCGCCACCAGCGCCGCGCCGCCGCCCGCGGCCTCGGCGATGAGGCGCTGCGCGGCGGCGAGGTTGCGGTCGACATCGGGCGTGGACACCATCTGCAGCGCGGCGATCTTCATGGTCGGTTCTCCGGGGGACGGGACGGGAGGGGTGCGGAGGCGGGCCGGTCCATGTCGGGCAGCGGCGCATCCAGCGCCCGCGCTACGCGCTCGACCTTCGGATCGGCCCAGGTGCCCGAGATGTGGAACTCCCGGGTGCTCGCCGCCATCAGCGGCTTGCGCAGGAACATCTGCGCGACGAAGCTGCCCAGCCCCAGCGCCGGGTTGATCACCGCGTACGCCAGCGACGCGGTGCCGGCGTTCAGCTCGGGCACGACGATCACCCGCAGGTCCTGCGTCTCGTCCTCGATGTCGGCGCGGCCCTCCATCAGCACCGCGGCCTGCACGCCGCGCATGCGCAGGTTGTTGGTCTGCGCCTCGCCGTTGCGGATGGTGACGTCGCCGGTGACGTTGTCGAAGGCGAAGCCCTCGCCGAAGAGATCGCGGAAGTCCAGCGTCAGCCGCCGCGGCAGCGCCTGCAGGCTCAGCACGCCCAACAGCCGGCCCATGCCGGGGGCCACCTTCAGGAACTGCCCCGCATCCAGCGCGAGGTGCACGCGCCCGTCGAGCGAAGGCACGTGGAAGGCGAGCGGCGAGCCGTCCCAGGCGATCTGCCCGTTCATGCGGCCCTTGCCGCCGCGCAGCACCCGGCCCAGGCCCAGCCGCTCGGCGAACGCGCCGCTGTCCGACAGGTCGAGCTGGAAGTCCATCACCATGCGGCTGCGGCTGCGGCCGCCGCCGGTCCACTGGCCGGTGCCCGCCAGCCGCGCCTCGGGCACGGCCACCTCCAGCTTGGTCAGGCGCCAGTCGCGCGCGAGCCCGCTGCCGCGGTTGACGGCCTGCACCTCGACCCGGCCCAGGCGCTTGCCGGAGAGCTCGAAGTCGTCGACGACGATGTCCAGCGCCGGCACGCTGTTGGGCGAGCTGGCGAGGTAGGTCTCGACGGTCTGCGCCTCGCTGGGCGGCAGCGACAGCCGCTTCAGCCGCGCGTACAGCCGGCCGGCCGCGCCGCCGCCGCGCGGCGGCCGCCATTCGAGGTCGCCGTTCATCTCCGCGGCGTCGACGCTGGCGCGCCAGGTGCCGTCGTCCGCCTCGCTCACGCTCGCCGCCACCCGGGTGAGCGTTCGGCTGCTGGCTGCCAGCTCCTGCACCTGCAGCTTCAGCGTCGTCGGCCGGTAGCCGTCGGCGCCCCCGGGCGCGGCGGGGCCGGTGGGGGCGGCAGGGCTGCCGCCCAGGCGCTCGATCGCCCCCTGCCACGCATCGACGTCGAGGCTGGCCAACACCACCTGCGCCTGCACGCCCGCCGCCGGCTGCGGCGCCGGTGCGCGCACGCCGATGCCGCCCGACAGCACCCGCGGCACGGGGCCGGATAGGTCGCGCAGGTACTGCGCCTGCAGCACGCCGCCCAGGTCCAGCCGCAGCGTGTCGCGCAGCGGCGCGCCGGCGCCCGCCCCGCGCTGCAGGCGGGTCTCCAGGCGCAGCGGCATCGGCTGCTCGGCGGGCTTGCCCAGCGGAGCCGGCAGGTCGATGCCCAGGCCGGTGAGCGGGCTGCTCAGCGTGGCTTCGACCTGCCCGTCGACGAAGCCGAGCGACAGCCGGTAGGCCAGCTGGCCGCTCAAGGCCGAGGCCAGGCGCGCGGCGCCGCCCAGTTCGTCCGCGCGCCGCAGGGCCTCGGCCGTGACGGTGCCCTGGCCGTTGAAGCGCAGCGCGCCGTCGGGCTGCGTGCCACCGTCGAAGTTCATGTCGCCGCCCAGCACACGCGCAGCGGTGTTGACGAGCCGGACGCCGTCCTGCGTGAAGTCGACCCGGCCGCGTGCGGCGGCCAGCAGGGGCACGTCGGGGCGCAGCCGCACGTCGTTGCCGGCCAGCACGACGCTGCCCTTGACCTGCGTGCGGTCGACGTCGTCGAGCGGGATGCGCAGGTCCAGCTTCAGCTCGGCCGCGCCGGTGGCGGTGGACTGGGCGAAGCTGCCGCCCGACCACGCCTGCAGGGGCGATGCATGCACGTAGCGCAGCAGCTCCGCAGCCGGCCCGCGCACCAGGCCGTCGATGGCGAGCACCGGGTGCTCGAGGTCGGGGATCGCGCCGTTGACGCGCTGCAGCGCCGCGCCGTACACCTTGCCGCTGGCGTTGCGGATCGCCATCGACGCACGGTCGAACACCAGTTCGCCCGCCACCTGCTCGAAGGCCGGCCAGGCGGGCAGCGCGGAGTCGGCCGGGCTGGCCTCGAGGCTCGCCGGCACGTAGGCCAGTTTCACGCCCTCGACCTGGCCGGCGATGCGGAACTCGCCGGTGCGCGGGTCGGAGAACGGGAAATCCCACAGGTCGCCGCGCACCTTGAAGGTGGCGGACTTCACCTCCCCGGCCTGCACCGCCTCGGCCACGTAGTGCCGCGTGGCGGCCGGCACGCCCAGCGGCAGGTAGCGGGCCACGGCCGTGCCGCGCCCGCCGAGCAGCTTGCCGCTCATCTCCAGCCGGCCCGGGAAGCGGTGGCCGGTGCCGGACGGCACATCGGCCGGCCCCGGCCCGGTGCGCCAGGTGGCGGTCAGCTCGGCCTGCGCGTCGGCATTGGCGAAGGCCACGTCCTGGGCCTTCAGCGTCAGGGCGGGCGGCAGGCCGGGGGTCTTCGCCTCGTCGATGCGCCACTCCAGCCGCGCGGCGAAGCGGTCGAACGGCAGCTCGGGCTGCTCGAACACGCCCGGCAGCAGCAGCGCCCCCTGGTCGAGCGACAGCTTGGCGTGGCCGCCGCGTTCGCTGGCGTCGAGGTCGATGCTGGCATTGCGCCACCCCGGCTGGCCGACGCCGCCGGCCACCTGCGAAGGCAGGGAAGCGATCGACAGGCCGACCACGCGGGCCTGCACGCCGTAGCGCGCGGGTGCGTCGGCCGGGCCGTCCCACCGGGCCGAGAGCTGGTTGACGAGGCCCTCGGGCGCACGCTCCTGCAGCGTCTGGCGCAGCGCGGGCGCCAGCGGCAGGTGCGCGGCGATGCGCGCCATCAGCCCCAGGTCGAGCCGGTCGGCGCTGAGTTCGCCCCCCAGCACGTCGCCGTCGCCCTCGCGCACGGCCAGCGAGAAGTTGCCGCGCGGCCAGCGCAGGCCCTCGCCGGTGACGAAGCCGAACTGCTGGGCCGACACGCGCCAGCCCCGTGCGTCGCGCTCGCCCTGCAGCCGACCCTGCACCTGCGTCAGCGTCAGCGGCTCGGCCACGGTGTCGGGCAGGCGCACGGAGACCTCGCGCAGCCCGAGGTCGGCGGTGGCGCGGCGCACCTTGCCGGCCTCCACATCCGCCCACACGCGCAGCGCGCCGTCGCCGTCGTGCAGCTCGAACGGCAGGTCGACATGGCGGCCGAGCTGCGACACGTCCGCCCGCGGCAGGTCGGCGAAGACCGTGCCGTTCCAGCGCCGCCAGTCGCCCGGCCGGCCCAGCAGGCGCCGCTGCGTGAACTCGCCGCGCAGCGACAGGCGCTCGCCCCAGGCGGCCGGCGGCGTGGCGTCCAGGCGCATCGCATGGCGGTGCAGGCGGTTGCGCACGACGACGTCGACGTCGGTCAGCTCCAGCGGCTCGGTGCCGCGCCGTTCGTCGATCCAGCGCAGCGTGCCGTGGCGGATCACGAATTCATGCTGCTGGAAGAACCAGTCGGCGGCCGGACTGCCCTGGCCGGGGCGGCCGCCGGTCATCTCCAGGCCCGCGACGAACACGCGGTCCTGCGCATCGCGCCGCACTTCGAGCCGCGCGCCCTCGATCAGCAGCTGCTCGAACCGCAGCTGCAGCGCGAGCAGCGACCGGGCCGACACCGCCGCCGCGACGCGCGGCAGGCGCAACGCCTCGTGCTGCCGGGCGTCGTGCAGCACGACGTCGGTGAGCTCCAGCGCCGGCACCCAGCCGCCCGACCGCACATGGATGGCGCCGATCGTCACGGGCAGCCCGACGGCCGCGCTGACACGGGCTTCGATCTGCGGGCGCCATTCGCCGACGTGGGGCAGAATTCCCCAGTACAAAGTCAGCCAAGCGATGAGCAATAAGCTCCAGCCCGCGACGACAACGGCGGCCAGCCATCGCAGCAGCGTTCTCGCCCAACGCCAACGGCGCGGCACCAGGTCGGCAACGGCAGGAGCCACGAGGGACGGAGGCATCGAATGAACTTAAGCCAGGCAATCTAGCACAGGCATCCCGGCGCGCGCGCGGCACCGCACCCCGGCGAAACCGGCCGTTTCCTTCCATTCACGTTTGCAGACTTCGTCGAACAACATGCCCCTGCCCACGGCCGACCACAGCCGCTTCGTCCAGCGCATCCGCCGCCGCTACCCCGCCGAATGCGAACTGCTGCCGCCGGGCGTGCCGAGCCCCGGCAATCTCCGTGCCCTGGTCGAGCGGCTGCAGGCCGACGGCCGGCCGCTGGCCTCCGCGCTGCGGGTGGCGCGGCAGATCGTGCTGGAGCGCCTGGCGGTGCTCGACATCGAGCAGCAGGCCTCGCTCGACGACATCACCCACACGATGACCTCGCTCGCCGAGGTGACGCTGGAGATGGCGCTCGCCCAGGCGCGCGCCGACGAGGACGTGCGCCACGGCGCGCCCCGCACGGCCGACGGCCGCCCGGTGGAGCTGTGGATCGTCGGCATGGGCAAGCTCGGCGCGCGCGAGCTCAACGTCTCGTCGGACATCGACCTGGTCTACGTCTACGAGGAGGACGGCCAGACGACCGGGCCCGAGGTGATCAGCGCGCACGAGTACTTCGCCAAGGTGGTGCGGCGCATCCACGGCCTGATCGGCGACACCACCGACGACGGCTTCGTCTTCCGCGTCGACCTGATGCTGCGGCCCAACGGCAACTCGGGCCCCCCGGCCGTCAGCCTCGCGATGCTGGAGGAGTACTTCCTGGTGCAGGGGCGCGAATGGGAGCGCTTCGCCTGGCTGAAGAGCCGCGTCGTCGCGCCGCAGGCCGCGGTGGACAGCGGGCGGGCGCTGCAGCTGCGCGACCTCGTCACGCCCTTCGTCTACCGCCGCTACCTCGACTACGGCGTGTTCGAGGGCCTGCGCCAGCTGCACCGCAAGATCCGCGAGGAGGCGCAGCGCCGCGCCGCCGGCCGGCCGGAGCGCGCCAACGACGTGAAGCTGTCGCGCGGGGGCATCCGCGAGATCGAGTTCATCGTGCAGCTGCTGCTGGTGGTGCGCGGCGGGCAGTTCCCCGAGATCCGCACCCGTTCTACGCTGCGCGGGCTGCAGCGGCTGGTCTCGCGCGGCCTGATGAAGGCCGCCACCGCCGACCGGCTGGCGCAGGCCTACACCTTCCTGCGCCGGGTGGAGCACCGCATCCAGTTCCTCGACGACCAGCAGACGCACCTGTTGCCCACCGGCGACGGCGACCTGCGCTGGATCGCCGGCAGCCTCGGCCTGGCCGCGCAGGACAACGCCTGCGCGCTGCTGCACCACCTGGGCGAGACCCGCGAGTTCGTCGCCACCGAGTTCGACGCCCTGCTGCACGACGGCCAGGCCCCGAGCCCCGGCGCGGGCGGGCGCGGCGGCTGCCGCACCTGCGGCACCGGGCCGCTGCCGATCGACAGCGAGACCCTGCACGAGCTGCTGCCGCCCGAGCTGCGCGAGCGTGTGCAGCGCTGGGCCGAACACCCGCGCGTGCAGTCGCTGCGCGACGAGAGCAAGCTGCGCCTGGGCCGGCTGGTCCAGCGTGCCGCCAAGCGCGTGGCCGAAGAGAGCTGCACGATGAACGCGGCGCTGCGCTTCGTCGACTGGATCGAGCCGCTGCTGCGCCGCGAGAGCTACTTGGCCTTGCTCGTCGAACGCCCGGAGGTGCAGACCCGGCTGCTCCACCTGCTGGGGCTGGCGCGCTGGCCGATGCGCTACCTGATGCGCCATCCCGGCGTGATCGACGAGCTGGCCGACGCCCGGCTGCTGCACAGCCGCTTCGACCGCGAGGCCTTCACCGCCGAGCTGGAGGAACGCCACGCCGCCTGGGCGCGCTCGGGTGAGGCCTCCGAAGAAGCGCTGCTCGATACCCTGCGCCGCGCCCACCACGCCGAGGTGTTCCGCACGCTGGTGCGCGACGTGGAAGGCCACATCACCGTCGAGCAGGTGGCGGACGACCTCTCTGCGCTGGCCGATGCCACACTGGCCTGCGCGCAGCGCTGGGCCTGGCAGCACCTGAAGCAGCGCCACCGCGAGGAGCCGCGCTTCGCCGTCATCGCCTACGGCAAGCTCGGTGGCAAGGAGCTGGGCTACGGCAGCGACCTCGACGTGGTGTTCGTCTACGACGCCGAGGGCGACGAGGACCCGGACCGCTCCAGCGAGATCTACAGCGCCTTCGTGCGCAAGTTCATCACCTGGCTCACGCTGCGCACGGCCACCGGCGAGCTGTTCGAGATCGACACCGCGCTGCGGCCGAACGGCAACTCGGGGATGCTGGTCACCTCGATCGCCTCGTTCGAGAAGTACCAGGTCGGCCGCGGCAGCAACACCGCCTGGACCTGGGAACACCAGGCCATCACGCGCGCCCGCTGCTGCGCCGGCACGCCCGAGCTGGCCGAGCGCTTCGAGGCCATCCGCTGCGCGGTGCTGACCGCCCCGCGCGAGCCCGCGGCGCTGCGCGAGGAGATCCATGCGATGCGCGAGAAGGTGCGCGCGGCGCATCCGACCAAGCCGGGCTTCTTCGACGTGAAGCACAGCGCCGGCGGCATGATGGACGCCGAGTTCGCGGTGCAGTACCTGGTGCTCGCGCACTCGGCCGACCATCCCGAGCTGCGCCCCAACGTCGGCAACATCGCGCTGCTGCAGCGGGCCGAGTCGGCGGGGCTGCTGCCGCCCGGCACCGGCAACGCCGCGGCCGACGCCTACCGCGAGCTGCGCCGCGCGCAGCACCGCGCCCGCCTGGACGAGCAGCCCACGCAGTTCCCCCCCGACACCCTGGCCCGCGAACGGGATGCCGTGCTGGCCGTCTGGCGCGCGGTCTTCGGCTAGATGGCGCCCCCGCCCCGGCGCGGGTCGTGGGCGGCCCGCCCCGGTGCCGCCTGGGTGCTGCTGTGCGCGGCGCTGGCCCTGGGGGCGCTGGCCGGCGCGCTGCTGCCGGCCCCGGTGCTGGACTGGCGGCCCGCGCTGGCCGCCACCGAGCCCTGGCGCGCCTGGACGGCGGCGTTTGTCCACCTCAGCCCCCGGCACCTGGTCGCCAACCTGCTGGGCTGCGCCGCGGTGGCCGCGTTCGGCTGGATGGGCGGCGTGCCGCCGCGTGCGGCGCTGGCCTGGCTGCTGGCCTGGCCGCTCGGGCACGCCCTGCTCGCGCTGCAGCCGGCACTGGCGTTCTACGGCGGCCTGTCGGGCGTGCTGCACGGCGGCGCGGCCATCGCCGCGCTGTGCGTCGCGGCGGGTCCGACGCGGCGGGAGCGCATCGTCGGCGCGCTGGTATTCGCCGGCCTGCTCGCCAAGCTGGTGAACGAGAAGCCCTGGCTGGGCCCGGTGCGGCAGGTGCCGGGGTGGGACATCCCGATCGCGCCCATCGCCCATGCCACCGGCGCCGCCGCGGCCGTGGCCTGCCTGGCGGCGGTGGCCGCGGTGCAGGCGCTGCACCGCCGACGGCGCCACCACCCCCGCGAGGCCTTCCATGACTGACCGCCGCACGGCGCTCGACCCCGGCGCGATCGCGCTGCTGCTGACCTGCTGCGGGCTCTGGGGCCTGAACCAGGTCGCGACCAAGGTCGCGCTGGCGGACTTCCCGCCCTTCCTGCAGGCCGGGCTGCGCTCCGCCGTCGCGGCATTGCTGGTGCTGGGCTGGACGCGGCTGCGCGGCCTGCCGCTGTTCGGCCGGGACGGCTCGCTGGCCGGCGGGCTGCTGACGGGCCTGCTCTTCGCAGGCGAGTTCGGCCTGATCTTCTTCGGCCTGCAGTACACGACGGCCTCGCGCATGGTGGTCTTCATCTACCTCGCGCCCTTCGTCGTCGCGCTGGGCATGCCCTTCGTCTCCCCGGCCGAGCGCCTGTCGGCGCGGCAGTTCGGCGGGCTGGCCCTGGCGTTCGCCGGCGTGGCGGCCGCGTTCGCCGAAGGCTTCGCGCAGCCCAGCGCGGGCCCGCGCCAGTGGCTGGGCGATGCCTGCGGGGTCGGTGCCGCGGTGCTGTGGGGCGCGACCACGCTGGTCATCCGCGGCACGCCGCTCGCCAGCGCCGCACCCGAGAAGACCCTGCTGTACCAGCTCGGCGTCTCCGCGGTGCTGCTGGCGGGGGCCGCGGCGGTGGCCGGCGAGCGGTGGCCGCAGGCACCCTCGCTGCTGTCCTGGGGCGCGCTCGGCTTCCAGACGGTGGTCGTCACCTTCGCGAGCTACCTGATGTGGTTCTGGCTGGTGCGGCACTACCCGGCCACGCGCATCGCGTCGTTCACGCTGCTCACGCCGATCGCCGGCCTGCTGGCCGGGGCGCTGCTGCTGGACGAGCCGGTCACGCTGCGGCTGGTGCTCGCGCTGGGCACGGTGGTGGCCGGGCTGGTGCTCGTCAACCGGCGCTGAAGCCGCGCGGGGGCGCCTGGGTAGACTGCCCGGCCACGAGACCGGCCAGGAGACGACCCGATGATCACGCTGTGCGGCTTTCCGCTGTCGAACTACTACAACAAGGTGAAGCTCGCGCTGCTCGAGAAGGGCGTGGACTTCACCGAGGAACGCGTGGCGATCGGCGCCACCGACGAGGCGGTGCTGTCGTGCTCGCCGCTGGGCAAGATCCCCTTCCTGCGCACGGCGCACGGCGCGCTGTGCGAGAGCCAGCCGATGCTGGACTACATCGAGGCCGTGCACCCGGCGCCGGCGCTGCTGCCGGCCGATGCCTGGGGCCGGGCGAAGCAGCACGAGCTGATCACCTTTCTCGACCTGCACCTCGAGCTGGTGGCGCGCGAGCTGTATCCGCAGGCCTTCTTCGGCGGCAGCGTCAGCGAAGCCATCCAGGCCAGCGTGAGGAAGCGGCTGGACAAGCACCTCGCCGGCTTCCGCCGGCTCGCCTCGTTCACGCCCTACGTGGCCGGGCCCGACTTCACGATGGCCGACTGCGCGGCCTACGTGCACCTGCCGCTGGTCGGCCTCTCGACGCGGATCATCTACGGCGAGGACCTGGTGCTGGCGCACGGCATCGACTGGAAGGCCTACGCCAAGCGCGTCTCGGAGCGCCCGTCAGCCCAGCGCGTCGACGCCGACCGCAAGGGCGACCAGGCCGCCCGCCAGGCCGGTTGACCGCCGGCGGGTTGGCGTCAGGATCCCAGGGCCAGCAGTTGCCACACGGCGAAGCTGCCCAGCAGCAGCGCCGACATGCGGTTGACGCGCTGCTGCCAGCGCGCGTCGAAGCGCGAACGCAGCCGGGCGACCGCGCCGGCCAGCACGAACCACCACAGCGCCGAGCCGAGCAGCACCCCGCCCACCATCACCCACGGCGAGGCCGGCGCGGCACTGCGGCCGGCCAGCATGCCGAACACGGCGATGAACGACAGGATGGTGGACGGGTTGGACAGCGTCAGCAGGAAGGTGCCGCCCATCTGGCGCAGCAGGGCCCCGCCGCCCGGCGGCGCGCTGCCGCGCTGCGCCGGCGGCTGGCGCCAGGTCCGCCACGCGATGACCGACAGGAACAGCGCGCCAAAGGCATGCAGCCAAGCGCGCGCGCCGAGCAGCCAGTCGGTGACCATCACGACGCCGAAGGCGCCGATCGCGCCGTACACCGCATCCGCCAGCGCCGCGCCCAGGCCGGTGGCCAACCCCGACCGTGCGCCGTGCTGCAGCGTGCGCTGGATGGCGAGCACGCCGATCTGCCCGACCGGCGCGGCGATCGACAGGCCGATGAGCATCGATTGGGCGAACAGCGTGGCAGCGGGCGTCATGCCGTCTATTCTGTGAAGGCGCACCGACCGCATCCAGCCGGAATTTCAGGCCGGTGCGCCATTCGCTTTCGATATTTCAGGCCGATCGCCCCCATGACCGAATCCAACGCCGCCATGCGCCTCGACGACAAGGCCTGGCGCCTGCTGCAGGCGCTGCAGGCGGACGGCCGTGCGCCGCTCAAGGCGCTGGCCGCTGCGGCCGGGCTCTCGGTGCCCGCCACGGTGGACCGGCTGGAGCGCCTGCAGGCGGCAGGCGTGATCCGGTCGATCGGCGCCGAGCTGGCACCCGCGCGCGTCGGCTACGGCGTCCAGGCGGTGGTGGGCATCACCGCGCCGCAGCCCGGCAAGCAGCGGCTGCTCGACACGCTGCAGCAGTCGCCGGAGGTGCTCGAGTGCCACCACGTCGCGGGCGCCGACTCCTACCTGATGACGGTGGTCGCGCGCGACCTCGCCGACCTGGAGCGCTTCCTCGGCACGATCAACGGCTACGGCGAGACGCGCACGTCGATCGTGTTCTCCACGCCCATCCCGCGCCGCGGCCTGAAGCCTCCGGCGGGCTGAAGGGGCGCGCCCCGCGCCTCACTCGTCCTCCAGCTCGCCCGAGCTGACGAACAGGTCCCACGCCGCGATGAACAGCGCGGCGATCACCGGGCCGATCACGAAGCCGTTGATGCCGAAGATCGACATCCCGCCGAGCGTGGACACGAGCACGACGTAGTCGGGCATCTTGGTGTCCTTGCCGACGAGGATGGGGCGCAGGATGTTGTCGACGAGCCCGATCACGAAGACGCCGAAGGCGATCAGCACGACGGCCTGCCAGACCTGGCCGACCGCGAGGAAGTAGATCGCCACCGGCCCCCAGACCAGCCCCGCGCCCACGGCCGGCAGCAGCGACAGGAAGGCCATCAGCGTGCCCCACAGCAGCGCGCCCTGGATGCCGAGCACCCACAGGATGAAGCCGCCCAGCGCGCCCTGCGTGATGGCCACCACGACGTTGCCCTTGACGGTCGCGCGGATGACGGTGGCGAACTTGCCGAGCAGGCTGCGCTTGTGGCCCTCGCCCAGCGGAATGGCGCGCTGGATGTGCGCCGACAGCACGGCGCCGTCGCGCAGCAGGAAGAACAGCAGGTACATCATCACGCCGAAGGCCACGACGAACTGCAGCGTGTTGGAGCCGATGTTCACCACCTGGGTGGCGGCGTACTGGCTGATCTCGCCGGCCACCGAGGACAGGCGCTCCTGCAGCGCGTCGAAGTTGCCGAGGCCGAAGCGGTCGAGCAACTGCACCAGCCAGCCGGGCAGCGCATCGAACACCTGGCGCACATAGCTGCCGACGTTCCACTGCCCCGAACGCATGCGCTGGTAGACGAGCGCGGCCTCCTGCACCAGCGAGGTGGTGATGAGCACCATCGGCAGGATGACGATCAGCAGGCAGACCAGCAGCGTGGCCAGCGCCGCGAGGTTGCGGCGCTGGGGCATGCGCCGCAGCAGCCGGCGCTGCAGCGGCGAGAACAGCAGCGCGAGGATCGCGCCCCAGAACACCGCTCCGTAAAACGGCCAGAGGATCCAGCCGAACCCGAGCGTGACCAGGATCAGCAGCAACAGGAAAGTCTTGCGGTGCAGCGCGGGTGTGTTCATGTACGCAGGGCGGGCGCCCCGGGTGGTCGATCGGGCGCCCGCAGCATATCGCCCGGCCGGGCCGCTGCTGTCGGCGGCGGCCTCGCGCCCGCGTAGGCACGGCGTCGCTTCAGCCCTTCAGCGCGTCGTCGACCAGCTGCGGCAGCGCGGTGAGTTCGCGTACCACGCCGTCCGGCAGGCCGTCCCAGTCGGCGGATGGAAGGTCGACCTGGGCGGCGCCGAGCGCATCGGCACGCACCACCACGGCCAGCGGCGCCTGCGGCGCGGCGCCGCGCTCGGCCATCACCACCGGCGTGCCGCCCTCGGCAGAGGCAAAGACGATCAGCAGCGACTCGCCGGCGCCGCCGATGCGGCGCGGCGCGGCCACCTGCGCCAGCACCGACAGCCCGTGGCGCTGCGCGCTTGCCGAGAGGCGCTCCACCGTCTCGCGCAGGCCGTAGCGGCTGTCTCGCGCCTGGGCGCTGCGCTCGTCGTCGGGGGCATCGGGGCCGGCCATCGTCGCCACCAGCACCGCGGCGCAGCCCGTCATCCAGAAACGGAAGGGTTGCCTTTTCATCGTTGTTCTCCTGCGTCTGGCCGCAGTCTCGGGCGCCGACGTGAAAGCCCGGTGAAGCACGGGTAGCCAAGACGTATCAAGCCGTACGCGGCCGCCTGGCGCGGGCCGCTTGACAGGCCGCGGCGGGACGGCGAAGGTGCGCACGCCCGCCAGAGGCAGATACCGACCGGAGACACAGCGCATGCAACCGTTCCAGCGCGCCCACATCGACACCGTGGTCCAGCTCGCCGCCCTGGGCGCCGATGCCCCCGCCGCCCTGCGGCACGACGAGGTGATCCGCCGCTCGTGGCTGCGCTGCGTGCAGGAGCACGCGCTCGACCCGACGCGCATGCAGGAGGCGGTGATCCTGCCCTCGGGCCGCCTGCGCGAGCACCAGGACCAGCTCGAGGCCTTCCTCCACATCGCACGCCACGGGCTGGAGGCGCTCTACCAGCAGGTGGCCGGCATGGGCTACGTGGTGCTGCTGACCGACGCCCGCGGCGTCACGGTCGACTTCCTCGGCGACCTGCAGCACGGCGACCTGCGCCGCGCGGGCCTGTACCTCGGCGCCGACTGGAGCGAGCACCACGCCGGCACCTGCGGCGTGGGCACCTGCATCACCACCGGCGAGGCACTGACGGTGCACCTCGACGACCACTTCGACGCCACACACATCCCGCTCACCTGCACCACCGCGCCCATCCACGACGCCACCGGCCGGCTCACCGCGGTGCTTGACATCTCCGCGATGAGCGCCCCGCAGCCCAAGGGCAGCCAGCACCTGGCGCTGCAGATGGTGAAGCTCTACGCCACGCAGATCGAGAACGCCGACTTCCTGCACCGCTTCCGCGGCGAATGGATCCTGCGGCTGGCGCCGGCGCCGCAGTTCCTCGACGTGAACCCCGAGTACCTGCTGGCCGTCGACAGCGCGGGCCGCGTGATCGGCCACAACCGCCGCGCGCAGCGGCTGCTGGAAACCGACCTGCGGCGCCCGCTGCGGGGCCGCGGCTACGAGCAGGTGTTCGACGCGCCGTTCCACGAAATCGGCCGCTTCGTGCAGGCGCGGCCGGCCGACCAGCGGGCGGTGATGCTGGCCGATGGCCGCCAGCTGCTTTTCATGACCGCGACGCCCCCGCCGCCCCGCCCCGCCGCGCCCGCCATCCCCAAGGAAAGGCGCCTGCCCGCGCCGCTGGCCGCCCTGAGCGGCGGCGATGCGGCGCTGGACCGACAGATCGAACGCGCGGCGCGGCTCGTCAATTCGCCGATGAGCCTGCTCGTGACCGGCGAGACCGGCACCGGCAAGGAGTTCTTCGCGAAGGCGCTGCACGCCAGCAGCGAGCGCCGCTCGCGCCCCTTCATCGCGGTGAACTGCGCCGCCATCCCCGAGACGCTGATCGAGAGCGAACTCTTCGGCCACCTGCCGGGCAGCTTCTCGGGCGCCGGGCCGCGCGCCAAGCGCGGGCTCATCCAGGAAGCCGACGGCGGCACGCTGTTCCTCGACGAGATCGGCGACATGCCGCGCCCGCTGCAGGCGCGGCTGCTGCGCGTGCTGGCCGAACGCGAGGTGCTGCCCCTCGGCGCGACGCGTGCGGTGCCGGTGAACCTGCGCGTGATCGCCGCGACCCACTGCGACCTGGAGGCGCTGGTGCGCGAGGGCCGCTTCCGCGACGACCTCTACTACCGCCTGAATGGCGCGCGCTTCCACCTGCCGCCGCTGCGCGAACGCGGCGACATCGGCTGGGTGATCGACACGCTGCTGGGCGGCGACGAGGGCCCGGCCGAGATGAGCGCCGACGCGCGCGGCTGCCTGCTGGCGCACCGCTGGCCGGGCAACCTGCGGGAGCTGCGCAACGTGCTGGACTATGCGCGGGCGGTGCGCAGCACCGGCGCCATCCAGCGGGCGGATTTGCCGGAGCTGCGGGTGCACGCCATGGCGCCGCCCCGGGATGGCGCCGGGCCTGCTGCAGCGCGCCATGCGCCGACACCCGACCCTGCCCGACCCCGCCAGCCGGTGGCCGCCAGCGAAGCCGCCGCAGCCGCCGAGTTGCAGCAACGCCTGCGCGCTGCGCACTGGAACGTCAGCGCCGTCGCGCGCGACCTGGGCTTGTCGCGCATGACGATGTACCGGCGGATGAAACGGTGGGGCATCGTGTCGCCGAACTCGATGGACGGCAGCAGCCATTGACGGCCGCGCGTCGCCATACAAACCAAAGCCTGTCTTCTTTGTTTACAACTCATAAGCTGTATTCACGGAAAACAAACTAGAATGCGTATGCTGGACCAACAAACGTTGGTTTGTTGACCCGCGCTACAGCAGGAGGTTTGTATGAGCGAGTTCGCCGTCCGCACCTCGGAGCAGTTGCCGACGCTGTTGCAGGCATTCCGCAAGGCTTCGGGCATGACGCAGGCCGAGGTCGCGCTGCGCCTGGGCGTCACGCAGCAGACCCTGTCCGCGCTGGAGCGCAACGCCGACCGGGTGAACGCCGGGCGCCTGCTGCAGTTGCTCGGCATCCTGGACGTGGAGATGGTGTTGCGCAACGCGGGCGATGGCCCCGCTGCCGCCTCCACCGGCGAAGCCGGCGCCGAACCGGCCTGGTGAACGCGTGGGCCGGCGTTCGCACACCCGCTCGCTGGGTCTCTGGATGAACGGTGCCTTCGTCGGCACCTGGAGCCTCGCGCCGCAGTCGGGCGACACCCTGCAGTACGCGCCTGAATGGCAGAACGCGCCGCAGGGCCGGCCCCTGTCGCTGTCGCTGCCCTTCATGCCCGGCAACGCGCCGCACCGGGGCGCCCGGGTGCGGGCCTGGTTCGAGAACCTGCTACCCGACAGCCAGCAGATCCGCGAGCGCGTGGCGCGCCGCTACCAGGCCACCACCGACGCGTTCGACCTGCTGGCCCAGATCGGCCGCGACTGCGTGGGCGCGCTGCAGGTCCTGCCCGACGGCGCCGCGCCGCCCGACGTGCAGGCCGTCGACGCCACGCCGCTCACCGATGCGGAGGTGGCGCAGGCGCTGCGCGGCACGACGGCCGCCGCCCCGCTGGGCCTGGGGGCCGACGAAGGCGACTTCCGCATCTCCATCGCCGGCGCGCAGGAGAAGACGGCGCTGCTGAAGATGGACGGCCGCTGGTACGTGCCGCACGGCGCCACGCCCACCACCCACATCCTCAAGCTGCCGCTGGGCCTGGTGGGCGGCCTGAGGTTCGACATGAGCGACTCGGTGGAGAACGAGTGGCTGTGTGCGCAGGTCCTGAAGGCCTTCGGCCTGCCCGTGGCCGCCTGCGAGCCGGTGCAGTTCGAGGACATGAAGGCCCTCGCCGTCGAACGATTCGACCGCGCTTGGTGGACCGGCCCCGCCGGCGAACGCCGCCTGATCCGCCTGCCGCAGGAAGACCTGTGCCAGGCCCGCGGCGTGCCGCCCGCCGCCAAGTACGAGGCCGACGGCGGCCCGGGCATCGACGGCATCATGGACGTGCTCGACGGCGCCATGAGCCGAGACGACGACCGGCGCACCTTCTTCCAGGCCCAAGTGATCTTCTGGATGCTGTGCGCCACCGACGGCCACGCGAAGAACTTCAGCCTCTTCCTGCGGCCCGGCGGCCGCTACCAGCTCACGCCGCTGTACGACGTGCTCTCGGCGTACCCGGTGCTCGGCGAAGGGCCGGGCAGGCTGTCGCCCTTCAAGGCCCGGATGGCGATGGCCGTGCGCGCGAAGAACGCCCACTGGAAGATGCGCGAGATCCAGCGGCGGCACTGGCTGGCGGTGGGCGAGCGGCATGGCGTGGTGACGGCCGACGGGCGTGGGGCGGCGTTCGTGCTGGATGAGTTGGTGGCGCGGACGGCCGAAACGGCGGCGTCGGTGCGGGCGAGCCTGCCCGAAGGGTTTCCCACGGCGCTGGCCGACAGCGTGCTGGATGGCTTGCACGCCGCGGCGGAAAAACTCGCCGACTGAACGCAGTCCGGCGGGCCGAAGCCGTGCACACCTGTCACACCCTGCCGCTGTGACACCTGCCTCAGCGTGACACCCGCAGCACCGGCGATCGATCTGACCCTACACCCGCAAACCCAGCAACGGCGCGCCCTGGCGCTCGATTCGCCCCTTCGCACGCCGCATGGCACGGCGCTTGATCTCCCCCAGCCCAGACCGGCACCCGCCGGCTTTCATCGGCCCACCACGGAGACAAGCCCATGACCGATACCACCCTCTCGCAGACCACCCCGTCCGCGCAGGCCAGCCACTGGCTCGCCGCGTTCGAGCGGGCCCTGGCCGCCCGTGACATCGACGCCGCGCTCGCGCTGTTCGACGACGAGTGCTACTGGCGCGACCTCGTCGCCTTCACCTGGAACCTGAAGACCCAGGAAGGCCGCGACGCCATCCGCACGATGCTGCAGGCGCGGCTGGCCGACGTGGCGCCTTCCCAGTGGCAGCTCGAGGGCGAGGCCACCGAAGCCGGCGGCGTCGTTGAGGCCTGGTTCACGTTCGAGACGCGCGTGGCCCGCGGCCGCGGGCTGCTCAGGCTGAAGCAGGGCCGCGCATGGACGCTGCTCACCACCATGACGGAGCTGAAAGGCTTCGAGGAGAAGAAGGGCGAACGCCGCATCGCCGGCACCGAGCACCGTGCCCAGGCCGGCGGCCGGCAGAGCTGGCTCGAGCGCAAGCAGGCGCGCGAAGCATCGCTGGGCTACGAGGAGCAGCCGTACGTGGTGATCATCGGCGGTGGCCAGGGCGGCATCGGCCTCGCGTCGCGGCTGCGGCGGCTGGACGTGCCGACCATCGTCATCGAGAAGAACGCCCGCGCGGGCGACTCCTGGCGCAACCGCTACAAGTCGCTGTGCCTGCACGACCCGGTCTGGTACGACCACCTGCCCTACATGCCCTTCCCCGACGACTGGCCCGTGTTCGCGCCGAAGGACAAGGTGGGGGACTGGCTGGAGATGTACACGAAGGTGATGGAGCTCAACTACTGGAGCTCGACCGTCGCGAAGAAGGCGCGCTTCGACGAGGCCACGCAGACCTGGGAGGTGCAGGTCGAACGCGAGGGCCAGCCGGTGACGCTGCGGCCGAAGCAGCTCGTGTTCGCGCTGGGCGTGTCGGGCTACGCCAACGTGCCGAAGGTGCCGGGCGCCGAGACCTTCGAAGGCGTGCAGCACCACTCCAGCAAGCACCCGGGCGGCGAGGCCTACAAGGGCAAGCGGTGCGTGGTGCTGGGCTCCAACAACTCGGCGCACGACATCTGCGCCGACCTGTGGGAACACGGCGCCGACGTGACGATGATCCAGCGCTCGTCCACCCACATCGCGCCGTCGGCCTCGCTGATGGAGCTGGCGCTGGGCGGGCTGTATTCGGAGCAGGCGCTGAAGAACGGCATCACCACCGACAAGGCCGACCTGATCTTCGCCTCGGTGCCGTACAAGATCATGCACACCTTCCACATCCCGGTGTACGAGGAGATGAAGAAGCGCGACGCCGACCTGTACGCGCGGCTGGAGAAGGCCGGCTTCCTGCTCGACTTCGGCGAGGACGGCTCGGGCCTCTTCATGAAGTACCTGCGCCGCGGCTCGGGCTACTACATCGACGTGGGCGCTTCCGAGCTGGTGGCCGACGGCCGCATCAAGCTCAAGAGCGGCGTCAACATCGAGCGCGTCAACCCGAAATCGGTGACGCTGACCGACGGCACCGAGCTGCCGGCCGACCTGCTCGTCTATGCCACCGGCTACGGCTCGATGAACAACTGGCTGGCCGACCTGGTGTCCCCCGAGGTGGCCGATGCGGTGGGCAAGTGCTGGGGCCTGGGCTCCGCGACCACGAAGGATCCGGGCCCCTGGGAGGGCGAGCTGCGCAACATGTGGAAGCCCACCGCGCAGCCGCAGATGTGGTTCCACGGCGGCAACCTGCACCAGTCGCGGCACTACTCACAGTACCTGGCGCTGCAGCTGAAGGCGCGGCAGGAAGGGCTGGACACGCCGGTGTTCGGGCGGGAGGCGCCCCACCACAGGCGCTGAGGCCGGCCCGGGGCAGACCTCATCGGCAGCCCGCGCTGCCGCAATGCGTGAGCGCGGCTTCGGGCAGCGTGCCGGCCACGTGGCCGGTGGCGGGATCGAAGCCGACCTCGGCCATGTGCACCGCCAGCCCCGCATCCATCATGCGGGCATGCTGCGGGAACCACTGGCCGAGCTCGCGCACGATCTCGCCCAGCGCCGACCAGTCGCCGTGTTCGCGCAGCACGCGGACCCCTTCACGCATCACCCGCAGCACCGATTCGTGCTGCCGCGTGTGGCAATTGCCGGGCGCGAAGCCGGTGGCCAGCATCCAGCGGTCCTCCTGCGCGAAGTGTTCGGCAGTGTGCTCGACCAGCCGCTCGTAGGCGGCCAGCGCCCTGGCCTGTTCGCCGTCCACCAGCGCCGTGCGCACCTGCGCCAGCAGGTCGACGAACTCCTCGTGCGTCGCGTCCATCTGCGGCTGGTGCAGGCGCAGCGATTCGGTCCAGGCCAGTGCGGTCATCGGGGGCTCGAGCGTTGTCGAAGAAGGCCCCAGCCTATCGGCGCCCGACGCGGGGCGCTTTGCGCCAAGGCAAACCCAGTGCACGCCGTGTCAGGCCGCCAGGTGCTCCGTCGCCCGGGCCAGGTCGGCCGCCCACGCCGCGAAGGCGTCTTCCAGCTCGGCATCGCCGCGCAGCAGCGCCGCCGGGTGCAGCGTGACGAGCACCGGCAGGCCGTCGAAGCGCGGCAGCCACTGGCCGCGCGCCTCGGTCACGGCCACCGGGCGGCCCAGCAGCGCGCGGGCCGCGGTTGCGCCCAACGCCACCAGCGCGGCAGGCCTGACCAGCGCGATCTCGTGCTCCAGCCAGGGACCGCAGGCGGCCGCCTCGCGCTGCCCGGCCGTCTTGTGCATGCGGCGCTTGCCCCTCGGCTCGAACTTGAAGTGCTTGACGGCATTCGTGAGGTACAGCGCCTGGCGCGGCCAGCCCAGCTGCGCCAGCGCCCTGTCCAGCAATTGGCCCGCGGGGCCGACGAAGGGCCGGCCCTGCAGGTCCTCCTGGTCACCTGGCTGCTCGCCCACCAGCATCAGCCGCGCACCCGGCGCCCCTTCCCCGGCCACGGCCTGCGTGGCGTGCTGGCCGATCGGGCAGGCGCGGCAGCGCGACAGCGCCTGGCCCAGCTCGGCCAGCGTCGCCGGCGCGGCCGCGGCATCGGTGACCGGCGGCGGCGGCTCGATGCGCAGCGCAAGGGAAGCCAAAGGACGCCGGCGCACGGGCTCGGTGCCGCCCTGCGCCACCATGCGTGCGCCACGCTCGGCCGCCCGCGCGGCCAGCGGCTGGATCAGCGCGGCCTCGGGCAGGTTCTTCCAGTAGCGGCGCGGCATCTCCTTGCGCATCATCGTCAGCTTCAGCCGCGCGGGGTTGAAGATGCTTTCGTAGTAGGTGAGCCAGAGCTGCTCGGCGGCATCGGGGCCGGGGGCCTCGTCTCGACGCGCGCCGGGGCCGAAGGCGAGGCGGCGGCCGTCCCAGCGCGCGCTGGCTTCGGGCGTGAGGATGGCCCAGGGCATCTGCGCGAAGCGCCGCGCGAAGAACGGCGCCGTCGCGCGCAGGGTGTGATGCACCGGCTCGAACCACGCCACGTGCGTGATGCGCCAGTCATCGTCGGTGGGCGCGGGCAGCGGCCGGAAGCGGACGAAGGCGGTCATCTTGTGCATGTCGCGCCGCACCGCGCGGGCCATGCGTTGCACCTGCATCCAGTCGGCGTCGAGCGGATCGGCGCGCAGGCCGGGCTCGTGCAGCAGCCGCCAGGCAAGGCGGTACAGCAGCGCGTGGCGGCCGGGGTCGGCGTGCAGCGCGGCATGCTGGCAGAGCTCGACGAAGGCGGCGGGCAGCTTCAACGCCGGGCCGTTCGCCGCGTCGAGGCGCATCGCCTCGGCAGCATCGGCGGCGCTCCCGGCGGCCGGGATGAACAGATCGGCCGCCTGCGGCTCCAGCCACTGCACGCCCTCGGGCGGCACCTGCTGCAGCAGCAGGCGGCGAGCCGCATCTCGGAAGGCCCCGGCATCGTCGAGGCTGGCGAGCCGGACGACCTGCGCCGCGGCGGCCGGCGCGGCCGGCTCAAACAGCGAGCGCGGGTTCATCGAAGAGCGACGTCTGCACGGCGGGCCCCGCCACGGCCGCCGCAACGGGGGCCCGCTGCGGCCGCACCCGCGCCGCCAAGTCCGCCGCATCCAGCCCCTGCCCCGCGCGCAGCCCCGGCACCTTCACGAACGGCGTCACCTTCTTCAGCGGCACACGCAGCCGCGCCAGGTCGTCGGCATGCAGCGTGCGCACCCGCCGCGCCTGCAGCAGCTTGTCGACCGACGACACGCCCAGTCCCGGCACGCGCAGCAGCAGCTCGCGCGGCGCGCGGTTCAGGTCGACCGGGAAGCGCTCGCGGTGCGCCAGCGCCCAGGCGAGCTTGGGGTCGACCTCGAGCGACAGCATGCCGTCGCCCGCGCTGACGATCTCGTCGTGCGCGAAGCCGTAGTAGCGCATCAGCCAGTCGGCCTGGTAGAGGCGATGCTCACGCACCAGCGGCGGCGCGGTGGGCGGCAGCTGCGGCGAGGCATCGGCGATCGGGCTGAAGGCCGAGTAGTACACGCGCTTCAGCCGGTACGAGCCATACAGGGTCGCGCTGGTGGTGAGGATGTGGCGGTCGGTGCCGGCATCGGCGCCGACGATCATCTGCGTGCTCTGCCCCGCGGGCGCGAACACCGGCGCCGCGGCGCGCCGGGGCCGGGCGGCCGGCATCGAGGCCACGGGCTTGGGCGCCGCCGCCTCGCGGGCGTCGTCGATGTGCAGGCGCAGCCGCGCCATCGAGCGGCGGATGGCCTGGCCGTCCTTCTCGGGCGCCAGCGCCTGCAGGCCTTCGGTCGTCGGCAGCTCGACGTTGATGCTCAGCCGGTCGGCGTAGCGGCCGGCGCGCGCGAGCAGCTCGGCGTTGGCCTCGGGGATGGTCTTCAGGTGGATGTAGCCGCGGAAATCGTGCTCCTCGCGCAGGCGGCGCGCCACCTCCACCACCCGCTCCATCGTGTAGTCGGGGCTGCGGATGATGCCGGAGCTGAGGAACAGCCCTTCGATGCAGTTGCGGCGGTAGAAGTCGAGGGTGAGCTGCACCACTTCGTCGACGCTGAAGCGCGCGCGCGGCACGTTGCTGCTGACGCGGTTGATGCAGTAGAGGCAGTCGAACAGGCAGTAGTTGGTCAGCAGGATCTTCAGCAGCGAGATGCACCGCCCGTCGGGTGCATAGCTGTGGCAGATGCCAGCGCCCTCGGTCGAGCCGATGCCGCGCCCGCCGACCGAGTCCCGCTTCGTGGTGCCGCTGGAGGCGCACGAGGCGTCGTACTTGGCGGCATCGGCCAGGATGGCGAGCTTGCGTTGGAGTTCCATGGACGGCGGCTTAAATAGCTGTATGAATATACAGCCATGAGCGCCGTGCAGCGAGCGGTGTTACGCCTGGCTGCGCCTGGGCGCCGGCCCCGGGCCCGCAATGCCCCGCGGCATCAGAAGCGCTTGCCGAACCCGACCGAGAACAGCAGCGGATCGGCCTTGAACTCGCCGAGCTTCGCGCCGGCGGCCGACACGTCGGTGCGGATCTGCACCTTCTTCAGGTCGACGTTGACGAGCCATCCGTTGCCCATCGGTACGTCGAAGCCCGCACCCAGCGCCAGGCCCCAGCTGTTCTTGTCGATGCGCACGCCGGGCGGCAGGTCGACGCTGGAGAAGCGGGTGTAGTTGATGCCCGCGCCGACGTACGGCCGCCAGCCCATGCCGGTGAAGTGGTATTGCAGGCTCAGCGTGGGCGGCAGGTGCTTCAGCGAGCCGATCTTGCTGCCGCCGGCCCGCAGGTCGTGCTTCTGCGGGTAGGTCAGGACCAACTCGGCGGCGATGTTCGGCGTGAAGAAGTAGGTGACGTCGACTTCCGGAAAGGTCTTGTTCTTCAGGCTCAGGTCGAGCGGGGTGCCGTCCTTGTCGGCCGAATCGAGGTGCAGCGCGCGGGCGCGCACGATCCAGTGGCCGGTGTCCTGCGCCCGGGCGGCGGGGGCGGCGATCGTCAGGGCGGCAGCGGCGGCGAGCGCCAGCGCATTCCAGCGCTTGTTCATTCGAACTCCTTGGTGGGATGAGGGGGTGCGGGCATCAAGGGCCCGCACGCCATTGAGCCGTGCCGTGCACGCCCAGGGTTTGTCCCAGCGCAAAAAGCGCCAGCGGCTCGGCGCGCCGTCGAGGCGCAGGTTGATGCGCGTCAAACCACCAGGCAAACCGAAATCACATTTGCATTTTTTATCAATTAACCCCATATTCAGGGGGTGCCTGTCGCACATGCAGGCTGCACACGCACTTCGAGGACACCGCATGGCTCCGATCCCGGAAGCGCTGCCGGCCATCTGGGCCCAGGCCGCCCGACAGCTGCCCTTCCTGCTGCTGCAGGCAGCGGCCGTGGGCGGCATCCTCGCCATGGTCGGGCTTCGCAGGCGCGGCGTCGGCACCGGTTTGCTGCTGGGCACCCTGGGCACGCTGCTCGCGCTGATGGTGGTCGAGTGGATGCACTTGCCCCAGAAGCCTTATCTGCGCAGCGACCTGCTGTTCCTCGCGGGCCTGCTGGGCGGATGGCGCTCCGCCGCGGTGTGCCTGGCGATGGCGTGCGCGACGCGCGTCATGCTGGGCGGGCACGCACAGCTCGCCGCGGCCGTCCTCGACATGGGCGTGGTCACGCTGGCCGGCACGCTGATGCACCCGTGGCTGCTGCGCCGCGCGCGGGCGGGCCTGGCGCCGAAGGACGTGCTGGCGGCCTGGGCGGTGCGCACGCTGGCCGGGATGGCCACGCTGCCGCTCGCGCTGTGGCTTCAGCTGGCGGCGCCGGTCGCCGCGGCGCAGAACCTCGCGCTGCGCACGTTGGGGGCCGCCATCTCGCTGGCCCTGATCGCGGCGATCTTCGCGCTCCTGCGGCGCGAGGCCCGGGAGCACGAGGCTCACGTGCAGCAGCTCGCCAGCGCCCGCATCGACCCGCTCACCGGCCTGCCCAACCGACGCGGCCTGACGGAGTACTTCGACCGCCTCCTCTCGCACGATCCCCAGGCGGCCCACACGCTGGTGCTGATCGAGGTGGGCAACATGACGGACATGGTGCTGGCCCACGGCCACGACTGGACCGACCGCTTCTGGCGCGACCTGGCGCCGCTGATGCACGAAGACCGCGCGGGCGGGCTGCTCCAGCCCTACGCACCGGCCTGCTTCCTGTTCTCCGACCTCACGCTCGCCGTGGTGCTGCACCGGGTGGCGCTGGCGGACGTCGAATCGCGGAACCTCGTGCCCCGGCTGCATGCCGAACTGTGCGACGCGCTGCGCTGCCGGCGGCCCGGCCCGCTGCCGCAGCTGCACTACGGCGTGGCCGAGGCCGGGCCCGGGGCAACAGCCAGCACCGCCGCGGCGCTGCGCAACATCAGCCTTGCGCTGCGCAGCGATGGCCAGACGGTGCGCTACTTCCGCCAGTCGATCGCCGAGAAGGCACAGCTCGATGCACAGGTGCGGCAGCTGCTGGCACAGTGGATCGTCTCGCGGGAACCGCCCCTGCACTACCAGCCGAAGTGCGACCTGCGCACCGGCCGCGTGGTGGGTGCCGAGGCGCTGCTGCGCGCGCAGGACGGCCAGGCGCGGCCGATCGCACCCGGCCACGTGATCGACATCGCCGCGCGCCACCACCTGCTGGCCGAGTTCGAGTGGTGCACCATCGATGCGGTGGTGCGCGACATCGATCGCTGCCGCCGCACGGGTCTGCCGATCTCGCTGGCGGTGAACGTCTCCGCGGCCTCGATGGGGGTGCCGAGCTTCGGGCGCCGCGTGGCCGACCTGCTGCACGGCGCCGGCGTGCCGGGCCGCCAGCTCGCGCTCGAGATCACCGAGACCAGCCCGGTGCCCGACATCGACACCGTGCGCCACAACATGCAGCAGCTCCACGCGATGGGCGTGCGGCTGTCGCTGGACGATTTCGGCACCGGCTATTCGGCGCTGTCGCTGCTCGCCAAGTTCCCCTTCAGCGAAGTGAAGGTCGACCATTCGATGGTGGCCCGGCTCGACCAGCCGCGCATGCAGGCCGCCGTGTCGCTGGCCCATGAAAGCGCGCGCCGCTACAACGCCACGCTGATCGCCGAGGGCATCGAGACGCGCGCGCAATGCGAGCGGCTGCGGGCACTGGGGCTGGAGTACGGCCAGGGCTACCTGTTCTCTCGCGCGGTGCCGATCGAGCGGATGCTGGCGCTCGGCCCGGTGCTGCCCGCGGGGCTGGCCCTCGCGGCCTGAGCACGGCAGCCGGGCGCGGGCCGCTCAGCGCCCGTCGCTGGCAGGCGGGATCGGCAGGTCGTCGTAGGGCTTGAACTCCTGCAGCGAGAAGCTGGTGTGCACCTGCTTGACGCCCGGCAGGCGGTGCAGCTGGCGCTGCAGCAGCGCGGAATAGGCATCCAGGTCTTCCGCGACCACCATCAGCAGGAAGTCCGAACTGCCGGTGACCGCGTGGAACATCACCACCTGCGGGATCCTGCGCACGGCCTCGACGAACTCGAACGAGCGCTCGTCGTTCTGGAAGTCGATACTGATGTTGACGAAGGCCACCACGCCGTAGCCGAGGGCCCGGCGGTCCAGGCGCGCGTGGTAGCCCTTGATCAGCCCTGCCTCCTCCATGCGCCGGATGCGCCGCCAGCAGGGCGACTGCGACAGGCCCGCCATCTGCGCCAGCTCGCCGGTGGTCAGCCGCGCGTTGGTCTGCAGCGCAGCCAGCAGCTGGCGATCCACCGTGTCGATGTCCGAGCGCATCAAGCGACCCTCAAGCTTTGATCTGGAGAATTGATTATGCGGCGGCCACAATGGCGCGGAACGCAGCGGCCCGCGCACGAGAGTTCCGCGCATCAGCGCCGCCGGCACCCCTCAACCCATCGAGCCGAGAACGCGCCATGAAGCCTTCAGCCTCCCTCATGACCCTCGCCCGCGCCGCGCTGGCCCTGGGCCTGGCCGCCTGTGCGGCCGCCGCGCCTGCGCAGGACGCCCGGCCGGTCCGGATCCTCGTCGGCTTCGCGGCCGGCGGCAGCACCGACGCCATCGCCCGCCACCTCGCCGCCGGCCTGCAGCAGGAACTCGGCCGCACGGTGCTGGTGGAGAACCGCCCCGGCGCCGGCGGCCAGATCGCCGCGCAGGCGCTCAAGGCCGCGCGGCCCGACGGCGAGACGCTGTTCCTGTCGAACAGCCACACGGTCTCGATGATCCCGCTGACCATCCTGAAGCCCGGCTTCGAGCCGTCGAAGGACTTCGCCCCGGTGGGCCTGGTGGCGGTGAACCCCGACGTGTTCGCGGTCAGCGCCACCGTGCCCGGCAGCGAACGCATGGGCCTGCGCGAATTCGGCCAATGGGCCAAGGCCCACCCGGGCCAGGGCAACGTGGGCGTGCCGGCCCAGGCCAGCGCGCCGGATTTCGCGGTGGGCGTGGTGGCCAACGCGCTGGGCGCGGACCTGAAGTCGGTGCCCTACCGCGGCGACGGCCCGGTCGCGCAGGACCTGATGGGCGGCCAGATCCCCGCGGGCATCGGCTCGGTGGGCGCCATGCTGCCCGCGGCCAAGGCCGGCAAGCTGCACATCGTGGCGGTCAACGGCAGCACGCGCCTGCCGCTGCTGCCGGAGGTGCCCACCTACGCCGAGTTGGGCATCAAGGGCTACGAGGAAGTGATCTTCACCGCGATGTTCGCGCCCGCCGGCACGCCCGCCCCGCTGCTGCAGGGCTACAGCACGGCGCTCGCGAAGATCGTGAAGTCGCCCGAGTTCGTCGGCAAGCTGGCCGAGCTGGGCATCGTCGCCGCGTCCAGCACGCCGGCCGAGCTGAACGCACGCATGCAGGCCACCCACGCGGCCTGGACGACGATGGTGAAGAACGCCGGCCACAAGCCGCAATAGTTTCTACGCCACCGGCCGGATCGGCACGTACAGCTCGCCGCCGGCCGCCTTGAACTCGGCCGATTTCTCGCTCATGCCCTTGGCGGCGAAGTCGCGCACCTCCTGCGTGATCTTCATCGAGCAGAACTTCGGCCCGCACATCGAGCAGAAGTGCGCCTCCTTGCTGGAGTCCTTCGGCAGCGTCTCGTCGTGGAAGTCGCGGGCGGTGTCGGGGTCGAGGCCGAGGTTGAACTGGTCGGTCCAGCGGAACTCGAAGCGCGCCTTGGAGAGCGCCTCGTCGCGCGCCCGCACGCCCGGGTGGCCCTTGGCCACGTTGGCCGCGTGCGCGGCGATCTTGTAGGCGACGATGCCCTGCTTCACGTCCTCGCGGTCGGGCAGGCCGAGGTGCTCCTTCGGCGTGACGTAGCAGAGCATCGCGGTGCCCATCCAGCCGATCATGGCCGCGCCGATGGCGCTGGCGATGTGGTCGTAGCCCGGTGCGATGTCGATCGTCAGCGGCCCCAGCGTGTAGAACGGCGCCTCGTGGCAGTGCTTGATCTGCTCGTCCATGTTGGCCTGGATCATGTGCATCGGCACGTGGCCCGGGCCCTCGATCATGGTCTGCACGTCGTGCTTCCAGGCCACCTGCGTCAGCTCGCCCAGCGTGCGCAGCTCGGCGAACTGGGCTTCGTCGTTGGCATCGGCGCCGCTGCCGGGGCGCAGGCCGTCGCCGAGCGAGAAGCTCACGTCGTACGCCTTCATGATCTCGCAGATCTCCTCGAAGTGCGTGTAGAGGAAGCTCTCCTGGTGGTGCGCGATGCACCACTTGGCCATGATGGAGCCGCCGCGCGAGACGATGCCCGTGCGCCGGTTGGCGGTGAGGTGGATGAACGGCAGCCGCAGCCCGGCGTGGATGGTGAAGTAGTCCACCCCCTGCTCGGCCTGCTCGATCAGCGTGTCGCGGTAGATGGCCCAGGTGAGGTCCTCGGCCACGCCGCCCACCTTCTCGAGCGCCTGGTAGATCGGCACCGTGCCGATGGGCACCGGGCTGTTGCGCACGATCCAGTCGCGCGTGGTGTGGATGTTGCGGCCGGTGCTGAGGTCCATCACGTTGTCGGCGCCCCAGCGGATCGCCCACACCAGCTTCTCGACCTCTTCCTCGATGCTCGACGTGACCGCCGAGTTGCCGATGTTGGCGTTGATCTTCACCAGGAAGTTGCGGCCGATCGCCATCGGCTCCACCTCGGGGTGGTTGATGTTGGCCGGGATGATGGCGCGGCCGCGCGCCACTTCGTCGCGCACGAACTCGGGCGTGATCAGCGCGGGGATCGCCGCGCCCATCGGGTTGCCGCGCAGGCGCTGCTCGCGGCCGGCATCGGCCAGGTATTCGCGCATCCACTCGCGCTTGCCGTTCTCGCGCAGCGCCACGTATTCCATCTCGGGCGTGACGATGCCGCGGCGGGCGTAGTGCATCTGCGTGACGTTGGCGCCCGGCTTCGCACGGCGCGGCGTGCGCTGCAGGCCGGCGGCTTCGGCCCGCAGCGCGGCGATGCGCTGCGCGTCGCGGTCCTCGTGCTTGGCGCCGTCGTCCAGCGCCATGCGCGCCCGGCCTTCGTAGTGTTCAGTGTCGGCGCGCTCGTCGAGCCACGGCGTGCGCACGTCGGGCAGGCCGCGGCGCACGTCGATGGCCGCGGCCGGATCGGTGTAGGGGCCGGAGGTGTCGTAGAGCGAGACCACCTCGCCGTTGGTCAGCGACACGTCGCGCACCGGCACGCGCAGGTCGGGCCGCGAGCCTTCGATCCAGGCCTTGCGGGATGCGGGGAAGGGTTCGCGCGTCAGCGTGAGCAGTTGCGCGAGCTTGTCGGGGGCGTTCATGCGGGTCTCCTTCGGGGGCGTGGCGGTTGCATGCTCCGAAGGTCGGCCCCGCGGCGCGGAGGGCCCGCAACGGGGCGCCTCGCGCGAAGGGACATGACACAGCTCTTCTTCCGCCGGTATTAACCGGTTCAAGTTCGCGGGTTCGGATTCACCATCTCAGCAGACCTGTCGGCCTGCACCCCGGAGCGGGGCGGATTGTGGGCTCCGCCCGCTAGCCATGTCAAACGCCGTTTATTTGACCGGCGCGTAATCGATCGGCACGAAGCGGTAGCCGGCGCCCTCGGCCCGCAGCCGGCCGATGCCCGGGAACGGCAGGTGCGCGGCGGCCACGAGGTAGCCGCCCTTGGCCGCATCGGTATAGGCATTGCGGCGCTGTACCGAAGCCGACTTGCTGTCGACGTCGAACTGGATCGTCACCACCGGCTTCGCGAACTGCACCGCCGACACGTGCATCAGGTCACCCCACAGCAGCAGCTTCTGGCCTTTCGATTCCACCGCGTAGACGCTGTGGCCGGGCGTGTGCCCGTAGGCCGCCAGCGCGCGCACGCCGGGCACCAGCGTGGTGTTGCCGTCGAAGGTCTTGAGCTTGCCGGCATCGGCATAGGGCTTGGCCGAGGCCATCGCGCCCTGGAAGAAGCCCTTGGCGGCCTCGGGCGCCTTGGCCAGCTGCTCGGCACTCAGCCAGTAGCCGGCATCGCGCTGGTCGACGTGCAGCGTCGCGTTGGGGAACACGGCCTGGCCGTTGGCCATCACGCCGCCGACGTGGTCGGGGTGCAGGTGGGTGATGACGACCGCATCCACCTGCTCGGGCTGGTAGCCCGAGGCCTTGAGGTTCTCGACCAGCTTGCCCAGCGTCGGGCCGAACAGGCCCGCGGCACCGGTGTCGATCAGCACCAGCTTGTCGCCGGTGTTGACGAGGTAGCCGTTGACCGAGGTGCGCACCGGATTGGCGGTGAACGAGCGCTTCAGCAGCGCGTCCACCTCGCGGGGCTTGACGTTGGTCAGCAGCTGCTTGACGTCGAGGTCGACCGTGCCGTCGGACAGCGCGGTCACTTCGAAGTCGCCCAGCATCATGCGGTACCACCCAGGCGCCTGCGTGCCCACCTGCGGCGCGCCCGCGTGCGCGACCATCGCGGCGGCCAGCGCCACCATCGCCACGCTCCTCTTGATCGCCTTCTTCATCATTCGCTCCTGAAACAGCCCTCGCTGCCGAGGCCGGGAGGTTACGACGCAGCGCCACGCCCGCGCTGGCGGAAGGTCACCCGGAAATCGTCGACACCCTTGCGCACCGCCGCTTCGAAGCCGGGGACTTCGGCCGCCAGGCCGGCGTGCTCGGACAAGACCCCGGCAACGGCGTCGCACAATTCGAGCAGCCGTTCGCCGGCACGCGCGCGCGCGATGCGGCACCTGTCGGCAAAGTCCAGCAGGTGCAGGCGCGAGGCGAAGAGGCTCTTGCTGCCCGACAGCGTGAGCGCCAGCGCATCCTCCGGCAGGTAGCAGGTGGTGCTGGCGATGTCGAAGGCAGGCGCCAGGCGCACGGGGGCGTCCTCCGGCGTGTCGTACAGCAGGCCGAAGTTCTTCAGATGCGCATCGCCATTGCCCACGATGCACGACAGCGCCACGATGTCGAACAGCTGGGCCAGCGAGGGCGCCACGTGCTCCGGCGAACAGAAGGCGCCGATGAGCCTGGCGATGTCTTCGTAGCGGCCGCTGTACTTGAGGCCGGCCCCCTTGCCCGACAGCACGGCCATGTCCTCGAAGCCGATCGCGCGGCCCTCTTCGGTGCGATCGAAGCGGCGCATCACGAACAGCGTGCGGTCGTCGGACAGGTAGAACGCCGGCACCGGCATGCCGGCACGCTGCGCGGCGCTCATGCAAAGGAACTCGTTGATCGCAAGGCCCGGGAACTCGCCCAGCCCCGACTTGACGATGAGATCGGACGTGAACGCCGCCGCCTTCGAAGGGGCTTGCGGCGAAGCCTCCGGCACCAGCACCTTAGGCTGCACGCCGCTGAGCGCGGAGCGGGTGAGGTAGCGGTCGATGAGGCTGTCGAACAGGCCGCCCGCGCCGCGGTAGGCCAGGATGTCGGTGAGCCGTTCGCCGGGCATCGGGCCTGCGCCGGACGATGGCGCCGCGACGCCCGCTGACGCCGCAGCGGCAAATCGAACGCGCCCGATCGGCGCACCGCCGCCGAGCAGTGCCAGCAGCACCATCGGATCGGTGCCACTGGTCTTCGCCAGCAGGTTCTTCAGGCGCTCCAGCAGATAGCCTTCGGGGAGGTTCATCTGGAAGACGGGATGCAGCTCGGGCCGCTCGTAGGCCTGCAGGCGCGGCGGCATCGTCAACGAGACGGCGGCCTGTGGCGCCGCGTGGCCGCCGTAGGCGAAGACGTAGCCCGATGCTTCGCGCGCCAGCACGCCGGCCGGCCCTTGCGGGGTGGAGACATCGAGGCGATCGATGCTCATTTCAGGAAGTCTTCCAGCTCGTCGAGCGTCGGGCGCCGCGCCGGTACCACCTTCAGTTCGGCCCCCAGCGCCCCCAGCAGGCGCGCATAGGCCCCCGCCGATACCGTGGCCCGGCCGGCCTCGGCCTGGACCACCTTCAGCCGCGGCAGGCCCACCCGCTCGGCGAGTGCGGCCTGCGTCAAACCACGCTGCAGCCGCAGCTCGCGCAACTGCGCACCTACACGCTCCAGCAGCAGGTCGGCATCCATGGGATGGATCTTAAACGATGCATTTTCTCCATTGTGTATCGATTACGATACTTTTTAAGCACCGGCACCCAGCTCCCGGCTCGCCAGCGCCGCCGCCGCCGCCCGCGTCTCGACGCCCAGCTTCTCGAACACGTGCTCCAGGTGCTTGTTCACCGTGCGCGGGCTCATGCCGAGGATCTCGGCCATGTCGCGGTTGGTCTTGCCCTTGGCCAGCCACGACAGCACCTCGGCCTCGCGCGGGGTGAGCGCGGCCTGGCTGAGCCGGCTCGGTGCCGCCGCGGCCGCGGTGCGCACCTGCATCAGCAGCATGCGCTCGCCCAGCCCGGCAGGCCCCAGCGGCCGAACGGTGAGCACGCGGCCGTCGGGCGCAGGGCATTCGCGCGGCTGCGCGTCGGGCGAGGCCAGCGCGCGCAGCAGCTCGGCCAGCGGCGCGGTGCCGCTGTCGGGGAAGAAGTCGGCCAGCCAGGCGGCCGCCTGCGGCGATCGCCAGGCCGCGCGGCCCTGCGCATCGACCACCAGCACGCCGTAGCCGGCCACGTCGACCGCTTCGCGCGCCAGGCGCACGCTGCGCGCGTTGCGCACGTGCGTGGCCAGGCGCGCCAGCACCTCCTGGGCGCGCAGCGGCTTGACGACGTAGTCGACGCCGCCGCTGTCGAAGCCCTCCACGATGTGCGTGGTCTCCGACAGCCCGGTCATGAAGATCACCGGGATGTGCGACAGCGCCGGGTCGGCCTTGATGCGGCGGCAGGTCTCGAAGCCCGACAGGCCCGGCATCACCGCATCGAGCAGGATGGCGTCAGGCACGACGAGGCCGAGCCGTTCGAGCGCCGAGGCGCCGTCGCGCGCCACCAGCACGGTGTAGCCGTCCTCCTCCAGCGCCGTGCACAGCGGCCCCAGCGACTGCGGCGCGTCGTCGACGACGAGGACGATGCGGGAGAGGTTCCCGTTCATCGCACGTCCTCCTCGACCTCGTCGTCCGAATCCTGCCGCAGCATCAGCGCCAGCTCGTCGGCCAGCGCATCGAGCTCGAAGCGGTCGACCGCCTGGCGCAGGCGCGCGATCTCGGCGGCGCACGCGGGGTGCTGGCCCAGCGCGATGTCGAGCGTGCGCTGCAGGCCGTGCACGTGGCCCAGCCGGGCCTCGCGCATCAGCTCGCTGACCAGGCCGATCGGCAGCGCCGGGCCCTCGGCCGCGGCCGGGACGCCGTTCGTCCAGTGCGGCAGCGCCAGCTCGGCCAGCCATTCCACCTGCAGGTGCTTCTGCAGTTGCGCGAGCAGCTCCGACTCCATCACCGGCTTGTCGACGAAGCCCTGGCATTGCGCCGCGGCCAGGCGCTCGGGCTGGTTCTCGAACGCGTTGGCCGACACGATGATGATCGGCAGCGACACGAAGCCCGCCTCGCGCAGCGCCGCGGCGGTCTGCCAGCCGTCCATGCCGTCCATCGTCACGTCGAGCAGCACCGCGTCGGGGGGCTGGGCCCGCACGCTCTCCAGGCACTCGCGGCCGCTGGCCGCCTCGCGGATGCGGAAGCCCAGCGGCATCAGCATGCCGGCGATCATCTGCCGGTGCGTCGGCTGGTCGTCCACCACCAGCAGCGTGCGGCGCGCGCCGAAGTAGCCGCTGACGGGCCGGTGCGTGGGCCGTGCGGGCGCGGGCTCGTGGATCTCGCGCAGGTACAGCCGCACGACGAAGGTGCTGCCCTCGCCGGGCGCGCTCTTCAGCGTGAGTTCGCCGCCCATCAGCTGCGTGAGCAGGTGCGTGATGGTCAGGCCCAGGCCGGTGCCGGGCTCACCGGTGCGGCGGCCCGCGCTGCCACGCTCGAAGGGCAGGAAGATGCGCTCCTGCTCCTCGGCCGCGATGCCGATGCCGGTGTCGATGACCTCGAAGCGCACCACCTCGCGGCGGTAATCCAGCCGCAGTGTGATGCCGCCCTGGTCGGTGAAGCGCACCGCGTTGCCCAGCAGGTTGATGAGGATCTGCCGCAGCCGCTTGGCATCGGCGTTCACGTAGGCCGGCACGCGCCCGCTGGTCTGCAGCGCGAAGGCCAGGCCCTTGGCCTCGGCCTGCGGCGCGACCATGCGCACCAGGTCGTCGAGGAACTCGTGCATCGGCAGCGGCGCCGGGTCGAGCCGCAGCCGGCCGGCCTCGATGCGCGCCAGGTCGAGCAGGCCTTCGATCAGGCTGCGCAGGTGCTCGCCGCTGCGCTGGATGGTGTCGACCGACGCGCGCCGCGCGCCCTGGATCTGCTCGTCCTTCAGCAGGATCTGCGCATAGCCGAGGATGCTGTTGAGCGGCGTGCGCAGCTCGTGCGTGATGCCGGCGACGTAGCGCGTCTTGGCCTGGTTGGCGGCCTCGGCCAAGTCCTTCGCGGCCTGCAGCGCGGCGTCGGTGCGCTTGTGCGCCTCGATCTCGCGCGTGAGCAACTGGTTCTGGCGGTTCGATTCGTCCTGCGCCATGCGCCGGCTTTCACTGGCCAGCACGATCCACCAGGCCGCCACCGCCGCGGCCAGCGACAGCAGCGCGAACACCTTCAGGAACGGTGCCTGCAGCGAGGCGGCGTCGGCCGCGCCCACCACCGTCTCCTGGTCGTACACCACGCCCAGGATGGCGGCCAGCAAGGCCATCAGCGACAGCGCCACGCCCAGGTACTGCGCCACGCGCGAGTGCCCGTGCGCGGCCACCGACGGCGGCAGCACCGCCGCCAGCGCGCGGCCCACCTGCTCGGCCGCGCGCGCGCCGGTCTTGCAGCGGTCGTGGCAGCGCGATTCGAGTGTGCAGCACAGCGAGCAGATGGGCGCGTCGTAGGCCGGGCACTGGGCCATGTGTTCCGACTCGAAGCGGTTCTCGCACACCGAGCAGGTCACCGTCTCGCCGGGCGCCCAGGCTGCGGTGTTGCGGCGGGCGAGGTAGTAGCGGCCCTGCGTGCGCCACGCCAGCAGCGGCGACACGCCCATCGCCACCACCAGCGCGATGAAGGGCGAGAACGCCCCGGCCGCCGGCCCGAACACGCCCGCGTACGCGGCCACCGCCAGCAGCGCCGCCACCAGCGTGGCGCCCAGGCCCACCGGGTTGATGTCGTACAGGTAGGCGCGGCGGAACTCGATGCCGCGCGGGCTCCAGCCCATCGGCTTGTTGATGACCAGGTCGGCCACCAGCGCGCCCACCCACGCGATGGCGACGTTGCTGTAGAGGCCCAGCACGCGCTCCAGCGCCTCGAACACGCCCAGCGTCATCAGCAGCACGGCGATCATCACGTTGAACACCAGCCACACCACGCGGCCCGGGTGGCTGTGCGTGAGCCGCGCGAAGAAGTTGCTCCACGCCAGCGAGCCGGCGTAGGCGTTGGTGAGGTTGATCTTCACCTGCGCGATGACCACGAACACGATGGTGGCCAGCAGCACGTGCTCGGGGTTGTCGAACACATAGGCGAAGCCGGCGATGTACATCTGCGTGGGGTCGCCCGCCTTCTCGGCCGACACCTGGTGCTGCAGCGCGATGAACGCCAGGAACGCGCCGCCCAGCATCTTCAGCATGCCGGGCACGATCCACCCCGGCCCGGCCACCAGCACCGCCGCCCACCACTGCCGGCGGTTGGCATGCGTCTTCTTGGGCAGGAAGCGCAGGTAGTCGACCTGCTCGCCGATCTGCACCACCAGCGAGAACGCCACCGTGGTGGCGGCGCCGAACATCAGGCCGTCGAAGCCGGGGCCGCCCGACACCCGCCCGGCCAGGCCGGTGAACTGCGCGTAGAGCGACGGGTCCTTGACCGCGATGGCCAGGAAGGGGCAGAAGAACAGCACGATCCACACCGGCTGCGTCCACCACTGCAGGCGCGAGATGAGCGTGATGCCGTGCATCACCAGCGGCACGATCAGCAGCGACGACAGCAGGTAGCACAGCAGCAGCGGCCAGCCGAAGTAGAGCTCCAGCGCGTGCGCCAGGATGGCCGCCTCCAGCGCGAAGAAGATGAAGGTGAAGGTGGCGTAGATCAGCGAGGTGATCGTCGAGCCCAGGTAGCCGAAGCCGGCGCCGCGGGTGAGCAGGTCCATGTCGACGCCGTAGCGCGCGGCGTAGTAGCTGATGGGCAGGCCGGTGAGGAAGGTGATGAGCCCGACGACGAGGATGGCCCACAGCGCGTTCTGGAAGCCGTAGCTCAGCGCGATGGCCGCGCCGATGGCTTCCAGCGCCAGGAACGAGGTGGCGCCGAACGCGGTGTTGGCGACGCGGAACTCGCTCCACTTGCGGAAGGTGCTGGGCGTGTAGCGCAGCGCGTAGTCCTCCAGCGTCTCGTCGGCGACCCAGCTGTTGTAGTCGCGGCGGATGCGGAAGATCTTCTGCGTGGGCTGCGCCAAAGCGGGGCTCCTCGGAATGGGCACGGCGGGGGCCGGGCGCTTGCAAGAAGCGAACCCAGGCGCGCTCGGCGGCGGCTACGTCGAATGACGTATTCGTGCGTATCAGGGCTTCTCCCAAGATGCGGCAACGCCCCGCTTCACCAACGCATCTCGAGGAGAACCCGCATGACCATCGACCCCCGCGACATCGACCCGACCCTGGCCTCGCTGCGCCGCCGCCGCCTGCTGCAGGGCGCGGCCGCGCTGCCGCTGGCCGGCCTGGGCGGCCTGGCGCTGGCCCAGCAGTTCCCCACCGCCAAGGTCAACACCACCAAGCTGGCCGTCACCGACACCGAGGTGACGGTGGGCCAGCTGCACTCGGCCACCGGCACGATGGCCATCTCCGAGACCGGCTCCATCCAGGCCGAGCAGCTCGCCATCGACCAGATCAACGCGATGGGCGGCGTGCTGGGCCGCAAGATCAAGGTCATCAAGGAAGACGGCGCCTCCGACTGGCCGACCTTCGCCGAGAAGTCGAAGAAGCTGCTGGTCAACGACCGCGTCGCGGCCGTGTTCGGCTGCTGGACCTCGGCCTCGCGCAAGGCCGTGCTGCCGATCTTCGAGAAGGAGAACGGCATGCTCTATTACCCGACCTTCTACGAAGGCCTGGAGCAGAGCAAGAACGTGATCTACACCGGCCAGGAAGCCACGCAGCAGATCCTGTGGGGCCTGGACTGGGCGCAGAAGACCAAGGGCGCGAAGACCTACTTCCTGATCGGCTCCGACTACATCTGGCCGCGCACGTCGATGAAGATCGGCCGCAAGCACATCGAGAACGTGCTGAAGAACAAGGTGGTGGGCGAGGAGTACTACCCGCTGGGCCACACCAACTTCAACTCGCTGATCAACAAGATCAAGGTGGCCAAGCCCGACGTGATCTTCGCGGCGGTGGTGGGCGGCTCGAACGTGGCCTTCTACAAGCAGCTGAAGGCCGCGGGCGTCACCGCCGACAAGCAGTTCCTGCTGACCATCTCGGTCACGGAAGACGAGGTGCTGGGCATCGGCGGCGAGAACATGGCGGGCTTCTACTCGTCGATGAAGTACTTCCAGTCGCTGGACAACGAGAACAACAAGAAGTTCGTCGCCGCCTTCAAGGCCAAGTACGGCAAGGACGCGGTGATCGGCGACGTGACGCAGGCCGGCTACCTCGGCCCCTGGCTGTGGAAGGCCACGGTCGAGAAGGCCGGCAGCTTCGACGTCGACAAGATCGCCGCCGCCTCGGCCGACATCGAGCTGAAGACCGCGCCCGAAGGCTACGTGAAGCTGCACCCCAACCACCACCTGTGGAGCAAGACGCGCATCGGCCAGGCGCAGGCGGACGGGCAGTTCAAGGTGGTGGCGGAGTCGCCCAACCTGATCGAGCCGAACCCGTTCCCCGAGGGCTACAAGTAAGCCGCACCGCGAGGGAGATGACGCCATGACGCTGACCGACATGATGAACATCGGCCTGATGCAGGGCTTCGCCGGCCTGAGCCTCTTCTCGGTACTGCTGCTGATGGGCTTGGGCCTGGCCATCATCTTCGGCCAGATGGGCGTCATCAACATGGCGCACGGCGAGTTCATGACGATCGGCGCCTACACGATCTACCTCTTCTCGCACCTCGCTGAGGCCTACGCGCCCAAGCTGGTGCAGGCCTACTTCCCGTTCGCGATCGCCGCGGCCTTCCTGTTCGCCTTCGCGGTGGGCTGGGCGGTGGAGTGGCTGGTCATCCGCCACCTCTACCGCCGGCCGCTCGACACGCTGCTGGCCACCTGGGGCCTGTCGCTGGCGATGCAGCAGATCTTCCGCTCGACCTTCGGCGCCAAGGAGGTGAGCCCCACGCTGCCCGACTGGCTGATGGGCTCCTGGGCACCCGCCGAAGGCCTGGACATCCCGATCAACGGCCTCTTCGTGATGGGGCTGACGCTGCTGGTGACGGCCGGGGTGCTGATCGCGCTCTACAAGTCGCGCTGGGGCTTGCGCGTGCGTGCCACGGTGGCCAACCGCGTGATGGCCAACGCCACCGGCATCAACACCCGCCAGACCGACCGGCTCACCTTCGCGATCGGCTGCGGCATCGCCGGCGTGGCCGGCGCGGCCTTCACCACCATCGGTTCGACCGGGCCGACCTCGGGCTCGCTCTACATCGTGGACGCCTTCCTGGTGGTGACCTTCGGCGGCGCGGCCAGCCTGTTCGGCACGGTGGTCTCGGCCTTCGGCATCGCGCAGACGCAGTCGATCTCGGAGTTCTTCATGACGGGCTCGATGGCCAAGGTGCTGACGCTGTCGGCCATCGTGGTGATCCTGATGTTCCGCCCCCAAGGCCTGTTCGCGGTCAAGGTTCGGCGCTGATGGCCGCCCTGCTTCTTCTCGCCTCATCGATCGGACAGTGCATATGAACGGCTTCAAGCAGTGGATGGGCCGCACCGGCATGGGCAGCGTGCTGCTGCTGGCCGTGGTGCTGGTGGTGGTGTTCCCGCTCACGCTCGACCTCTTCCGCCTCAACCTCGTCGGCAAGTACCTGAGCTACGCCTTCGTGGCGCTCGGCCTGGTGATGCTGTGGGGCTGGGGCGGCGTGCTGAGCCTGGGCCAGGGCGTGTTCTTCGGCCTCGGCGGCTACGGCATGGCGATGTTCCTGAAGCTGGAGGCCAGCGACCCGGAGACCACCAAGATCCAGTCGACGCCCGGCATCCCCGACTTCATGGACTGGAACCAGGTGACCGAGCTGCCCACCTGGTGGCTGCCCTTCCATTCGTTCCCGGCGACGGTGCTGCTGGTGCTGGGCGTGCCCACGCTGCTGGCCTTCGTCATCGGCTTCGCGATGTTCAAGCGCCGCGTGGGCGGGGTGTACTTCGCGATCATCACGCAAGCGGTGGCGCTGATCCTCACGGTGCTGATCATCGGCCAGCAGGGCTACACCGGCGGGGTCAACGGCATGACCGACCTGAAGACCCTGGCGGGCTGGGACACGCGCACCGACAGCGCCAAGGTGATCCTGTACTTCGTCTGCGTGGGGCTGCTGCTGGGCGCGATCGTGCTGTGTACCTGGATCCAGAAGAGCAAGCTCGGCACGCTGCTGCTGGCGATGCGCGACAAGGAAGACCGAGTGCGCTTCTCGGGCTACGACGTCGCCAACTTCCGCGTGTTCGCGTTCTGCCTGGCGGCGATGCTCTCGGCCGTCGGCGGCGCGATGTTCACGCTGCAGGTGGGCTTCATGTCGCCGTCGCTGGTGGGCATCGTCCCGTCGATCGAGATGGTGATCTTCGCCGCGGTGGGCGGGCGCATGTCGCTGGTGGGCGCGGTGTACGGCGCGCTGCTGGTGAACTACGGCAAGACCTACTTCTCCGAGACCTTCCCGGACCTGTGGCTCTTCATGATGGCCGGCCTCTTCCTCGGCGTGGTGCTGGCATTCCCCGACGGGCTGGCCGGGCTGTACACCGACAAGGTGAAGCCGTGGCTGATGAAGCGGATGGGCCGCGGCCCTGCCGCGCCGCAGGCTGAGGCGGCAGCACCCGCCGCTGTCGCGGCAACGCCGCTGCGCCGCGCCACCGAAGGCAACGGCGCGACCGATGCACCGCTGCCGCCGAGCGTCCAGGGCCAACACGGCTAAGACAGGAGCGCCGCAAGATGAGACGTCTTGAGTTGTCGCTGCTGTCGTCGAAGCAACTGCCCGGTGCGCTACCTCGTTGGGGCTGGAATGCGCAACAGGCGGTGCCCGGTGGGGGCTCATGCTGGGGTGGTCGGCGCGTTCCGCGCCGACTCCGCTGCGATGCTCGGGCCGAGGTCGGTGCCGCCGAACTCGCTACGTTCGCTTCGCTCACTGCGCTCAAACAGGCGTCGGCAAGTCAGATGTTGATGCGCGCTGCGCGCGCCGACCTCGGCCCTGCGCTTCTCGCCACCCCAGAAATCGCCCCCACCGGGCACCGCCTGCTGCGCTGGCACCGGCTTTTCCTTGCTTGGATAAAAGCAAACCCACGCCTCAGCCCGACAGAGCCCGAGGCGAAGCGAGCAATCCATCGCCGCGAATCACCCACCGTGCCTGCTGCGGGGTGTGCGCGTGCGCTGGGGCCTGCGTGTGAGGCGCCGAGTAGCGCAGGGCGCCTGGGGTGCGCGCGCAGCGCGCTTCGTCAACTGATCTGCCGACGCCTGTTTGAACGCAGCGAACGCAGTGAGCGAAGTGAGTTCGGCGGCAACCCCAGGCGACCGAGCAACGCAGGGAAGTCGGCGCTCCGCGCCGACCGCCTCAGTCGCAGGCCACGGCATACCTGCACACCCCGCAGCACAAGCACCGACCCCCAGCGCCCCGCCGGAGCACAAACCCCATGAGCAACACAGACTTCGCCCTGGCAGTCGAAGACCTCACCGTCTCGTTCGACGGCTTCAAGGCCATCGACAACCTGACGCTGTACGTCGACAAGAACGAGCTGCGCGTGATCATCGGGCCCAACGGCGCAGGCAAGACCACGCTGCTCGACCTGATCTGCGGCAAGACACGCGCCAGCCACGGCAGCATCAAGTTCAAGAACCAGGAGATGACGAAGCTGGCCGAACACCGCATCGTGCGCGCCGGCATCGGCCGCAAGTTCCAGACGCCGTCGATCTACGAAAACCTGTCGGTCTTCAAGAACCTGGAAGTCTCCTTTCCGCGCGGGCGCAGCGTGTTCGGCGCGCTGGCCTTCCAGTGCGACGACGAGGTGAAGCAGCGCGTGCAGGCGGTGGCCGACGAGATCGGCCTGGGCGACCAGCTCGAGACCGAGGCTGGCCTGCTCTCGCACGGCCAGAAGCAATGGCTGGAGATCGGGATGCTGCTGATGCAGGAGCCCGAGCTGCTGATGCTGGACGAGCCCATCGCCGGCATGAGCGTGCGCGAGCGCGAGCTGACCGCCGAGCTGCTGCAGCGCATCTGCCAGGGCCGCTCGGTCATCGTGATCGAGCACGACATGGACTTCGTCAAGCGCATCGCCCACAAGGTGACGGTGATGCACCAGGGAAAGATCCTCGCCGAAGGCTCGATGGACGAGGTGCAGAACGACCCCAAGGTCATCGACGTGTACCTCGGCCATTGAAAGGACGCCCGCCATGCTGAACGTCACCAACCTGCACACGTCCTACGGCCAAAGCGAAGCGCTGCACGGCATCGACTTCTCGGCCAAGCGCAACGAGACGGTTGCCATCATGGGCCGCAACGGCATGGGCAAGACCACGCTGTTCAAGAGCCTGATCGGCGTGCTGCCGCTGAAGGCGGGCACCATCGAAGTCGACGGGCACGACGTATCGAAGCTGGAGAGCTACCAGCGCGTGGCCAAGGGCATCGCCTACGTGCCGCAGGGGCGGATGATCTTCCCGACGCTCACGGTCACCGAGAACATCCAGACTGGGCTCGAGAACGCGAAGAGCCAGCGCATCCCCGACGAAATCTATGCGCTGTTCCCGGTGCTCTTCGACATGCGCAACCGCAAGGGCGGCAACCTCTCGGGCGGCCAGCAGCAGCAGCTTGCGATCGCGCGGGCGCTGGTGACGGACCCCAAGGTGCTGCTGCTCGACGAGCCGACCGAAGGCATCCAGCCTTCGATCATCAAGGACATCGCCCGTGCGCTGAACGAGATCCGCAAGCTGCGCGAGATCACGATCGTCGTCTCCGAACAGGTGCTGAGTTTTGCGATGGACGTCGCCGACCGCCTGTTCGTCATCGAAGGCGGCCGGCTCGTGCACGAGAGCCCGCGCGCCGGCATCGACGCCGAGCGCATCAAGCAGTTCCTGTCCGTCTGAACGAACGTCAACACGAGGAGCGTGACCATGCCCGAAACCCTGATCAAGGTCGACCTGAACCAGCCCGCACCCAGCAACGAGAACGTGCACAACCGCTGGCACCCCGACATCCCGATGGCCTGCTGGGTGAAGCCCGGCGACGACTTCATCCTGGAAACCTACGACTGGACCGGCGGCTTCATCAAGAACAACGACAGCGCCGACGACGTGCGCGACATCGACCTGACCACGGTGCACTACCTGAGCGGCCCGGTGGGCGTGAAGGGTGCCGAACCGGGCGACCTGCTGGTGGTGGAACTGTTGGACATCGGCGCCAAGCAGGACAGCCTGTGGGGCTTCAACGGCTTCTTCAGCAAGCAGAACGGCGGCGGCTTCCTGACCGAACACTTCCCGCAGGCGCAGAAGTCGATCTGGGACTTCCACGGCATGTTCACCACTTCGCGCCACGTGCCGGGCGTGAAGTACGCGGGGCTGATCCACCCCGGCCTGATCGGCTGCCTGCCCGACCCGAAGATGCTGGAGACCTGGAACACGCGCGAGCAGGCGCTGATCGATTCCGACCCGGCCACCAGCGGCCTGGCCAACCCGCCCTTCGCGGGCACGGCCCACATGGGCAAGCTCACCGGCGATGCCAAGGCCCAGGCCGCGGCCACCGGCGCGCGCACCGTGCCGCCGCGCGAACACGGCGGCAACTGCGACATCAAGGACCTGTCGCGCGGCTCGAAGATCTTCTTCCCCGTCTACGTGGACGGCGCGGGCCTGTCGGTCGGCGACCTGCACTTCAGCCAGGGCGATGGCGAGATCACCTTCTGCGGCGCGATCGAGATGGCCGGCTGGGTGCACATGAAGGTCAGCGTCATCAAGGGCGGGATGGCGATGTACGGCATCAAGAACCCGATCTTCAAGCCCAGCCCGATCGTGCCCACGTACAACGACTACGTGATCTTCGAAGGCATCAGCGTCGACGAGAGCGGCAAGCAGTACTACCTGGACGTGAACGTGGCCTACCGCCAGGCCTGCCTGAACGCGATCGAGTACCTGAAGAAGTTCGGCTACTCCGGCGCACAGGCGTACAGCATCCTGGGCACGGCGCCGGTGCAGGGCCACATCAGCGGCGTGGTGGACGTGCCCAACGCCTGCGCCACGCTGTGGCTGCCGACGCAGATCTTCGAGTTCGACATCAACCCGAGCGCGGCCGGGCCGACCAAGTTCCTCGACGGCAGCGTCGACATGCCGCTGTCGCCCGACCTCTGAGCACGGGGCCCGACGCATGCCGACCTACGACTACCGCTGCGACCGCTGCGGCCCGTTCGACGCAGTGCGCCGCATCGCCGACCGCGAGCAGCCGCTGCCCTGTCCGAACTGCGGCGCCGACTCGCCCCGCACCTGGCTGGCCGCGGCGCGGGTGTCCGACATGGACACCGGCCTGCGGCTGGCGATGGAGACGAACGAACGCGCCCGGCACGAGCCGCAGCGGTCGAGCGACTACGCGCGGCTGAAGCACCCGTCGGGCTGCGGCTGCTGTTCGGGCGCACGCCGCAGCGCCACGGTGACAGGCGGCAACGGGAACAAGGCGTTCCCCTCGAAGCGGCCGTGGATGATCAGCCACTGAAGGGCCCCAGAGGCAAAGCTCAGGCTCGCTCGAACTTGAACACCGCCACGCTGGCCATCAGGTTCGGCCAGCCGCGCACGACCTTGCCCTGGTGCATGCCGAAGCTGTCGAGGATCGACAGCCCGTTCTTGCGGGCCAGCACCTCGAAGTCGGCATAGGTGCCGACGCGGATGTTGGGCGTGTCGTACCACTCGTAGGGCAGCGCGCGGGTCACGGGCATGCGGCCGCTCACCACCCGCAGGCGGTTGGGCCAGTGCGCGAAGTTCGGGAAGCCGACGATGCCGATGCGGCCCACGCGCGCGGTTTCCTGCAGCATCTTCTCGGTGTTGCGCAGGTGCTGGAGCGTGTCGAGCTGCAGCACCACGTCGAACGAGCGGTCCTCGAACAGCGCGAGGCCTTCCTCGAGGTTGAGCTGCAGCACCTTCACGTCGCGCCGCACGCAGGCGGCAACCTTGGCGTCGTCGATCTCCACGCCAAAGCCGCGGCACTGGCGGTGCGTGCGCAGGTGGTCCAGCAACGCACCGTCGCCGCAGCCGAGGTCGAGCACGCGGCTGCCCACCGGCACCAGCGAGGCGATGACTTCCATGTCCGATCTGTCGCTCATGCCCGCGCCTCCTTGGCCACGTTGTCGAAGTACGCCCGCAGCACGGCGTGGTAGCGCGGGTCGTCGAGCAGGAAGGCATCGTGGCCGTGCGGCGCGTCGATCTCGGCATAGCTCACGTCGTGCTGGTTGTCGACCAGCGCCTTCACGATCTCGCGCGAACGGGCGGGCGAGAAGCGCCAGTCGGTGGTGAAGCTCACGAGCATGAACTTGGCCTGCGCGGCGGCGAAGGCGCGCGTGAGATCGCCGCCGTGCTCGCGCGCGGGATCGAAGTAATCGAGCGCGCGGGTGATCAGCAGGTAGGTGTTGGCGTCGAAGTACTCGCTGAACTTGTCGCCCTGGTAGCGCAGGTAGCTCTCGATCTGGAACTCGATGTCCTGCGTGCTGTAGCCCAGTTCGGCGGCGCGCATGCTGCGGCCGAACTTGGCCTCCATCGAATCGTCGGACAGGTAGGTGATGTGGCCGATCATCCGGGCCACGCGCAGGCCGCGCTTGGGCAGCACGCCGTGCGCGTAGAAATGGCCGCAGTGGAAGTCGGGGTCGGTCACGATGGCGCGGCGCGCGACTTCGTTGAACGCGATGTTCTGCGCCGAGAGGTTGGGCGCCGTCGCCACCGCCACGCAGTGCCGCAGCCGCGCCGGGTGGCGCAGCGACCAGCTCAGCGCCTGCATGCCGCCCAGGCTGCCGCCCAGCACCGCGGCCAGCTGCGTGATGCCCAGGCGGTCGAGCAGGCGGGCCTGGGCGTCGACCCAGTCCTCGACGGTGACGACCGGGAAGCTCGCGCCGTAGGGCTGGCCGGTGGCCGGATTGGTCTGCATCGGCCCGGTCGAGCCGAAGCAGGAGCCCGGGTTGTTGATGCCGATGACGAAGAAGCGCTCGGTGTCGAGCGGCTTGCCGGGGCCGACGAGGTTGTCCCACCAGCCTTCGCTGCGCTCCTGGCCTTCGTACGTGCCGGCCACGTGGTGCGACGCGTTGAGCGCGTGGCACACCAGCACCGCGTTGCTGCGGTCGGCGTTGAGCGTGCCGTAGGTTTCGTAGACGAGCGTGTAATCGGCGAGCTGCGCCCCGCTTTTCAGCGGCAGCGGCTCGGCGAAGTGCATGCTCTGCGGCGTGACGTGACCAAGGGATGCCATCGAAAGAAAAACCCGGTGACGCCAAAGAAGCGGACACCGGGCCAGGCATCCCTCTTTAGCTGCATTTGTTGAAGCGCCCGCAATCGGAGAAGCAAATCGGCGCTGGAGCTGAAGAGTGTACAGCGCACCAGCACACCAGACGGGTCTTGATCCAGCTCCCGCCAAGGAGCCGGCTCCGCCGGTCCTTCAGCGGGCGGCCCCCTCGGGGGGTAGCGAGCGAAGCGAGCTTGGGGGCGCCATCAATCCAGCGTGCGGCGGAAGCGCAGCAGCCCGACAGCCAGCATGGCCGCCGTGAACAACAGCAGCGGCCACAGGTGCGGCCAGACGTCTGCTGCCGCGTTGCCCTTGAGCATGAGGCCGCGCACCAGCCGCAGGAAGTGTGTCAGCGGCAGCGCCTCGCCCAGCCATTGCGCCCAGCCGGGCATGCCGCGGAACGGGAACATGAAGCCCGACAGCAGCATCGACGGCAGGAAGAAGAAGAACGTCATCTGCATCGCCTGCATCTGGCTGCGCGCGACGCTGGAGATGGTGATGCCCACCATCAGGCTGGCGCCGATGAAGGCCAGCGTGCCCAGCATCAGCAGCACCGTCGAGCCGTTGAACGGCACGCCGAAGACGTGGCGGGCCGCCAGCAGGATGACGGCGACCTGCACCAGGCCGATGGCCACGAAGGGCACGATCTTCCCCACCATCACCTCGAGCGGCTGCACCGGCGTGGCCAGCAGGTTCTCCATCGTGCCGCGCTCCACCTCGCGCGTGAGGCCGAGCGAGGTCATCATCACCATGGTCATCGTCAGGATGACGCCCATCAGCCCGGGCACCACGTTGTTCTGCGTGATGCCCTCGGGGTTGTAGCGGCGGTGGATGCGCCACTCGAACGGCACCGCCTGCGTGGAGGGCGCGGCCGCGGGCAGGTGCCGCAGGTCGTGGCGCAGCGCGCCGGCCGCCAGCTGCTGCACGGCGCCCAGCGCATTGCCGGTGGCGGCGGGGTCGGTGGCGTCGGCCTCCAGCAGCAGCGCGGGGCGTTCGCCGCGGTCGACCGCGCGGGCGAAGCCGGCCGGCACCGTCAGCACGAACTGCACCTCGCCGCGCGACAGCAGGCGGTCGGCCTCGCGCTCGCCGATGCCGGCGTGCGTGACGCGGAAGTAGCCGGTGTGCTCCAGCGCCTGCACCAGGCTGCGCGTGTACGGCCCCTGCTCCTGCGCGACGACGGCGGTGGGCAGGTGGCGCGGGTCGCCGTTGATGGCGAAGCCGAACAGCGCCATCTGGATGATCGGGATGCCGATCATCATCGCGAAGGTGAGCCGGTCGCGGCGCAGCTGGATGAGGTCCTTCAGGATCACCGCCCACAGCCGGCCGGCGCTGAACGGTTCGCGCGCCTGCTTCATGCCATGTTGTCGGCGCTGCGCCGCGACAGGTGGATGAACAGCTCTTCGAGCGAAGGCGACGCCGTGTGCCACGCGAGGCCGTCACGGCCGCGCCACGGCGCCAGCGCCTCGTCGAGCGCGCGGGCGTCGACGCCGCTCAGCCGCCACTGGTCGCCCAGGCGCGTGGCGGTTTCGACCGCCGGCACCGCCGACAGCGCAGCCGCAGCCTGCGCGGCACCAGGGCCCTCGAGCACGCGGGCAACGAGGCCGCTGTCGGCCAGCAGGGCCTCGGGCGTGCCCAGCGCCAGCAGGCGGCCGTAGGCGATGTAGCCGAGGCGGTGGCAACGCTCGGCCTCGTCCATGTAGTGGGTGGAGACGAGCACCGTGATGCCGCGCGAGGCGAGCTCGTGGATCTCGGCCCAGAAGGCGCGCCGCGCGCCGGGGTCGACACCGGCCGTGGGCTCGTCGAGCAGCAGGAGTTGCGGCTCGTGGATCATGCAGCCGGCCAGCGCCAGCCGCTGCTTCCACCCGCCCGACAGGCTGCCCGCGAGCTGCGCCGCGCGGGTGGCCAGGCCCAGGCGCTGCAGCGCTTCGTCCACGCGCGCGGCGCGGCGGTCGAGCCCGTACACGCGCGCGATGAAGTCGAGGTTCTCGCGGATCGAGAGGTCTTCGTAGAGGCCGAAGCGCTGCGTCATGTAGCCGACGCGGCGCTTGATGGCCGCCGACTCGCGCACGACGTCGAAGCCCAGCGTCTGGCCCGCGCCGGCATCGGGCGTCAGCAGGCCGCACATCATGCGGATCGAGGTGGTCTTGCCGGAGCCGTTGGGGCCGAGGAAGCCGAACACCTCGCCGCGGCGCACCTGCATCGACAGGCCGTCGACCACCGCGCGGCCGCGGTAGCGCTTGGTCAGGCCCTGCACGTCGATGACGAGTGCGTCGTCGGCCATGGTCAGCGCGTGTTCTGGTGGCCCCCGGGCCCTGGCACGCCGAGCTGCACGTCGACCGGCAGGCCCGGGTGCAGCGTGGCCACCGCACCCGGCACCGGCCACGCCTCGACGAGGAACACCATGCGCTGGCGCTGCCGCTCGGTGTAGACGACCGGCGGCGTGAACTCGGCCTCGGGCGCCACGTAGCGCACGGTGGCGTCGAACGGCGCGCTGCAGCCGTCGCAGGTGGCGCGCACTCGGCTGCCGACCGGCACGCGCGCCAGCAGGGCTTCGGGCACGAAGAAGCGCAGCTTCAGTGCGGTGGGCTCGAGCATTTGAACCACCGGTGCACCGGCCGCCGCCCATTCGCCGGGGCGCAGCAAGGTGTCCACCACCCGTGCGGCGGCCGGCGCGGCCACCGATGTCTGGCCGAGCCGGAAGCGCTGCTGCGCGACGGCGTCGCGGGCGGCCGCGGCTTCCGCTTCGGCGGCCGCCTGGCGATCGTCGCGGGCGCCGAGCCGGGCCGTGCGCAGGTCGGCCGCCAGGCGCTGCGCATCGGCGGCAGTGGCGTCGCGGCGTGCGCGCAAGGCATCGAGCCCGGCGCTGGAAACGAAGCCCTGGGCAGCCAGGGCCTGCTGGCGCTTCAGGTCGCTCGCCGCCTGGGCGGCCGCGGCCTGCGCGGCTGCCAGGGCGGCCTGCGCTGCCGCAAGCTCGTCGCGGCGGGCGCCGCGGGTGAGATCACGCGCGCTGGCCTGCGCCGCCTGGGCACGCGACTCGGCCTCGCGCAGCGCCAAGGCGGCCAGATCCGGTTCGACGGCGAAGAGCGGTGCACCGGCCGAGACGCTGGCGCCGCGTTCGACCGACAGGGCCACGAGCCGGCCGGCGACCGGCGAGGCGACCCGCAGGTATTCGGCTTCGACGTAGCCGGTGATGGGCGGCTCGGCGGGCGGGCTGCAGGCGGCCACTGCGCCGAGCACCGCCGGCAGCAGGGCTGTACGGGCGACGTCACGCATGCCTCGGCCTCCTCCGCCGCTCGCGTCGGCGGCACGGAGGCAGTATGCGTCAGCCGTCGCGGCGGATGCGCTCGATCAGTTCGGCCAGCTTGGCTTCGGCCTGGTCGTTCTCGACCTGGCAGGTGCCGGCGGCTTCATGCCCGCCGCCGCCGTACTGCAGCATCAGCTCGCCGACGTGCGTGCGGCTGCTGCGGTCGAGGATCGACTTGCCGGTGGCGAACACCGTGTTGCGCTGCTGCACGCCCCACATCACGTGGATGGAGATGTTGGTCTGCGGGAACAGCGCATAGATCATGAAGCGGTTGGTCGCCCAGATCGTTTCCTCGTGCCGCAGGTCGAGCACGACGAGGTTGCCGTGCACCGTGCTGCATCGAACGATCTGCTCCTTGGCACGTTCGGCCTGTTCGAAGTACAGCTCGACGCGTTCCTTGACATCGGGCAGGCCGAGGATGTCCTGGATGCCGTGGTTGCGGCAGTAGGCGATCAAATCCATCATCAGCGCGTAGTTGCTGATGCGGAAGTTGCGGAAGCGGCCCAGGCCGGTACGCGCGTCCATCAGGTAGTTCAGCAGCACCCAGCCGGTCGGGTTCAGGATCTCGTCGCGGGTGAACTGCGCCGCATCGGCCTTGTCGACGGCGTCCATCATGTCGGGCGCGATCGTCGGGAAGACCTTGGCGCCACCGTAGTGGTCGTACACCACACGGGCTGCCGAGGGTGCCTTGGCGTCGATGACGTGGTTGGGCCGGTCGCCAGTGTTGCGCAGCGTTTCCGAGGCATGGTGGTCGAACGCCATGTGCACGCCGGGCACGTAGGGCAGGTTGGTGGTGATGTCGCGTGCGCTGACCTCGACCTTTCCGTCCTGCATGTCCTTGGGGTGCACGAACTTGATCTCGTCGATCAGCTTCAGCTCGTTCAGCAGCACCGCGCAGACGAGGCCGTCGAAGTCGCTGCGGGTAATGAGGCGGTAGGTCGGCGAGGTCATGGCTGCTCCTGTGCAATCGCGAAGAGATCGGCACGCCACCCATGAACTGAAGCACATACCTGCGCCACGTTGCACCGCCGCACGGACGAAAAAAAACCCTGCGGGCTTGGCCCGCAGGGTTTCTTGTAGAGCGGAGCTTGGCTTAAGCCTTGCCGCCCTTGCGCTGACGCGCGAAGGCCAGGCCCAGCAGCGCCGCGCCAACCAGGGCCAGGCTGCCCGGTTCCGGCACTTGGCCCGCGAAGTCGATGCTGCCAGTGGCTTGCGTCAGTTGGATGAACTGGCCGTTTTGCACGAAGCCGGTCGACGTGTTCGTGAAGCTGTTGAAGGCATTCGTGTAGAACGGGTCGGGCTGCGTGAACACCGTTTCGCCGAACGCGGTCAGCGAGAACAGCGAATTGGCATTGAAGGAGGTGCCCCCAGCAGCATTGAACGACGCGGCGTTCGGGCCGGTGGCATCCAGCAGACCCGTGCCCACCAGTTGCGCGCCTGCGCCGACCGACACCGACGGTGCCACACCGGCCGGCGAGCCGGGGTTGAACACCGCGTTGCCGGCAGCGGCGAACGGACGGGCATAGACCTCGAAGCTCAGCTCGAGGATGTTGTACTGGCTACCCGCGGTACCGAAACCCGTGCCGCCGCCGGTGTAGGAGGTCTTGTAGCTGAAGACCGTCCACATCTGGTAGCCGAGGTTCAGCGGGCCGCCGATGTTCAGACCCGTGTTGCCCGAGTTCAGCGACGAGTTGTTCAGTGCGAACGAGGTGAACTCGACGTAGCCAGTGCCGGTGACGGTTTGCGTCGCCGCGTCGAGCGTCAGCAGCGCAGCCGCGCCACCGTCGATCTTGTCGGCGTTGAACGGCGCCACGGCATAGCCGAGTGCGCTGGGCGTCACTTCGAAAATCGGGGCGGCCATGGCCGAACCGGCGACCAGCGTCGCTGCGGCGATGGCGCCTGCGTACTTGAACATCTTCATGTTTCGCTCCTTGAGAACCAGTTGGTGCATCGGGCAGAACGATCAACTGCCTCCGCCTGCGACACCAATAAGCACAAGGCGTACCAGGAAAAATTTTGCTTACGCATCAAGCACTTACAGGAAACATCCAATCTTCTCGCGGGATTCTGTAAAGAAACCCGACGCCGACTGGCCGGTCAGGCCGGGCAATACCGGCCGGGCGCAATGACACCCTGCGGGTCCAGCACGTCTTTCAGGGAGCGAACCAGGGCCCAGTACGCCGGGTTGCGCGCCACCACGTCGGCCATCATGTCCGCACGGGCCCGGTAGACGCTCAGTCCCGACGCATCGATGCAGCGGTACAGCGCGTCGGCGCAGCGGTGCGCCTGCGCCACGGCCTGGGGATCGGCCCGATCGAACAGCAGGTTGATGACCGCCACCACGGAGGTGGGCGTCTCGATGTTGATCGTCGTATTCAACGTGTGGCCGAAGGTCGCCGCCAGCCGATCCAGTTCGTCCATCAGCCGTGCGACGAACCCGCCGTCCGCGGGCAGCGCCGGGTTGATGAACAGCAGGCCGCAGCGGGAGCGGTCCAGATGCTCCGCCGGCAGCTCGGGCCGGCCGAACTTCCACAGCAGGTTGTCGATGGGGGCATCGGTTGGAACGCCCCGGGCCAGCCCCTGCAGCGGTCGGATCGCCGCGATCGCCGCGGCCTGGGCCCGTGCCGCTGGCAGCCAGCGCAGCCGGTGCAGCACCGCATACCCGAGCCGCAGGCGCTCCTCGGTCACCACGCGCACCCGCGCCCAGCGCCGGCTGCGCGCGTCGATCTCCTTCAGCGTCGCCCGGAGCTGCCCCGCACTGCCCATCACGCTGCCCAGCGCCGTCCACTCATACGGTGCCACCAGCCGCAGCGCCTGCACCGCCGCGCGCTCGAGCGCCTCGCCCCGCAGGCCGCACTCGGCCGCCAGGTACTTCGACAGCCCGTAGGTCAGCGTGGCCTGCGTCCGGGCCCGGTTGCCTGCGTGCGTGACGGTCGCCAGCAGGCCTTCCCGCTTCATCGCGATCAGCGCATCGAGGAATGCGCCGAGATCCTTCGGCTCGCGAAGGGAGAACGACACCGCCGCCTCCCTGGGCCGGCGCGGCAGCAGCCGGAAGCAGGCGCTCGTCACGATGCCGAAGTTGCTCTGGGACAGCAGCCCGTCCAGCATCGGACCCAGCCCGTAGGGATGCGTGTGCGCGAGCGGCGAGTGCTCGCCCAGGCGGCGGAATCCGGTCTCGAACACGCGCCCCTGGCCATCGACGAACTCCAGCCCGTAGATGTCCTCCTTGCGTGGCCCGATGTAGCCGACGCCCCTGTCCAGCGCATTCCCGAGCACGCTGGTCTGCCGGCCCGAGCCGGTGACGTTGAAGGTCAGGTCGGGGTGGTGCTCGGCGAGGTGGTCGTGCAGGTCGCCCTGGGTCACCCCCGGCTCGATGACCGCCACCGGGTTGCGGGCGGAGATCTCGGTCTTGTTGCGGATCTCCCGCATGCCGCTCAGGTCGACGACCGCGCAACCGTCGACGACCGGCGACGACGACCCGTACCCCCAGTTGAGCCCGCGCGAGACCGGATACAGCGGCGTGCGTGTCTGCCGGGCCCACTGCACGAGGTGCACGACCTCCGCCACCGTTTTCGGCGTGAAGGTGGCCGACACCTGCCGCGCGTGCGCAGTGACATTTCCATGAAGATCCACCGGACCTCCCTCCACCAGTTCGCTTCCTGCTGCGCCCCGAGGCGCGCCTGCGCGGCTACAACGGCGCCAGCAGTTTCCGGATTTCGGCCTGCTGGGGGAACTTGTCACCCAAGCTCGCCAGCGCATTCAGTTCGTTCTTCGCGGCGGCGTTGTCGCCGGCCTGGATGTAGAGCCGCGCCAGGCCGAGCCTCAGCGAGGGCTCGCCGCGCGCCAGCGCGATCGCCTTCTTCTGGGTTTCGATCGCCTTGGGCAGTTGGCCGTCCACCGCCAGTGCGGACGAGAGCGTGTCCAGCAGCGTCGGGGTGTCGGGGCGCAGCGCCACGGCCTTGTTGGCATACGAGACGGCCGACGGCGAGCCTTGTTTCACCAGCGCCCAGGCCAGGTTGTTGAGCGCACCGACATGCTCGCCGTCCTCCGCCAGCACCGCCTGGAACTGCACCGCGGCCCCAGCGTAGTCGTCGCTACGCAGCAGGCTCTCGCCCAGCTGGATCCGGAACGCGAAGTCCTTGGGATGGGATTGCAGCCAGGCCGCAGCCACCGCGGCGGCCTCCTTGCGTTGGCCTGCATCGACCAATGCCATGTACAGGCGCGTGGCGGTTTCCGTCGCAGGCGCCTTGGCGAACAGCTTGCGGTAGACCTCCACGGCCGATTCGCCGGATTGGCGCGCCCGGATGTCCGCCTCCCAGAGGTGCCCGGTCAACTCACGCGGGCGCTGCTGCTGGATGTCACGGGCGATGCGCAGCGCATGGTCGAAGCGCGACTCGCCCAGGTCGAGGTTGATCAGGCTCTCCTGGGCCGCGAGCAGCGCCGGGGCCACCTGCAACGCCCGCTCCAGGCTGGCCCGGGACGCCGCGCGATCGTTGTCCATCATGGCCAGCGCCGCGAGCCGCACATGCGGCTGCGGCGATTTCGGCGCCAGGCCGATCAGCTTGTTGAAGGTCGCCACCGCCTGGTTGCGCTCTCCTGCCGCGGTCTGTGCCCGCCCCAGGGCATCGAGGAGTTCCACGCTTTCGGGCTGTGCCGCGACGCCGGCCTGGGCGGCCTCCAGCGCCGGCTGCACCTGCTGCCGGGACAGCAGATGATCGACCAGCACGATGCGCGCGCGCACGTCGGTCGGATTCAGTTCGACGGCCTTGCGCAGCCAGGCCTCGATCTGCGCAGCCGGCTCCTGCGCACGCACCATCAGCCCCGCGATGCCCAGCATCGCCTGCAGGTTGCCGGGGTCGGCCGCCAGCAGTTTCTCCAGCCGCGCGCGGGCTTCGGTAAACCGGCGCTCGGCGATGTCCAGGCTGACGAGCTGGGCGACGGCCGGAACGAAGACGGGGTCGATGGACAACGCACGCTCGAACGCAGCCCGCGCCTGCGCGCGCTGGCCTTGCGCCAGCAAGGACAGGGCGCGCAGCTGCACCGGCAGCGGCTTGTCGGGCTGCTTGGCGGCCAGGCGATCGACCGCGGCGAGGGTTTTCGCGTGATCGCCCCGCTCCAGGTAGTAGCTGACGAGCGCCAGGTCCGCCTGGATGCCCTTCTTGTCTTCGTCGGCAATGGCAGTCAGGGCCTGGAGGCCCTTGGCCGTGTCGCCTTTGCGCATCTGGAGCAGCGCGACGGCCGTGCGGCTCTGGCTGCTGGCGGGATCGGCCTCGAGGGCGGTGTGAAAGGCACGCTCCGCGTTCGCCAGGTCGCCACGCTGCAGATAGGCCTCCCCGGCCAGCGCGAGCGCCTGCGGATCCGGATGGTCGGTGGAGGCCAGCAACGGGCGCAGCACGGCCAGGGCCTTGTCCGGTTCGCCCGCCCGCAGATGTGTCTGCGCCAGCAACCGGCGCGGCGAGGGCAGCTCGGGGCCGGCCTGGACCGCCTTGGCCAAGGTGCGCTCGGCAGCGAGCAGGCGTCCCGTGCTCAGCTCGATGCTGCCCGCCACCTGCAAGGCGAGCGGATGCAGCGGCGCGACCTTGAGCACCTGCTGGATCAGTTCGTAGGCCCGGTCGCGCTGGCCCGCCGCCAGCGCCGACTGGGCATCGAAAAACGCCACCTGCATCTGCTGGCCGGGCAACTTGCGCAGCTCGGCCATGCGCTCCTGGGCGGCCTTGCCGTCGCCAAGCTCGAACAGCAGCGAGATTTCGGCGGAGCGCGCCGCCGCATGCGTCGGGTCGATCTCGATCGCCTTGCGGTAGGCCGCCAGGGCTTCGGTGGCACCTTTTCGGCGGTGCCACAGCACATCGCCCCTGGCATGCCAGGCGTCCGCTTCACCGGGATGCGCGGCGACGATCTGGTCGAGCGCGGCCAGGCCATCGTCGACGCGGCCAAGGGCGACCGCCAGCCGCGCCTGCAGCACCTGCGCCGGCACATAGGTTGCATCGAGTGCGGCCGCTTCGCCCGCCGCAGCCGTGGCCTGGTCGAACTTCTGCTGCGACGCATAGGCCGACGCGAGCGCCGTCTTCAGCGCGGCGCCCGCACGCGGGCTGCTGAGCTTCTGCCCTGAGAACTCGGCCAGCACTTCGCTGGTCTTGTTGCGCAGCAGCATGGCCCGCGCCAACGGGGGGATCACCTCGTCCGCCGGGTAGCCCAGCTTGAGCGCTCTGCGCAACTCCACCTCGGCCGAGACGGCGTCGCCCGCCTTCAACGCGGTGGTTCCCATGAGGAACCGCGCCTCCGGATGCTCCGCGTTCTGCTGCAAGGCGTTCTTCAGCTGGATGACCGCGCCCTGGACGTCATTGCGCGCGATGTAGGTCTTCGCCGATGTCACCAGCGCATCGGGCGACTCCTGGCCGCATCCGGCCAGCAACGCGGCCGAGATGGCGGCGAGGACGACCCGCCCCTTGGAACCCTGGAAAGCCTTTCGAACCACGCTTGCTCGCACTTCTCGATGTCGACAGTAGAGAGGAGGACCCAACGCGCGTTACAACTCCGCAGAGGCTGAGCGCCCGTCCGGCATAGTACACATCCGGGCTGCCGCAAAGGCCTGCCCGGGCACCCGCCCGCAGCGCCGATCAACGAGCCCGTGAAGGATGCTCAAAGTGGTTGCGGCGAATAGCCGGCCTCTTCGATGGCCGCACGCAACACGCTGCTGTCCACCTCGGCCGACGCCACTTCCACGCGGTGCGCCGCCAGGTCGACATTCACCTGCGCGCCCGGCGCCACCGCCTGCACCGCCTGCGTGATGGCGGCCACGCAGTGGCCGCAACTCATGTCCTCGACGTGAAACGCAATCATCACTCGCTCCTGCAAGTACTCGGGCCTCCACTGTCGACCTTGACATGGTGGCAAGGTCAAGCACCGGCCCGCAGCGCTTGACCTTGCCATGATGGGAGAGTTCACACTGGCACCGTTCGTGAAGCAGCCACGCAGGAACCAGACCATGTCCACCCTCGCCCACCCGGCTTCGGCCGCCCCTCCGCGCGAACTCCAGTTGCAGATCAGCGGCATGACCTGCGCGTCCTGCGCGACACGCGTGGAGAAGGCGCTCAGGAAGGTCGCCGGCGTCGCCGAGGCATCGGTCAACCTGGCCACCGAACGCGCCACGGTGCAGGCGGACCCGGCGCTCGATGCCGCCGCGCTGGAAGCCGCGGTGGTCCGGGCGGGGTACGGTGCCACGCGCATCAACGAGGGCGACGCGCCCGCCGAGGCGGCGGACCGCCCGTCGGCGGGCGGACTGCCGTCCTGGTGGCCGATCGCGCTGAGCGGCTTGCTGACCTTGCCGCTGATCCTGCCGATGCTGCTCGCGCCCCTGGGCGTCGACGCGATGCTGCCGGGCGCCTGGCAGTGGCTGCTTGCGACGCCGGTGCAGTTCGGCCTGGGCTGGCGCTTCTACCGCGCCGGCTACAAGGCCGTGCGGGCAGGCAGCGGCAACATGGACCTGCTGGTGGCGCTCGGGACCTCGGCCGCCTACGGCCTGTCGGCGTACCTGCTGCTCGCCCACGCCGGCCACGGCGGCATGCCCCACCTGTACTTCGAGGCGTCCGCCACGGTGATCACCCTGGTGCTGCTCGGCAAATGGCTGGAGGAGCGCGCCAAGCGGCAGACCACCGAGGCGATCCGGGCGCTCAACGCGCTGCGGCCCGCCACCGCCCGCGTGCGCCGCCACGGCCTGGAGGCCGACGTGCCGATCCGGCAGGTGCGCATCGACGATCTGGTCGTGGTCCGGCCCGGCGAACGGGTGCCGGTCGACGGCGAGATCGTCGAAGGCCGCAGCCACCTCGACGAATCGATGATCACCGGCGAGAGCCTGCCCGTCGCCCGCAGCGTGGGCGGCCGGGTCACTGGCGGCGCCCTCAATGCCGAAGGCGCGCTGCTCGTGCGCACGCTGGCGGTGGGCACCGAGACGACGCTGGCCCGCATCATCCGGCTCGTGGAATCGGCGCAGGCCGCGAAGGCGCCCATCCAGCGCATCGTCGACCGCGTGAGCGCCGTGTTCGTCCCCGTGGTGCTGGTGATCGCCCTGGTGACGCTCCTCGCCTGGGTGGCCGCCACCGGGGACTGGGAGCAGGCCCTGATCAACGCCGTGGCGGTGCTCGTCATCGCCTGCCCCTGTGCGCTGGGCCTGGCCACACCCACCGCGATCATGGCCGGCACCGGCGTGGCGGCCACCCACGGCATCCTCATCAAGGACGCGCAGGCATTGGAGATCGCGCATGCGATCGACACCGTGGCCTTCGACAAGACCGGCACGCTGACCGAAGGCCGGCCGACGCTCGTCGCGGTGCGGCCCGCCCCGGGCATCGCTGAAGACGAACTGCTGCGCCTGGCGGCCGCGCTGCAGCGCCACAGCGAGCATCCGCTGGCCCGGGCCGTGCTCGCACAGGCCGAGGCGCGCGGCCTGGCCCCTGCGGCGGCGCAGAACGCCCAGGCGCTGCCCGGCCGCGGCCTGCAGGCGCAAGTGGATGGCCGGACCCTGGCGCTGGGCAGCAACCGGCTGCTCGCCGAGTCCGGCGCGGCAGCCGGCGTGCTGGCCGCGCAAGGGGAGCGCCTGCAGGCCGAAGGCCGCACGGTGGCCTGGCTGATCTGCACCGACGACGCCGCCGTGCTCGGCCTGCTGGCCTTCGGCGACACCGTCAAGCCCGCGGCCGCGCCAGCCGTGCAACGGCTGCAGTCGATGGGCATCGGCACGGTGATGCTCACCGGCGACAACCGCGGCAGCGCGCAAGCCGTCGCCGCCGAGCTGGGCATCCGGGAGGTGCAGGCCGACGTGCTGCCGGCCGACAAGGCCGGCGCGGTCGCCGCCCTGCGTGCCGGCGGCCGGATCGTCGCGATGGTGGGGGACGGCATCAACGATGCACCGGCGCTCGCGGCGGCGGACGTGGGCATCGCGATGTCCACGGGCACCGACGTGGCCATGGAGACGGCGGGCATCACGCTGATGCAGGGCGACCCCTCGCTGGTGGCCGACGCCATCGACATCTCCCGCCGCACCTACGCCAAGATCCGGCAGAACCTGTTCTGGGCCTTCGCCTACAACGTCGTGGGCATCCCGCTCGCTGCGCTGGGCTGGCTGAGCCCCGTGATCGCCGGCGCCGCGATGGCGTTCAGCAGCGTCAGCGTGGTGGGCAACGCCCTGCTGCTGCGCCGCTGGCGCCCCGGCCGCCCCTGAGGAGCCTTTCCATGCACGACACGATGAACATCGGCCAGGCCGCCCGGGCCTCGGGGGTGTCGGCCAAGATGATCCGGCATTACGAGCAGGTGGGGCTGCTGCCCGCGGCCCGGCGCACCGAAGCGGGCTACCGCCAATACACCGAGGCGGACATGCACACGCTGCGCTTCATCCGCCACGCACGCGACCTGGGCTTCCCGATCGCGCAAATCGCCGAGCTGGTCGGCCTGTGGCAGGACCGCCAGCGCCCAAGCCGCCAGGTGAAGGCCCTGGCGCAGGCGCACATCGACGCGCTGGACAGCAAGGCGCGTGAACTGCTCGCGATGAAGGCATCGCTTCAGCACCTGGTGCACTGCTGCCATGGGGACGACCGGCCGGACTGCCCCATCCTCGACACGCTGGCGGCACCGCAGGCGGTCCGCGCCCCGGCCGACGGCCCCTGCGGCGCACCGCCGGCCCCGGACCGCTGAACGCGCCCGGCGGGCGCCGCTGGCTGGAACGGCCCGGGCCCGGCGCTTATCGGCGCATGGCCCGGGCATGCCGCCCCTAGGATGCGCGCACCTCCATTGCCGCCCGACGCCCATGACGCCTGCCTGGCTCACCGCACTGAACCGGTTCGTGCCGCTGCGATACCTCGCGTGGTTCTGTTGCGCCGCCCTGTTCGTGGCCGGCACGCTGACGTGGCTGGCCTCGGGCCGCGGCGGCTGGGCGGGCCTGCTGGGCGCCGCGGGGGTGCTTCTCGGGGTGCGCGATACGCGGCAGCGGCGCCACTCGATCCTGCGCAACTACCCGGTGATCGGCCACCTGCGCTTCCTGTTCGAGTTCATCCGGCCGGAGATGCGGCAGTACTTCATCGAGAGCGACAACGAGGCCGCGCCGTTCTCGCGCCAGCAGCGTTCGCTGGTGTACCAGCGCGCCAAGGGCGAGCCCGACAACCGGCCCTTCGGCACGCAGATGGACGTGAAGCTGGCCGGCTACGAGTGGATCAACCATTCCATCGCGCCGACGCAGATCGACTCCCACGACTTCCGCATCACCATCGGCCCCACACGCGCCCAACCCTACAGCGCCAGCGTCTTCAACATCTCGGCGATGAGCTTCGGCGCGCTGTCGGCCAACGCCATCCTGTCGCTCAACGGCGGCGCCAAGCGCGGCAACTTCGCGCACGACACCGGTGAAGGATCGATCAGCCGTTACCACCGCGAGCACGGCGGCGACCTGATCTGGGAGATCGGCTCCGGCTACTTCGGCTGCCGCCGCGACGACGGCTCGTTCGACGAAGAGCGCTTCGTCGCCAACGCGCTCGACCCGCAGGTCAAGATGATCGAGCTGAAGCTCAGCCAGGGCGCCAAGCCCGGCCATGGCGGCGTGCTGCCCGGGCCGAAGGTGACGGTCGAGATCGCCGCCGCGCGCGGCGTGGCCGTGGGCGTGGACTGCATCAGCCCGTCGCGGCACCGCGCCTTCGACACGCCGGTCGGCATGCTCGAATTCATCGACCGCCTGCGCACGCTGTCGGGCGGCAAGCCCACGGGCTTCAAGCTGTGCATCGGCCATCCCTGGGAATGGTTCGCGATCTGCAAGGCCATGCTCGCCACCGGCATCACGCCCGACTTCATCGTCGTCGACGGGGCCGAAGGCGGCACCGGCGCGGCGCCGCTGGAGTTCACCAACCACGTCGGCGCGCCGCTGCAGGAAGGCCTGCTGCTCGTGCACAACACGCTGGTGGGGCTGAACCTGCGCTCGCGCATCGCCATCGGCTGCGCCGGCAAGGTCATCAGCGCCTTCGACATCGCGCGGATGATGGCGCTGGGCGCCGACTGGTGCAATTCGGGGCGCGGCTTCATGTTCGCGCTGGGCTGCATCCAGGCCCAGGCCTGCCACACGGGCCATTGCCCGACGGGCGTGACCACGCAGGACGCGCACCGCCAGCGCGCGCTCGTCGTGCCCGACAAGACCGAGCGCGTCTACCGCTTCCACCGCAACACGCTCGAGGCGCTGAAGGAGCTGGTGCAGGCCGCGGGCCTGCGGCATCCGCGCGAGATCACCGCCGCGCACATCGTGCACCGGGTATCGGACCACGAGGTGCGGCTGCTGATCAACCAGATGCCGTTCCTGCGGCCGGGGCAGCTGCTCGCGGCGATGGACGGTCGCGAGGCGTGGCCGCATGCGGTCTACAGCCTCTACTGGCCGCTCGCACGGCCGGAGAGCTTCGAGCCCTTCACGGGCGAAGGCGCCGCGCTGGAGCGCGCGGCCAACCCGGCCTGATCCGGGCGCCCGGCGCCTGCCTCGATCAGGCGGACGGCGGGGCGGTGTCCGCGAAGCTGGTGCGCACGGCGAGCTTGTCCAGCAGCTTGCCCAGGCTCGGGTGCGGGCCGCGCCAGTCGATCTGCGGGAAGCGGAAATCCAGGTAGCCCAGCGCACAGCCCACGGCGATGTCGGCCAGCGTCAGGTGGTTGCCGCCGCAGCACCAGGGCTTCTCGCCCAGGCCCTTGGCCATGGCCTTGAGCGAGGCGTCGACCTTGAGCATCTGCCGGTCGACCCAGGCCTCGCAGCGCTGGCCGTCGGCGCGGCCCGGCCAGGTCTGCTCCAGCCGCGCCAGGATCAGCGCGTCCAGCACGCCGTCGGCCAAGGCCTCCCAGGTGCGGACCTCGGCCCGCTCGCGCCCCGACGAGGGCAGCAGCTTGCCGACGGGCGACAGCGCGTCGACATACTCGACGATGACGCGCGAATCGAACACCGCCTCGCCGCCCTCCATCACGAGGCACGGCACCTTGCCGAGCGGGTTGGAGGCGAGGATGGCATCGTTGCCCCACACGTCTTCCAGCACGAACTGGTAGTCCAGCTTCTTTTCAGCCAACACGATGCGCACCTTGCGCACGTAAGGGCTGGTCAGCGATCCGATGAGTTTCATGATGTGGCAGGCCTTCCCTCTTGCGGCGGATTCTAGTCATGGGTCTTTCGACCTGTTGCAACATCGTGGCGAGCCCGTGTCCACCTCCCTGCAGCGCGCTCAGCGCTGCAGCGTCCAGTCGACCCCGGACGGCCGCCCGGGCAACGACAGCGTGGCCTGCACCGGCGGCGCCTGCGCGAGCACCGCGCCACCGCGCACCACCAGCAGCCGGTGCGCCCGCAGGCGCAGCGCCTCCACCGGGGAACGCGCCTGCAGCAGCACGAAGTCGGCCCGGCAGCCCACGTCGAGCCCGTAGCCTTCGAGGCCGAGGATGCGCGCGTTGTTGGCGGTGACGGCATCGAAGCACGCCCGCATGCCGGCCTGCGACGTCATCTGCGCCACATGCAGGCCCATCGCGGCCACCTCGAGCATGTCGCCGGAGCCCATCGCGTACCAGGGGTCCATCACGCAGTCGTGGCCGAAGCCCACGTTGACGCCCGCGGCCATCAGCTCGGGCACGCGCGTCATGCCGCGGCGCTTCGGGTAGGTGTCGTGCCGGCCCTGCAGCGTGATGTTGATCAGCGGGTTGGCCACCGCGTGCACGCCCGCCTCGGCAATCAGCGGCATCAGCTTGGACACGTAGTAGTTGTCCATCGAATGCATCGACGTGAGGTGCGAGCCCGTCACGCGGCCCTGCAGGCCCAGCCGCTGCGCGTGGAACGCCAGCGTCTCGATGTGGCGCGACAGCGGGTCGTCGCTCTCGTCGCAATGCATGTCGACGCGCAGGCCGCGCGCGGCCGCGATCTCGCAGAGCAGCCGCACCGATTCGGCACCGTCGGCCATCGTGCGCTCGAAATGCGGGATGCCGCCGACCACGTCCACGCCCCGGTCGAGCGCACGCACCAGGTTGGCCAGCGCGGTCTGCGAGCGCAGCACGCCGTCCTGCGGGAAGGCGACGAGCTGCAGGTCGAGGTACGGCCTGACCCGTTCCCGCACGTGCAGCAGCGCCTCCACGGCCAGCAGCCGGTCGTCGCACACGTCGACGTGCGTGCGGATGGCCAGCAGCCCCTTGGCCACCGCCCAATCGCAGTAGGCCAGCGCGCGCTCGACCAGCGCCTCCTGCGTCAGCAGCGGCTTCAGCTCGCCCCACAGGCCGATGCCTTCGAGCAGCGTGCCGCTGGCGTTGACGCGCGGCAGGCCGTAGCTCAGCGTCGCATCCATGTGGAAATGCGCGTCGACGAAGGGCGGGCTCAGCAGCCAGCCCTGCGCGTCGTGCATCGGCGTGCCCTCGGGCGCGGGCAGCTGCGGCCCGACGGCGGCGATGAGGCCGTCCTGCACCAGCAGATCGACACCCGTGCGGCCGTCAGGCAGTGCGGCGTTGCGGATCAGCAGCGCGGCCGGCACGGCACCGGCCCCGTCACTTCGTGCCGAAGATCCGGTCGCCCGCGTCGCCCAGGCCGGGCACGATGTAGCCGTGCTCGTTCAGGCCGCGGTCGATGGCGGCGGTGTAGACCGGCACGTCGGGATGGCTGCCGTGGAAGTTCTTCAAGCCCTCGGGCGCGGCCAGCAGGCACACGAAGCGGATCGACTTCGGATTGCATTCCTTCAGCCGCTCCACCGCCGCGACGGCCGAGTTGCCGGTGGCCAGCATCGGGTCGAGCACAATCACGTCGCGCTCGTGCATGTCGCTGGGCATCTTGAAGTAGTACTCCACCGCCACCAGCGTCTTCGGGTCGCGGTACAGGCCCACGTGGCCGACGCGCGCGCCGGGCACCACGTTCAGCATGCCGTCGAGGAAACCGTTGCCGGCGCGCAGGATGCTGACGAACACCGTCTTCTTGCCGTCGATCACCGGCGCCTGCATCGTCTCGAGCGGCGTCTCGATCTCGATCAGCTGCGTCGGGATGTCGCGGGTGATCTCGTAGGCCATCAGCATGCTGATCTCGTTGAGCAGCCGGCGGAAGCCGCTGGTGCTGCGGTCCTTCTGGCGCATCAGCGTCAGCTTGTGCTGAACCAGCGGGTGGGTGATGTGGTGGACTTGGGGCAGGCTCATCGGCGGCAGGCGGGTGAAACGACAGGCCATCGGAGCATACGCCGTGCCGGCCTCGGCCTCAGCCCATCGAGGCGCCGCCGTTGACCGGGAAGTCCGCGCCGGTGACGAAGGCAGCGGCGTCCGAGGCGAGCCAGTTGCACAGGCTGGCGACCTCTTCCGGCCTGCCGAGCCGGCGCACCGGCGTGGACGCCACCAGCTGCTGCAGCACATCGGCCGGCAGCGCGCGCGCACCGGCCCCCGCGATGTGGCCGGGCGAGACGGTGTTGACGGTGACCCCGTGCGGCGCGAGCTCCTGTGCCAGCGAACGCGCGAAGCCCTGGGCCGCGGCCCTGGCGGTCGCGTAGTTCACCTCGCGCACACGCCCCTGCCCGCCCGTGAGCGACGCCATCAGCACGATGCGGCCCCAGCGGCGTTCCATCATGCCTTCGGCGACCTGCTTGGTGACGTTGAAGAGCGAATCGATGTTGCCGCGCACCACCGCCTGCCACTCGCGTTGGTGCATCTCGCGGAACCGCTGCTCGCACGAGCGGCCGGCGTTGTGCACGAGCACGTCGACGGGGCCCCACTGCTCCTGCACGGTCGCGAAGGCCCGGGTGGTGGACGACCAGTCGGTGACGTCGCCTTCGGAGGCGATGAAATCGAAGCCGAGCGCCTTCTGCGCCGCCAGCCAGGCACCACGGCGCGGCGAAGCCGGTGCGCAACCCGCCACCACGGTGTGGCCGCTGCGTGCCAGCGCCTGGCAGATGGCGGTGCCGACGCCACCCATGCCGCTGGTGACGTAGGCGATGCGCGCGCTCATGGACCCGATCCTCCGGAAAGCTGAAAAATGCCGGCGGCGCCGTCGGCGCCCACGCGGCTTGTGCAGTGCAGCATTGTGAGGCCTCGGCGGCGAACGTGCATCGCCGGGACGGGTGGAAGATCAGAAGATCGTGCCGTCGCTCTCGATCTGCACGGGTGGCCCGCCGCCCTCGCGCCGTTCCGCGGCGATCTGCCGCCCCGCCTGCCAGGTGCCGCCTTCGAGCACACACGCCAAGGGCATCTGCTGCGGCGTCGCGCCCAGCCGCTCGCGCACGCGCGGCGCCAGTTCGTCGAGCAGCACGACCGCCAGGGCGCGCCACTCGACAACCCATTCGTCGGCCGGGGTGCGCACCTGCGCGGCGAAATCCTGCCGGCGCGGCACGATCACGCCGGCATCCAGCAGCAGGCCGCCGTTGCGGTACTCCGGCAGGCCCGTCAACGCGTCCAGGCCCTCGACCTTCACGCCGGCCCACTCGAACGGCTCCAGCAGCGAATAACTCAGCCACTGGCTCAGCTTGTGGAAGGGCACCCAGCCGGCGCTGGGGCCTTCCCCGCCGGCCAGCGGGTGCGGCCAGGCGTCGCCCACCGGCACGGGCGGATCGCCGATCTGCTGCCCGCTGGGCCAGATCGCGCTGAACGCGTCGAGCAGGGCCCGCAGCAGGGCCTCGGCCTGCACCGTGCCGCCCCCCGACGCGAGCAACTCGAACAGCCGACCCGGCCGCCCTTCGGCCCCGAAGGCGGCCGGCTGTCCGGCCAGTGCCTGCCCCAGGCGGCGCAGCAGGGCCGCACGGCCGTCGAGGCCGACCAGGGGGTTGTCGGGCCGCACCTGGAACCACTCGGCCAGTGCGTGCGCATCGATCGCGGCGAGCGCCTGCGCATCGACGCGCAGCGGGTCGGCGCGGTCCGACGAGAAGCACCCGCCCAGGAACGCACGGAAGCTCGCGACGCCCAGGCCTTCGGAGCGCCGGAACGGGATGGCGTCCGGCCCTTCGTGGTAGCACCACTGCGGGCCCGCGCCGGCGTCGAGCAGCACGCTGACGAGCGCGAGGTCGATGCGCGCCCGCGCCACCTCGGCCGTGCTGCGACCGGCCAGCCGGCGATCCAGCTCGGCCTTGCGGTCGACGCCGCCGGCCTCGAAGTGCCGCCAGCGGCTGTGGTACGGCATGCCCGCGTGCGCGGGGAACGTCGGGAAGCGCGCCCTCGTCAGCGCCGCGACGCGATCGGCCACCGCATCGAGCCGGCGCGGCTCCAGCGTGAAGTGGCGGGAGCGGCCGGCCTCGACACCGCGGGCGATGTTGCGGCAGCGCTCGCGGATGGTCGCGGCGCGGCGCAGCACGTCGACTGCGGGCGGCACGCCGCCGGCGGCATCGAACGGTTCAGACAAGGCCGCGTCCTTTCACCTGCGCCAGGTCGGCATCGGTCATCACGCCGCCGTCGGTGAAGTAGCCGGCTGCGATCTTCGCCTCGATCTCGACGTGGGCGTCGGCCGGCACGAGGGCGTCGGGGATCTTCACGCGCTCGCCCACCTCGATGCCGCTGCCGGTGATCGCGTCGTACTTGTCGTTGCTCATGCTCACGAGCCGGTGGATCCTGCGGATCCCCAGCCAGTGCAGCACGTCGGGCATCAACTCCTGGAAGCGCATGTCCTGCACGCCGGCCACGCACTCGGTGCGCAGGAAGTACTTGTCGGCGCGGTCGCCGCCCTCCTGGCGCTTGCGCGCGTTGTAGACGAGGAACTTCGTCACCTCGCCGAGCGCACGGCCTTCCTTGCGGCTGTAGGCGATGAGCCCCACGCCGCCCTTCTGGGCGCCCTGGATGCACTCCTCGATCGCATGGGTGAGGTAGGGCCGGCAGGTGCAGATGTCGGAGCCGAACACGTCGGAGCCGTTGCATTCGTCGTGCACGCGCGCGGTGAGCGTGACCTGCGGGTCGGCCAGGTCGCGGATGTCGCCGAAGACATAGAGCGTCTGTCCGCCGATCGGCGGCAGGAACACCTCCAGGTCGCCGCGCGTGACCAGCTCCGGGTACATGCCTCCCGTCTCCTCGAAGAGCGCCCGGCGCAGGTCCGACTCCTGGACGCCGAAGCGCCGCGCCACGCCCGGCAGCCACCACACCGGCTCCACCGCGACCTTGGTCACGACCGCGGAGCCGTCTTCCAGCAGGAAGGTGCCGTCGGGGGCGAGGCGCTGGAACGCGATCGCCTGCTTGACCTCGGGCAGATGCACGTGCGCCTTGGTGACCGCAATCGTCGGCCGGATGTCGTAGCCCTGCGCGAGGAAGCCCTCGTACACCGACTGCACCGAGGCACCCCACGGGTCGATCGAGACGATCTTTTCGGCATCCGCCCACTGGGGATGGGGGCCGATGGGGTCGGTGGGCGCAGTGTTGGTGAGGTCGGCGCGGTGGCCGCGCGTGAGGTTGCCCGCGGCCACCGCCAGCGCCCGGTAGACGCCGTAGCTGCCGCTGTGCGTGCCGATGACGTTGCGCTGCGAGCGGTTGGTGGTGCTGCCGACGATGGGACCGCGCTCGACGGGATCGGCCGCCCCCCAGCGGATCGGCGGCGCGCCGACGGCGCCCTGCTGTCCGGGGTGCGACGTGAGTCGGATGTGCCGCGCCGGTGCGGCAGGCGGGGTGGTCATCTCGGTCCTCCGGACGCGGAAATTCGCTCAAGCATAACGAAGCCCATTCAAGTTCCGGGCCGGGCGGGCCGAAAGCTGCCCGATGAGCAGTGCCGTGCCGCCGTGAACCGCGACCCCCGTGGATCGCCAGCCTCGCTGGCAGGCCGCCTGGTGCTCGCGACGCTGGGCTTCTGCGCGGCCTTCACGCTGCTGACGGTGGCGGTACGCACCGCTTCGGCCTGGCGCGACCAGCGCAACACCATTGCCGCCGAACTGTCGCAGACCGAACAGGTACTGCGGCGCACCTTGTCGCGGGCGATCTGGGAGATGGACCGCGAGTCGCTGGAAGCGCACCTCGCGAGCGCCGCCAAGGTGGCCTCCGTCGGACGCGTGACGCTGGAGATCCGGCGGCCGGGCCGCCAGCCGGAGCAGCTGCTGGTGCGCAGCGAGGCATGGCAGCCGTCGACGCTGGTGCCGACGCTGGACCGGGAGCTGGTGTACGAGCCCTACGCCGGCGCGCGCGAGGTCGTCGGCCGCATCGGCCTCGACGGCGACGAGCGCGTGATGTGGGCCCGGCTGCGCGGCGAAGTGGGCAGCATCGTGCTCACGCAGGTGCTGCAATCGCTGCTGCTGGCCACGCTGGTGATGTGGCTCTTCAACCGGTCCGTCACGGTGCATGTCAGGCACGTCGCCCAGCACCTGGCGCAGCTCTCGCCGGAAAACCTGTCGACGCGGCTCGAACTGGTGCGCCCCGCCACGCACCACGACGAGCTCAGCCTGCTCGCCCGGGGCGTCAACCAGCTGCAGCGCAGCCTGTCCGACTACCTCGCGCGCCAGCGCGAGGACGAGCGGGAACTCGCCGCACACCGCGACAGGCTGGCCGAACTGGTGCAGCAGCGCACCGAAGCGCTGCAGGCCGCCAATGCGCAGCTCGAGGCGCAATCGCGTTGCGATCCGCTGACCGGCCTGCCGAACCGCCGCCATTTCGACGAGGTCAAGGAGGCCGAATTCCGCCGCACCCAGCGCAGCGGCCAGCCACTGTCGCTGCTGCTGTGCGACGTCGACCACTTCAAGCACTACAACGACAGCTACGGCCACGCCGGCGGCGACGATTGCCTGCGCCGCGTCGGCCAGGTGCTGCAGACCTGCTTCAGCCGTGCCGGGGAGCTGCCCGCGCGCATCGGCGGCGAGGAGTTCGCGGTCCTGCTGCCGGGCACCGATGCCGAGGGAGCCATGGCCGCCGCCGAGCGCCTGCGCCAGGCCGTCACCGCCGTGGCCATCGTGCACGAGGCCTCGAACGTCGCGGCGCACCTGACGCTCAGCATCGGGGTGGCACAGTTCGACCCGTCGACGATGGACCGCTTCGACACCCTCTTCCAGCAGGCCGACCAAGCGCTCTACCTCGCCAAGCGGCGTGGCCGCAACCAGGTCGCCCGCTGAAGCCCGGAAGGACGCCACGATGCAGACCGCCACCGTCCTGTGCTCGGCCCTGGTGCTGGCCGCCGGATGCCAGGCGCCCGGTGCGGCGCAGGCCCAGACGATCCATGCGGTGACGGAGGCGACCGCGTACGCCCGGCTCGAGGGCGGCCAGGTCAAGGGGCCCGCGCCGCGGATCGTCGAGGCCGTGCTGCGCGAAGCGGGCTTCCGCGACCACCGCATGAGCCTGTACCCGTGGGCGCGCGCCTACGACATGGCGCTGCACGAACCCGACGTTCTGATCTTCCTGCTCGCGCGCACGCCCGAGCGCGAGAAGCAGTTCCAGTGGGTGGGCGAGTTCCGCCAGGTGGCCTACCACTTCTACAAGCTGAAGGAGCGCACCGACGTGCGTGTCGACACGCTCGACGACGCCAAGCACTACACGATCGGCGTGTCGCGCGACGACGTGCGCCACCAGTACCTGCGCGCCAAGGGCTTCCCGAAGCTGGTGGTGTCGCCGAGCAACCTCGACAGCTTCCGCAGCCTGCTGCAGGGGCAGGTGCAGCTGCTGCCGATCTCCGACGACAACGCGGCGGGCCTGTGCGCGCAGACCGGCTTCGACTGCACGCGGCTGGAACGCGCCTTCACCCTCGACGACCTGACCGTGGGCCTCTACCTGGCCTTCAGCGCTTCGACGCCGGACAGCCACGTGCAGCGCACGCGGCGCGCGTTCGAGCGGGTCCGTGCAAGCGGGCTGGTGCGCCGGCTGATGCAGCCGCCGCGGTAGCGGCAGCAGCCGCTACCGGGTGGCGCGCGGTGCGGCGTCGTTCACCTTCACGATGAACTTGCCGTCGAGTATGGCCTTCTGCTTCTTCGCGACGCGGGCCTTCAGCTCCGCCGGCACCTTGTCCTCGAAGGTCCCCAGCGGGGCCAGTTCGCTGCCCTTGTACTGCATGCGCGAGTACTTGCCGTAGTCGGCACCGCGGAACTTGCCGGCCTTGACGGCGGCCACGGCGGCATCGATGGTGGGCTCGACGTTCCACAGCGCCGACGCGACGATGGTCTCGGGGTACTTGTCCTGCGTGTTGGTGACGTTGCCGATCGCCAGCACCTTGCGCTCCTTCGCGGCGTCGCTGACGCCGAAGCGCTCCGCGTAGAGCACGTCCACGCCGTCGTCGATCATCCCGAACGCGACCTGCTTCGCCTTGGGCGGATCGAACCAGCTGTCGATGAACGCGACGCTGATGCGCGCCTTGGGATCGACCTCCTTCACCCCGGCGATGAACGCGTTCATCAGCCGGTTGACCTCGGGGATCGCATAGCCGGCCACCAGGCCCACCCGGCGGGTCTTGCTCATGCCGGCGGCGATCATGCCCGTCAGGTAGGCCGGCTCGTGGATGTAGTTGTCGAACACCGCGAAGTTGGGCGCCTGCGGCCGGCCGCTGCTGCCCATCAGGAAAGCGGTCTTGGGAAAGGCCCGGGCGACCTTGCGCGCCGCGGCCTCCACCGAGAAGGCCTCGCCGACGATGAGGGCGCAGCCCTGCTCCGCGTACTCGCGGACCACGCGCTCGAAGTCGGCCGCGGCCACGTTCTCGCTGAACACGTAGTCGATCTCGCCCCGCGCCGCGGCGGCCTTCAGCGCCTTGTCGACCCGGCCCACCCACTGTTGCCCGGCCGGAACGGTGTACACCGCGGCGACCTTCAACCTGGCCTGCGCCTGCGCAGGCCAGCAGGCGCCGAGGGCCAGGCTCGCGCCGACGAGCACGGCTTGGCGGCGGGTTGGATGCATGCGTTCTCCGTTTGGGGAAACCGAGCATTATGGTGATGTGCCGCGGTCCGAGCTGTTGCCAAGCGCAATGCCGGGCGCCCGGGCCGCGCAGGCATCGTGCGCAGGGCCCGCTCCTACAATCGCCGGCTCCCCAGATTCGACGGCCCGGCCATGACGCCCTCCACGCTTTCCGCCCTGTCCCCCCTCGACGGCCGCTACGCCGGCAAGGTCGCCGCGCTGCGGCCGCTGCTGTCCGAGTTCGGGCTGATGCACCGGCGCGTGCAGGTCGAGGTGGAGTGGTTCATCGCGCTGTCGGACGCCGGCTTCTCGGAGTTCAAGCCGCTGTCCGAAGCCGGCCGCGGCCTGCTGCGCGGGCTGGTGGTGCGCTTCTCCGAGGCCGACGCGCAGGCGATCAAGGACATCGAGAAGACCACCAACCACGACGTGAAGGCGGTCGAGTACTGGCTGAAGTCGCGCATCGCCGGCACCGCCGAGCTGGAAGCCGCGGGCGAGTTCATCCACTTCGCCTGCACCAGCGAGGACATCAACAACACCAGCCACGCGCTGATGCTGCAGGCCGCGCGCGACGAGGTGATGCTGCCGGCCATCGACCGCATCGCCGACAAGCTGGCCGGCATGGCGCACGAGTTCGCCGCCACGCCGATGCTGAGCCGCACCCACGGCCAGACGGCCAGCCCCACCACGGTGGGCAAGGAGATCGCCAACGTCGTCGCGCGCCTGCGCAACGCCCGCGCGCGCATCGCCGCGGTGCAGCCGCTGGCCAAGATGAACGGTGCGGTGGGCAACTACAACGCGCACCTCTCCGCCTGGCCCGAACACGACTGGGAGGCGCATGCGCGCAAGGTGGTGGAAGAGCAGCTCGGCCTGACCTTCAACCCCTACACCATCCAGATCGAGCCGCACGACTGGATGGCCGAGCTGTTCGACGCCTTCACCCGCACCAACACCATCCTGATCGACTGGTCGCGTGACGTCTGGGGCTACATCTCGCTGGGCTACTTCAAGCAGAAGACCAAGGCCGGCGAGATCGGCAGCTCGACGATGCCGCACAAGGTCAACCCGATCGACTTCGAGAACGCGGAAGGCAACTTCGGCCTGGCCAGCGCGCTGCTCACCCACCTGAGCCAGAAGCTGCCGGTGAGCCGCTGGCAGCGCGACCTGACCGACTCCACCGTGCTGCGCAACATGGGCGTGGCACTCGGCTACGCGCTGCTGGGCTGCGACAGCCTCTCGCGCGGGCTCGACAAGCTGGAACTGAACGAAGCGGCGCTGGCCGCCGACCTCGACGCCGCCTGGGAAGTGCTGGCCGAGCCCATCCAGACCGTGATGCGCCGCTACGCGCTGCCCAACCCGTACGAGCGCCTGAAGGAGCTGACGCGCGGCAAGGGCATCACGCGCGAGGCGATGCAGCAGTTCGTCGCCACGCTCGAGATCCCCGAGGCCGAGAAGACCCGCCTGCTGGCGCTGACGCCAGGCTCGTACACCGGCAGCGCCGCCGAGCTCGCCCGCCGGATCTGAAGCGCGGCCCGGCGCGGCACGCCGGGCCTGCTGCCTAGAATCGCGGCATGAACTTTGTCGCCGCCCTACGGCAAGCCGCCGATGCCCACGATTCGATGCTCTGCGTGGGGCTCGACCCGGATCCGTCGCGGTTCCCCGGCGCCTGGGCGGGCGACGCGGGCCGCATCTTCGATTTCTGCGCCGCCATCGTCGATGCGACGCACGACCTGGTCTGCGCGTTCAAGCCGCAGATCGCCTACTTCCACGCGCACCGCGCCGAGGAGCAGCTCGAACGGCTGGTCGCGCACATCCGCCGCGTGGCGCCCGGCGTGCCGGTGATCCTCGACGCCAAGCGCGGCGACATCGGCGCCACCGCCGAGCAGTACGCCCGCGAGGCCTTCGAGCGCTACCAGGCGCATGCGGTGACGCTGTCGCCCTTCATGGGCTTCGACTCGATCGAGCCCTACCTGCGCTACGAGGGCCGCGGCGCGATCCTGCTGTGCCGGACCTCCAACAGCGGCGGCAGCGACCTGCAGGCCCAGCGCCTGGCCAGCGGCGAGATGCTCTACGAGCACATCGCCCGCCTGGCCGCCGGCCCCTGGAACGCCAACGGGCAGATCGGGCTGGTGGTGGGCGCCACCTTCCCGGCCGAAGTCGCCCGCGTGCGGGAGCTGGCCCCCACGCTGCCGCTGCTGATCCCGGGCGTGGGCGCCCAGGGCGGCGATGCGCAGGCCACGGTCCGCGCGGGCTGGCAGACCGACGGGCCGATCATCGTCTCGTCGTCGCGGGCGGTGCTGTACGCCTCGCGGGGCGAGGACTTCGCGGCCGCGGCGCGCACCGCGGCGCTCGCCACCCGCGACGCGCTGAACGCCGCCCGGCCGCCGGCCGCGCCCTGACGCCTGCCGGCGGCTGCATGCGACACCCGGCTGCCGGCTGTCCACGCCCTGCGGGCCGCGGCGCACGCACGCGGTGGCCGACGTGACCTCGTCGCCGCTGGCGGACCCGCTGCCGTCGGTCCGCGCTCTCGTCGCCCGCTACTTCTACGGCACCACGGCCGCCGCGAGCGCCGCCGCGGCCGCGCTGCTGATGCTGGCCCAGCCCGGCCCCTTCTGGCAGCGGCTGCTGCTGGCCAGCGGCTTCCTGGCGCTGGGCATCGCCGGCGCCGCGCTCCATCGCCAGCGCGGTCCGGTGATCGACCTGGCGGTGATGCCCGTCGCCCTGGGCACCATCGTGCTGATCACGCTGACCAGCCTGGGCTTCCAGTGGGGACTCAACAGCGCGGCGATCGGCTTCTACAGCCTGCTGACCTGCACCGCTTGCGCGATCGCCTCGGTGCGGCGCGGGGCGCTGGTGGCGCTCGGCGGGGCGTTGTCGCTCACGCTGCTGGCGTGGGCGGAGTACCGGCACTGGATCGCCGGCGCCGAAGCGGTGGCCGACGTCCCGCTGCTGCGCCGGCTGCTGAACCAGTGGCTGCTGCTGGCGGCGGGCCTCGCCTGCGGCGCGCTGCTGGCGCGTGTGCTGCGCCAGCATGTGGCGGCGAGCAGCGAACGCGAGCAGCGGTTCATCGGCCTGCTGGGCATCGCCGCCGATGCCTACTGGGAGCTCGACACCGGCCTGCGGCTGATGCACCTGTCGATCCGCAGCGGCGACCACCGGTTCGAGAACCAGTGGCCGCCGCCCCATTGCGCGTTGTGGGAACTGCCGGGCCGCCTGTTCGACGACGAGGTGCTGGACGCGCTGCGCGCCGACCTCGAAGCACGCCGCCCTTTCCGCGAGGTGCACGTGCGCGAGCATCAACCGGACGGCCGCACGCGCCACGAGGTGCTGAGCGGCGAGCCGCGGTTCGACCGGCGCGGCGTCTTCATCGGCTACTGGGGCGTGTCGCGCGACGTGACCCTGGACATGCGCGCCCGCGCCGCGCTGCTGGCCACCGAGGTGCGCTACCAGGACCTGTTCAGCCGCCTGCCCTCGCCACTGCTGCTGCACCGGCAGGGCCGTGTGCTCGACGCCAATCCCGCGGCGGCGGCGCTGTTCGGATACCGCGACCTGGCCTCGATGGTCGGCCAGGAAGTCTTCGGCGCCCTCGCGCCGGCCGAGGGAGGCCCGACGCTGCCGAGCCATCTGCTGCTGGAGGCCCGCCCCGGTACGCCCAGCGCCGTGCCGTCGGAGTTCGTCCTGAGGACGATCGACGGCGGCCAGCGCGTGGTGCGGGTGTCCGGCGTGACGGTGGAAGCCGACGGCGAGCCGGCCACGCTGTCGAGCTTCCTGGACGACACCGACCGCCGCAGCGCCGAGGATGCGGTGCGCCGCTCGGAGGCACTGCTGTCGCACCTGGTGGCGACGAGCCCCGACGTCATCACGCTCACGGAGATGTCGACGCAGCGCTACGTGATGGTCAACGACACCTTCGTGCGGTTGACGGGCTACACGATGGACGAGGTCATCGGCCGCACGGCGGACGAGTTGGGCATCTGGACCTCGCCGCGCGACCGGCGGCGGATCGTCGAGGCGCTGGAAGGCGACGCCGTCGTGCGCGACCTGGCGACGCACTTCCGCATCAAGGACGGCCGGCACCTGGCGATGCTGGTGTCCGCCGCGCGCTTCGAGATGGACAACCGGCAGTACCTCGTGCTCAACGCCCGCGACGTGACGGTGGCGGAGCGCGCCCGGCTGGAGCGCGAGGCCATCCTCGAGAACGCGTCGATCGGCATCGCGCTCACGCGCGACCGCACGTTCCAGCTCGCGAACCCGCGCTTCGAGCAGATGTTCGGCTGGCACCGCGGCAGCATCGCCGGCCAGCCGGGCATCGCGGTGTGGCCCGACGAAGCCGCCTACGCGGCGATGAGCGAGGCGGTCGGCCCCGCGCTCGCGCGCGGCGAGCAGGTGGAGTATGAAGCGCCGATGCGCCGCCGCGACGGCAGCCTGTTCCTGTGCCGGCTGCTCGCCCGTGCGGTCGACCCCGACCGCCCCAACGGCGGCAGCACCATCTGGATCGCCGACGACGTGACCGACCGCCGCGCCGTGGAACAGGCGCTGGCCAAGGCCCGCGACGCCGCGGAGGCGGCCAGCCAGGCCAAGAGCGCCTTCCTGGCCAATACCAGCCACGAGCTGCGCACGCCGCTCAATGCGCTCGTCGGGCTGGCCCGCCTCGCGCACCAGCCCGACATCGACGCCCAGCTGCGTGGCCAGTACCTGGAACAGATCATCGACAGCGCCAAGCTGCTGTCGGCCATCGTCTCGGACATCCTCGACCTGTCGAAGGTGGAGGCGGGCGAGCTCCGGCTGGAGACGCTGCCGTTCGACCTGCACGGCCTGCTGTCCAGCCTGTACCGCGCCAGCCTCCCGCCGGCGCAGGCCCGGGGCCTGGCGCTTCGGCTGGACATCGACCCCGCGCTGCCGCGGCGCGTGCTCGGCGACCCGGTGCGCGTGCGCCAGATCGTCGGCAACTTCCTGAGCAACGCACTGAAGTTCACCGGCTCGGGCAGCGTCCGGCTGCGCGCCCGGCCGGCGCGCAGGGATGGCGTGAGGGGGCGGCCCGATCCGCTGGCCAGCGAATCGTCCGTACGCATCGAGGTGATCGACACCGGCCCGGGCATCGACCCGGCAATCCAGGAGCGGCTGTTCCGGCCCTTCACGCAGGGCGACGAATCCACGACACGCCGCTTCGGCGGTACCGGGCTCGGCCTGTCGATCTGCCGCGAGCTGTCGACGCTGATGGGAGGCCGCGTCGGCGTGCTCAGCCGGCCCGGCGAAGGCAGCTGCTTCTGGGTCGAGCTGCCGCTGCCGACGAGCGAGGAGGACGGGGCGCCGTCGGCCTTCGGGCCCCTGGACAACGACAGCCCGCTGTCGGGCCGCCGCGTGCTGCTGGTCGAGGACAACCCCGTCAACATGATGATCGGCGTCACGCTGCTCGAGCAATGGGGCGTCGAGGTGGAGCAGGCTGCCGACGGTCAGCAGGCGCTTGAGGCGGTGGCGCAGGCGGCACGCAGCGGCCGGCTCTTCGACGCGGTGCTGATGGATGTGCAGATGCCCGTGATGAGCGGCCACGAGGCCACGCGGCGGCTGCGCCAGCAGTACGACGCGCGGACGCTGCCGATCCTCGCGTTGACGGCGGCGGCGCTGGTCTCGGAACGCGAGCAGGCGCTGTCGGCCGGCATGAACGACTTCCTCACGAAGCCGATCGATGCCGTGCGCCTGCATGCCGCGCTGGCCGAGGCGATGGGGCTGGGATCGCTCTGAAGCCGCCCGGGTGCGCGGCGCACCACAAGCGAACGGGAGCCGCCGCATTTGGTGCCGCGCGGCATCGATTGCATACAGTTTTGGCGGGCACGCGACTTGCGCAAGGGGCCTCCATCATTTGTAGATCACTCGAGGAGTTCCCCCGATCATGCAGATCCCGTTTCACGCCGGCCGCCGCCCTGCCGCACTGGCGCTGCTCCTGGGCCTCGCCGGCATGGCGCAGGCCCAGTCCGTGTCCATCTATGGCCTGCTCGACCTGTCGGCCGGCCAGTTCCAGAACGCAGGCGAAGCCAAGCTCAAACGCGTCGAGAGCGGCAGGATGGCCACCAGCTACATCGGCTTCAGCGGCGCCGAAGACCTGGGCGGCGGCCTGAAGGCCACCTTCGCTCTGGAGAGCTTCTTCCTCGCGGATGTCGGCACGGCCGGCCGGTTCGGCCCCGACGTGTTCTGGGCGCGCAGCGCCAACGTCGGCCTGAGCGGCGCCTTCGGCACGCTGCGCGCCGGCCGTGCCGGCACGCCGCTGTTCGTGTCGACGCTGCTCTTCAATCCGTTCGGCGATTCCTTCGGCTTCTCGCCCGCCATCCGCCAGTGGTACAACAACAATAAGGGCCCGGGCAACGCCGTGTTCCAGACGCCGCTGATCGGCGACTCGGGCTGGGGCAACGCCATCTTCTACGGCACGCCGAAGTTCGGCGGCCTCAGCGCGAACATCGCGGTGGCGGCCGGTGAAGGGGGTGTCAACAAGGGGCCGAACTATGGCGGCAACGTGCTGTACTTCGCCGGCCCGTTCTCGGCGACGGTGGCCTACCAGCACGTGGAAGCCAACGGCCCCGGCGGCAACAGCCTGACCAACTTCGCGGGCTTCGATCACCAGACCGCCTGGCAGCTGGGCGCGGCCTACGACTTCGGCATGGCCAAGCTCTTCGGCCAGTACGGGCAGATCGAGACCGACGCCACCACCGAGGTCAAGACCAAGACGGTGCAGATCGGCGCCTCGATCCCGGTCGGCCCGGCCGGTGCGGTCCTGGCGTCGTACGGCGAATCCAAGCGCGACGCCGGCGCGGTCGAGCGGAACAACAAGACGCTGACGGTCGGCTACGACCACAACCTCTCGAAACGCACCGACGTGTACGCCATCTACCTGCAGGACAAGCTCACCGACGTGAAGACCGGCAACACCTACGCCGTCGGCCTGCGCCACAAGTTCTGACGGCCTTGCCGTTGGCCACCCGGCTGCGGTTCCTCCCCGCAGCCGGGCCGGGCCTTCCACTGGCTTGTCTAGTCGACCTTGGCGCCGGACACCTTCACCACCTGCGCCCACTTCGTGGTTTCGGTGCCGATCAGCTTCGCAAACTCCGCCGGCGTGCCGCCGCCCGGGATGGCGCCCTGCGCCACCAGCCGTTCCTTCAGCGACGGGCTGGCGAGCGCCTTGGCGGATTCCTGCTGAATGCGGTTGACCACGTCCGCCGGCGTGCCGGCCGGCGCGAGCAGCCCGAACCAGCTCGTGGCTTCATAGCCCTTGACCGGGCCGGCCTCGGCGATCGTCGGCACGTCGGGCAGCGCCTGCGAGCGCACCGCACTCGTCACCGCCAGCGCCTTGAGCTTGCCGGCCTTGATCTGCTGCATCGACGAGGGGAGGTTGTCGAACATCAGGTCCATGTTGCCGCCGATCAGGTCGATCAGCGCCGGGCCCGAGCCGCGGTACGGGAAGTGCAGCATGTAGCTGCCCGTCATGCTCTTGAAAAGCTCGCCCGACAGGTGGATCGAGGTGCCGTTGCCGGCGCTGGCCATGTTCAGCTTGCCGGGGTTGGCGCGGGCGTACTTGATCAGGTCCGCCACGTTGCGGATGCCGAGCTGCTCGGCCTTGGCGGGGTTGAACACCAGCACGTTCGGCACCGCCGCCACCAGCGTGATGGGCGCGAAGTCCTTGATCGGGTCGTAGGGCAGCTTGCCGTAGAGCGCGGCGTTGATGCCGTGGGTGCCGACGGTGCCCATCAGCAGCGTGTGACCGTCGGGTGCCGAGCGGGCCACCTCGGCCGCGCCGATGTTGCCGCCCGCGCCGGGCTTGTTGTCGACGATGAAGGGCTGACCGAAGGCGCGCTGCAGTTCGGGGGCCATGGCGCGCGCCATCAGGTCGGTGGTGCCCCCGGCCGCGAAGGGCACGACGATGCGCACCGGTTTGGTCGGCCAGGCGGCCTGGGCGGATGCGGCGAGCGGAATGGCAGCCAGGGACAGCGCGGCGCAGGCTGCCGCGAGCGAGGTTCGGCGAGAGATGCTCATCGGCCGTTCGTCCTTGTGAGTGGGAAGGACGGGCAGTCTGCTACAGCGCCGTAGCCCCCTCGCTGAGTGATTCCACTCAGTCCACGCAGCCGCGTGTCCATGCGGTCAAACGCGACGGAAAATGAACGCAAGTTGTGCCGGCGCCCGGGCCGACTGGGGGACCCGCGGTTGCGCCGGGGTCGCCTGCGATCGCCCCGCCGTCGTGCCGGTGGGCGCGGCAAGCACGCGGTGCAGCGGGGGACGGTCGGGCGGCGTGGACATGGCAAGCTCCTTGGCGTGCACGGACAGCGCAGCTTCCATGCCATCGCCGCCGAGGCCCCGATCCGTCACGCCGCACCCCGAATGCGACAAGATGTGACACCCCGAGCCGGCAGGCCGCCGACGCTTTGTGCCACCCGGCGCCGCAAGCGACGCGTTTTGTCACACGGCGGGTTGGTAGCCGCGGGGCACGGCGCCGAGCAGCCGCCGGGTGTAGTCGTGCTGGGGGGCCGCCAGGATCTGCTGCGCGCTGGCCTGCTCGACCACCTCGCCGTCCTTCATCACCAGCACCTCGTCGCTGATGAAGCGCACCACCGCGAGGTCGTGGCTGATGAAGACGTAGGCCAGGCCGAATTCGTCCTGCAGGTCCTTCAGCAGGTTGAGCACCTGCGCCTGGACCGAGACGTCGAGCGCACTCACCGCCTCGTCGAGCACCAGCACCTCGGGCTGCAGCGTCAGGCAGCGCGCGATGGCGATGCGCTGGCGCTGGCCGCCGCTGAACTCGTGCGGGTACTTGCCGAAGGCGCCCCCGTCGAGCCCCACCTTGTCCAACAGCAAGCGCGCGCGGTGCTCCCGCTCGGTGGTGTCGGCGCCGATGCCGTGGATGGCCATCGGCTCGATGAGCGCCTGCCCGATCGTGAAGCGCGGGTTCAGCGACGCGTACGGGTTCTGGAACACGATCTGGATGCGCCGACGCATCGCCTGGCGCTCCCGGTCGGTCAGCGTGAGCAGGTTCCGGCCGTCGAAGATCACCTCGCCGCCGGTCGGCTCGTGCAGCCGCAGCAGCGTCAGGCCCATCGTCGTCTTGCCGGAGCCCGACTCGCCGACCACGCCCAGCGTATGACCGCGGCGCAACTGGAAGCTGACGCCGCGCACGGCGGGGAACTCCCGCTTGCGGAAGAGCCCGTGGGGCAGGAAGAAGCTCTTGGCGAGCGAGCGCACTTCCAGCACCACCGGCGCAGCGGCGTCCTTGGGCGGGGGCTGCACGGCCGGCTGCGTCGGCTGGCCCGCGATGTAGTCGTCGATCACCGCGAGCCGCGCAGGATGCCGGTCCAGGCTCGGGCGGCAGGCCAGCAGCGCCTGCGTGTAGGCGTCCTGCGGTGCGCTGAAGATCTGCGCCACGGGCCCCTGCTCGCGGATCACGCCGTGGCGCATCACCACCACCTGGTCGGCGATCTCCCCGACCACGCCCAGGTCGTGGCTGATGAAGAGCACGCTCATGCGGTGCTTGTCCTTCAGCCGCGCCAGCAGCTCGAGGATCTGCCGCTGGATGGTCACGTCGAGCGCCGTGGTGGGCTCGTCGGCGATCAGCAGCCGGGGCTCGCAGGCCAGGGCCATCGCGATCATCACGCGCTGCTGCTGCCCGCCCGACAGCTCGTGCGGATACGCACCCAGCCGGCGCCGCGGCTCGGGCATGCCGACCTCGGCCAGCAAGGCCTCGGCACGCGCCAGCGCCGCCCGCCGGCCCAGACCCAGGTGCCGGACCAGCGGCTCGCACAGCTGCTGGCCGACCGTGAACACCGGGTTCAGCGAGCTCATCGGATCCTGGAACACGCAGGCGATCTCGCGGCCGCGCAGGGCGAGCAGCGCCGCCGGGCCGGCCTGCAGCAGGTCACGCCCGCGGTAGCCGATGCGGCCGCGGCGCTCGGCGTTGTCCGGCAGCAGGTTCAGGATGGACATCGCCGTCACGCTCTTGCCGGAGCCCGACTCGCCGACCAGCGCGACCGTGGTGTTCTCCGGCACGTCGAAGCTGACGCCGACCGCGCCGCGGCCCACCGCCTCGGTGCGCTGCATCACCCCGCCGGCCTTGCCCATGCGGAAGGCCACGTGCAGGTCCTGGATGCTCAACAGGGTCATGTTCACTCCAGCCCGCGCAGCTTGGGGTCGAGCGCATCGCGCAGCGCATCGGCCATCAACGAGAAGGCGGTGACGAACACCGCCATGAACAGCGTGGCGGCGGCCAGCTGCCACCAGTGGCCGAGGATCAGCTCGCTCTGCGCCTCGGCGAGCATCGTGCCCCAGCTCACCTGGTCGACCGGCACGCCCAGGCCCAGGTAGCTCAGGATCACCTCGGCCTTGATGAAGCCCACCACCAGCAGCGACATGCGCACGAGGATCACATGGCTGACGTTGGGCAGGATGTGGCGGAACATGCGCGACGCCGCCGAGGCGCCGATGGCCTCGGCCGCGCGCACGTACTCTCGGCTGCCATGCTTGATGAACTCGGCGCGCACCTGGCGGTAGATGCCCGTCCAGCCCGTCAGCCCGAGGATCAGCACCACCGTGCCGATGCCGCGGCCGAAGACCGCCGCGAACGCGAAGATCAGCAGGATGTCGGGGATCGAGGTGAAGACGTTGTAGATCCACTCGATGAAATCGCCCAGCCGGCGGCCGAAGAAGCCCGCCAGCGCGCCGAGCAGCGTGCCCACCAGCGCGGCCAGCGCGGCGGCGAGCACGCCGACGAAGACGGAGATCTGCGTGCCCTTGACGGCCTTGGCCAGCACGTCGCGTCCGAGCCGGTCGCCACCCAGCGGCAGGGTCTCCGCCTTGTGCACCTCCTCGGTCGCGAACTGCCGGGCGCGTTCGTCCCACTCCTTGTAGCGCGGCGCCAGCGGATCGACCGCCGAGAGATCGACGTTGGGCCCCGGGGGCACCTCGATCGCGGCCTGCTCCTGGGCGTCCGCCGGCCCGAGCAGGGTCGGCGGCGCGTTGGGCACGCCGATCTCGCGCTGCCAGCCGGAAGCGAGCCAGCCCAGGCCGGCCAGCGTGATCAGCACCAGGAAGGCCAGCACGACGATCGACGACGCCATGCCGATGCGGTCGCGCCGGAAGCGCCGCCACGCGGCATGCCAGACGCCTTCGGAACGTTCGGCCGCGGCCACCGCCGGCGAGGTCGGCAGGACCGCGCTCATTTCAGCACCACCCGCGGGTCGACCAGCTTGTAGAGCAGGTCCACGCCCAGGTTGATCACCATCGTCAGCACCGCCAGGTAGACCGTGACGGCCTGGATGACCGGGTAGTCGCTGCGGTTGACCGCCAGCAGCACCTCGCGGCCCAGGCCGGGGATCGAGAAGAAGACCTCGATCAGGAACGAGCCGACGAAGATGCCCGGCAGCTGCAGCCCGATGTTGGTGAGGATGGGGATCATCGCGTTGCGCAGCACGTGCTTGAACAGCACCGTGCGCTCCGGCAGCCCCTTGGCGCGCGCGGTGCGCACGTAGTCGTGGCCCAGTTCGTCGAGGAAGAAGCTGCGGTACAGCCGCGTCTGCGGCGACAGCCCCACCGCCACCGCCAGCAGCACCGGCAGCGGGGCGTAGGTCAGCAGGTTGGTCAGCGTCGAGTCGCTCCAGCCCTGCACCGGGAACCAGCCGAGCTGGAAGCCGAAGACGTACTGGCCGACGATGATGTAGACCAGGAACGAGATCGACAGCGCCACGGTGGTGGCCACCATGATGACGCGGTCGGTCAGCGAGCCGCGGCGGTAGGCCACCCACATCGCGATGGGCAGCGCGAGCAGCACGTCGAGCACCAGGATCGGCACCATCACCGTCAGCGTGGCCGGCAGCCGCGTCGCGAAGAGATGGCTCACCGCCTCGTTGGTCGCCCAGCTCTTGCCCCAGTCGAAGGTGGCGATGCTCTTCAGGAAGATCCAGAACTGCACGTACCAGGGCTCGTTGAGCCCGAGCTGCTCGCGGATCGCGTCGACCTGCTCGGCGGTCGCGTTGAGCCCGCCGAGGATCTCGGCCGGGTCGCCGCCGAAGAACTTGAACAGCAGGAACACCAGCAGCACGACGCCCGCGAGGGTCGGGACCATCTGCCACAGGCGGCGCACGAGGTAGGCCGTCATCGATCACAACTCCATGCAAGCCGCACGCCGGCGGCGGCGCACGGTGCGGTGACGTCAAGGATGGCGCAGTGTAGGACCAGCTTCCGGCCCGGCGGGCGGGCGTAAAAAAGGGCCCGGACGAGAACTCGCCAGGGCCCGAAGGAGGTTGGAAAACCTCTTGTTCAACCAGTTTGTCTATGCAAGCGGCGCACCGAGGCGCCGTGCAGGGTCAAGCCATCAGAACGAGTGGCGGATGCCCAGGTCGAAGCCTTGCGACTTCTCGCCGCGCAGCTGCGCCGACGTCGCGCCGTTGCCGGCCACCGAGTATGCGCCGGTGCCGTCGTTCTTGATATAGGCGTAGGTCGTGTACAGCGCGGTCCGCTTGGACAGGTTGTGCACGTAGCCGATGGCGAACTTGTCGGCCTCGCGGTCGTCGATCGCACCGCCCTTGCCGTCCACCTTCGAGTACGACGCGCGGAACTCGCCGGCGCCGAACGGCACCGCGGTGCCGACCGTCAGCAGGCGGTCCTTCATGTTGTCGATCTCGGCGTTCTGGAACGACGCGAAGAGCTTGGCCACGCCGAAGTCGTAGGTCCCGGCCAGCACGTACAGGTCGAGGTCCTCGTTGCCGAGCACTTCCTCGTTGCGGCCGTAGGCGAAGCTCACGTCCACCGGGCCCGACTTCCAGCCGATGCGCCCGCCCATGTACTTGGCACCCGTGGTGCCTTCGCCGGCCGCGACGGCCAGCGTGCCGTACACGCCGCCCAGGGTGCTCGGCAGGAAGTACTGCACCATGTTGTCGGCGCGGCTCTTCGAGACGACGGTCGAGCCGGGGGCCGAGACGTACAGGTTGCTGATGTCGGCGATGCCGGTGGCGCCGAACGGATCCGACGATTCCAGCGCGAGCTGGGTCGGGGTCTTGTCGCGGCCCAGGCGCACTTCACCGAAGTTGCCCATCAGGCTGACGGTGGAGCGGCGGCCCCAGAACTTGCTGCTGTCCGCCGTGCCCGAATCGGGGTTGATCGCGGACTCGAGCCAGAAGCCGGCCTTCAGGCCGCCGCCGAGGTCCTCGACGCCGCGCACGCCGAAGCGGCTGCTGGAGTTGCCGTTGTTGGCCAGTTGCCATTGCTTGACGTCGCCGTTCTTCACGTAGCGGCCGGCCACGTCGACGACGCCGAACAGCGTGACCGACGACTGGGCGGAGGCGGCGCCGGCGAAGGCACCGAGGGCGGCAAGAGCGAACAGGGTCTTTTTCATTTGCGAACTTCTCCGTGGGTTAGAGGACGGCCGGGCAGCGGGCGAATCCCGTCAAGCCGCGCTCGAACTGAACCGTCAGGGTTAACGATAGGGAGGAACCGCAGGCAGGACGAGCCGGTGTGCACACAACACAGCATTGACGGCATCGCAACAATCGATGTGCTAGGAATTGGTTGATTCCATCAACCAATTCACACGATTGTCATGCGGCCGTCATCTCCGTGTCATCTCTGGCCTCGGCCATCGCCTGCAGCCAGGGGTCGTGCGCCTGGCCGCCGAACTTCTCGACGAGGAAATCGATGAACAGCCGCGACCTCGCCGTCTGGTGCTTGCGGCTGGGCATGCCGGCATGCAGCTCGTAGGCGCCCAGCCGCCAGTCGCCCAGCACGCGCTCGAGTTGCCCGCGCTGCACCGCCTGCCCGGCCACGAAGGACAGCGTGTTGACGATGCCCATGCCCGCCATCGCCGCCTCGTACAGGGTCTCGTGGTGCATCGTGTCGATGGCGCCGCCGCGCCGGCCGCGCACGACGATGCTGTCCCGCCCCGCGTCGTCCGCCGGCTCGAAGCGCCAGGGGCGCAATCCCGGGGTGACGCTGGACACCAGCAGCTCGTGCTGCGCCAGCTCCGACGGATGCCGCGGCCGGCCGCGCTGGTCGAGGTAGGACGGTGCGGCGCACAGCAGCAGCTCCGACCGCGCCAGCCGGCGCGCGACGAATTCGCCGTCGAGCGAATCCTCGGGCGCCACGAGCAGCGTGACGTCGGCGTTGTCGTCGAGCACGTCGGGCGCCTGGGTCGGCTCGATGTGCAGCGCCACGCGGGGATGCCGCTCGCGGAACTCCGGCAGCAGCCGCACCAGCTGGTGGGACAGCAGCGTCGGCGGTGCGGCGATCCGCAGCACGCCGGCCTCGTCGCTGGCGTCGCTGCGCGTGCGCTGCTCCGCATCCTCGACCGCCGCGAGGATCCTGCGGACGCGGTCGAGGTAGGCGGCCCCGACGTCGGTGACCGACAGCCGGCGCGTGGTGCGGTGCAGGAGCCGGGCCTGCAGATGCGCTTCGAGCTGCGCCACGGTGCGGGTGATGACGGCGGGCGTCATCTTGAGGGCCCGCGCCGCGTTGGCGAAGCTGCCTTCGTCCACCACGTTGACGAAGACCCGCATGGCTCTGAGCATGTCCATGAAAGACGTGGTGCCACGGGAATACTAGGGTTAACCAGTGTAGGCAGCAGAAAGCACGCCTTCATGAAGCGCCTGTTAACGCTGCATTGCGCCAAGGCGAATGCCGGCCGAGGAACACTCGGCCGTCGCTAGACTCGGCCGATGAACTCCCCAGCCGCTGCGATGGCCTTCTGGCGCTGTACCTTGCTCGTGGTGTCGGCGGCCGCGTTCATGCCGGCCGCGATGGCCGCCCCGGCGGGGACGGCGGTGGCGCCGGCTGCCGCCACGGGCCCGAAGGTGCTGCGTTACGCGTTCCGCGTGGCCGAGACGGGCTTCGATCCCGCGCAGGTGATCGACCTCTACTCGCGCATCGTGCTGGCATCGGTGTTCGAGGCGCCGCTGGAGTTCGAATTCCTCGCCCAGCCGGCGCGGCTGCGGCCCAGCACGGCTGCGTCCATGCCCGAGGCCAGCGCCGACCACCGCACCTTCACCGTCCGCATCCGCCCCGGCATCCACTTCGCCGACGACCCGGCGTTCGGGGGCCGGCCGCGCGAGCTGACCGCCGAGGACTATGTCTACTCGATCAAGCGCCATTACGACCCGCGCTGGAAGAGCCCGCAGCTCTACGTGCTGGAGAACGCGAAGATCCTGGGCCTGGCGGCGCTGCGCACGCAGGCGCTCGAGGGCAAGCAGCCCTTCGACTACGACCGCGAGGTCGAAGGCCTGCGGACCCTCGATCGCTACACCTTCCAGATCCGCCTGGCCGACCCGGCGCCCCGCTTCCTCTACAACCTCGCCGACGCCTCGTTCACCGGCGCCGTCGCGCGCGAGGTGGTGGAACGCTACGGCGACGCGATCATGGAGCACCCGGTGGGCACCGGGCCCTACCGCCTCGTGCGCTGGCAGCGCAGCGCACGCATGGTGCTCGAGCGCAACGAGGCTTACCGCGACCGGCGCTACGACGAGCAGCCGCCCGAAGGCGACGCGCGCCTGGCCGCCATCGCCGCGCAGCTGCGCGGCCGGCGGCTGCCGATGATCGACCGCATCGAGCTGTCGATCATCGAGGAGAACCAGCCGCGCTGGCTGTCCTTCCTGGACGGCGGCATGGACCTGCTGGAGGAGCTGCCCGCCGAGTACGCGCCGCTCGCGATCCCGAACAACCAGCTCGCGCCGCACCTGCACCGGCGCGGCATCACGATGCACCGCTACCCGCGTGCGGACGCCGCGCTCTCGTACTTCAACATGGAGCACCCGCTGGTTGGCGGCCACGCGCCCGCGCAGGTGGCGCTGCGGCGGGCGATCTCGCTGGCGGTCGACGTGCCCACCGAGATCCGCGTGGCGCGCGGCGGGCAGGCCGTGCCGGCGCAGGGGCCGATCGCCCCGCTGACCTGGGGCCACGACCCGGCCTACAAGAGCGAGATGGGCGACCACGACCGGGCCCGCGCCAAGGCCCTGCTCGACCTCTACGGCTACCGCGACGTCGATGGCGACGGCTGGCGCGAGCAGCCCGACGGCCGCCCGATGGCGATCGACTACGCCAGCCAGCCCGACCAGCAGAGCCGCCAGCTGGCCGAGCTGTGGCAGAAGAACATGCGCGCCGTCGGCATCCGGGTGAACTTCCGCACCGCCAAGTGGCCCGAGAACCTCAAGGCCGCGCGCGCCGGCCAGCTGACGATGTGGGGCGTGGGCTGGGGGGCCACCCAGCCGGACGGCGACACCTTCCTGGCGCTGGGCTACGGCGGCAACAAGGGCTCGGCCAACCTCGCGCGCTTCGACCTGCCGGCATTCAACGCGCTGTACGAGCTGCAGCGCACGCTGCCCGACGGCCCCGAGCGCGCGGCCGCAATGGGCCAGGCGCGCGACCTGCTGGTAGCGTACATGCCGTACAAGATCCACCTGCACCGCATCTTCACCGACCTCGCGCAACCATGGCTGATCGGCTACCACCGCAACATCTTCGTCCGCGATTTCTGGAAGTACGTGGACGTGGACCCGGCGCTGCAGGCCGAGGCACGGCGATGATGCGCGCGGCCCGCAGCCTGGCCGCGCTCGGCACGCTGGCCGCGGGGCTGGCGCTGGCCCAGGCACCCGCGCCGCAGGCCGCACCGGCGGCCGCCGGCACGCCGCCCAAGGTGCTGCGCTACGCGTTCCCCACGGCGGAGACGGGCTTCGATCCGGCGCAGGTGAGCGACCTGTACTCGCGCACCGTCACGCCGCACATCTTCGAGGCGCTGTACCAGTACGACCCGCTCGCGCGGCCGGCCAAGGTGCGCCCGCTCACCGCCGACGGCATGCCCGAGCACAGCGCCGACTACCGCACCTGGACGGTCCGGCTCCGGCCGGGCATCTACTTCGCCGACGACCCGGCCTTCGGCGGCAAGCCGCGCGAGCTGGTCGCCGCCGACTACGTCTACACCTTCAAGCGCTTCGCCGACCCGGCCGTCAGGAGCCCGGCCTGGACCTGGCTGGCGCAGTTCGGCTTCCTCGGACTGGAGGGCCTGCGCGACGCCGCGCTGAAGGACAAGCGGCCGTTCGACTACGACACGCCGATCGAGGGACTGAAGGCGCTGGACCGCTACACCGTGCAGTTCAAGCTCGCCAAGCCGGCGCCCCGCTTCATCACCGGCGCGCTGGCGGGCAGCGACCTCACCGGCGCCGTCGCGCGCGAGGTGGCCGAGCGCTACGGCGCGGACATCCCGGCGCACCCGGTCGGCACCGGCCCCTTCGTGCTGAAGCAGTGGCGGCGCAGCTCGCTGATCGTGCTCGAGCGCAACCCGGCCTACCGCGACGTGCGCTATGTCGCCGAGCCTGCGCCCGACGACGCCGAGGGCCAGGCGCTGCTGGCACGCTTCAAGGGCCGCCGCCTGCCGATGATCGACCGCGTGGAGATCTCGATCATCGAGGAGAACCAGCCGCGCTGGCTGAGCTTCCTGCAGCAGCAGGCCGACCTGATCGAGGCGCTGCCGCCCGAGTTCGTCAACCAGGCCATGCCCAACGGCAAGCTGGCGCCGTACCTCGCGCAGCGGGGGCTGCAGGCCTACCGGAACAAGCGGTCCGACGTGACGGTGACCTTCTTCAACATGGACCACCCCATCGTCGGCGGGTACACGCCCGACAAGGTGGCGCTGCGCCGTGCGATCGGCCTCGCGCTCGACATCGAGTCGGAGATCCGGCTGATCCGCGGCGGCCAGGCGATCCCCGCGCAAAGCCCGGTGGTGCCGAACACCTGGGGCTACGACCCCGCCTTCAAGAGCGAGAACGGCGACCACGACCCGGCACGCGCCAAGGCCCTGCTCGACCTCTACGGCTACGTCGACCGCGACGGCGATGGCTGGCGTGACATGCCCGACGGCTCGCCGCTCCTGCTCGAGAAGGCCACCCAGCCCGACCAGGTCAGCCGCCAGCACGACGACCTCTGGAAGCGCAACATGGACGCGATCGGCGTGCGCATCCGGTTCAAGCCCGCCAAATGGCCGGAGAACCTGAAGGCCGCGCGCGCCGGCACGCTGATGATGTGGGGCGTGGGCGGCCTGGCGGCCGACCCCGACGGGCTGGGCACCTTCCAGCGCTTCCACGGCCAGCAGATCGGCGGCCAGAACATGGCGCGCTTCAAGCTGCCGGCATTCGACGCGATCTACGACCGCCTCGACGCCATGGCCGACGGCCCCGAGCGCAATGCGCTGTTCGACGAGGCGCGCAAGCTGGCCGTGGCCTACATGCCCTACAAGGCGCACACCCACCGCATCGCCACCGACATGGCTCAGCCTTGGCTGATCGGCTACCGGCGCCCGGTCTTCTGGCAGGACTTCTGGCAGTACGTCGACATCGACGCCGCGGCGCAGCAGGCCCGCATGCAGCCGTGACGCGCACCGCCGCCCGCCGGCTGGCGCGCCTCGTGTGCGGCCTGGCCGCGGCGCTGCTGCTGCCGCAGGCGGGCGGCGCGGCGGGGCCCGCCGCCGCCGGGGCGCCGGCCAAGGTGCTGCGCGTGGCCTTCAATTCGGCGGAGACGGGCTTCGATCCCGTCAGGATCAGCGACATCTACTCGCGCACCGTCACCGCGCACATCTTCGAGGCGCCCTACGCCTACGACCCGCTGGCCCGGCCGGCGAAACTGCGGCCCCTGACGGCCGCGGCGCTGCCCGAGCACAGCGCCGACCACCGCCGCTGGACGGTGAAGCTGCGCCCGGGCATCCACTTCGCCGACCATCCGGCTTTCGGCGGGCGGCCGCGCGAGCTCGTTGCGCAGGACTACGTCTACACCTTCAAGCGCTTCGCCGATCCGGCCAATGCCAGCCCGGTGTGGTCCACCCTCGAGAGCCTGGGCCTCGTCGGGCTGGCCGAACTGCGGCAGCAGGCGCTGGACGGCCGGCGGCCCTTCGCCTACGACCAGGCGATCGACGGCGTGCATGCACCGGACCGCTACACGCTGCAGTTCACGCTGCGCGAACCGCGGCCGCGCTTCGCCTCGGTGCTCGCGGCGAGCGACGTCTTCGGCGCGGTCGCGCGCGAGGTGGTCGAGCGCCATGCCGGCAGCGTCGCCGAGCACCCGGTCGGCACCGGCCCCTTCCGGCTGCGCCAGTGGCGCCGCAATTCGCTCATCGTGCTCGAGCGCAACCCCGACTTCCGCGAACTGCACTACGACGCCGAGCCCGCCGCGGACGATGCCGCCGGCCAGGCGCTGCTGGCCCGCTTCCAGGGGCGGCGCCTGCCGATGGTCGACGAGGTGCACATCACCGTCATCGAAGAGGAGCAGCCCCGCTGGCTGAGCTTCCTGAACGGCCAGATCGACGCCGTCGCGGGGGCCTACGGCTCGCTGCCCGGCAGCTTCGCCCCGACGGCCGTGCCCAACGGCCGGCTCGCGCCCCACCTGGCCCGGCGCGGCATCACCGCGCAGCGGCAGGTCAATGCCGACGTCGTCCTGACCTACTTCAACATGGAGGATCCGGTGGTCGGCGGCTACACGGCCGAGCGCGTCGCGCTGCGGCGGGCGATCGGGCTGGCGATGGACAGCCGGCGCGAGGCCCGCCTGATCCGCCGCGGCCAGGCCGTGCCCGCGCAGTCGATCGTGGTGCCGCACACCACCGGCTACGACGCCGCGTTCAAGAGCGAGAACGGCGACCACGACCCGGTGCGCGCCAAGGCGCTGCTGGACGTCTATGGCTACACCGACCGCGACGGCGACGGCTGGCGCGAGCAGCCGGACGGCGCGCCGCTGCGGCTGCAGCTGGCGACGCAGCCCGAGCAGATCTACCGCCAGTTCGACGAGCAGTTCCGGCGCGACATGGAGGCCATCGGCGTGCGGGTGCGCTTCGTGACCGGGCAGTGGCCCGAGCAGCTGAAGCAGGCGCGCGCGGGCAGGCTGATGATGTGGATGCTCGGCAGCAGCGCCTCGGGGCCCGACGGCCAGGATGCGCTGCAGCGCCTGCACGGGCCGCAGGCCGGCGGCCAGAACCTCGCACGCTTCAGGCTGCCGGCCTTCGACGCGGTGTACGAGCGCCTGTCCGCGCTGCCCGACGGCCCCGAGCGCGACGCGCTCTTCCTCGACGCGAAGCGGCTGTCGATTGCCTACATGCCGTACAAGGCGACGGTGCACCGGGTGAGCACCGACCTGCTGCACCCCTGGGTCGTCGGCTACCGCCGGCCGCTGTTCTGGAACGAGTGGTGGCACCGGGTCGACATCGATGCGGCCGCCCGGGCCCGCGCGGTGCGGGAATGAACCGCGGCATCCCCGCGTACACCGTTGGTGCAAGCCCCCGCCGCCTTCCGCCAGCAGTTGCTGGGCGCCATCCCGCGCCTGCGCCGCTACGCCCGTTCGCTGGTGTTCGAAGTCCACCTCGCCGACGACCTGGTGCAGACGGCCCTGGAGCGGGCGCTGGCGCACTGGCACCAGTTCGACCAGCAGCGCGACCTGGCGATGTGGCTGCTGTCGATCCTGCACAACGCGCACCTCGACCTGCGGCGCCGGGAAGGGCGCACCACCGCGATGGACCCCGCCGATGTGGCCGCCGAGATCGACGCCCAGGCCGTGCGCGGTGCGAGCGACCCGGGGCTGCGCATCGACCTGGAGGCCGGGCTGCGCCGCCTCTCGCACGACCAGCGCGAGATCCTGATGCTGGTGGGGGTCGAGCAGCTGAGCTATGCGGAGGCCGCCGAGCTGCTGCGCATCCCTATTGGCACGGTGATGTCGCGGCTGTCGCGCGCGCGCACCGCGCTGCGGCAGGCGCTGGACGGCCACGCGCCGGCGCCCGCGATCCCCACGCTGCGCCGCGTGATCTGATGGCCCGACGACCATGACCGCCTCCTCCCCCCGTCCCGACGACACCGTGCTCGGCGCCTGGCTCGACGGCGAGCTCGATGCCGCCGAGCACGCCCGCGTGATCGCCTGGATGGCGGAGCACCCGGAGGACGCATCGCGCGTCCAGGCCTGGGCGGCCGACCGGGATGCGCTGCGCGGCCACTTCGCGGGGGTGGCCGACGAGCCCGTGCCTGCGGCGCTGGCGCGGACGGTGTGGCGCCGGCCGCAACGCGCCGCCTGGGCCCGCGCCGCGATGGCGGCGGGCCTGTTCGCCGCCGGCGCGCTGGCGGGCGGGGGCACCGTCTGGTGGGGCCGCGGCGAAGGCGCCGCCGGCATCGCGCAGATGCAGGCCGCGCCGGCGCCCTGGGTGCAGCGGGCCGCGCTGGCGCACGGCGTGTACGTGCCCGAGCGGCGCCATCCGGTCGAGGTGCGGGCGCAGGAGGAACACTTGGCCCGCTGGCTGACGCGCCGCACCACCATCCCGGTCAAGCTGTTCGACCTGCGCGACCAGGGCTTCGAACTGATCGGCGGCCGGCTGCTGCCCGACGGCGCCAGCCCGAGCGCGCAACTGATGTATCAAGATGACGCAGGCCAGCGCGTGACCGTCTACCTGCGCAAGCCCGACGCGGACACGCCAGCGGCGTTCCGCTACGAGCGGCAAGGGGCGCTGGGCCTCTTCTACTGGGTCGAGGCCGGCGCCGGCTACGCCCTGGCAGGCACGTTGCCGCGCGAGCGGCTGCTGTCGCTGGCCGAGGCGATCCACCGCCAGCAGCCGGCCCCGACCGCCGGCACACCTGCTTCCACACCCGGGCAATGACGCGGCAGGGGGCTGCCTAGAATCGCCCGATGTCCGAACCCGCCTCCGCCGCCCGCGCGCGCCCCCCCCTGCAGCGCACGGCGGCGCAGCGCGTGGCCGCGTGGCACCGGCTGCTGGCGGTGACGGTCCTGGGCTTCGCCTCGGGCCTGCCGCTGGCGCTGACAGGGCAGGCGATGCAGGCCTGGCTGAGCCTCGAAGGGCTGGACGTCGCGACGATCGGCTTCCTCAGCCTGGTCGGCCTGCCCTACACCTTCAAGTTCCTGTGGGCCCCGCTGATGGACCGCTTCGAGCTGCCCTGGCTGGGGCGGCGGCGCGGCTGGCTGGTGCTGACGCAGCTGGCGCTGGCGGCCGTGCTGTGGCTGCTGGCGGACACCTCGCCGTCGGCGGCGCTGCGCACCTTCGCGCTGCTGGCCGTGCTCACGGCCTTCGTCTCGGCATCCCAGGACGTGGTGATCGACGCCTACCGCACCGACCTGCTCGCGCCCGCCGAGCGCGGGCTGGGTTCGTCGCTGAACGTGCTCGGCTACCGGCTGGCGATGATCGTCTCGGGCGGCGTCGCGCTGATCTGGACCGACCCTGCCAACGCGCTCGCGGGCCACGGCTGGAGCTGGCCCGGCGTCTACCGGCTGATGGCCGCGTTGATGCTGGGCGCCGCCGCCGTGTCGGCGCTGCTGCTGCCGCGGCTGCCGCATGCGGCCGTGCCGCGCACGGTGGCGCGCAACGACCTGCTGGGCTTCCTCGCCGTCGTCGCGGCGGTCGCGGTGGGCGTGGTGCTGACCGACCGGGCGGCCCAGCCGCTGGCGCGCGCGCTGCTATCGCCCGTCTTCGCCGGCAGCAGCCTCGCCCCGGCGCTGCAGGCCAAGTGGGCGGAGCTGCTGGGGCTGCTGATGGGCATCGGCGTCACGCTGCCGCTGGCGGCGTGGGCGGCCCGGCGGGCCCGTTTCGAGACGCTGCTGTCGGGCCTGGCCAACTACTTCGCGCAGCCGGGCGCCGCCGCCTTCCTCGCGTTCATCGTGCTCTACAAGCTGGGCGACGCCTTCGCCGGCTCGCTGATGACGCCGTTCCTGCTCAAGGCGATGGCGTACAGCCCGGCCGAGGTCGGCGTGGTCAACAAGGTGATCGGCCTGTGGCTGACGATCGGCGGCGCGTTGCTGGGCGGCGCGCTGATGCTGAAGCTGGGCCTGTGGCGTGCGCTGCTCGCCTTCGGGCTGCTGCAGATGGCCAGCAACCTGGGCTTCTGGTGGCTGGCCGTCCATGGCCCCGGCGTGCTGCCCGGGCTGACCCTGCCGGCCTTCGACTGGGGCGTGGTGCAGCTGGCGCAGGCGACGCGGGTCGACGGGGGGCTGCTGATGGTGATCGCCTTCGAGAACCTCTCGGGCGGCATGGGCACGGCCGCGTTCGTCGCCTTCCTGATGAGCCTGTGCAACCAGCGCTTCACCGCGACGCAGTTCGCGCTGCTGTCGGCGTTCGCGTCGGTGGGCCGGGTCTGGGTGGGGCCGCTCGCCGGCGTGCTGGCCGAGTCGATCGGCTGGGCGAGCTTCTTCCTCGTGTCCACGGTGGCCGCCGTCCCGGCGTTGATCATGCTGTGGAAGCTGCGCGCGAGCATCCGGGCACTCGAAGTGCCGGCAGGGGCCGCGGCAGCGGACGACTGACCGCCCTTCCTAGAATCCGGCCAACTTCCCACCGAACGCCATGACCCAGACCTTCCGTACCGATGCCGACATCGCCGTGCCGCACGGCTGGGGCTGCCGATGCGCGCTGCACGGCCGGCGGCTCTTCACCGGCGCGCTGGTCGCGGGTGCCGCGCTGCCCGCGCTCGCGCAGCAGCGCGACCCCGAGGGCGTGCGCGGCGACGTGGGCAAGGAATCCCAGTTCTCCAAGCTGGTGCCGGCCGAGCAGGTCGAGCAGGCCGCCGCCCAGCAGTACGAGCAGATGAAGCGCGAAGCCGCCCAGCAGCGCGCACTGGCACCCGACAACCATCCGCAGGTGGTGCGGCTGCGCACGATCTCGCAGCGGCTGATCCCCTTCTGCGACGGCTGGAACCGCCGGGCCACCCAGTGGCGCTGGGAGGTCAACCTGATCGGCAGCCAGCAGCTCAACGCCTTCTGCATGCCGGGCGGCAAGATCGCCTTCTACTTCGGCATCCTGCAGCAGCTGCAGCTGAGCGACGACGAGGTGGCCACCATCATGGGCCACGAGATGGCCCACGCGCTGCGCGAACACGCGCGCGAGCGCATGGGCAAGACCACCGCCACGCGGCTGGGCGCGAGCCTGCTGTCCAGCGTGCTGGGGCTGGGCGGCACGGGCGACGCCCTGCTCAACATGGGCAGCCAGCTGCTGACGCTGAAGTTCAGCCGCGACGACGAGTCCGAGGCCGACATCGTCGGCATGGACCTCGCCGCGCGCGCGGGCTACGACCCGGCGGCGGGCGTCACGCTGTGGCAAAAGATGCTGCAGGCGAGCAAGGGCGCGCCGCCGCAGTTCCTGAGCACCCACCCGGCGGGCGAGACGCGGATCCGCGACATCCAGGCCAAGCTGCCGAAGGTCCAGCCGCTCTACACCCGCGCGGCCAAGCCGCCGCGCAAGTTCGAGCCGCCGGCGCCCGGCAAGGGCTGAGCCCGGCTCAACCGGGCAGGTGCACCATCCGCGTCAGCACCGAGCGCGCAGGGGCATGGAAGTACTCGCCCCCCTTGAGCGTCACGAAGGACTGGAAACCCGCGGGCCCTGCCGGCCAGCGCAGGCTGCCGCCCGCCGCGGTGCCGGCGATCGCATCGGGGCCGTCGCCCTCGGCCTGCACGTTCGCCCGCTGCTGCAGGCGCTCGAACTGCATGCCGATGGCACTCTGGAAGCACATGAACTGCAGGCCCACGCCGCCCTCCGGCAAGGCCTCCAGCGGCGCGGCCGCCAGCTCGTCGAAGGTCTGCGGCACGGTGCCGTAGCTGATGCCGCGTCGCACGATGCGTTCGTCCCGGCCCTGCCCGTCGCGCGGGTTGATGCGGCGGATGTGGGCGCTGAAGGGGCAATGCCGGCCTTCGGCATCGCCGCTGAAGTCGAAGTCGTTGACCTCGCCCGGGCGCCCCGTGTCCGCCGCGCCCGGCGGCTGCAGCGGCGAGCCGTCGGGGTAGCGGCCGACCATCAGCGCCCCGGCCCGCGCCGCGTCGCCGCGCGCATCGGGGTGGGTCTGCGCCAGGGCCCGCAGCGCGCGGTGGAAACCGCGCACGTCCTGCTCGAGCTTGCGCCAGACCAGGTAGCTGCCGAAGGCCTGCGCACCGCCGGCCGCGTCGGGCGCCAGCACCAGCGACAGCGGCGCCGACGGGTCGTGGTGCACGTGGGCGGCCGCACCCTCCAAGTCTTCCGCCAGATCCTCCTCGAAGAACAGCGGCTGGCTGCGGCCATCGGCGAAACCGAAATGCTCCACGAACCGGTAGGCCGGCAGCAGGCCATCGCGGTGCTTGCGCTGGTGCGCCTGGCCCTGCTCCACGGACCAGTGTGCGATGCCGTCGAGGCTGGCGACCAGCCGCGCCTGCTCCTGCTGCAGCCGCGGCGCCTCGGCATGCGCCAGCAGCACCATGGCGTGCAGCTCGTGCTGCAGGTCGGCGTCCCAGGTGTCGGGCGACGGGTCGCCCAGGCGCTGCGCCGCGGCGCGCATGCCGGCCTGGAACGCCGGATCGGCCGGCTGCAGCGCCTGCGGCACGCCGAGGTGGCGATAGCCCGCGGCACTGAGGTAGAAGCCCCAGAACGGGGCCGCCCCCGGCAGTTCGTAGGCGTTGCCGCCTGCGAACTGCACCGCGGCGGTCTCCACCCAGCCGCCGAACGCGCTGACCCAGCGCCTCGCCTCGCGCGGCGCGCAGTGGAAGCGCAGCAGGATCAACGCACAGCGCTCGCGGCCGTGGCCGCGCAGGATGTTGCCCTGCAGGTCGCGCAGCAGGGGCTGCAGCCTTGCATCGGCACGCGATGCACGGCCCTCGGGCATCCGGCCGGACGCCACCTCAGGGGATCCAGACCGGCACGCCGTTGAGGATGGTGCAGTACTGCGCCCGCGCGGCGGCGTACTCGACCTTGATCACCTCGCCCTCGTCGGGCCGCACGCGCGTGTTCGCCAGCACGACCGGGCCCTTGAGGTCGGCGATGCGCAGGTCGCTGTCCGCGACGTAGAGCACGTCCTCCGACACGCCCCCGGCCTTGGCCGATCCGTAGACGAAAAACAGCTTGGGATCGGTGATGCCGAACTCCTTCTCCAGCAGCTGCACCAACGGGGAGTCGGCAGCGATGCGGTGCTCGGTGGTCTGGGCGATCGGCGAGTTGGGGGTACTGCTCAAGAGGTTCTCCAGTGGTTCGAGTGATAGGAAGTGCCGGCGCCTGCGTCAGGCGGTCCGGCGGGCGTTCGCCGTCAAGGGCGAGGGGATCAGAACGACATCTGCGTCGCCAGCACCACGCTGCGCGCGGGCAGGTAGCGGCCGAGGCGCAGCTCGCCGGAGCGGAAGCTGTCGTCCTGGAATCGGAAACGTTCTCCCAACAGGTTCTTGGCGGTGAGCGAAACGGTGACCGGCCTGCCCGGCACCTGCATGCCCAGCGTGAGGTCGACCAGCGTGAAACGCTCGCGCCCCGTGGCCTGCCGGGCGTCGGGCTGCCGCTCGACGGTCTGGCGCACCGAGGTGACCGCCAGCTCGGCGAACCGCCCGCCGGGCCAGAAATAGCGCGCCGCCAGCGGGACCGAAGTGGTGCGCAGCAGCGTCGGCGTGTCCATCTGGGCCCGCACCGGAATCCGGCCGAAGCGGTCCTGCTCGACGCCGGCCCGCACGGCCACGCGCGGGGCCGGCGTCCAGAAGACCTGCGCGTGCAGCAGCCGCTCGGACATCGATTCCCCGGGGTGCCACTGCCCCCCCTGCAGGCCGGGCGCGCCCATTAGCTTGCGGCGTTGCACCGACAGGGTCAGCCGCAGGTCCGGGCGCATCGTGAGGTCGGTCGCCGCCGCGAGCACTTCGGCGCGCGTGCTGCTGGGATCGTCGAAGAACTGGTTGAAGCCGGCCACCTGGGTCGGCTCCAGCGTGCGGTCCGCGCCGAATCCCCGCTTGAGCGTGCGGAAGCTGGCCAGGCGCATCGCAAAACCGTCGGACGGCGACCAGATCGCGCCGAGCTTGTGGTGCCAGCGCCGGATGTCCGCGCCCTGCGCCTCGCGGTGCTCCCGCGACAGCCCCAGCGTGGTCGACCAGGCCGCGGAGGGGCGGTGGAGCCAGTAGGCGTAGGCCTGCCGCTCGTGGGTGGGATCGACGGCGCTGCTCACGCATGGCGCCGCGGCGGGGCACAGGCCGACTTCGTCGGCAAGCACGACCCGCACGTCGATGCGGTGCCGGACCTGGGCGTTCCCCGCACCCAGCAGGACCGTGGAGCGCGCGGTGCGCCACTGGTACTGCAGCTCGGTCATGTGGCCGGGCGCGTCGGAGCCGCCGAACACTTCGGTGAGCGGCGTCGAACTCAGCAGGCGCCGGTCCTCGAGTTCGACGTCCTGGCGCGACAGCAGCCACAGGTGGCCGGCCCCCGGCCGCCACGCCACCCCCAGCCGCCCGACGCGCTGCTGCGTCTCGTTGCGCTGCCCGGGCTGGCGGTCTGCCGGATCGAAGACCTGCTGCAGCTCCCCGGCGCGGGTGCTGCGCCGCGCCAGCTCGAGCTGGAGGTTGAGCGAAGGGTCCGGGGCCGCCTGCAGCAGCACGTTCTCGATGTGGTGCGTGATGTCGCTGTTGGAGCGGAAGCCGTCGCTGTGGTAGCGGAAGAGCCCGGCGCTCAGCGCCCACCGCTCCGCGGCGTAGGAGGTGTCGACGCCCAGCGACCACAGCCCGCGGCTGCCGGCGGCGAGGTCGATGCGTCCGCTCGCGCCGCGCTCGTCGAACAGCCGGGTGTGGTCGTCAGGCTGGCCGAGCACGCTGTCGTCGATCAAGCCCATCACCGGGGCGGAGCGGTGGGGCGGCCGGGTGGGGGTCGCCTGCACCGGCTGCAGCAGCAGCGCCTGCAGTTCCTCGCTCGCGCTCGCGGCCTCGTGCCGGTCGAGCGAGCGATAGACGTCGGCCAGGAAGCGATGCGGCGCGGCGTTGCCGGGGTCGACGGCCAGCGCCTTCGCCGCCTCGGTGAGCGCCAGGCGCCCGAACCCCAGGGCGTCGTACACCCGGGCCAGCCCCGCGCCGCGCACGGCCAGGTCCTCGTCGAGCAGCAGCCGCGAGCGGAACACCGCGCGCCGGTCGTTCAGCGCGATCGAGCGCGTGATGTCGTCGAGCGCCTCGACCGGGCGGTGCGTGAGCAGCTTGTGCATCGCCTCGTAGAACCAGGGCGTCGGATCGTTGGGATCCCGCGCCTTGGCGAGCGCGAACTGCGTTTCGGCGTGGTGGCCGCGCCGCTCCTGCGCGTAGGCCTTGCCGAGGTAGCTGCGCAGCAGCGCGTTCTCGGGGTCGAGGCTGACGGCGATCTGGATCGATTGGCGCCCGGCCACCAGATCGCCCTCGTGGATTTGCGCGAGGCCCAGGCCCATGCGGGGCAGCGGGTCGCCCTGGTCGAGCTGCTGCGCGCGCTCGAAGGCCGCCCGGGCGGTCGCGGTGTCGAAATGGCCCAGCAGCGTGAAGCCGAAGGCCGTGTGCGCACGCGACAGCCCCGGGCCGGCCTCCACCGCACGCAGCGCGGCAGCGCGGGCGGCGGCGGCATCGCCGGCATACAGGTACAGCTCGGCCAGCCGCGCCCAGCCCAGCGCGTTGCCCGGATCGAGCGCGACCGCAGCCCGGGCGTGGGCTGCCGCGTCGTCCAGCGCGAAACGCGACTGCTGCACGTACGACATCGCCAGCTGCGGGGCCGCGGCGCGCCCGTCGGCGGCGACGGCCCGCTCCGCCAGCGCCCGGGCGCGCGGCGCATCGTTGTGCACCAGCGCAACGACGGCCTGCAGCGCCAGCGCCTCCGCGTACGCGGGGCCTGCATCGATCGCCGCCAGCTCGGGGGCGGCTTCGTCGACCCGCCCGACGTCGAGCAGCAGTGCCGCGCGCTGCAGGCGCCAGGCGCCGGAACGCTCCTGCGCCGGGACCGCATCGAGCCGCGCGACGGCCTCGGCGACCCGGCCGGCGTCGCGCAGCGCCAGCGCCTCGCGCACGGCGGGCAGCTCCGTACCGGCCGCTGGGCGCACCGTGGGGTAGTGCACGGCCCAGTGCACAGCCTCGGCCGGTCGCACCGCCAGGGACCGGACGGGCTGGGTGTTCGCGCCGCCCGAAGCCATCTCGCCGGCGCCCAGCGCCACCTCACCGGCCGGGTTGCTCGCGACGACGCGGCCCTCGTACACCAGGACGCTCGCATCGGCCGTGCCGACCTTCACGAGGAACTCGGTGCCCTCGACGTTCGCGTTGACGAAGGGTGTGGTCAGGCGGAACGGCTTCGGCGTGCGGGTGATGACGTTGACGATGCCGCGCAGCTGCTCGATCAACGTTCCGCCTGGCGCCTCGGGAGCCTGCAGCGTCACGCTGGTGTGCTGGTCCAGGCGCAGCGACGTCTCATTGCGCATCAGCAGCGCGGCGCGGCTGCGTTCGCCGACCCGCACCACGTCCCCGGCGCACAGGGGCTGCTCGGGCGCGACCCGCACCCAGTCAGCCGCCCCTCGGCGCAGCTCCACCGCGCCCTGCACGGAAGCCACACGCGCCACCGGCTCGGCGCAGGCGGGCGCGGCCCACGCCCGCGGCACCGCGCACCACAACACCAACGTCACCCCGGTGACGGCGGCCCTGCGGATCCAGCGGCGGTGGCGGGCCGTTGTCCGCCCACTCGAATGGGTGCTTGGTTGCAAACTTTTTCACTCAGACGCAAATATTCGTCGGCGCGTAGGCTAACGCACACTCGCAACTTTACGGATGTGCTGTGTCACTTTGTTGCGACGGTCACCGGCGCAGCGGGGTCCTGGTCCGGGCCGTCACGCAGCCACCGCTGGCAGCGCTGCAGGTAATACGCGGCCGGCCCGTCGTCGGGCCGCTGCGCCAGCGCCTCGGCGAATGACGGCAGCGCCGCGGCCGCTTCCCCGCGCCGGTACCGCGCGAGGCCCGTCGCGAAGGCGCTGCAGCCGGCGCGCAGCGGCTCGTCGGCCTGCGCCTGCCGCGCCAGCACCTCGACGACGTCCACGGCCTCGCGCTTGCCCGCCAGCCGGAACGCGCCCACCGGCCGCAGCAGCAGCACCTCTTCCAGGCCTTCGACCGCCTGGGCGGACGCCAGGATGCGCGTGCCCAGCAGCTTGTTCAGCCCTTCGAGGCGGGAGGCCGTGTTGACCGCGTCGCCCACCGCGCGGAAGTCGTAGCGCTGCCCGGCCCCCACCGTGCCGATGCGCATCTCGCCGCAGTGCAGACCGATGCGCGTCGGCAGGCGCGAGGGTGCGTCGACCGGCAGCGCCGCGATGGCCGCCTGCATGTCGAGCGCCGCTTCGCAGCTCCGGCGGCGCAGCGCCAGCTCGTCCTGGCCGAGGTCCCACACCGCCACGATCGCGTCGCCCACCACGTCGACCACCCAGCCGCCGTGCCGCTCCACGGGCTCGAACAGGCAGGCGTAGTAGCGGTTCATCGTGTCGCCGAGCGACTGCGGATCCATCTGCTCGGCCAGCGCGGTGTAGCGCTCCGCGTCGGTGAACAGGCAGGCGCCCCTGGCCAGGCGGTAGGCCGAAGCGACCTGGCCAGGGGCGCCCGCCAGCTGCTCCACCATGTGCCGCGGCAGGAAGTAGCCGAAGGCCTGCTGCATGCGGTGGTGGTCACCGCGGCTGCGGCGGTAGCCCAGCCACAGCCCGAGGGCGACGGCCGCGGGCCACTGCAGGCCGAGAGGCACCACCAACGGCCACCACTGCGATGCGTGCCCGAAGGCGGCCCAGGCACCGGCCGCGTACGCGGCCGCGAGGGCCGCCATCGCCACGAGCTGCGCACGAGGCGCCAGCCGGCTGGCCAGGAGGCCCAGCACGACGCCCCATCCGGCGACCACCCACGCCGCCGCGCCGGCCGGCAGCGGGCGCAGCACGCGGTCCTCCTGCAGGTTCGCGAAGGCGGTGGCGGCGATCTCGACACCGCTGACGTCGACGCCCCGGGCATCCGAGAACACGGTGCGGTAGTCGTCGCGCAGCCGGTCCTGGGCGCCGGCGGTCTGGGCGGAGAAGCCGACGAACACCATCTTGCCGCGAAAGAGCGCCGGGTCCGCCGCTGCCGCGGCGTCGACGTCTGCATAGGACACGGTGCGGACGCTGCGCGCCGGGCCGTAGTAGTTGAGGTAGGCGACGTCGTCGTCCCGGTGCAGCGCGAGCAGCGCGGCCACCCGCCCGGCAGGGGCCGGCAGGGCGCCGGCCGCGGCACCCTGCAGACGCTGCGAGACCGCTGCGGCATGCGCCGGATCCCCCCACAGCCGCTCCCGCAACCGCCGCACCAGCGCTGCGGGATCACCCGCGGCCTCGAAGGGGCCGGCCTGGACGCCGCAGTACGGTGCCGGTGCGCCGGCGCATGACAGGCTGCGCAGGCCATCGACCGCGGCGGGATGGAAGAGGTGGAACGCGAGGACGGGCAGGCTGGGCGTGTGGTCGGCGCCGCCCCGGAAGGTCCAGTAGGCGTCCACGCGCGCATCCTTGGGCAGCACGAAGGGCGCCTGGGCACGCGCGGACTCGCCGATGGGCGACACGGCCGGCAGCACTTGCTCCACCACGGCCTGCGCGCCACCGCCCTCCCACACGTCCGAGCGCAGCGACGAGGTGAGCAGCCCGCGGCCCGTCGCCCGCAGCCCCTCGGCGAACACGGCGTCGTCGTCGGTGGGCGTGTCGAACGTCAGGTCGAACGCCACCAGCCGCGCGCCGTGGGCGTGCAGCGAGCGCAGCAGGTCTGCATGCAGCCGGCGGGGCCATTGCCGCGGCCGCTCGGGCAGCCCGAGCGCCGCGGCAGAGCGTTCGTCGATCGCGACGACCACGACGTCCGCCGGCGGCGCCACGGTGCCCCGCAAGGCGAAGAGCACGCGCAGCCCGACCGAGGATTCGAGCGGCAGCACCGGCGCCAATCCCATGGCGGCCAGCCCCAGCAGCGCCAGGCCCAGGGCCGGCAGCAGGGTCCGCCACCTGCGGCGCGCGGCAGGCGGCGGGCCGGCGGCGTTCACCAGCGGGCGGGCAACGGGCGGCAGATCACGAAACGCTGGGGCTCGAGCCGCACGTAGCCACCGGTTTCCAGGTCCTTGAGCAGCCGGCTGACCATGGCCCGGGAACACCCGAGCCGGCTCGACAATTCCTTGTGCGTCCAGCGCTCGTGGATGACGCGGGTGCCGTCGCCGCTGGGCTCCGACACGGTGTTGACCATGTAGATGAGGCGGCCGTAGACGTCGTTGAGGGCCAGCTGGCGGGCGTTCATGGTCGCGCTGCGCACCCGGCGGATCACCTTGGACAGCAGCTCGAACGCAAACTCGGGATGCTGGGCGATGTGCTCCAGCACCGTCTGCCGGCTCACCAGCGTGCAGGTGCAGCGCTCCAGGGTGATCACGCTCGCCGAGCGCGGGCCGCCGTCCAAGCTCAGCTCGCCCAGGTACTCGCCGGGGCCATAGACGCCATAGGTGATCTCCTGGCCCTTGTCGCCCGCCGAAAAAGCCCTCACCCGGCCCGCCAGCAGGATGAAGATGGTGTCGTCATGGTCACCCTCCTGGATGAGCAGGGCGCCGGGACGGTAATGGCAGGTTCGCCCGCGCTGCGCCAGCCGGTGCAACAGCGGGCTCAGGAAAGGACTCGAGAAATCTTCTTCGCAGTGCTGGTTCAACATCGCTGGGCGCTGCGAGCTCCGATGCTCGCGCGCCGCATCGTACCGGCCCCGCCCGGCAGCGGGAAGCTCGGGCGTCAAGCGTCGAGCCGGGGAGCGGGCCGCCGATCCGCCGCCGCCTGCGTGCGCAGGGCGCTGACCAGCGGCGGCAGCCTGGCGACCTGCTGCATCAGGTCGCGGATGCTCTGCGCCCCGGTCTTGGCCCGGATGCTGCCGACCTGCGTGCGGACGGTGGACAGCCGCACCCCCAGGCACTTGGCGGCCTCGTTCGGGGTGACGCCGGCGCACAAGGCCTTGAGCACCTGCGTCTCGGCGGCGGTGAGGCCGTGGCAGCGGGCGAAGCCCTCGACCGACAACTGCTGGCAGACCTGGCGCTTGCTGAACATCAGCAGCGTGGCGCCCACTTCGCCGACGTCCGCGGCAGGCAGCGGCACCACCGCGATGCTCACGCGCCCGGTGCCCTGGCCGATCGCCAGCATGCAGCGCCGGTCGCGCTGCGCCGCGTCGGCCAGCGCATCGCGCACCGGCCCTTCGTCACCGCTCCAGCGTGTCTGCAGGTGTTCGCCCGCCATGCGCAGCGGGTGCTCCCCGTCGAGTTCGGCACGCGCCACGTGGTTCATGTGGACCACGCGGCCGGGCTGCACGACGATCACCAGGCCGTAGTCGACCTCGTCGAGCGCCAGTTTCAGCCAGTGCCACGGCGCTGCGGACGCTCGCCGCTCCGGGCCCTGGTCGGGCCGCGGCGCACGGTGGCCCGAAGGCACGCCGAGGACGCCCCCCAAAGCCGGCAGTAGTACGTTGAGCATGCCTTCCTCCGGTCTGCAGCTACCGGCCGCATGCAGGAAGCGTAGCGGGCAGCCACCGGACCGAGGTGGTCAATACGGGGCCCGGAAGGCGTGAATATTCACACGCGAAAAAGGTGGCGCCCCGTCAGAGCGTGAAGTCGTAGTCGATCACCAGCGGTGCGTGGTCCGAGAAGCGCTGGTCGAGGTAGATGTGCTCCCGGCGCGCCGTGGCGGCGACGGCCGGGGTGGCGAGGTGGTAGTCCAGCCGCCAGCCCACGTTCTTCGCCCAGGCCTGCCCGCGGTTGCTCCACCAGGTGTACTGCTCGGGGTGCGGGTTCAGCGTGCGGAACACGTCCACCAGGCCGAGCTCGTCGAGCAGCCGGGTCATCCAGGCGCGCTCCTCGGGCAGGAAGCCGCTGTTCTTCTGGTTGCTGCGCCAGTTCTTCAGGTCGATCTCCTTGTGGGCGATGTTGACGTCGCCCATCAGGATGAACTCGCGCTCCGACTTCAGCCGCGCCAGGTGCAGGTACATCTTGGCCAGGAAGCGGAACTTGGCGGCCTGGCGCTCCTCGCCGCTGCTGCCGCTGGGGAAGTAGCAGCTGACCAGGCTGAACCTGCGCCCGGGCGTGTCGTAGCGGGCCTCGACGTAGCGGCCCTCCGCATCGAACTCGTCCGGATCGAACCCGAAGACCACGTCGCTCGGCGCCGTGCGGGTGTACAGGCCCACGCCGGAGTAGCCCTTCTTCTCGGCATAGTGGAAATGGCCGTCCATCCCGTCGAGGCGGTCGAAGCGGCCAGCCACCGTATCGGCCTGGGCCTTGACCTCCTGCACCCCCATACAATCTGCGCCCGTTTCGCCAGCCCAGGCCTCGAAGCCCTTGTTCGCCGCAGAGCGGATGCCATTCAGATTCAGGGTGACGAGCCGAAACATACGCTGAGGACCTTCCTTCATGAGCACCCACGCGCCCACCGACCCGCTGGCCCAAGAATTCGTCGCGTTCTCGGTGGAGGCCGGTGTGCTGCGCTTCGGCGAGTTCAAGACCAAGGCGGGGCGGATGTCGCCCTATTTCTTCAACGCCGGCTTGTTCGATGACGGCGCCAAGCTGGGCCGCCTCGCGGAATTCTATGCACGGCGGCTGCTCGCCTCGGGCCTGCAGTTCGACATGCTGTTCGGCCCGGCCTACAAGGGCATCACCCTGGCGGCCGCGGTCAGCATCGAACTCGCGAGGCTGGGGCACAACAAGCCGTTCGCCTACAACCGCAAGGAAGCCAAGGACCACGGCGAAGGCGGCACGCTGGTCGGCGCGCCGGTGCAGGGGCGGGTGCTCATCATCGACGACGTGATTTCCGCCGGAACTTCGGTGCGGGAATCCATCTCGATGATCGAGGCGGCCGGCGGCAGGCCGGTGGGCGTGGCCATCGCCCTCGACCGCCAGGAAAAGGCCACCGAGAACGGGACGGACGTCGCCTGGTCCGCCGTCCAGGACGTCACCAAGCGTTTCAACTTGAGCGTGGTGTCGATTGCGACCTTGAACGATCTCCTCGACTATCTGGCGACCACCAGCGACAGCTCGCTCGCCGCGCATGGCGACAACGTCGCCCGCTACCGGGCGCGCTACGGAATCTGAATGCAACGTTCGACAGACTGCCGCCCTGCACGATGGCTCACGACAGCACTCGTCGCCGGGATGGCCTCGGCCGCCGCGGCCCAGCCGCAGGGCCAGGCCTCGTCGAGCGCGGGCATCTACACCTGCGTCACCGCCGACGGGCGCCGGCTGTCCTCGGACCGGCCGATCCCGGCATGCAATGCGCAGGAGCAGCGTGTTCTCAACAGTGACGGATCGCTGCAGCGCATCCATCCCCCGTCCCTGACGGCCGAGGAGCGGGCCGCCCGGGAGGCGGCCGACCGCCGCGCGCAGGCCGAGCGCACCGCGCAGCTCGATGCCATCCGCCGCGACCGCAACCTGATGAGCCGTTTCCCGAACGAGGCCGCCCATCGCAAGGCCCGCGAAGCTTCCCTGGACACGGTGCGGGTGGCCATCCGCAACACCGAACTCCGGCTGGAGCGGCTGGCGGCCGAGCGCAAGCCGCTCGACACGGAGGCGGAGTTCTACCGGGGCCGCACGCTGCCGCCGCGGCTGCGCCAGCAGATCGATGCCAACGAGGCCGCCGCGGAGGCCCAGCGCGCCGCGGCGCAGACGCAGTCCGCCGAGCTGAGCCGCATCAACCGGCTGTACGACATCGAGCTGGAGCGGCTGCGGCGCCTGTGGGCGGGCGCACCCGCGGGATCGCTGGGCTCCGTGCAGGCGCTGCCTGCGAGCGACACGCGCACGGGCGTCAAGCCCTGACGCACGCCGCCCCGGGGCGGCCCGTCAGCCGAGCTTCTTCTTCAGCAACTCGCCGGCCTGCGCCGGATTGGCCTTGCCTTTGCTCGCCTTCATGACCTGGCCGACCAGGGCGTTGAAGGCCTTGTCCTTGCCGGCGCGGTATTCGTCCACCGACTTGGCGTTGGCCGCCAGCACCTGGTCGACGATGGCCGCCAGCGCCCCCTCGTCGTTCATCTGCTTCAGGCCCTTGGCCTCGATGACGGCATCGACGTCGGTGTCGCCGCCCCACAGCGCGTCGAACACCTGCCGGGCTCCGTTGTTCGACACCGTGCCGTCGACGATGCGCCCGATCAGCGCCGCGAGCGTGCCGGCGGCGACGGGGCTGGCCTCGATCGAGCCGCCTTCGGTGTTCAAGCGCCGGGAGACCTCGCCCATCAGCCAGTTGGCGACCAGCTTGGGCTGGCCGCTCGCATCACGCGCGGCCTCGTAGAAGCGGGCCATCGCCAGGCTCTGCGTCATCATCGTGGCGTCGTAGGCCGGCAGGCCGTCTTCCTGCTGGAACCGCTCGGCCATCGTCGAGGGCAACTCGGGCATCGCGGCCTTCACCTGCTCGACCCAGGCCGGATCGATCACCAGCGGCGGCAGGTCGGGGTCGGGGAAGTAGCGGTAGTCGTGCGCGTCTTCCTTGGTGCGCATCGAACGGGTTTCGCCGGTGTCGGGGTTGAACAGCACCGTGGCCTGCACGATCGGCAGGCCGTCCTCGATCTGCTCGATCTGCCACTGCACCTCGTAGTCGATCGCCTGCTGCAGGAAGCGGAAGCTGTTGAGGTTCTTGATCTCGCGCCGCGTGCCGTAGGGCTGGCCGGGCCTGCGCACCGAGACGTTGGCGTCGCAGCGGAAGCTGCCTTCCTGCATGTTGCCGTCGCAGATGCCGAGCCACACCACCAGCGCGTGCAGCGCCTTCGCGTACTCGACCGCCTCGGCCGACGAACGCATCTCCGGTTCGGAGACGATCTCGAGCAGCGGCGTGCCCGCGCGGTTGAGGTCGATGCCGGTCTGGCCGTGGTAGTCCTCGTGCAGCGACTTGCCGGCGTCCTCCTCGAGGTGCGCCCGGGTGAGGTTGACCGTCTTGCGATGGTCACCGACGAAGAAGCCGACCTTGCCGCCCTGCACCACCGGGATCTCGTACTGGCTGATCTGGTAGCCCTTGGGCAGGTCGGGGTAGAAGTAGTTCTTGCGCGCGAAGATCGACTGCGGCGCGACCTTGGCGCCCACCGCGAGGCCGAAGCGGATCGCGCGCTCGACCGCGCCGCGGTTCATGACCGGCAAGGTGCCGGGCAGCGCCAGGTCGACGGGGCAGGCCTGCGTGTTGGGCTCCGCCCCGAACTGCGTGCTGGCGCCGCTGAAGATCTTGCTGCGGGTGGACAGCTGGGCGTGTGTCTCGAGGCCGATCACGACCTCGTAGCCACGGATCAATGGGACTGTGGACATGGGCGTTCCCCGGTGTTCGTCTCAGAAGCCCGCCGGGGCGCGGGTGTGCCAGTCGGTGGCCTGCTGGAAGGCATGCGCCGCATGCAGCAGCGTGCCTTCGGCGAAATAGTTGCCGATGAGCTGCAGCCCGACCGGCATGCCGCCCTCGCCGAAGCCCGCCGGCACGCTCATGCCGGGCAGGCCGGCCAGGCTCGCGGGCAGCGTGAAGATGTCGGCCAGGTACGCCTTGACCGGATCGTCGCCCTGCTCGCCGAGCCGCCAGGCCACGCTGGGGGCGACAGGACCGGCAATGACGTCGCACTGCCGGAAGCAGGCCTGGAAGTCGTCGGCGATCATGCGGCGCAGCTTCTGCGCCTGCAGGTAGTAGGCGTCGTAGTAGCCGTGGCTGAGCACGTAGGTGCCGATCATGATCCGGCGCTGGACCTCGGTGCCGAAGCCTTCGGCCCGCGTCTTCTTGTACATGTCGAGCAGGTCGGTGTACTGCTGGGCCCGGTGGCCGAACTTGACGCCGTCGAAGCGGCTCAGGTTCGAGCTGGCCTCGGCCGGCGCGATGATGTAGTACACGGGGATCGACAGCTCGGTGCGCGGCAGGCTCACGTCGACGAGCGTGGCGCCCAGCTGCTCCAGCCCGGCCAGCGCGGCGCGCACCGCGCCATCCACGTCGGCCGCGAGCGCCGCGGGGAAGAACTCCCGCGGCAGCCCGATGCGCAGGCCCTGCAGCGGACGGCCGGCCGTCGCCCCTTCGCGGCCCTGGCGCATCTGCGCATGGAAGTCCTGCGGCGGACGCTCCGCACTGGTGGCGTCCCGCGGGTCGAAGCCGCTCATCGCGGACAGCAGCAGCGCGCAGTCCTCGGCGCTGCGCGCCAGCGGACCGGCCTGGTCGAGGCTGGAGGCGAACGCGATCATCCCGTAGCGCGAGCACACGCCGTAGGTGGGCTTGATCCCGGTCACGCCCGAGAAGCTGGCGGGCTGGCGGATCGAGCCGCCGGTGTCGGTGCCGGTGGCCGCGGGCAGCAGGCGCGCCGCCACGGCCGCGGCCGAGCCGCCCGAGGAGCCGCCCGGCACGCGCTGGGTGTCCCACGGGTTGCGCACCACGCCGTACGCGGAGTTCTCGTTGGCCGACCCCATCGCGAACTCGTCGCAGTTGAGCTTGCCGAGGCTGACCATGCCCGCGCCCGCCACGCCGTCGGCACCGCCGCAGAGGCGGGCGACGACGGTGGCATCGAACGGGCTGCGGTAGCCGGCGAGCATCTTCGAGCCGGCGGTGGTCGGCGCGTCGGCGGTGACGAAGACGTCCTTGTGCGCGATCGGCACGCCGGTCAGCACCTGTGCATCGCCGCGGGCGCGCCGCTCGTCGGCGCCGCGGGCCTGGGCCAGCGCGCGCTCGGCATCGACATGCAGGAAGCTGCCGAGCGACGCGTGCGCCGCGACGCGGCCGAGCAGGTGCGTGGTCAGCTCGACGCTCGAGACCTCGCCAGCGGCGAGCGAGCGTGCCAGCGCCGCGACGCCTTGTTCATGCAGCGCGCCGCTCATTCGATCACCTTGGGCACGAGGAACAGGCCGTCCTGGACGGCGGGCGCGCTGCGCTGGTTGGCGTCGCGGTCGCCGGTTTCGGAGACCACATCGTCGCGCAGCCGCAGCCGCACCGCCTGGATCGCGGACAAGGGCGTGTACAGCGGCTCGACGCCGCTGGTGTCGACGGCGCTCATGCGCTCGACGATGCCGAAGAAGCCGTTGAGCTGCGTGAGCAGCTCGGCCTCCGCGGCGGGTTTCAGTTCCAGGCGCGCCAGGTGCGCGATGCGGCTCACGTCCTCGGGAGTCAGGGCCATCGGTCGGGACCAGTAGGAGTTGCGCCGGGCGGCACCGCGCACTGCAGAAACGCAGCGCATAACCACCGGACGGCGAGAGTTGATGGGGTATTATCCCCCGTTCCCCGCAAGCCCTCGGCATGCCACACATCGCCTCCAGCGACGTCTGCAGCGCCCTGGGTTCAGGGCGACAGATACAGGTGCCGCTCGGCCCTTGAGGCCGGGTGCCACGCCCTTCGAACGAACAACCCTCCACATTCGATGCGCAAGCCGCTGCAGCGATGCGTCCCGGGCCCGGCGGCTCCGGTCGATGCCTGCCGCCCCTGAGCGCAGCCCTTCCTACGCCATGTTCGAATCGTTCCGACGTTACTTCTCCACCGACCTCGCCATCGACCTTGGCACCGCCAACACGCTGATCTACGTCCGCGGCAAGGGAATCGTGCTCGACGAACCCTCCGTCGTCGCCATCCGACACGAAGGCGGCCCCCACGGCAAGAAGACCATCCAGGCCGTCGGCGCGGAAGCCAAGGCCATGCTGGGCAAGGTGCCCGGCAACATCGAGGCGATCCGCCCGATGAAGGACGGCGTCATCGCCGACTTCACCGTCACCGAGCAGATGCTCAAGCAGTTCATCAAGATGGTGCATCCGCGCTCGGTGCTCAAGCCGAGCCCGCGAATCATCATCTGCGTGCCCTGCGGCTCGACGCAGGTGGAACGGCGCGCGATCCGCGAATCGGCGCTCGGCGCCGGCGCGAGCGAGGTCTACCTGATCGAGGAGCCGATGGCCGCCGCGATCGGCGCCGGCCTGCCGGTGAGCGAAGCCTCGGGCTCGATGGTCGTCGACATCGGCGGCGGCACGACGGAAGTCGGCGTCGTCTCCCTCGGCGGCATGGTCTACAAAGGCAGCGTGCGCGTCGGCGGCGACAAGTTCGACGAAGCCATCATCAACTACATCCGCCGCAACTACGGCATGCTGATCGGCGAGCCGACGGCCGAGGCGATCAAGAAGAACATCGGCAGCGCCTTCCCCGGCTCCGAGGTCAAGGAGATCGAGGTCAAGGGCCGCAACCTCAGCGAGGGCGTGCCGCGCAGCTTCACGATCAGCAGCAATGAGATCCTGGAAGCGCTGACCGACCCGCTGAACAACATCGTCTCCAGCGTCAAGAACGCGCTGGAGCAGACGCCGCCCGAGCTCGGCGCCGACATCGCCGAACGCGGCATGATGCTGACCGGCGGCGGCGCGCTGCTGCGCGACCTGGACCGCCTGCTCGCCGAGGAGACCGGCCTGCCGGTGCTCGTCGCCGAAGATCCGCTGACCTGCGTCGTGCGAGGCTGCGGCATGGCGCTGGAGCGCATGGAGCGCCTGGGCAGCATCTTCACCTCCGAGTAACCTCCCTACCCGTTCCGCCATGGGGCCGGCGCGTGAACAACGTAGCCGGCCTCGTTTCATCTGAGCCGTCACCATGCAGTTGGGTACCCTCGACCGCACGCCGCCGCCGTTCTTCCGACAGGGCGTGTCGGCGCTGACCAAGCTCCTGTTCTTCTCGGCGCTGGCCGTGTTCCTGATGGTGGCCGACAACCGCTTCCAGCTGGTGGTGGCGGCGCGTGCCGTGCTGGCCACCGCGCTCGCCCCCGTCGAGCGGGCGCTGCTGGTGCCGCGCGAAATGATCCACGGCGGCCGCGACTACCTCGAGGGCCTGGGCCAGGCGCGGGCCGCCGAGGACGCGGCACGGCAGCAGCTCTTGCGCCAGGCCGAGCGCGTCGCACAGGTCGACCTGCTGGCGCGCGAGAACGACCGGCTGCGCGCGCTGCTCGAGCTGCGCCCGCCGCTGCAGGTGCGCTCGATCGCGGCGGAGGTCTTGTACGAGGCGGCCGACCCGTTCTCCCGCAAGCTCTTCATCGACCGCGGCGAGCGCCACGGCGTGATGCTGGCATCGCCCGTGATCAATGAAGCAGGCGTGATGGGCCAAGTGACCCGCGTGTACCCGCTGACCGCCGAGGTGACGCTGCTGACCGACAAGGATGCGGCGATCCCGGTGCTGAACACGCGCACGCAGCAGCGCAGCGCGGCCTTCGGCGGCGCCGGCCAGGGCACCGCGATGGAACTGCGCTTCATGGCGGCCAACTCCGACGTGCGCGCCGGCGACGTGCTCACCACCTCCGGCGTCGACGGGATCTACCCCTCCGGCCTGCCCGTCGCGACGGTGATGCAGGTCGAGCGCCAGGCCGATGCCGGCTTCGCACGCATCGCGCTCAAGCCCTCGGCGCCCCTGGACGGCGTTCGCCATGTGCTGGTGCTCGAACCACTGAACGCGCAGCTGCCCCCGCCGCCGGCGCCTGAACCGGCTGCCGCCGTCGACCCCCGGAGCAAGCGCAAGCCATGATCATGCCGCGCGGCTCGGACCAGCTGCTGCTGCCGGCCAACCCCTTCTTCGTCTGGTTCACGCTGCTGTTCGCGTTCGGCTTCAACCTGCTGCCGTTCGGCCGTGAACCCGCCATTCCCGACCTGCTGGCGCTGGTGCTGGTGTTCTGGAACGTGCACCAGCCGCGCCGGGTGGGGGTGGGCGCGGCGTTCCTCTTCGGCCTGCTGATGGATGTGCACGAGGCGGCGCTGCTCGGCCAGCACGCGCTGGCCTACACGCTGCTGTCCTTCTTCGCGATCACCATCCACCGCCGGCTGCGCTGGTTCGGCCTGCCGGCGCAGGCGCTGCATGTCCTGCCGCTGTTCGCGGCGGCGCACGCGGTGTCGGCCCTGGTCAGGCTGATGGCCGGCGGCATGCTGCCCGGCTGGCAACTTCTGTGGGCCCCCGCGATCGAAGCGGCATTGTGGCTGCCGGCCACGTGGTTGCTGCTCGCGCCGCAGCGCCGTGCGCCCGACCCCGATCAGAATCGACCGCTGTGACCGAGATCAAGAACCTCGAGCAGGAAATGAGCCGCTTCCGCGGCCGCCTGGCGGCGGCGGCGGCGCTCGTGCTGGTCGGGTTCGGGCTGATCGGCGCGCGCATGGTCTACCTGCAGGTCTACCGGCACGAGGAGCTGGCCACCCGCGCGGAGGCCAACCGCATCGCGGTGCTGCCCGTGGTGCCCAACCGCGGCCTCATCGTCGACCGCAATGGCGTGGTGCTGGCCACCAACTACTCCGCCTACACGCTGGAGATCACGCCCTCGAAGGTCAGCGACCTCGAAGGCACGATCGACGCGCTGTCGCAGCTGGTGGAGATCCAGACGCGCGACCGGCGCCGCTTCAAGCGGCTGGTGGACGAGAGCAAGAGCTTCGAGTCGCTGCCGATCCGCACCAAGCTGACCGATGCCGAGGTGGCGCGCTTCATGGCGCAGCGCTTCCGCTTCCCGGGCGTCGACGTGCGGGCGCGGCTGTTCCGCAACTACCCGCTGGGCGACACCGGCAGCCACTTCCTCGGCTACATCGGACGCATCAACCAGGCCGAGAAGAAGGCGATGGAGGACTGGGACGAGGACACCCAGGCCAACTACCGCGGCACCGAGGTCATCGGCAAACTGGGCGTGGAGCAGAGCTACGAGCAGGAACTGCACGGCCAGACGGGCTTCGAGGAAGTCGAGACCAGCGCCGGCGGCCGCGCCGTGCGCCGCCTGAAGAGCCACCCGCCCACCCCGGGCAACACGCTGATGCTGTCGATCGACATCAAGCTGCAGGCCATGGTCGAGCAGATGTTCGGCGATCGCCGCGGCACGCTGGTGGCGATCGACCCGCGCAACGGCGAGGTGCTCGCCTTCGTCAGCAAGCCGACCTTCGATCCCAACCTCTTCGTCGACGGCATCGACTACGAGAGCTGGAAGGAGCTCAACGAGTCCATCGACAAGCCGCTGCTGAACCGTGCGCTGCGGGGCACCTATCCGCCGGGCTCGACGTTCAAGCCGTTCATGGCGCTGGCCGCCCTCAACACCGGCAAGCGCAGCGCGAGCACCGTGATCCAGGACAACGGCAGCTTCGTCTTCGGCAACCACACCTTCCGCAGCCACGGCGACAAGGGGCTGGGGCCGGTGGACATGTACCGCTCGATCGTCAAGTCGAGCAACGTCTACTACTACTCGCTGGCCAACGAGATGGGCGTCGACCTGATGCATGAGCAGCTGTCGCCGATGGGCTTCGGCCGGCGCACGGGCATCGACCTCGAGAACGAAGGCACCGGCCTGCTGCCCTCCACGGCCTGGAAGAAGCGGGCCTACAAGCGGCCGGAGCAGCAGAAGTGGTATGCCGGCGAGACGATCTCGCTCGGCATCGGCCAGGGCTACAACAACTTCACCATGCTGCAGCTCGCCAGCGCCACGGCGACGCTCGTGGCCGGCGGCCAGCGCTACCAGCCCCGGCTCGTGCGCGAGATCGAGAACGTCGTCACCCACGAGAAGAAGAAGGTCTCGGGCGATGCACTGGCGCCGCTGCCGTTCCAGCCCGAGCACGTCGCGCTGATCATGCGCGCGCTGCACGGGGTGACGCAGGAGGGCACCTCCACCGGCGTGTTTGCCGGCGCGCCCTACAAGACCGGCGGCAAGACCGGCACCGCGCAGGCCGTCGGCGTGCGGGCCAACGAGAAGTACAACGCCGCCAAGCTGGCGGAGCACCAGCGCGACCACTCGGTGTACATGGCGTTCGCGCCAATGGAGAACCCCAGCATCGCACTGGCCGTGATCGTCGAGAACGCCGGCTGGGGCGCCGCCGCCGCGGCGCCGATGGCGCGCCGGGTGTTCGACTACGCGCTGCTGGGCCTGTGGCCCAGCGACGAAGACATGGCGGCCACGCAGCAGGGCAAGTCGGTCGCCCCGATCGGCACGCCGCGGCACGCCGTCGACGTGCCGCTGCCGGGTGCCGGGAGCGGCGCCATGGCCACGCTGCAGGGCACCGTGCCCGACGGTGCCGCGGACCGGGCCGCACCCTCGCCCGCCCGGCCGCCCGCATCGGCGCCGCAGCAGCTCGCTGCGGTGCCCGCATCACGGAGCGCCCGATGAGCACCGTCATCGAGCGCCCCTCGCTCTGGCTGCGGCTGAAGCCGCTGTTCGTCGGCTACGACTTCTGGCTGATCGCCGCCATCCTGCTGCTGGCCGGCGCGGGCATGGTGACGATGTATTCCGCCGGCTTCGACCACGGCACGCGCTTCGTCGACCACGGGCGCAACATGATGCTGGCCGCGGGCCTGCTGCTGGTGGTGGCGCAGGTGCCCCCGCAGCGGCTCATGGCGCTCGCACTGCCGATCTACGCGATCGGCGTGGCCCTGCTGCTCGCCACCGCGCTGTTCGGCATCACGAAGAAAGGGGCGACGCGCTGGCTGGACCTCGGGATCGTGATCCAGCCGAGCGAGATCCTGAAGATCGGCATGCCGCTGATGATGGCCTGGTGGTTCCAGAAGCGGGAAGGCCAGCTGCGGGCATTCGACTTCGCCGTCGGCGCGCTGATCCTCGCGGTGCCGGTGGGGCTGGTGATGAAGCAGCCCGACCTGGGCACGGCGATCCTGATCCTGTCGGGCGGCCTGTACGTGATGTTCTTTGCCGGGCTGAGCTGGCGGCTGATCCTGCCGGTGCTGGCGGTGGGGGTCGTGGGCGTCACGGCGCTGGTGCTGTCCGAAGACGCCATCTGCCAGCCCGACGTGGTGTGGTACGTGCTGCGCGAATACCAGAAGCACCGCGTGTGCACCTTGCTCGATCCCACGCAGGACCCGCTGGGCAAGGGCTTCCACATCATCCAGGGCATGATCGCGATCGGCTCCGGCGGCATCCACGGCAAGGGCTTCATGAACGGGACGCAGACGCACCTGGAGTTCATCCCCGAGCGCACCACCGACTTCATCTTCGCCGCTTTCAGCGAGGAGTTCGGGCTGGCGGGCGTGGTCGGGCTGCTGCTGGGCTTCGTCTTCCTGCTGTTCCGCGGGCTGATCATCGCCGCCGAGGCGCCGACGCTGTTCTCGCGGCTGCTGGCGGGCGCGCTGTCGCTCAGCATCTTCACCTACTGCTTCGTGAACATGGGCATGGTCAGCGGCATCCTGCCGGTGGTGGGCGTGCCGCTGCCGTTCATCAGCTACGGCGGCACCGCGATGGTGACCATGGGCCTCGGCCTCGGCATCCTGATGTCGATCGCCAAGAGCCGCCGGATGATGCAGAGCTGATGCGCGCGCCTCAGGCGGCCGGCGTCGGCGCGGGCGGCTGCGCCAGCGGGAACCTCACGGTGAAACGCGTGCCCGGCGGCGTACTGCGCGGATGGGCGTCCTCCAGCGCGACCACCGCCCCGTGCTGTTGCGCGATCTCGCGCACGATGGCCAGGCCCAGCCCCGAACCGTCCACGTTCGTGCCGAGCGCCCGGTAGAACGCCTGGAAGACCAGCTCGCGTTCCGATTCCGGGATGCCGGGCCCGGTGTCCTCCACCTGCAGCACCACCACCTGGCCGAACGGATCGGCCACGACGCGCACGGTGACCGCGCCCCCGGACGGGGTGTATTGCAGCGCGTTGTCGACCAGGTTGCGCATCAGCTCGCGTACCAGGACGGGCTGCCCCAGGATGCGCACCGACGGCCCCGCGCTGTGCGCATCCGGCCCCTCGTAGCCCAGGTCGATGCGCTTGTCGAGCGCCCGCGGCACGAAGTCGCGCACGGTCTCCACGGCCAGCCGCGGCAGGCTCATTTCCTGGCGGCGGTGGGCCTGCTCCTTGTCCTCGGCACGCGCCATCGCCAGCAGCTGGTTGACCATGTGCGCGGCCCGCTGCGTGGAGCGCGCGATCTGCTGCAGCGAGCGCTTGACCGACTGCGCATCGCCCCCGTCGTCGATCTCGCGCTGCGCCAGCTCGGCCTGCATGCGCAGTCCGGCCAGCGGCGTCTTCAGCTGGTGGGCCGCGTCCGCCAGGAAGTGCTTCTGCGCACCGATGGAGACATCGAGCCGGCTCAGCAGGTCGTTGATCGAGCGCACCAGCGGCGCCACCTCGTCGGGTGCGTCGCGCTCCTCGATCGGCGACAGGTCGTGGCTCTCCCGCTCGCGGATGCGCCGCTGCAGCGCATTGAGCGGCGAGAGCCCGCGCGCCAGCGCCAGCCAGACCAGCAGCACCGCCACCGGCAGGATCACGAACTGCGGCAGGATCACGCCGCGGAAGATCTCGGTGGCCAGCCTCGACCGCTTGTCCAGCGTCTGGGCGACCTGCACCAGCGGCACCGCGCCGGCGGGGGCGTTGGGATCCGCGAGCCACATGTAGGCGATGCGCACCGGATCGCTCAGTACCACGTCGTCGCGGAACCTCAATTCGCCCGGGGCCGCACGCTCCTCGTCCGGCACCGGCAGGTCGCGGTCTCCCGCGACGAACTCGCCCCGCAGGCCCAGCACTTGGTAAAAGACCTGGTCGGTGTCGTCGCTGCGCAGGATCTCCGCTGCGGCTTCCGGGATCTTCACCCGGACCATCGCCGGCAGACTGCCGCCCGCCTCCACCGACACCCGCCGCGCCACCGTGCGTGCCAGCTCGCCCAGTTCACGGTCGTAGGGGCGGTTGGCGATGCCCTGCGCGACGAGCCAGGTCAGCGCGACGCTGATCGGCCACAGCAGCAGCAGCGGCGCGAGCATCCAATCGAGGATCTCGCCGAACAGCGAGCGCTGCTCACGCTGGGGAGCTGGCATGCCCGGTGATCGAACCCCGGGCACTCAGCCCGGGATCTTCTCGAGGCAGTAGCCCAGGCCGCGGACCGTCGCGATCCGCACGGGGCCCTGCTCGATCTTCTTGCGCAGGCGGTGGATGTAGACCTCGATCGCGTTGTTGCTCACCTCTTCGCCCCACTCGCACAGGCGTTCGACGAGCTGGTCCTTGCTGACGAGCCGGCCCGCACGCTGCAGCAGCACCTCCAGCAGCGACAGCTCGCGCGCCGACAGGTCGACCATCTGGTCGTTCAGGTACGCGACGCGACCGGTGGCGTCGAAGCTCAGCGGCCCATGCTTGATGACGGTGGCCGCCGTGCCGAGGCCGCGGCGCGTGAGCGCACGCACACGCGCCTCCAGTTCGGCCAGGGAGAACGGCTTGGCCATGTAGTCGTCGGCGCCCAGGTCCAGGCCCTTGACCCGCTGCTCGACGCTGTCGGCGGCCGTGAGAATGAGCACCGGCACGCTCGCCCCGCGCGTGCGCAGCCTGCGCAGCACCTCCAGGCCGTGCAGCTTGGGCAGCCCGAGGTCGAGGATCAGCAGGTCGAACTCGTGTGCCGCCAGCGCGGCATCCGCCTCGCTGCCGCTGCTCACCTGGTCGACCGCGTAGCCGGCATTGCGCAGGGAGCGCACCAACCCATCGGCGAGAACCTGATCATCTTCGGCTATCAGAATGCGCACGATGTTGTCTCCTGTCTCGCTGATTCTAGGGATCCGGCGAAGCTGCGAATCGGGCCGCAAAGCACTGTACGAATATCCAGCTTCAGGCTATCATCGCGACCATTCCCCGGAGAACGCCATGGACGCACCCGTGAAAGCCTTGAACACCGAAAAAGCCAAGGCCCTGCAAGCCGCCCTCACGCAGATCGAAAAGCAGTTCGGCAAGGGCTCCATCATGCGCCTGGGCGACGGCGAGGTGGCGGAAGACATACAAGTCGTGTCAACCGGCTCGCTCGGCCTCGACATCGCCTTGGGTGTCGGCGGCCTGCCGCGCGGCCGCGTCGTCGAGATCTACGGGCCGGAATCGTCAGGCAAGACCACGCTCACGCTGCAGGTCATCGCAGAGATGCAAAAGCAGCACGGCGTCTGCGCCTTCATCGATGCGGAACACGCCCTGGACGTGCAGTACGCGCAAAAGCTCGGCGTCAACCTGCAAGACCTCCTCATTTCCCAGCCGGACACCGGCGAGCAGGCCCTGGAGATCGTCGATGCGCTCGTGCGCTCCGGCTCCATCGACCTGATCGTCGTGGACTCCGTGGCCGCCCTCACCCCCAAGGCGGAACTCGAAGGCGAGATGGGTGATTCGCTACCCGGCCTGCAGGCCCGCCTGATGAGCCAGGCCCTGCGCAAGCTCACCGGCACGATCAAGAAGACCAACACCATGGTCATCTTCATCAACCAGATCCGCATGAAGATCGGCGTGATGTTCGGCAACCCCGAAACCACGACCGGCGGCAATGCGCTGAAGTTCTACGCCTCGGTGCGCCTGGATATACGCCGCACCGGCAGCATCAAGAAGGGCGAGGAAGTCATCGGCAGCGAGACCAAGGTCAAGGTCGTCAAGAACAAGGTATCGCCCCCGTTCAAAACCGCCGAGTTCGACATCCTCTACGGCGAAGGCATCAGCCGCGAGGGCGAGATCATCGACATGGGCGTCGACGCACGCATCCTCGACAAGTCCGGCGCCTGGTACGCCTACAACGGCGAAAAGATCGGCCAAGGCAAGGACAACGCACGCGAGTTCCTGCGCGAGAACCCTGATGTGGCGCAGGAAATCGAGAACAAGGTGCGAGAGACGCTCGGCATCCCCCTGTTGCCGAGCGGCGCCCCGGCCGCTGCCGCTGAATAAGGGCGGGACCTCGTTCGACGGCCGGCTGTGCCTGCGCCTGCGCGGATCTCGCTGAAAGCGCGGGCATTGCAGCTGCTCGCGCAGCGCGAACACAGCCGCAGCGAGCTTCGCCGCAAGCTGATGCGGCACGCGGTGGAGGCCTGCAACGCCGTCGCGGCCACGGGCGAAGAGGCATCGTCCGCCCCTGGCCCCTGCCTCGACAAGCTGCTCGACTGGCTGGAGGCGCACCGCTACCTGTCGGAGGAGCGGTTCGTCGAGAGCCGCGTGCACGCGAGGTCGCCGCGCTTCGGCAACCTGCGCATCCAACAGGAACTGGCGCGGCACGGCGTAGCGCTCGACAGCACCGCCGCCACGCAGCTCCAACTCACCGAGTTCGAACGTGCCCAGGCCGTGTGGCGGCGCAAGTTCGGCAGCCCCGCCACCGATGCGGCACAACGCGCCAAGCAGATGCGCTTTCTGGCCGGACGAGGGTTTTCGGGTGACGTCATCCGCCGCGTGGTGCGGGGCGGCGACGGCGAGTGAACCGGCGGTCGAACGGGCCGGCCAGCCCCTGACTTGCAATCAGCCTCAGGGCGCTGGCTGCTTGCTGCACTGCAAAATGCTACATTCCCGCGGTTTTCCCTAGCGTGCCGAGGTGCTGCAACGCGCCATCTGCCCGCAACGCACCGCGATCATGGCCTTCCGTTCCGCCGCCCTCCGTCGTCCCAGGCATCGATGCACGATCGTCCTGCGTGGCGTCTCGCGCATCGGGACGCCGCGCGCCGTGATTGACAATAACGTCCCGTTCCCGCCCGTCGCGGCGCATTGACGACGGACCACCGTCCTCAGCGCGCCGCTGTCTGCCCCTCCCCCAGAAGACAAGCCTATGAAGATCCACGAGTACCAAGGCAAAGAAGTGCTGCGCCAGTTCGGCGTTCCGGTGCCGCGCGGCTACCCCGCGTTCACCGTGCAGGAAGCAGTCGAGGCTGCGCAGAAACTGGGCGGCAGCGTCTGGGTCGTCAAGGCGCAGATCCACGCTGGCGGCCGCGGTAAGGGCGGCGGCGTCAAGCTCGGCCGCTCGATGGAAGACGTGAAGAAGCTGGCCGGCGAGATCCTCGGCATGCAGCTCGTCACGCACCAGACCGGCCCGGAAGGCCAGAAGGTCCGCCGCCTCTACATCGAAGAAGGCGCCGACATCCAGAAGGAACTCTACGTCTCGCTGGTCACCGACCGCGCTTCGCAGAAGGTGGCCTTCATCGCCTCCAGCGAAGGCGGCATGGACATCGAGGAAGTGGCGCACTCCACGCCCGAGAAGATCATCACCGAGCTGGTCGACCCGCTGACGGGCCTGACCGCCGAGCAGAGCAAGAAGATCGCCACGGCCATCGGCCTCACCGGCGCATCGGTGGACCAGGCGGTCGACCTGTTCGCCAAGCTCTACAAGTGCTACATGGACACCGACGCGTCGCTGGTGGAGATCAACCCGCTGAACTGCGACAGCAAGGGCAACCTGATCGCCCTGGACGCCAAGTTCAACTTCGACTCGAACGCCCTGTTCCGTCATCCTGAAATCGTCGCCTACCGCGACCTAGACGAGGAAGACCCGGCCGAAATCGAAGCCAGCAAGTTCGACCTCGCCTACATCAGCCTCGACGGCAACATCGGCTGCCTGGTGAACGGCGCCGGCTTGGCGATGGCCACGATGGACACCATCAAGCTGTTCGGCGGCGAGCCGGCCAACTTCCTCGACGTCGGCGGCGGCGCCACGGCCGAGAAGGTGACTGAGGCCTTCAAGATCATGCTGAAGAACCCGGAGGTCAAAGGCATCCTGGTGAACATCTTCGGCGGCATCATGAAGTGCGACACCATCGCCACCGGCGTCATCACCGCGTGCAAGGCGGTGAACCTGAGCGTGCCGCTGGTCGTGCGCATGAAGGGCACGAACGAGGAAATCGGCAAGAAGCTGCTGGCCGAGTCGGGCCTGCCCATCATCAGCGCCGACACCATGGCCGAGGCCGCGACGAAGATCGTCGCCGCCGTGAAGTAAGACGGGAGCAGATTCATGTCGATCTACATCAACAAAGACACCAAGGTCATCACGCAAGGCATCACCGGCAAGACGGGCCAGTTCCACACGCTCGGCTGCCAGGCCTATGCCAACGGCAAGAACGCCTTCGTCGCGGGCGTGAACCCCAAGAAGGCCGGCGAATCGTTCTCCGACATTCCCATCTACGCCAGCGTCAAGGAAGCCAAGGGCCAGACCGGCGCGACCGTCAGCGTCATCTACGTGCCGCCCGCGGGTGCCGCGGCCGCCATCTGGGAAGCCGTCGAGGCCGACCTCGACCTGGCGATCTGCATCACCGAAGGCATCCCCGTCCGGGACATGCTGGAAGTGCGCAACAAGATGAAGGCCAAGGAAGCCGCCGGCGGCAAGAAGACGCTGCTGCTGGGCCCCAACTGCCCTGGCCTGATCACGCCCGACGAGATCAAGATCGGCATCATGCCGGGCCACATCCACAAGAAGGGCCGCATCGGCGTCGTCTCGCGCTCCGGCACGCTGACGTATGAAGCCGTCGCCCAGCTGACCGAGATCGGCCTCGGCCAGTCGAGCGCCGTCGGCATCGGCGGCGACCCGATCAACGGCCTGAAGCACATCGACGTGATGAAGGCGTTCAACGACGATCCGGACACCGACGCGGTGATCATGATCGGCGAGATCGGCGGCCCCGACGAGGCCGAAGCCGCCCGCTGGTGCAAGGCCAACATGAAGAAGCCGATCGTCGGCTTCATCGCCGGTGTCACGGCGCCTCCGGGCAAGCGCATGGGCCACGCCGGCGCGCTGATCTCGGGCGGTGCCGACACGGCCGACGCCAAGCTGGCCGTGATGGAAGAGTGCGGCTTCAAGGTCACGCGCAACCCGTCGGAAATGGCCAAGCTGCTGAAGGCCCTGCTGTAAGCAGGCGCCCACCGGTCGACCCGGAAAGCCGGCCGCCCACGCGGCCGGCTTTTCTTTTCCGGACTATGTAATTCCCGCACCGGCGGCGCAGGCACATCTGCCTACACTGGCGGCCATTCCATCCAACCCCCTGGGCCATCGACATGGCAGAGTTCTTCACAGCACATTTCTGGATCGCGGTCGGTCAGATCATCATGATCGACATCCTGCTGGGCGGCGACAACGCGGTCGTGATCGCACTGGCATGCCGCAAGCTGCCGCCGGCGCAGCGCACCAAGGGCATCCTGTGGGGTACCGCGGGCGCCATCATCCTGCGGGTGATTCTGATCTTCTTCGCGCTGACGCTGCTGGCCATCCCTTACCTCAAGCTCGTGGGCGCCGCGCTGCTGGTGTGGATCGGCATCAAGCTGCTCGTGCCCGAGCACGACGACGACCACGCCAACATCCAGGCCAGCGACAAGCTGTGGGCCGCGGTGAAGACCGTGATCGTGGCCGACTTCGTGATGAGCCTCGACAACGTCATCGCGATCGCCGGTGCCGCGCAAGGCGCCGACGACCACCACCAGATGCCGCTGGTGATCTTCGGCCTGCTGATCAGCATCCCGATCATCATCTGGGGCAGCCAGCTGGTCATCAAGCTGATGGACCGCTTCCCGATCGTCATCACGCTGGGCGGCATGCTGCTGGGCTGGATCGCCGGCACCATGGCGGTGACCGACCCCGGCATCGTGCCGTACCTGCCGAACCATCCGGGCGCCACGCCGGACGCGCCGCTCGAAGTCAGCGCCGTGCTGCGCTACGGCGCGGGTATCGCGGGTGCGCTGCTGGTGCTGGCCTGGGGCAAGTGGCTGGCCTCGCGCAAGCGGCCCGAGGGCGGCCAACCGGCCTGACCGACCGATCCGCAGGCCTTTGCCGGCCTGCAACATCGCCCAACCGCCGCGCCCTCAGCGCGGCGGTTTTGCTTGTGCGGCGCCGCCGCCTCTGTTCCAATCCGCTCCTGAAGGGGAGTAGCTCTGCCCGCGGTCGGCCTGGGAAGGTTGGATCGGCGGGGATCGGCAGGTCGTCAATACGAAGCGGCGTTCATCGCGACGCTTCCGGCCTGCCAGGCAGCATCAGCCACGCCGAGCAAGACCTTCGACGCATGCCGCAGTACGCGGCTGCTCGAAGGCGGCACGCTCCTCCCGTGCCTCCCCAGGGTTGTGCCCGTCTGCGGCATGCGTTTGACCGCACTGCAACCCTTTCGGAGAAAGCTTCATGGAGTTCCTGTCCCCCGCGTGGTTCTCGGCGCTGGCCGCCATCATCCTGATCGACCTGGTCCTGGCCGGCGACAACGCCATCGTCATCGCCCTGGCCGCGCGCAACCTGCCCGCGCACCTGCAGCGCAAGGCCATCGTGTGGGGCACCGTCGGGGCGATCGCCGTGCGGTCCGTGATGACCGTGGGCGTGGTCTGGCTGCTGAAGGTGCCGGGGCTCATGCTCGTCGGCGGCCTGGGGCTGGTGTGGATCGCCTACAAGCTGCTGGTGCCCTCCGGCGGCGATGAGCACGGCGGCCCGGGGGCGACGACGTTCGTCGGCGCGATGAAGACGATCGTCATTGCCGATGCGCTGATGGGTGTCGACAACGTCCTGGGCGTTGCCGGCGCGGCCCATGGCTCGTTCGACCTCGTCGTCATCGGCCTGCTCATCAGCATCCCGATCGTCGTGTGGGGCAGCAGCATCGTGCTGAAGCTGGTCGACCGCTTCCCCGCGATCACCTACGTCGGCGCGGGCGTCCTCGCCTTCACGGCCGCGAAGATGGTCGTCGGCGAACCGCTGCTGGACGAAGTGTTCGACCCGAACGCCGCGGCCCGCTGGTCGGTCTACGCCATCACGGTCGCCGGCGTGCTGTTGGCAGGGCGCTACGCGTCGCGCCGCGGCAGTGCCGCCACGCAGGCAGCCTGACGCGCTCCGGGGCCGGCCTGCCGGCCCCCCGTGATAAGGTCGGCGCCCACACCACCAGAGCGGATCACGGCGAGGGCATGGGCGACAACGCAGCGCGGCGACCGGCCCCGGCCGACAGCAGCGACGGCCCGTTGCGCCCCGGCTCCGACTTCGAGGGCTACCGTATCCACCGGCTGCTCGGCCGCGGCGCGATGGGCGCGGTCTACCTCGCATCGAATGCCAGGCGCCGCCTGGTTGCCATCAAGGCGCTGGCGCTCGCAGCCCAATTCGATCGCGACGACCTGCCCGCCGCACGGGAGCGCTTTGCCACGGAAGCGCGCTCGGCCGCGCGCCTCAAGCACCCCTGCATCGCCCGCGTCTACACGAGCGGACAAGCCCGCGGCATCGACTACCTCGTGATGCAGGCGCTGCCCGGCTGCAGCCTCGACCGGTACGCGCAGCCCGCGCGCCTGCTGCCCGAACCGCTGGCGCTGCACGTGGCCGCCAGCGTGGGCGAGGGGCTGGCCCATGCCCATGCCCACGGCGTGCTGCACCGGGACGTCAAGCCGGCCAACGTGATGCTGGAAGCGGCCTCACGCCGGGTGAAGCTCCTGGACTTCGGCCTCTCGCGCCTGACCGACAACGCACGCACGCGCACCGGCCTCGTGCTCGGCACACCCGCCTTCATGGCGCCCGAACTGCTCGCCGGATCGGCAGCCCATCCGGGCAGCGACCTGTACGCGCTGGGCGTGCTGCTGTTCCAGTTGCTCACCGCCCGGCTGCCGTACGAGGGCGACTCGATGGGCGCCCTGCTGCGTGCCATCGCCAGCGGCCCGCCGCAGGCCCTCGCCACCCTGCGGCCCGACCTGCCCGCCGGCCTGGGCGCCCTGGTGGCACGCCTGCTCGACAAGTCGCCGCTCACCCGGCCCGCCGACGGCACCGCGCTGGCGGCCGAGCTGCGCGAGCACATCGCCCGCTGGCCTTCGGCCGCGCTGCACCGTTGATCCGTTGCGACAGAACCCGTGCCGGCGGGAAATGCCCACGTTCATCGCCTCGCCAGGGCCGCTCACAAGGGCGCACAATCCGTGCCGCCCCGTCCAACCGCCGTACAGCGCCGCAATGCCTTTCGAGTTCTTCAGTGCCATCGATACAGGTCGCGCGCGCAGCAACAACGAAGACGCCGTCGCGCTGGACGAAGAGGCCGCGCTGGCGGTGCTGGCGGACGGCATGGGCGGCTACAACGCAGGCGAAGTCGCCAGCGGCATGCTGACCTCGTTCATCCAGACCGAGCTGGGCCGCTGGCTGCACGAAGCCAGCGCGCAGGCCTCGGATGCGGACGTGCGGCGGGCGATGGACATCTGCGTCGACAACGCCAACCGGGCGATCTTCGACGCGGCCAATGCCAACCCGCAATACGCCGGCATGGGCACGACGCTGGTGCTGGCCGTGTTCCGCGAAGCCCGCGTGCTGTTCGGCCATGTGGGCGACTCGCGGGCCTACCGCCTGCGCGCCGGGCGGCTGTCGCAGCTCACGCGCGACCATTCGCTGCTGCAGGAGCAGCTCGATGCCGGGCTCATCACGCCGGAGCAGGCGGCCTTCTCGTCGAACAAGAACCTGGTGACCCGCGCCGTCGGTGTCGAGGACACCGTGATGCTCGAAGCCCACCTGCACGGCACCGAGCCGGGAGACATCTACCTGATGTGCTCCGACGGCCTCTCCGACATGGTGAACGACCAGCGCATCGCACAGCTGCTGCTCACGCATGAATCGCTGGAAGGCGCGGGCCGCGCGCTGATAGCCGCCGCCAACGAGGCAGGTGGAAAGGATAATATCGCCGTGATTCTGGTGCGCGTGCAGGAAGGCGGCGGCAGCGCTTCGCGCCCCTGGTGGCGCTTCAAACGCTAGCAAAACATAAGGTCAAGCATGGGCAAACTGGTCGTGTCGCTGGACGGGGTGGTCATCAAGGAAGTCCAGGTCACCAAGGACAAAACCACGCTCGGCCGGCGCCCCTACAACGACATCGTCATCGATAACCTCGCCGTCAGCGGCGAGCATGCCGTGCTGCAGATGGTGGGCGCCGACGTCTTCATCGAAGACCTCAACAGCACCAACGGCACCTACATCAACGGCAAGGCGATCAAGAAGCAGCTGCTGGCGCACAACGACACGGTCGAGATCGGCAAGTACAAGATCAAGTACCTGGTCGAGGACAGCACCGACTACGAGAAGACCATGATCATGCGGCCCGGCATGGCCACGGCCGCGCCCGCCGCACCGTCGTACGCCCCAGCGCCCGCGCCCGTGTCGAGCTTCGGCAACTTGGGGCCCGCCACCGGCACGGCATCGATCAAGGTCCTGAACGGCGCGGCCGCGGGGCGCGAGGTCACGCTCACCAAGGTCGTCACCACCGTCGGCAAGCCGGGCGTACAGGTCGCGTCGATCACCAAGCGCCCCGGCGGCTACGTGCTCGCCCATGTAGAAGGCACGATGCGCCCGACCGTCAACGGCGTGCCGCTGGTCGGCGAATCGGTCCCGCTGAAAAACGGCGACGTGATCGAGCTCGCCGGCACGCAGATGCAGTTCATCCAGGGCTGATGGGCCTGCGGCGCGGACCTGCCGCGCCGCCCCGCCACCACCCGTGAGCCGCCGCAGACGGACCCAGCTCGTTGCGCTGGCCTTCTGGTCCACGCTGCTGCTGCTGGGCATCGGCCACGCCCTGCGGCTGCTGCCGCTGCCGCTGATCGAGCGCCTCGACCAGGCCCTCGCCGACACCCGCACCCGCTGGACCGCCGCCGCCGAGGTGCCGCCGCGCCTGGCGATCATCGACATCGACGAAGCCAGCCTGGCCGCCATAGGCCGCTGGCCCTGGCCGCGCGACAAGCTCGCACAACTCACCGACGAGCTGTTCGACCGCCAGCGCGTGGCCGCCGCGGGCTTCGACCTCGTCTTCGCCGAACCCGACACCGGCAACCTCGCGCTGATCGAACGCCTGGCGCGCGACGACGCCGCGCTCGCCGCGCAGCTGCCGCGCCTGCGTGCACAGCTCGACAACGACCGTGTCTTCGCCCGCGCGCTCGAGGGCCGCGCCGCCGTGCTCGGCCACTACTTCACCAGCGACCGGGGCGGCGCGCGCCAGGGCCGGCTGCCGCCCGCGCTGGCCACGCCGCTGCCCGACCCCCTGCCGCCCGGCGTCCTGCGATGGGGCGGCTACAGCGCCCCGCTGCCGCGCCTGACCGAAGCGGCCGCGGCCGGCGGGTTCATCAACTCCCTGCCCGACGGCGACGGCCTGCTCCGCTCGGCCCTGCTCCTCACGGCCTTCGACGACGGCACGCAGGTCCGCTTCCACGAAGCGCTGGCGCTGGCCGTGTGGCGCCTGGCCGCGGGCGCGCCGCAGCCGGTGGTGCAGACCGCCGCCTCGCCCAGCGGCCCCACCTTGTCCGGCCTGCGCATGGGCGACGCCCGCTTCGCCATCGACGAACGGGGCGCGGTGCAGGTGCCGTTCCGCCGCCACAGCGGGCCGCTGTCGGGCGCCTTCGAGCGGCACAGCGCCTCCGATGTGCTGTCCGGGCGGCTGCCGCCGGGGGCCCTGGCCGGCTACCGGGTGTTGATCGGCACCACCGTGCCGGCGCTCGGCGACCTCCGCGCCACGCCCATCCATCCCGCGCAGCCGGGCATCGAGATCCACGCGGCGCTGATCGCCGGCCTGGACGCGGGGCGCCTGCCGGTGCGCCCGGACTGGACCGCCGGCTACGAGTCGCTGCTGCTGCTGATGCTCGCCGCGGGCCTGGGCTTCGGCCTGTGGCGCCTGTCGCCGACCCGCGCCGCGCTGCTGTGCGCCGCCGTGCTGGCCTCCCTGCTGGCGCTGCACCAGTGGGCGTGGCAGGCGCAGGGCCTGCTGCTGCCGCTGGGTACGGCACTGGCGATGTTGTCGATCGGCTTCGCCGCCACCATGGCGTGGGGCTACATCGTCGAAGGGCGCACGCGGCGCACGCTGATGCGCCTGTTCGGCAGCTACGTGCCCCCGGCGCTCGTGGCCCGCATGGCACGCAACCCGGAGCGCTACGCCACCGCGGCCCTGCTGGCCGAGAACCGCGAACTGACCCTGCTCTTCTGCGACCTGCGCGGCTTCACCACGCTGTCGGAACACCTCGAGCCGCTGGCCTTGCGGGAGCTGCTCAACGAGTTCTTCTCCCGCATGAGCGCGGTCATCCACGCCCACGGCGGCACGCTCGACAAGTTCATCGGCGACGCCCTCATGGCCTTCTGGGGCGCCCCGCTCGCCGAACCCCGGCACGCCGCGCAGGCGGTGCGCGCCGCGCTGGCGATGCAGGCCGCGCTGCAGGCGCTCAACGCCGAGCTCGCCGCGCGGGGCCAGCCCACGCTCTCGATGGGCATCGGCGTGCACACCGGCATCGCGTGCGTGGGCGACATGGGATCGAACCTGCGGCGCGCCTACACCGCGCTGGGCGACAGCGTGAACCTCGCCTCGCGCATCGAGGGGCTGACACGCCGCTACGGCGTCGACGTGCTGGCCAGCGCCGCCACGCGGGAAGCGGCCTGCCCGCCCCTCGGCGACCTGCCCCCGGACATCGTGTGGATCGAGGTCGGCGAGGTCCACGTGAAAGGCCGATCACAACCAGTGACACTTTTCACAATTGAAGCCGCCGCTGCAAGGCACACGCAACAACGTGAAGAGCAACTGCGCATTTGGCGGCTTGCGCTGGCTGCAGCGCGCTCGCAACATTGGCGGGAAGCCGAAGCGCGGCTGCAGGCGTTGGAAGCGGCCGTCGACGAAGGCGATCTCCTGTGGCACCTGCAGCGCGCGCTGGCGGCAGAGCTCCGGGAACGGTGATGCGTCACCGGCCCGCCCCCCTTGCATCCCGCAACACCGCGTTGCCGCTCCCTCCTTCATGAAGATCCGTGTCCTCGGCTGCTCAGGGTCGATCGCTGCCGGCAGCCGCACCACCTCGTTCCTGCTCGACGACGACGTGCTGATCGATGCCGGCACCGGCGTCGGCGACCTCACCCTCGACGAGCTGGCGCGGATCGACCACATCCTCGTCAGCCACAGCCACCTCGACCACGTGCTGTCGATCGCGCTGCTGGCCGACAGCGTGATGCGCAGGCGCACCGCCGCGAGCAGGCCGCCCATCCAGGTCCATGCGCTGCCCGCCACCATCGCCGCGCTGCGCGAGCACGTCTTCAACGGCGTGATCTGGCCCGATTTCACCTGCCTTCCCAGCCGGGAACGGCCGATCCTCGCCTTTTCGCCCTTCACCACCGGCGACGTACTGGCCTTCGGCCAGCGCCGCATCGAGGTGCTGCCCGCGCAGCACACGGTGCCGGCCGTCGGCTTCGCCTTGCTGCGCGACGAACGCCGCGGGCCGGGCGCTGCCTGGGCCTACACCGGCGACACCGGCCCCAACCCGGCGCTGTGGGCGCGCCTGCGGCACCTGCCGACCGACCACCTGGTGATCGAGACCGCCTTCGGGGACGACGAGCACGCGCTGGCCGACCTGAGCCGCCATCTCTGCCCGCGCAGCTTGGGCGAGGAGCTGGCGCAGCTCGCGGGCAGCGTGCGGGTGTACATCACCCACATCAAGCCCGGCGAGGTCGCGCCCGTGATGGCGCAGGTGCGCGCGCTGGGCAGCGAGCACGCCATCAGCGCGCTGGCCACGGGCCAGGTGATCGCGCTGGACTGACTGACGTTTTGTGTCACTGCGCGCCGCAATGCGGCGGTGGGGAGTGACGAAGCTTGTCAGGGGATGTGTGCAAGTGCACAAAGTGCGAGCAGATCGGCCGCCCGGGACGCCGGGCACGGGGCGTGCAACCCAGCACTCTGTCAGTGACCAGCTTTTCTCCCCTGCCCACCTCCGAAGGAGCCCCCTCCATGAAGCGCGTTCAACAAGGTTTCACACTTATTGAACTGATGATCGTTGTCGCGATCATCGGTATCTTGGCCGCCGTCGCACTGCCGGCCTATCGGGACTACACCGTCAAGGCAAAGCTCTCCGAAGTCATTCTCGCCACCAGCCAGTGCCGGACGACCATTGCCGAGGTCTACCAGACCTCGTCCAATTCCACCAGCCCGGGTGCCGGCAACTGGGGATGCGAAACTGCCTCGCAATCGAGCAAGTATGTCGCCTCGGTGGCGACCGATGCCAACGGCGTGATCACCGTCAAGAGCTCCACTGCAAGCGATTTGCCGAGTGAAGTTCAAGGAAAGACGATTACGCTGACTCCCACGAACAGCAGCGGCGGCGCGTTGACCTGGTCTCCGGGAACTCAGGTTGGCGGCTTCAAGTGCGCAACAGGCGATCTGCCGGCCAAATATCTACCCGGTTCTTGCAAGTAATAAATACACCGCATAAAAGGGCGCTCTTTGAGCGCCTTTTTTTATGGAAAAATTTTTTATCCATATCGGCCTGATGATAATTGGCCTGGCATATGTCATGCCAGGCCATTATCTCCCATGGGTATCGTTTCACCAGCAAGCAGCAACAACCTTGGGCTTCTTTTTGGTAGCTAGCCCTGCCCTTCTCACAGCCAAAAAACTTTTTCTCCATTCGCCGCTGGTAGCTTTTGTTTTTGCCATGGCACTAACTCCACTGCTGCAGTGGAGCGCAGGCTCAATAACCTTCTCGAGCGACGCACTAATTTGCGCGCTTTATTTGTCACTGTTTAGCCTCTCAATCCTTGCTGGGGCCACGCTGACGGATAAGCATGACACCGGATGGCTCGGGGCTTTCTACCTTACCCTTGTTTGCGCGGCCACGGTGAGCACACTCATCGCTACGCTGCAGTGGCTAGGATTTTCTTTTGGCTGGATCATCGCAGATGTGCCGCCAGCATCACGTCCTTTTGCGAATCTCGGTCAGGCCAACCAGTTGGCTACATTGCTGTGTATGGGCCTTGTGGCTATCGCAGGGTTGTTTGAGCTACGCCGCCTGGGACCACTGGCCGCGGCGTTTCTGGCCATGTGCTTGGCTTTTGGTTTGGTATTAACGCAATCTAGAACCGGTCTGCTTAACGTTCTGGCGTTGCTGGCCTGGTACGCGCTCGGCCGGCGCAAGTCGAAGTTGCGAATGACGCTGCCAGTTGTATTGGCGGGTGGAATTCTTTTTCTGACCGCGGCGCTGCTGTGGCCATTTATCGATCATGTAAGCAGCCTGCCCACGGAGGTCATCAATGAGCGGCTACAGGTAGGACCCCGTGAGGCGATTTGGCGAAGCCTAGCGCACGCCGCTCTGCAAGAACCTTGGCTAGGCTACGGCTGGAACCAGATCGGCAAAGCGCTCACGGCGGAAACCACGCTGCTTTCCGACGGCATGCGCTACACGCAAAGTGCTCACAACCTCCTTCTTGACTTGGCGATCTGGGTTGGAATTCCAATCGGACTGGCCGCTGGCTTGATTCTCTACGGCAACGTAATTCAGCAGGCTTTGAAGTGCGACAACAGCAACTCCTGGGTACTGTTGTCCGGGACTGGCGTCATACTAATTCATTCACTGCTCGAATATCCACTCGAATACACATATTTCCTGCTGCCAATGGGCTTGATGCTCGGCGCAATCCATCGCATCAATGGAAAATACAGCAACTACAAGATTCCGAGGTTTTTAGTTCTCTGCGGCACTGCGCTGGCAGGCACTGCATCGATCATTGTTGCTCTTCAGTATTTTCCGCTGGAAGAATCTGCAAGACAGTCGCAGTTGGCGGCAATGGGAATCGGCGACTTCGAAGAATCTAAATATCTTCTCGAGAGGGCTACTGCACTCGATGCACCAAGAGAATACATTCGATTTTGGAGCACACCGGCACGCGCCAACATGACCAATGAGGAAATCTCCAAAATGAAGGACGTAGCAGAGAGAAATCCAACGCCGCCAGTCCTTCTTCGCTTTGCGATTGCGCAGGCACTGAACGCGAACCCACACGGCGCAACTAAAACACTTTCCAAAATCTGCAAAATCCACATACCGCTCAGATGCACCGAAGCGAAACACGCTTGGGAAGCAGCAATTCAAAAATATCCTGCCCTCGCAACTATTTCGTTCCCGAGCATGTAAAATTTCGAGCAGCCCAGAACCAAGAGTGTGGCCCTTTTGTCGTTAAGCGCACTCACGTCGGCCTTGATGACCAGCTCAGAATACCTAAATCTTCGTCTGTCATTTTTAGCAGCAACGCTGGCGGCGTCGGCACCTGCTTTGATCGGCTTCAACCAGCCGCCCTCCTCCACCTTCTACAACCAGGCGGCCGCCGCCGCGCTGTGGGCCGTGTTCGTCGCAGTGTGTGCCCCGGCCATCGCCGCCAGCCGCCGGACGGCCGCCCCCCGCGCCCCCGCGCTGCGTGACGCCGCGCCCCTGCTGCTCGCCCTCGCCCTCCTTGCCCTCGCCGCTTGGCTCTCCACCGCCTTCGGCAGCCTCCCCCCGTCGCTCGCCACCGCCGGCGTCGTCTCGCTCGCAGCAGCCGCCGTCATGGTCGCCAGCGGCGTCGCCGCCGCGCACAGCGCGCAGCGCGGCACCCTGCTGCAGGCCTTCTGGATCGGCTGGCTCGTCGCCGGCGTGCTCAGCGCCGCCATCGGCGTCGTGCAGGTGTTCCTCCCCGGCCTCGCCGACGGCAACGTCATCGCCCGCTCCGGCCTGCTGGGCCGGGCGGTCGGCAACCTGCGGCAGCCCAACCACCTGAGCAGCCTGCTGCTGTGGTCGGCCATCGCCGTCGTCCCGCTGCTGGAAGCCCGGCGCCTGCCGCGGGCCGCGGCGGCGGCGCTGATGGCGCTGCTGGTGTTCGGCATCACCTTGTCCGGCTCGCGCACCGGCCTGGTCGGCATGGCCGTGCTGACGCTCTGGGGCCTGCTCGACGGCCGGCTGCAGCGCCCCGCCCGCGCTCTGCTGCTGGCCGTGCCCCTGATGTTCGCGCTGAGCTGGGCGCTGATGACGGTGTGGGCCGGCCAGACCGCGCAGACCTTCGGCGCCGCGCTGCACATGGCCGCCGGCGGCGACATCTCGAGCAGCCGCTTCGGCATCTGGCGCGACACGCTGTCGCTGATCACGATGCATCCCTGGACGGGCGTGGGCTTCGGCGAGTTCAACTTCGCCTGGTCGCTGACGCCTTTTCCCCACCGCCCGGTGGCCTTCTTCGACCACACGCACAACCTGCCGCTGCAGTTCGCGGTGGAGCTGGGCCTGCCGCTCGCGGCGCTGGTGCTCGGGCTGCTGGCCTGGGGGCTGTGGCGGGCCTGGCGTCGCAGCCTCGAGGTGGCGGGCGCCGAAGGCAGCGCGGTGCGCGCGGCCTTCATGATGGTGCTGATGATGGCGCTGCACAGCCAGCTGGAGTACCCGCTGTGGTACCTCTACTTCCTGCTGCCGACGGCCTGGGCCTGGGGCGCCTGCCTCGGGGCGGGCCGCACGCCGCCCGCGGCCGCTGCCGCCACGCACCCACCGCTGCTGCTGCGCGCCGCCGGCATCACGATGCTGGTGGCCGCGCTGGCCGCGGTGGCCGACTACCGGCGCGCCGTGGTCATCTACGCGCCGCCGTCCGATGCCGCGCCGCTGGCGCAGCGCATCCGCGAAGGCCAGGCCGCCTGGCTCTTCGGCCACCAGGGCGACTACGCCGCCGCGACGACGGCCGAGCCGCCCTCCCAGGCGATGCCGGCCTTCGGGCGCGCCACCCACAACCTGATCGACACCCGCCTGATGATCGCCTGGGCCAAGGCCTACGCGGGCGTGGGCGACCTGGCGCGGGCGCGCCACCTGGCGGACCGGCTGCGCGAGTTCCGCAACCCCAACGCCGACGCCTTCTTCGCCGAATGCGACGATCCGGCACGCACGCCGCGGCCCTTCCAGTGCGACCCGGCGCCCGGGCCGATGGACTGGCGCGACTTCAGGTAGGCGCGCCGGCGGCGACCCAGTCGCCCGACTTCCCGCCGTGCTTCTCCAGCACGCGCACGCCGTCGATCACCATGCCGCGGTCGACGGCTTTGAGCATGTCGTAGACGGTCAGCAGGCCCACCTGCACCGCGGTGAGGGCCTCCATCTCGACGCCGGTGCGCCCGCGCGTCTCGACCTGCGCGGTGCAGCGCAGCTGCGCGGCCGCCTCGTCGGCCTCGAACTCGACGGCCACCCGGGTGATCGGCAGCGGATGGCACAGCGGCACCAGCTCCGAGGTGCGCTTGGCACCCTGGATCGCCGCGATGCGCGCCACGCCGATCACGTCGCCCTTCTTCGCGCTGCCCTGGGCCAGCAGCGCGAAGGTGGCCGGCTGCATGCGGATCACGCCGGTGGCGCGCGCGCTGCGGTGCGTTTCCGCCTTGTCGCCCACGTCCGCCATGTGGGCCTGGCCGTGGCTGTCGAAGTGGGTCAATGCAGGGGATGGGGACATTGCGAAACGCCGTAGAAAAGGGTCGGTGTCATCATTGTGGACTGCCCATGAAGCCCATCGCCCTCATCCTCGCGCTCGCGGCGGCGCTGCTCGCGCCGCCCCTCGCCGCCCCGCCCGCCCAGGCACAGGTGCGGCTGCCGTCGCTGGGCGACGCGGTCTCCGACGACGTCGGCGTCGGCTCGGAGAAGCGCCTGGGCGACGAGATCATGCGCCAGATCCGGCGCGACCCGGACTACATCGACGACCCGCTGCTGCTCGACTACGTGCAGCGGCTGTGGAGCCGGCTGGTCGCCGCCGCCCGCCAGCGCGGCGACATCGGCGCCGACACCGACGCGGTGTTCGCCTGGGAAGCCTTCCTCGTGCGCGACCGCAGCTTCAACGCCTTCGCGCTGCCGGGCGGCTACGTCGGCGTGCACCTGGGGCTGATCGCCACCGCCGGCACGCGCGACGAGCTCGCCTCGGTGCTCGGGCACGAGCTGTCGCACGTCACGCAGCGGCACATCGCGCGCAGCATCTCCAGTTCGTCGCGCCAGTCGATGGTGGGCATGGCGGCGATGATCCTCGGCGTGCTCGCGGCCAGCCGCGCCAACAGCCCCGACGGCATCAACGCGGCCATCGTCGGCAGCCAGGCCGCAATGATCCAGGGCCAGCTCAACTTCTCTCGCGACATGGAGCGCGAGGCCGACCGCATCGGCTTCAACGTGATGACCGAAGCCGGCTTCTCGCCCGAGGGCATGGGTGCGATGTTCGAGAAGCTCGAAAACGCCTCGCGCCTGAACGACAGCGGCAACTACCCCTACCTGCGCAGCCATCCGCTGACCACCGAGCGCATCGGCGAGGCCCGCACCCGCGCGCAGGCCGCCGGCCACGCGGACGCCGCCACGCCCACACCCGAGCACCTGCTGATGCAGGCCCGCGCGCGGGTGCTGGGCGATCCGATGGTCGCCTCGCTGCGGCGCGTGCAGGCGCAGGCCGGCGAGTCCGACCGCACGCAGGCCGCGCCGCAGCGCATGGCCGCGCTGTACGGCAGCGCGCTCGCCTCGTCGCAGCTGCGCGAGACGCAGCGGGCGCAGGCCTCGCTTGATGCGGCGCGCGCGCTGGCGGGCGACGACGCCGCGGCGCAGCGCATCCTCTCGATGCTGCAGGCGCGCATCTGGCTCGACGGCGGCGAAGCCCCGCGCGCCCTGGCGCTGGCCGACAGCCTCGACGACGGCTCGCGCCCGGTGATGCTGATGCGCGCCCAGGCCGCGCTGGACGCCGCCCGCGCGGCCCGCAGCCCGCAGTCCGACGCGCTGCGGCGCGGCACCGACCTGCTGCAGACCTGGGTGGCCGAGCACCCGCAGGACGCCACCGCCTGGAGCCTGCTCGCGCAGTGCAACGCCCACCAGGGCCTGCCGCTGCGCGCCGTGCGCGCCGAGGCCGAGGAGCGCGCCGCGCTCGGCGACCTGAACGGCGCCATCGACCGGCTGCGCGCCGGCCAGCGCCTCGCCCGCGACGCCGCGCCGGGCCGCACCGACTTCATCGATGCCTCCGTCATCGACGCGCGGCTGCGGCAGATCGACGCACTGCGGCGCTCGCTGCAGGCCGACAGCCGCAACGGCCCGCCGCCCTGAACGCGGCGCCGGCCCGCGGCCGGCCCGCTGCTCGCCGCTCGCTGGCGCGCATCGGCTAGGCTCCGGCGAGGAGAACCCCATGCGGCCACACGCCCCCTTTCTGCCCTTGATCCTGGCGGCCGCGCTGTCGGGCCCGGCCGCCGCGGCCCGCATCGACAGCGTGCAGCCGCGCGGCGAGGTCGACCAGGTGCGGCAGGTCACCGTGCGCTTCGCCGAACCGGTGGTGCCGATGGGCGATCCCCGCCAGCCGGCGCCGGTCGCGCTGAGCTGCAACGGCGCCCCGCCGGCCGGCAGCGGCCGCTGGTCGGACGACCGCGTCTGGCTGTTCGACCTGCAGGCCCCGCTGCCCCCGGGCACACGCTGCACGGTGCGCCTGCAGCCCGGCTGGCGGCCCGGCGTGGGCAGCCCCACGGTCGAAGGGCCGGCCGAGTTCGGCTTTTCCACCGGCGGCCCGGCAGTCGTGCAGGTGCGCCCCTGGCCCGGCAGCGAGGTCGAGGAGGACGCGCACTTCCTGCTCACCCTCACCGGCCCGGCCACGCCCGCCAGCGTCACGGCCCGCGCGGCCTGCGAGGTGGAGGGCATCGGCGAACGCCTGCCGGTGCGCATCGTCGACGGCGCGCTGCGCGAGCAGGTGCTGACGCAGGTTTTCAAGGGCCAGCGGCGCAAGCCGGCCGCGTCGAACCTGCTGCTGCTGGCCTGCCAGCGGCCGCTGCCGGCGCAGGCGCGGCTGCGGCTGGTCTGGGGCCCGGGCATCGCCGCGGCGATCAACCCGCAGGTGGTCACGCGCCAGGCGCAGCGCTTCGAGTTCACCGTTCGGGCGCGCTTCTCCGCCGACTTCAGCTGCCCGCGCGAGCGCGCCGATGCCGGCTGCCTGCCGCTGCAGCCGATGGTGCTGAACTTTTCCGCACCCGTGCCCCGGGCCCAGGCGCAGGCCGTGCGGCTGCAGCCGGCGCAGGGCGCCGCGCGCGCGCCCCGGCTCGATCCCGGCGAGGACGCCGTCACCTCGCTGCAGTTCGCGGCGCCGCTGCCGCCCGACACCCGCTTCACGCTCACGCTGCCGGCCGGCCTGCAAGACGACAGCGGCCGCGCGCTGGCCAACGCGCAGGCCTTCCCGCTGGCCGTCGCGACCGGGGCGATGCCGCCGCTGGCCAAGTTCGCGGCGGCGCCCTTCGGGATCGTCGAGCTGGAGGGCACGCAGGGGGTGCTGCCCCTCACGCTGCGCCATGTGCAGCCCGACCTGCTCGGCCCGGATGCACGCAGCCGCGCCACCGTCAAGCGCCTGGACGCCGCCACGCCCGACGCCGAGCTGCTGCGCTGGCTGGGCCGCATCGAGCGCTACCACGACCGAGAGATCAGCGCCAAGGACGCCGGCCTGCCGCGTGCGCAGTGGACCGAACGCGTCGCCGTCACCGACGACGCCGGCCGCACGCGGCACGTCACGCGCGACCGCCGGCTCGCCACCCGCACGCTGCCGCTGCTGGCGGACGAGGCGGGCACCACGCGCCTGGCGCTGCCGCCGGCCACGGCCCGCCCGCTCGACACCGAAGTGATCGGCCTGCCGCTGGCCGGCGCGGGCTACCACGTGGTGGAGATCGCCTCCCCGACGCTCGGCGAGAAGCTGCTGGCGGCGCCCCGGCCGATGTTCGTGCGCACCGGCGTGCTGGTGACCAACCTCGGCGTGCACTTCAAGCACGGACGCGAATCGAGCGCCGTCTGGGTGACCACGCTCGATCGCGGCCGGCCGGTGGCCGAGGCACAGGTGGCGGTCAGCGACTGCCGGGGCCGGCCGCTCTGGCAGGGCCGCACCGATGCGCAGGGCATCGCGCGCATCGCCGTGCCGCTGCCTGACGAACACCACGGCAGCGCCTGCCTGGTCGACGAGGGGCTCTTCGTCACCGCCCGCCAGGGCGGCGACCTGTCGTGGGTGTTTGGCCGCTGGAACCGCGGCATCGAGCCCTGGCGCTTCAACCTGCCCACCGGCGAACCGGGCGAGCCCGAGGCGGGCCCCGACCTGCGCGCCCACACGGTGTTCGACCGCACCCTGCTGCGTGCCGGCGACACCGTGTCGATGAAGCATTTCATGCGGCGCGAGACGGCGCGCGGCCTGCAGCCCCTGGAGGCGGCGGACCGGCCGACGGCCCTGGTCATCACCCACGTCGGCAGCAACGCCCGCATCGAGCAGCCCGTCGCCTGGCAGGCCGGCGGGCGGCATGCGCTGTCGCAATGGGCCGTGCCGCGCACCGCGAAGCTCGGGCTGTACGAGGTGGCGCTGCAGCGCGGCGAGCGGCAGTGGCCGGCCGGCAGCTTCCGGGTCGAGGCGTTCCGCGTGCCGCTGGTCGACGCCCGGCTGGGCGCGCCGCCCGGGCCGTTGGTCGCGCCGCAGGCGCTGCCGATGTCGGTGCAGCTCACGCACCTGTCCGGCGGCGGCGTCGCCGGCGCACCGGTGCAGCTCAGCGCCCTGCTGCGCGAACGCGGCGTGGATTTCCCGGGCTACGAGGACTACAGCTTCCAGCCGCCGCGCGAACCCGGCCGGGAAGACGCCGCGGCCGACGAGGACACCACCCCCGACGGCGCGCGGCTGGTGGCCGACAAGCTCGCGGCCACCACCGATGCACAAGGCGCCGCGCGCATCACGATCGATGGGCTGCCGCCGTCGCGCACGCCCACCGAGCTCGTCGCCGAGCTGCGCTTCGACGATCCCAACGGGGAGGTGCAGACCGCCAGCCAGCGCCTCGCGCTGTGGCCCGCCGCGGTCGTGGTCGGCGTGCGGGCGCGGTCCTGGGCGGCCAGCCCCGGGCAGCTTCGCTTCCAGGCCGTGGCGCTCGACACCGCCGGGCGGCCGCTGGCGGGCCGGACGGTGGAGGTGGCCGGCCGGCGGACCCAGTGGATCAGCAGCCGCAAGCGGCTCGTCGGCGGCTTTTATGCCTACGACCAGCGGCGGGAAGTGAAGGCGCTGGGCACGCTGTGCACCGGCCGCAGCGATGCGCGCGGCCTGGTGCTGTGCGAGGCCACGCTGGCCGAGGCGGGCGAGGTGGAGCTGGTCGCCAGCGCCAAGGACGACGCCGGCCGCACCGCCCAGGCCGCCACCTCAGTCTGGATCACCGGCCAGGGCGAGTTCTGGTTTGCGCAGGACAACGACGACCGCATCGACCTGCTGCCCGAGCAGCGCAGCGTCGCCCCCGGCGGCACCGCGCGCCTGCAGGTGCGCATGCCGTTCCGGGAAGCGACGGCGCTGGTGGCCGTGGAGCGCGAAGGGGTGCTGCACACCCAGGTGGTTGCGCTGCGTGGCGCCGAACCGGTGATCGAGGTGCCGATCCCGCGCGGCGCGGCGGCCGGCGGCGACGAGGCCGGCTCCTGGGCGCCCAACGTCTACGTCAGCGTGCTCGCGCTGCGCGGGCGGCTGCGCGAGGTGCCCTGGTACTCGTTCTTCCGCTGGGGCTGGCGGGCGCCGGTCGACTGGTGGCGGGCGTACCGCCACGAGGCCCCCGACTGGCGGCCCCCCGCCGCGATGGTCGACCTCGCGAAGCCGGCCTACAAGTTCGGCGCGACGCAGCTGCAGGTCGGGCTCGATGCGCACCGGCTCGACGTGCAGGTCAGCGCCGACCAGCCGCAGTACCAGGTGCGGCAGACGGCGAAGGTCAAGGTGCGCGTGACGCAGGGCGGCCAGCCGCTGGCGGGCACGTCGGTCGCCTTCGCCGCCGTGGACGAGGGCCTGCTCGCGCTGCAGCCCAACACCTCGTGGGACCTGCTCGGCGCGATGTTCCAGCCGCGGCCGTGGAGCGTGCAGACCGCCACCGCGCAGGGCGAGGTCATCGGGCGCCGGCACTACGGCCGCAAGGCGGTGCCCGCCGGCGGCGGCGGGGGCCGCAACCCCACGCGCGAGCTGTTCGACACCCTGCTGTTGTGGCGCGGCGACGTGCAGCTGGACGCCCGCGGCGAAGCGTCGATCGAGGTGCCGCTGAACGATTCGCTGACGAGCTTCCGGCTCGTCGCGGTCGCCGACGCGGGCACCGACCGCTTCGGCTCCGGCAGCACGCAGGTGCGCGTCTCGCAGGACCTGCAGATGCTCTCCGGCCTGCCGCCGCTGGCGCGCGAGGGCGACAGCTACAACGCCGTCTTCACCCTGCGCAACACCACCTCGCGCGCGATGGAGGTCCAGGCCACGCTGAAGGCGGCCGGCGTGCCGGGCCTGGAGGCGCGCAGCGTCAGCCTGCCCGCCGGCGGCGCGGCCGAGGTGGTGTGGCCCGTGACGGTGCCTGCCGGCGTACAGCTGCTGGCCTGGGAGGCCGCGGTCGCCGAACGGGGCGGCGCCGCGCGCGACCAGCTGCGCATCACGCAGTCCATCGCGCCCGCGGTGCCGCTGCGGGTGATGCAGGCCACGCTGACGCAGCTCGACGGCACGCTCTCGGTGCCGCTGGCCGCGCCGGCCGACGCGCTGCCGGCGCACGGCCCCAAGGCCGGCGGCGTGCAGATCGCGCTGCAGCCGCGGCTGTCGGCCGAGCTGCCCGGGCTGCGGCGCTTCTTCGAGGCCTACCCGTACAGCTGCCTGGAGCAGCGCGCGTCGGTCGCGATCGGGCTGCGCGACGCCACCCGCTGGCAGCGCGTGGTGGCCGAGCTGCCCGACCACCTCGACAGCGACGGCCTCGCGCTGTATTTCCCGCCGGCGGCGGGCGACGCGCCGCGCGGCCACGACCGGCTCACCGCCTACCTGGTGCAGGCCAGCCACGAAGCCGCGCTGCTCGACCCGCGCTTCGCGCTGCCGGCGTCCGCGCTGGAGCCGATGCTGCAGGGCCTGGCCGCCTTCGTCGAAGGCCGGCTCACCCGCAGCACGCGTGCGCCGCGGCCCGACCTCGACGTGCGCAAGCTCGCGGCGATCGAGGCGCTGTCGCGCCACGGCCGTGCCAGCGCCCGCATGCTCGGGTCGATCGCGATCGCGCCGGCGGCCTGGCCCACGGCGGCGCTGATCGACTGGCTGCAGATCCTGCAGCGCGTGGAGGGCGTGCCCGGGCGGGCGCAGCGCCTCGACGAGGCCCGGCAGCTGCTGCGCGCGCGGCTCGCCTACAGCGGCACGACGCTGCGCTTCTCCACCGAGGACAGCGACGGCTGGTGGTGGCTGATGGACAGCGCCGATGCCAACGCCGCGCGGCTGGTGCTGGCGCTGCTCGAGGAGCCCTCGTGGCGCGCCGAGCTGCCCCGGCTGGTGACCGGCGCCCTCGCCCGCCAGCAGGGCGGCGCCTGGCGCACGACCCCGGCCAACCTGTGGGGATCGCTGGCGCTCGACCGCTTCTCCGCGGCCTTCGAGGGCACGCCGGTGGCCGGCCGCACCGCGGTGCGCCTGGGCGCCGAGAGCGGCGCGTTCGACTGGGCGCTGCAGCCGGCCGGCGGCGCGCTCAGCCTGGCGTGGCCCGAGGGCGCCCCCGCCACGCTCGAACTGGCGCAGCAGGGCAGCGGCCGGCCCTGGGCCACGCTGCAGGCGCTGGCCGCGGTGCCGCTCAAGGCGCCGGTCGCCGCCGGCTACCGCATCGGCCGCAGCATCGTGCCGGTGGCGCAGAAGACGCCGGGCCGGTGGTCGCGCGGCGACCTGCTGCGGGTGCGGCTGGAGCTCCAGGCCCTGGGCGACATGGGCTGGGTGGTCGTCAGCGATCCGCTGCCCACCGGCGCGACGGTGCTGGGCGGCGGCGGCAACCGCGACTCGCAGATCGCCACGCGCGGCGAGCGGCGCGAGGGCGGCGCGCTGCTGGCCTACGTCGAGCGGGCGCCGGCGGCCTGGCGCGCGTACCACGAGTGGATGCCGCGCGGCACCCACCTGCTGGAGTACACGCTGCGCCTGAACAGCAGCGGCCGCTTCGCGCTGCCGCCCACCCGCGTCGAGGCGATGTACGCGCCCGAGGTCTTCGGCGAGGTGCCGAACGAGACGCTGGAGGTGCAGCCTTGACGATGCGCCGGCGCGCCCTTGCCGCGCTCGCCGCCACCGCGGCGGCGGCGGGCGGCGCGCTGGCCGCGGGGCTGCCGGGCTTCGCCGACGTGCGGGCCGCGCACCTGCCGTCGGACATCGTCGTGCGCGACCGTCATGGCGAGCCGCTGCAGGGCGTGCGCGTGGACTCCCGCGTGCGCGTCGGCCCCTGGACGGCGCTCGACGAGGTGTCGCCCGCGCTGCGGACCGCGCTCGTGCTCGGCGAGGACCGGCGCTTCTGGGCGCACAGCGGCGTCGACTGGGCGGCGCTGGCGCGCAGCGCCTGGGCGAACGCCGTCAACACGCGCACCCAGGGCGGCTCGACGCTGACCATGCAGCTCGCCGGCCTGCTCGACGACGGCCTGGCGCGGCCGGCCGGCGGGCGCAGCGTCGCGCAGAAGATCGGCCAGATCGCGATGGCGCGCGAGCTGGAGGCGCGCTGGCGCAAGACCGAGATCCTCGAGGCCTACCTGAACCGCGTGCCGCTGCGCGGCGAACTGGTGGGCGTGGCGGCCGCGTCGCAGCAGCTCTTCGGCAAGCACCCCAGCGGGCTCGACGCGCCCGAGGCGGCGGTGATGTCGGCCCTGGTGCGCGCACCCAACGCCGCGGCGGCCGACGTGGCCCGCCGCGCCTGCGGCGTGCTCCAGGCGCAGCGGCTGCCGTGCGCCGGCATCGAGACCCTGGCCGCCCACGCGCTGGCACGGCGGCCCGGGCCCACCGCCGTCGAGCCGCTGGCGCCGCACCTGGCGCGCCGCGTGGTGCAGGCGCTGGGCAGCCGGGCCCCCGTCCGCGGCGACGTGCGGACCACGCTGGACGCAGCGGTCCAGCGCCTGGCCGTGCAGGCGCTGCGCCAGCAGCTCGCCGAGCTGCAGCGCCGCAACGTGCAGGACGGCGCCGTGGTGGTGATCGACAACGCCAGCGGCGAGGTGCGTGCCTGGGTAGGCTCGGCCGGCGCGGGCCTGTCGGCGGCGCACGAGGTGGATGCGGTGGTGGCGCGCCGCCAGCCCGGTTCGACGCTGAAACCGTTCGTCTACGGCCTCGCGTTCGAGCGCCGGCTGATCACGCCCGCCAGCCTGCTCGACGACACGCCGGCCGAGCTGGCCACCGGCGTTGACGGCATCGGCGGGCTCTACCAGCCGCAGAACTACGACCGGCGCTTCAAGGGCTGGGTGAGCGCGCGCAGCGCCCTGGGCGCCAGCCTGAACGTGCCGGCGGTGCGGGTGGGCGCGATGCTGGGCCCGGACGCCGTGTTCGAGCGGCTCAACGCGCTGGGCCTGCACATCGACCACACCGCGGGGTACCACGGCCACGCACTGGTGCTGGGCAGCGCCGACGTCACGCTGCTCGACCTGGCCAACGCCTACCGCGCGCTGGCCAACGGCGGGCGCTTCGGCCCGGCCGTGTGGCTGCCGGCCGCGCCGGGCCGCCCGGCCCCCGCGCGCGCCGGCCTGCAGGTGATGGACCCGCGGGCCGCCTGGCTCGTGGCCGACATCCTGGCGGACAACAACGCCCGCGCGCTGACCTTCGGGCTCGACAGCCCGCTCGTCACGCGGCGCTTCGCGGCGGTGAAGACCGGCACCAGCAAGGACCTGCGCGACAACTGGTGCATCGGCTTCACCGAGCGCTTCACGGTGGGCGTCTGGGTCGGCAATGCCGATGGCGAGCCGATGCACCACGTGAGCGGCACCACCGGCGCCGCGCCGGTCTGGCGCGGCATCGTGCAGGCGCTGCAGGACGGCGAGCGCGCAGCCCGCCCCGCCGCGCCGGCGGGCGTGCTGCGCCAGGCCGTGCGCTTCGAGGGGATGGACGAGGCGCCGCGCGACGAGTGGTTCATCGCCGGCACCGAGCAGGCCGTGTGGCAGCGCAGCGCGCAGCGTGCGCCCTTCGGCATCGTGCAGCCGCGCGACGGCAGCCTGTTCGCCATCGACCCGGACATGCCGCCCGGCGCGCAGCGCATCGTCTTCGAGGGCGCCGACGGCGTCTGGCGCCTCGACGGCCGACGCATCGGCGAAGGGTCGCACCTGCAGTGGGCACCCTGGCCCGGCCGGCATGTGCTGGCGCTGCACGGCCGGGATGGGCGGCTCGTGCAGCAGGTGCGCTTCGAGGTGCGCGGTGCCGAGCCGCGCCACGGGCCGACCGGCCCGCCGCGTCAGCCCAGCGGCCGCTGACGCAGCGCGATCGCGGCGCCCAGCGCGAGCACCGCGGCCGAGCACACGAAGCCTCGCGCCAGCCCACCCGGGCCGTCGGCGATCCAGCCCACCACGCTGGGGCCGACGATCTGCCCCGCCGCGAACACGATGGTGAAGGCGCTGATGCCGGCGGGCCACGCCGAGGCCGGCAGGTTGTGGCGCACGAACGCGGTCGTGGAGGCGACGACCGACAGGAACACGCCGCCGAACAGCGCGCCCGAGGCGAACACCGCCACCGGGTGGGCCAGCAGCACCGGCAGCAGCGTCGCCACCGCCAGCAGCCCGTTGAGCAGCGCCAGCGGCTGCCCGCCGCGGTAGCGCTGCAGCAGGCCGGCCCACAGCCACGACGACGCGACGACGCCCAGCCCGAGCACCACGTAGAAGGCGACGATCAGCGGCTCGGCCAGGCCCTGCTCGCGCAGCAGCGTGACCACGAAGGTCATGTAGCCGATGTAGCCGAGCCCGAACATCAGGTAGCCTGCCAGCATGAAGCCGAAGCGGCGCCAGCGCACCGCCTCGCGGGCGGCCGCGGCCGGCGGCTTCGGCGACGCCAGGCCCCGCGTCGCCGCGGCCAGGGCCGCGGTGCACAGCGCCGCCAGCGCGCCCAGGGCCCACCAGGCGCCCTGCCACGCATGCAGGCCGCTGCGCGCCGCGAGCGGCGGCACGGCCAGCGCGGAGGCGACGATGCCCAGGCCCGTGCCGCCGTAGTAGAGGCCGAGCACCAGGCCGGGATGGGGCGCCGACTGCGCCAGCCGCGCGGCCAGCAGGCCGCCGGCCACGAAGGTCGCCGCGCTCGCCACGCCGGTGGTGAAGCGCAGCAGGAACAGCGGCAGCTCGCCGGTGGCCGCGCCGTGGGCCGCCAGCAGCGCCGCGGCACCGACGCTGCCCGCCAGCAGCACCCGCCGGGCGTCGTGCCGCGCGAGCAGCGGCGGCAGCAGCAGCGCGCCGGCCAGGTAGCCGGCGGCATTGACGGTGTTCATCGCGCCGGCGGTGAAGTAGCTCCAGCCCAGGTCGGCGCGCATCGGCGGCAGCAGCAAGGCGTAGGAGAACCGCGCCAGGCCCAGCGACACCGCGGCCGCCAGCGCCAGGGCCAGCGCGGTGCCGATGCCGGGTGCGGGCGCGGCCTTCACCGCCCCGGCGCGCCCGGCCGGCAGGCCAGCACGCGCTGCGCGACTTCGGCAAAGCCCGCGCCCCGCTCGCCGTGGGTGAGGTACGCCGGCCAGGTGTGCAGCTCGGCCGCGAAGCGCCGCAGGTTGGCCACGCCGACGCTCAGCGCAAAGCGCGCGAACATCGCCTGGTCGTTGGTGGAGTCGCCCACGTAGATCCACCGGTCCACTTCATCGGGCAGCTCGCGGCCGGCCAGCGCCTGCAGCATCCAGCAGGCGCCGCTCCACTTGTCGTGCCCCCCGTACCAGCCGTTGATGTGGATCGAGCTGACGCTGGCGTGCATGCCTTCCTCGTGCATCACCCGCACCGCCTGCGCGATGGCCGAGGGCGGCAGGTGGGTAAACTCGCTGTGGTCGATCGCGATGTCGGTGACGCGGCCGGCGCTGTCGCGCGCCAGCCGGGCGCCGGGCACCTCGTGCAGCAGGCGGGCGGCGGCCGCGCGCAGGCGGGGGGCGTTGGCCGCGCGCGTGGCCTCGTCCTGGGCATACGCCTCGCGCCAGCCGCCGCCCTCGCGCAGCAGCGCCACCGCGCCGTTCTCGGCCGCGATGGCGCGCAACGGCCACCGGCTGGCCAGCTCGCGGCTCCAGCCGAGCGGCCGGCCGGTGATGGCGATCACCGGCACGCCGGCCTCGTGCAGCGCCTGCAACGCGGCCAGCGCGGGCGGATCGATCGCGCCGTCGCGCGTCAGGGTGTCGTCGATGTCGGTGAAGACGCCGTGCACGGCCGCCAGCGCGGCCGCCGGCGCCTGCGCCCAGGGGCGGGCGGCGGACGGGGGGAGGGACATGGCGCCAGTCTTGCACAGACGAATGGCCGCGTTCGACCGGGCTTTTCCGGCGTTTGCACCGTCGGCAGGCGGCCGCGCACGCCACTACAATCCCGGCACTTTCCGAGGAGCGTTGCAAGGCACGGCACGTGCCCCAGGCTCGGACCACCGCCGCGGCACCCGCCGCCGCGGCCTGCAACAACGCTCACCCGCACGAGTCGTGTCCTGGGTGAGCGGATCCTTCCTCCCCTTCTCGCGATTCGGCGGGCCCCTTGAACCGGAGCCCTCTATGAACGCCGTCCTCAAACCCGTCCCCGCCCCCGACCACGCCATTGCCGACCTGTCGCTCGCCGAGTGGGGCCGCAAGGAGATCAAGATCGCCGAGACCGAGATGCCCGGCCTCATGGCGATCCGCGAGGAGTTCGCGAAGACCCAGCCGCTGAAGGGTGCGCGCATCACCGGCTCGCTGCACATGACGATCCAGACCGCCGTGCTGATCGAGACGCTGCAGGCGCTGGGCGCCGAAGTGCGCTGGGCCTCGTGCAACATCTTCTCGACGCAGGACCACGCTGCGGCCGCCATCGCCGCGGCCGGCACGCCGGTGTTCGCGGTCAAGGGCGAGTCGCTGGAAGACTACTGGGACTACACCCACCGCATCTTCGAGTTCACGCCCACCCGCGGCAGCCGCGCCGACGGCCCGAACATGATCCTCGACGACGGCGGCGACGCCACGCTGCTGATGCACCTGGGCGCCAAGGCCGAGAAGGACATCAAGGCGCTGGGCAAGCCCACCAGCGAGGAAGAGAAGATCCTGCACGCCGCGATCAAGGCCAAGCTGAAGGTCGACCCGACCTGGTACAGCCGCCGCCTGAAGAACATCATCGGCGTGACCGAGGAAACCACCACCGGCGTGCACCGCCTGAACGAGATGTCGGCCAAGGGCACGCTGATGCTGCGCGCCATCAACGTCAACGACTCGGTCACCAAGAGCAAGTTCGACAACCTCTACGGCTGCCGCGAATCGCTGGTCGACGGCATCAAGCGCGCCACCGACGTGATGATCGCCGGCAAGGTCGCCGTCGTGGCGGGTTACGGCGACGTGGGCAAGGGCTCGGCGCAGGCGCTGCGTGCGCTGTCGGCCCAGGTGTGGGTGACCGAGATCGACCCGATCAACGCCCTGCAGGCCTGCATGGAAGGCTACAAGGTCGTGACGATGGAGTACGCCGCCGACAAGGCCGACATCTTCGTCACCACCACCGGCAACAAGGACGTCATCCGCCACGAGCACATGGCCGCGATGAAGGACCAGGCCATCGTCTGCAACATCGGCCACTTCGACAACGAGATCGACGTCGCGTCGCTCGAGAAGTACAAGTGGGAAGAGATCAAGCCGCAGGTCGACCACGTGATCTTCCCGGCCAAGGGCAAGAAGCCCGAGAAGCGCATCATCCTGCTGGCCAAGGGCCGCCTGGTGAACCTGGGCTGCGGCACGGGCCACCCGAGCTACGTGATGAGCTCCAGCTTCGCGAACCAGACCATCGCCCAGATCGAGCTGTTCACCAAGCCGAAGGAATACAAGGTCGGCAAGGTGTACGTGCTGCCCAAGCACCTGGACGAGAAGGTCGCGCGCCTGCAGCTGTCGAAGCTGGGCGCGCAGCTGACCACGCTGACCGACGCGCAGGCCGCGTACATCGGCGTGGACAAGAACGGCCCCTACAAGCCCGATACGTACAGGTATTGAGACCACCCCCGGAGCGCCTTCCGGCGCTCCCCCTCAAGGGGGCGCCACCAGCGGACCGGCAGAGCCGGATCCGCGGTGTCTGCTGGAGCAATTCGCCTTTCCTTATCCACGGTTGTGACACGCGCTGACCAACTCATCGTGCAGCAAGGGCTGGCGCCCACGCGCTCGGCTGCGCAGCGGCTGATCGAGCGCGGCGCAGTGCGCTGGCAGGGCCCGCAGGGCTGGCAGGTGCCGAAGAAGGCGGGCGAAGACCTGCCCGAAGGCTGCACCGTCGAGCTGACCGACGACGCCGAGCTGCGCTGGGTGTCGCGCGGCGGGCTCAAGCTGGAAGGCGCGCTTGCACAGGCGGGCGTCGACGTGGCCGGCCGCACCTGCCTCGACGTGGGCCAGAGCACCGGCGGCTTCACCGACGTGCTGCTGGCGCGCGGCGCGGCGCGTGTGGTCGGCATCGACGTCGGCCACGGCCAGCTCCACCCGAAGCTGCGCGGCGACCCGCGCGTGCAGGCGCTGGAAGGCGTCAACGCCCGCCATGTCGACGCCGGGCTCGGGCGCTTCGGCTTCGTCACCGGCGACCTGTCCTTCATCTCGCTCACGCTGGTGCTGCCCGCGCTGGCGCCGCTGCTCGAGCCGGGCGGCGAGCTGCTGATGCTGGTGAAGCCGCAGTTCGAACTGCAGCCGCAGGACATCGGCAAGGGCGGCCTGGTGAAGAGCGCCGCGTCGTACCCTGTGGTGGAGCAGCGCATCCGCGAGGCCTGCGCCGCGCACGGGCTGGCGGTGGCCGCCTATTTCCCGAGCCCGATCGCCGGCGGCGACGGCAACACCGAGTTCTTCGTGCACGCACGAACCCCCGATCTTCCGAGAGCAACCCCATGACCGTGCCGATCAGCTTCGAGTTCTTTCCGCCCAACACCCCGGTCGGCGACGACAAGCTCAAGACCGTGGTGCAGGAGCTGGGCGCGCTGAAGCCCGAGTTCTTCAGCGTGACCTACGGCGCCGGCGGCGCCACGCGCGACAAGACGCTGGCCACCGTGAGCGCCATCGCCAAGGCCGGCTTCGAGGCCGCGCCGCACCTGTCCTGCGTGGGCTCCACGCGCGCCGGGCTGGCCGAGATCCTGGCCACCTACCGCGCGCAGAACATCCGCCGCATCGTCGCGCTGCGCGGCGACCTGCCCAGCGGCACCGCGGTCGCGGGCGAGTTCCGCTATGCCGCCGAGCTGGTGCGCTTCATCCGCGAGACGCAGGGCCCCGACTGGCAGATCGAGGTGGCGGCCTATCCGGAATACCACCCCGAGCAGCGCTACGCCGCCCGCGACGTGCAGCACTACGTCGAGAAGGTGAAGGCCGGCGCCACCGCCGCGATCACGCAGTTCTTCTTCAACCCCGACGCGTATTTCCACTTCGTCGAGCAGACCCGCAAGCTGGGCGCCGAGGTGCCGGTGGTGCCGGGCATCATGCCCTTCCACAACTTCGCGAAGATCGCGCAGTTCGCGCAGCGCGACGGCATCGAGATCCCGCGCTGGGTGGCGCTGAAGATGGAGGGCTTCCTGGACGACGCGGCCTCGATCCGCGCGTTCGGCCTCGACGTGGTCACCTCGTTGTGCGAGCGGCTGATCGCCGGCGGCGCGCCGGGCCTCCACTTCTACACGATGAACCAGAGCCCGCTGACGCTGGAGCTCTGCAAACGCCTCCAGCTCGGCCCGGCCGCCTGAGGCAGGTTCAGGTCACTGCGGATCGGCGTCGGCGACGACGCCGTCCTCGTTGAGCATCGCGTCGAGCGGCACGTCGTGCGGCTCGGGCTGGAGCCACGGCAGGAAGCCGTGCGAATAGCCGACGCCCACCGTGTACGGCTTGGGTTCGATCGCCGCCAGCGTGCGGTCGTAGAAGCCGCCGCCGTAACCCAGGCGCACGCCGCCGGGGCCGTAGCCCACGCAGGGCACCAGCAGCATCTGCGGCTGGAATTCCTCGGTGTCCTTGGGCTTGGGGATGCCGAAGGCATCCTCCTCCATCGGGCACCCCGGGTACCAGACGTGGAAGCGCAGCTGCTTGGTCTCGCGGTCGATCACCGGCAGGCCGATGCGGCGCGCCGGGTCGGCTTCGCTCCAGCGGAAGAGCGCGGGCAGCGCATCGAACTCGCCCTTGATGGGCCAGTAGGCGCCGATCGTCGTCTCCTTGCGGGCCACCAGCCACACGCGCAGCACCCGCTGCAGGTGCATCGCGCGCTCGTGGCGGTCGATCATCGCGAGCCGCTCGGCCTGGAGCTGGCGGCGCAGCACCTTCTTGTCGCGGGACGGTTCCAGGCTGAAGTCGGCAGGCATGGCGGGCGAGGGGGTCGGTGGCGGAAACCCGATTGTGGCCGGCCTAGACTGCCCGGATGCGCGCCACCGCCCCCGCCGACCCGATCGTCGCCCACTGCCTGGAGCTGCTCGCGCCGCTGGGCGACGCGCGCGCCAGGCGGATGTTCGGCGGCCACGGCATCTACCTGGACGGGCACTTCATCGCGATCGTCGCGTGGGAGCGCCTGTACCTGAAGGCGAACGAGGCAACGCAGGCGCGCTTCCGCGAGGCCGGCTGCGAGCCCTTCACCTACGAAGCCAAGGGCGACCGGCGCGTGACGATGAACTACTGGACCGCGCCGGCCGAGGCGATGGAATCGCCGGCGCTGATGCAGCCCTGGGCGCGGCTGGCGCTGCAGGCGGCCCTGGCGGCCCCGCGGCCGCGCCAGCGGCGCTGAGCCGGCGCACGGATCACACGCAGGTCGGTGCGATCGCGCCGAACTGCAGCGAACGCCGCGAGGCCTCCAGCGCGCCGCCCAGCCGCTGCCAGGCGCTGCGCCCGGGCACGGTACGGGGCTGAGGCGCCTCGACCAGCTGGAAGACCGCGGCGGCCCGCCCTTCCACGACCGCCTCGACGCCGGCGCCGAGCGCATGGCCCTCGCCGGGCGAGAGCCAGATGTCGCCGCCGGCACCCGGGCGGGCGTCGTCGGTCGTGAGCCAGACCTGGCCTTCGGTGACCGCGAGCCAGCGGGCATGCCGGGCCGGTGCGATGCGGCGAGCGGTACCGGCCGGCAAGGCAACGGACCAAGCCGCTGCGTCAGCTTGCGAAAAGCTCATCAATGCGGTGCTCATGACATACTCCGGTGGCTGGGTGTGTAGAGGAAATTCTCGTCAACGACAGGCCCCCTGTCGAATGAGCAGTTCGACCCCGATTGATGCGCATTGATCATGAATAGACTGCGGCAGCGCCCCCTCTCCGTCGGCCCGTTGCGCGCCTTCGAGGCGGTGGCCCGGCGCCTGAGCTTCAGCGGCGCGGCGCAGGAACTGCACCTCACGCAGTCGGCGATCAGCCGGCAGATCCGCGCGCTGGAAGAAGAACTGGGCGCCGTGCTGTTCCTGCGCGGCACCCGCAGCGTGGAGCTCACCGGCGCCGGGGCGACGCTGCTGCGCTCGGCCGCGCCGCTGCTCGACCGGCTCGACGCCACGGTGCGGCAGATCCGCGTCTCGGCCGGCCGGCGGCATGTCGGCGTGACCACCTTCGCGTCCTTCGCATCGCTGTGGCTGATCCCGAGGCTGCACTCGTTCCAGCGCATGCACCCCGACATCGACATCCGCATCTCCGCGACGGATGCCCTGCTCGACATCGACGACCCGGAGCTGGACATCGGCCTGCGCTACTGCCACCCGGACCAGGCGCCGCCTGGTTCGATCCACCTCTTCGGCGAGGTGCTCACGCCGGTGGTCTGCCAGGTGCTCGCCGAGCAGGCGCAGCGCGGGCAGGCGCCGCCCCTCGCCCATCCGGCCGACCTGGCCCGCCATGCGCTGCTGGAGGAGGACGACCACCGCCCCAGCGCCGAGTTCCTCACCTGGCGCTACTGGCTGCGCCAGCGCGGGCAACCGCAGCTCGAGCCCCTGCGCTGGATCTACCTGAACTACACCCACCAGCAGATCCAGGCGGCCCTCGCGGCGCAAGGGGTGGCACTGGCGCGGCTGGCGCTGGTGCAGGAGTCGATCCAGCGCGGCGAGCTGATCGAACCGTTCGGCGAGGCGGGCCGCGAGCGCTCGCCCTTCGCCTACTGGCTGATCCACGGCAGCAACGCGCAGCGCCGGCCGGAGCTGCAGCCTTTCATCGACTGGGTGGTGGAACAGGCCCGCGAGACGCGGCGAACGCTGGGCGAATCCGCCTGACGAGGGCGGGCCCTTGTCAACGCGCGGCGGAACCGCTGCGCTACATTCAAATCCATCTGCCGCGCCCCCTGCGCCCCCCGCCCGCGCCGCAGCGCCTTCAACGCACCGCGGCCGCTCCACGCATTCACCGAAGCACCGATGCAAAAGCCCCGCCCCCTGGCCAGCCTCATCGGCCTGGCCACCGCCCTTCTCCTCACCACGCAGGCGCCGCTCGTGCGCGCCCAGGGCGCCGACGGCCTCGTGCTCGAGGCCCGCGAGGCGCAGCGCAAGAAAGACCGCGTGCGCCTGGTCGCGCTGCGCGACGCCGCGCAAGCCACCCGCCATCCGCTGGCGTCCTGGGTCGACTACTGGGAACTCGGCAGCCGCCTGAACACGGCGCAGCAGGACGAACTGGAAGCCTTCTACGCGCGCTGGCCCGGCAGCTACGTCGAAGACCGCCTGCGCAACGACTGGCTGCTCGAGCTGGGCAAGCGGCGCGACTGGGCCAACTTCAGCCGCGATTTCCCGCGCTTCCGGATGAACGACGACCGCCAGGTCACCTGCTACGCGCTGCTCACCGCGCACCTGGACGGCCAGCAGGTGCGCGATGCGGCGCTGCCGGCCTGGCTCGCGCAGCGCGACCTCGACGACGGCTGCGCCCTGATGGCCGCCACGCTGTACGAAGCCAAGGTCTTCACGAAGGACGACGTCTGGCGCCGCATCCGCCAGGCGGCCGAGGGCAACAAGCCCGCGGCCGCCCGGTCCGCCGCCGCGCTGGTGAGCCCGCAGCTCGCGGCAGCGGTGGCCGAGGCCTTTGCGCAGCCGGCCAAGCCGCTGGGCCGCAAGGCCGTGGTGATGACCCACGACACCGCCGAAGTCACCGCGGTGGCGCTGGCCCGCATGGCCGCCGACGACCCGGACAACGCCACCGCGCTGCTGCGCGCGCGCTGGGCGCGGCTGCTGCCGCAGGCGCCCGCGGGCTGGGCCTGGTCGCAGGTGGGCCGCAGCCATGCGCAGAAGCTCCAGGCCGACGCGGTCACGGCCTACGCCGAGGCCTTCGCCCAGCGCGAGCAGAAGCCCCATGCCAGCGATTCGCAATGGACCGACGACACGCTGGCCTGGGCCGTGCGCAGCGCGCTGCGCTTCCCGGCGGCAGAGCGCTGGGCCATCGTCGCCCGTGCGATCGACGAGATGAGCGCCGAGGAGCAGGCCGACGCGGGCTGGCAGTACTGGAAGGGCCGCGCGCTGCGCGAGACCGCGCCGCAGGGCCCGCGGGGCGACGAGCAGCGCCGCGAGGCCGAGACGGTGCTGCAGGCCATCGCATCGCCGCTGCATTTCTACGGCCAGCTCGCCACGGAAGACCTCGGCCGCAGCCTCGCGCTGCCGCCGGCGCCGGCGCCGCTCACCGCGCAGGAGCGGGCCGCCGCGCGCGCCAACCCGGGCCTGCAGCGGGCGCTGCAGCTGATCGGCCTGGGCCTGCGCAGCGAGGGCGTGCGGGAATGGAACTTCACGCTGCGCGGCATGGCCGACCGCGAGCTGCTCGCCGCGGCGCAGTGGGCCTGCGAGCGCGAGGTCTGGGACCGCTGCATCAACACCAGCGACCGCACGCGCAACGAGATCGACCTCGAGCAGCGCTACCCGATGCCGCTGCGGCGCCACGTGGTGGAGCAGGCCGGCTCGATCGGCCTCGATCCGGCCTACGTGTACGGCCTGATCCGCCAGGAGTCGCGCTTCATCATGGACGCGCGCTCGCATGTGGGCGCCTCGGGGCTGATGCAGATCATGCCGGCCACCGCACGCTGGACGGCCAAGAAGATCGGCCTCGACTACAGCGCCGACATGATCAACGACCGCGACACCAACCTGCGGCTGGGCACGGCCTACCTGAAGCTCGCGCTGGACGACTTCGGCGGCTCGCAGGCCATGGCCGCCGCGGCCTACAACGCGGGGCCGGGCCGGCCGCGCCGCTGGCGCGAAGGCGCCACGGTGGAGGCCGCGGCCTGGGCCGAGAACATCCCCTTCAGCGAGACGCGCGACTACGTGAAGAAGGTGCTGGGCAACGCCACGGTGTACAGCGCGCTGATCACCGGCAAGCCCCCTGCCCTGAAGCCGCGCCTGGGCGGCCCGATCGGCCCGCGCTCGCCGATCACCAACGACCGGGACCTGCCATGAACCAAGACAACCACCTGCGCAACATCCTCGTGCTGGGCGGCACCGGCTTCGTCGGCCGCGTCCTCGTCGAACGGCTGGTACGCCGCAGCGGCGGCGCCGGCGGCCGCATCGTCGTGCCGACGCGGCGCGCCGCACGCGGCAACGCGCTGCGCTTCCTGCCCACCGTGGAGGTCGTCCAGGCCGACGTCAACGACCCGCGGCAGCTGGCACGCCTGCTGAACGGCTGCGACGCGGTGGTCAACCTCGTGGCCATCCTGCACGGCAGCGAGGAGGCCTTCCGCCGCGCGCATGCCGAACTGCCCCGGCAGCTGGCCGAAGCCTGCCGCGCCGCCGGGGTGCGGCGCGTGCTGCACGTGAGCGCGCTCGGCGCGTCGAGCAGCGCGCCGTCGCGCTACCTGCGCAGCAAGGCCGCCGGCGAGGCGGTGCTCGAGTCCTCGGGGCTGGACCTCACGGTGCTGCGGCCCTCGGTGCTGTTCGGCGCGGAAGACCGCTTCCTGAACACGTTCGCCGGGCTGCAGGCCGTGTTCCCGGTGATCCCGCTCGCGGGGGCCGATGCGCGCTTCCAGCCCTGCTGGGTCGACGACGTGGCCGAAGCGCTGGTGCGCTGCCTCGAGCGGCCCGAGACCATCGGGCAGACCTACGAGTGCGCGGGGCCGCAGGTCTACACGCTGCGCGAACTGGTGCGGCTGGCCGGGCGCTGGGCGGGCCACCCCCGGCCGGTGCTCGCCCTGCCCGGCGCCCTCGGGCGGCTGCAGGCCGGCGCGATGTCGCTGATGCCCGGCGAGCCGCTGATGTCGTGCGACAACCTCGATTCGATGAAGGTGCCCAACGTCGCGACCGGCGCGCTGCCGGGGCTGCCGGCGCTGGGCATCACGCCGGCGCCGCTGGAGCAGGTCGCCCCTTCCTACCTCGGCCGGCGCGACGGTGTGGCGCGGCTCGATCCGCTGCGCGCCACCGCGCGGCGCTGACCGGCGAGCAGCCGCGATGCGCATCTACGGCGTGGGCGGCGCGGTGCGCGACCGCCTGCTGCGCGAGCAGGCCGGCCAGCCCGACGGGCCCCACGAGGGCGACCGCGACTGGGTGGTGGTGGGCGCCACGGCCGAGCAGCTGGGGGCGCTGGGCTACGTGCCGGTGGGGCGCGATTTCCCCGTGTTCCTGCACCCCCAGACGCGCGAGGAATACGCGCTGGCGCGCACCGAGCGCAAGTCCGCGCCCGGCTACCGCGGCTTTGTGATGCACGCCGATCCATCCGTCACGTTGGAGGAAGACCTGCAGCGGCGCGACCTCACCGTCAACGCCATCGCCGAGGCCGAGGACGGCACGCTGATCGACCCGTTCGGCGGCCGCCAGGACCTGGCGGCACGTGTGCTGCGGCACGTGTCCGGCGCGTTTGCCGAAGACCCGGTGCGCATCCTGCGCCTGGCGCGCTTCGCGGCGCGCTGGCCGGATTTCAGCGTCGCGCCCGAGACGATGGCGCTGGCCGGGCGCATGGTGGCCGACGGCGAGGTCGACGCGCTGGTGCCCGAACGCGTGTGGCAGGAGCTGTCGCGCGGGCTGATGGAGGCGCGGCCCAGCCGCATGTTCGAGGTGCTGCGCGCGTGCGGCGCGCTGCAGCGCCTGCTGCCGGAAGTCGACCGCCTGTGGGGCGTGCCGCAGCCGCCGCAGCACCACCCGGAGGTCGACACCGGCGTGCATGTGATGCTGGTGGTCGACATGGCCGCACGCCTGCACGCACCGCTGCCCGCGCGCTTCGCCTGCCTGGTGCATGACCTCGGCAAGGGCAGCACGCCGCCCGAGGAATGGCCGCGCCATATCGCCCACGAGGCGCGCAGCGTGAAGCTGGTGCAGCGGCTGTGCGAACGCCTTCGCGTGCCGGCTGAGTGCCGCGAGCTGGGCGAGGTCACCGCGCGCGAGCACGGCAACGTGCACCGCAGCGCCGAGTTGAACGCCGCGGCGGTGATGCGCCTGCTGGAGCGCTGCGACGCGCTGCGCCGGCCCGAGCGCTTCGCCCAGATGCTGCTGGCCTGCGAGTGCGATGCACGCGGGCGCACGGGTTTCGAGGACGCACCCTACCCACAGCGGGCGCGGCTGCTGAAGGCGCTGTCGATCGTGCAGGGGGTGGATGCGCAGGCGGCGTCGGCGGCGGCCGCCGCGCGCGGCCTGCGCGGGCCGGCGGTGGGGGAGGCGGTGCGCGAGGCGCGCACGGCGGCGCTGGCGGCCGGGCTGGACGCCGGCACGGACTGTTGATCAGGCCGCGCTGAAGCCCGACAGCGGGTGTGCCAGCCCCTCGTCGCCATAGCTGCGCAGCACCTGCGAGATGACGACGCGGTAGCCGTCGAGCCACCTCGATTGCGCCGCTTTGGCTTCGAGGTGCCGTGGATGCTGCATCAGCGCCTGAAGCGCTTCGAGCGAGGCCCAGTAGTACACGTTCGACATCTGCCCCGTGGCCGCGTTCTCCCAGGCCTCCTCGCCGATGTAGCCGGGAATGGCGCGCGCCGCGGTCGCGATCGCTTCGTCGAGCCGATGGAACTCGTCGTCGTACTGCTTCTTGGCAAAGATGAAGGTCGATGCGTACATGGCCGCGCCCCGCGCAAAGCGCCGATTCTGCGGCCGTGTCAGATCAGCATCCCGATCCCCATCGCGATCAGGCTCAGCACCAGGCTGCTGGCCACCGGCAGGAACCATTCGCGGCCGAACAGGATGAAGCGGAAGTCGCCGGGCAGCCGCCCGAGGCCGATGCGGCGCAGCCAGTGCTGCAGCCCGTTGAAGATCAGGCAGGCGAGCAGGAAGACGATGAGCCAGCGCATGCGCGGTGCCTCGGCTACAGCCGGTGCGAGCGGTCGCCCGCGCTGAAGCCGACGGCGTCGAAGGGCTCGCCGCGGACGAAGCCGACGACCTTGAACAGCTCGCCCATCTCGTGCTCGGCCACCAGCTTCTGCGCGTTCGCGAGCGTGCGCACGTCGCCGCGGGCCTGGGCCTCGGCCATCGCGGGCGCGATGCCGCAATTCAGCAGGAAGCGGCCCTGCGAGGTGTAGCCCAGCACCTCCAGCCCGGCGTCCTGCCCCGCCAGCGCGATGCCGGTGAAGTTGACGTGCGCGGTGATGTCCTTCAGCCCCGGATCGGCCAGCGGATCGGCGTCGGCCTGGTGCGCGCGGTGGCACATCAGCGTGCCGCCGGTGCGCTGCGGGTGGTAGTACTCGTCCTCCGGGAAACCGTAGTCGATGAAAAACGCCGCGCCGCGCTGCAGTCGCTCGGCCAGCGTGCGGACGAAGGCCTCGGCCTGCGGGTGGATCTCGACCGTGGTGCCGGGCACGAACGGGGCCTGCACCGGCGGGCGCAGCCCGGTGGCGCGGTCGGCGAAGGCCAGCGCGCCGTCGGCGTCGAGCGCCACGCCGCGCTCGCACCAACGCGTGCCGTCCCAGTGCAGCAGCTGCACCGGCATCGCGTCGAGCACCTCGTTGCCGACGACCACCCCCTCGAGCGCCGGCGGCAGCGCGTCGACCCAGCGCACCCGGTCGCCGAAGGGTGCCAGCCGCGCCTGCTGGCGTGCGCGCAGGCTGCCGGACAGGTCGACGATGGTGTAGCGCCGCACGCGGTCGCCCAGCGCTTGCAGCAAGCTCTCGGCCAGCGCGCCGGAGCCGGCGCCGAACTCCCAGAGCGCGTCGGTGCCGGTGGCGTCGAGCGCCTGGCGCGACTGCACCGCCAGCGCCTGCCCGAACAACGGCGAGAGCTCCGGCGCGGTCACGAAATCGCTGCCCGACGACGGCAGGGCGCCGAACTTCACGCTGCCGTGGGCGTAGTAGCCCAGGCCGGGCGTGTACAGCGCCGCCGACATGTACCGGTCGAACGGCAGCCAGCCGCCGGCGCGCGCGATCTCCCCGCGCAGGTGCGCCAGCAGGGCGCTCGATACACTGGCGGGTTCTACTTCGTGCATTCCGGCATTCTAGAAACCATGGTCACGCGACGCGTTGCGCTCGTCACCGGAGCGGCCCGGCGGGTCGGCCGGACGATCGCGCTCGACCTGGCGCGCCATGGCTTCGACGTGGCGGTGCACTGCCACCAGATCGACGGCGACGCGCAGGCCACCGTCGACGACGTGCGCGCGCTGGGCGTGCGGACCGAGCTGCTGGCCGCCGACCTGGCGGACGAAGCCGCCTGCCGCGCCCTGGTGCCCGCCGTGGTCGAGCGCCTCGGGCAGCTGGACGCCGTGGTCAACAACGCCTCGGTCTTCGAGCACGACGACGCCGCCTCGTTCCAGCACGCCACGATGGAGCGCCACTGGCGCGCCAACACCGCCGCGCCCATCCTGCTCGCGCAGGCGCTGCATGCGCATGCGCAGGCGCGCGGCGCACGGGGCTGCGTGGTGAACCTGCTCGACCAGAAGCTCTGGAACCCGAACCCCGACCACCTCTCGTACACCCTGTCGAAGGCGGCGCTCGAGAGCGCGACCACGATGCTCGCGATGGCGCTGGCGCCGTGCCTGCGCGTGGCGGGCGTGGCGCCCGGCGTCACGCTGCCCTCGGGTCCGATGAGCGAGGCCGAGTTCCAGCGGGCGCACCGCATGACGCCGCTGGAGCGCTCCTCCACGCCCGAGGACGTGGCGCATGCGGTGCGCTTCGTCCTCGAATCGCCCGCCATCACCGGGACCACGATCCTGGTCGACGGCGGCCAGCACCTCGCGGCCCAGCCGCGCGACGTGATGTTCCTCGCCTCATGAACCTCCTGCACCCCGACCTCGCCGACTGCCGGCGCCTTTTCCTGCGCGACTACGAGGTGTGGATCAACATCGGCGTGCACGATTTCGAGAAGCGCGGCGAGCAGCGCGTGCTGATCAACGTCGACCTGTTCATCCCGCTGGCGGTCTCCACGCCCGTCGCGGATGCGCTGCACGAGGTGGTCGACTACGACTTCATCCGGCGCACGGTGGCCGAGCGCGTGCAGCGCGGCCATGTGCACCTCCAGGAAACCCTGGCCGACGACGTGCTGAAGGCGCTGCTGGCCAACCCGCGGGTCAAGGCCGCGCGGGTCTCCACCGAGAAACCCGACGTCTACCCCGACTGCGACGCCGTGGGCGTCGAGGTCTTCGGCATCCGGCGCTGAGCCGCGCCACAGAACAGAGCATCTGCCATGAGCGACACCGCCCTCGACACCCCGCCAGCCGCCGGCGCCGACCGCAAGGCCGCCTTCGAAGCCAACAAGCTCAGCAAGCGGCTGCACCGCCAGGTGGGCCAGGCCATCGCCGACTTCAACATGATCGAGGCGGGCGACAAGATCATGGTCTGCGTCTCGGGCGGGAAGGACAGCTACGCGCTGCTCGACATCCTGATGAACCTGCGCAAGCGCGCGCCGGTCCCGTTCGAGCTCGTCGCCGTCAACCTCGACCAGAAGCAGCCGGGCTTCCCGGCCCATGTGCTGCCGGCGTACCTGGAGCAGGTGGGGGTGCCCTTCCGTATCGAGGAGCAAGACACGTATTCGATCGTCAAGCGCCTGATCCCCGAAGGCCAGACGATGTGCTCGCTGTGCTCGCGGCTGCGGCGCGGCATCCTGTACCGCGTCGCGAGCGAACTGGGCGCCACCAAGATCGCGCTGGGCCACCACCGCGACGACATGGTGGTGACGCTGCTGATGAACATGTTCTTCGGCAGCCGCATGAAGGGCATGCCGCCCAAGCTGGTGAGCGACGACGGCAAGCATGTGGTGATCCGCCCGCTGGCCTACGTGGCCGAGACCGACCTGGAGCGCTGGGCGGAGCACCGCGCGTTCCCGATCATCCCGTGCACGCTGTGCGGCAACCAGGAAGGCCTGCAGCGCGCGCAGATCAAGGCCATGATCCGCGACTGGGACCGGCAGTACCCGGGCCGCATCGACAACATGTTCACCGCGATGGGCAACATCGTGCCCTCGCACATGATGGACAGGAACCTGTACCCCTTCACGAGCCTCCAAGCCACTGGCGTGGCCGATCCCGCGGGCGACAAGGCCTTCGACGAGGACGACCCCTGCGAGCCTGCAGCCCCTTCGGTGGTGAAGCTGCGGCTCGACGACTGATACAAGGGAACCGCGATGAAGCTCCTGTCCTCCCCTGCGGCCCGTGGCGTGCGGCTGGCCGCCACCGCGGCGGCGCTGGCCGTGCTGGCCGGCTGCGCCGCGCTCGACAGCGTGACCAGCGACGTGTCCAGTTACGGCACCTGGCCGGCGGGCCGGGCGCCGGGCACCTATGTGTTCGAGCGCCTGCCTTCGCAGGCCGCGCAGCCGCAGCAGCAGGCGGCGCTGGAGGACGCCGCGCGCGCGGCGGTGGAACAGGCCGGCTTCAAGCCCGCAGCCGATCCGGCGCGGGCCGATGTCACCGTGCAGCTCGGTTCGCGCATCACCCGCTACGAAAGCGCCCCCTGGGACGACCCCATGTGGTGGAACTGGGGCTTCGGCTACGGGCGCTACGGCGGCTGGCGCTCCGGCGTGGGCCTCAGCTACCGCTTCGACAGCCAGCGCTACGAGCGCGAAGTGGCGGTGCTGATCCGCGACCGCGCCACCGGCGCGCCGCTGTACGAGTCGCGTGCGGTCACCGACGGCATGTCCAGCGGCGATGCCCAGACGCTGGCCGCGATGTACGAGGCGGCGCTGAAGGACTTCCCGACCCCCGCCGTCAGCCCGCGGCGCGTGACCGTCCCGATGGCCCGCTGACCGGCGGCACCTCGCGCCGGCGCCTCAGGGGCGCCGCGACAACGCCAGGGCATCGGCCTCCCAGCCCCTGAGCCGCTCGCGCGCGTGCTGGCGCTGCGCCGGTGTGGTGCTGTTGTGCAGTTCGGCGATCCAGTGGCAGTTGTGGTCGTTGAGCTTGCGCTGGTAGGCCGCATAGGCCGGGCGCGGCGAGCGCACCCAGCGGTCGAGCAGGCCCCTCACCGCGGCCTGCGCCGTGGCCGCCGGCACGGCCCGGCCCTCCGGCGCCAGGCTGCGCAGGGTCTGCAGCGTGTCCTGCTGGCGCGCCAGCCGCTCCTGCTGCCACGCCTGCGGATCGAAGGGCGAAGCCGCCAGCGCCGCCGCCACGCGGGCCTGCTGCGCCGCATCGAGCCGGCCGTACAGGCGCTCCAGCCGTTCGAGGTTGCGCTCCAGGTGGGCCTCGCGGCGCACACGCAGGTCGGGCTGCAGGAAGTCTTTTCGCCAGTCCTCGTTGCTCTTCTCGTACCGGCGTTCGATCTGTTGCCACTGCACCGGCGTCAGCGTCACCGCGATCGCGGCGGCCGGGGCCACCACCTGCGCCAGTGCGGCGTCCGCGCGCTGCAGCAGCTCGGTCTCCCATTGGCAGACGGCCGCGGGCGTCGTGGGGGCCATCACCTGGGACTGCAGGCGCGCGAGCTGCGCCGCGTAGTCGGGCAGCTGCGTGCTGCGGTGCCAGCGGAACCACGCATCGATCGCCTCGCGCGCACGCGGGCCCTGGTCGTCGTCGAGGTCCACGTAGCCGCCGAGCCGCCAGGCCACCCACTGCGGCGCCTGGTTGTAGGCCAGCTGCACCACCGCACAGCCGGCGACCGCGGCCGCCAGGAGGGCCGCGCCGATAATCCGCGTCCACCTCCGCCAAAGCACATCACTGCTCGGTTCACGCATGGCTCTCCACATCGTCATCATGGCCGCGGGCAAAGGCACCCGCATGAAATCCGACCGGCCGAAGGTCCTGCATCGGCTGGCCGGCAGGAGCCTCCTGCTGCACGTGCTCGACAGCACGCGGCCGCTGCCGGCCCGCCGCACGCTCGTGATCGTCGGGCATGGCGCCGACCAGGTCGAGAAGGCAATCCATGTGCCCGGCGTGGCCTTCGTCCAGCAGGTGCCCCAGCTCGGCACCGGCCATGCGATCCAGCAGGTGGTGCCCCACCTCGACGAGGACGGCACCACGCTGATCCTCAACGGCGACGTGCCGCTGATCCGCACCGAGACCGCGCAGGCGCTGGCGGATGCCTGCGGCGGCACTCGCCTGGCGCTGCTCACGGTGACGCTGCCCGACGCCACCGGCTACGGCCGCATCGTGCGCGACGCCGCCGGCGGCGTCGCGGCCATCGTCGAGCACAAGGACGCCACGCCGGCGCAACGCGAGATCCGCGAGGTCTACACCGGCATGATGGCCGCGCCGACGGCGTGGCTGAAGCAGGCGGTGATGGCGCTCGACAACCGGAACGCGCAGCAGGAGTACTACCTCACCGACATCGTGCGCATGGCCGTGGCGCAGGGCCTGCCGGTGGTCGCCTCGGCGGCGCGCAGCGAGGCGGAGGTCCGCGGCGTGAACAGCCCGGCCGAGCTGGCGCAGCTCGAGCGGCTGCACCAGGCCGCCCAGGCGCAGGCGCTGATGGAGGCCGGCGTGCGGCTGGCCGACCCGGCGCGGCTCGACGTGCGGGGCAGCCTGCAGTGCGGACGCGACGTGGAGATCGACGTCAACTGCATCTTCGAGGGCGACGTGCAGCTCGGCGACGGCGTGCGCATCGGCGCCCATTGCGTGGTCCGCGATGCGCGCATCGACGCCGGCGCGGTGATCCACCCCTTCACCCACATCGAGCAGGCCCACGTGGGCCCGGGCTCGCTGATCGGCCCGTACGCCCGGCTGCGGCCGGGCGCCGAGCTGGGCGCGGAGGTGCACATCGGCAACTTCGTCGAGGTGAAGAACTCGACGCTGGCCGACGGCGCCAAGGCCAACCACCTGGCCTACCTGGGCGACGCCACCGTGGGCGCGCGGGTGAACTTCGGCGCCGGATCGATCACCGCCAACTACGACGGCGCGAACAAGCACCGCACGGTGATCGGCAACGACGTGCACGTGGGCAGCAACTGCGTGCTGGTGGCGCCGGTGACGCTGGGCGACGGCGCGACGATCGGCGGCGGCTCCACGATCGCCAAGGACGCCCCTGCCGGGCAACTCAGCGTGGCGCGTGCGAAGCAGGTCGCCCTGACGGGGTGGACGCGGCCGGTGAAAGCGCCGAAGGGCTGACGGCCGTCAGGCCGGCGCCAGCCGGCCTTCCAGCACCTGTGCCGCCAGGCACAGGTCGTCCCACGAACGAGCCTTGTCGGCCGGCTGGCGCAGCAGGTAGGCCGGGTGGTAGGTCACGACCAGCGGCACGCCCTCGTACTGGTGGACCCGGCCGCGCAGCCGGCCGATGGGCTCGCTGCTGCGCAGCAGGGCCTGCACCGCGAAGCGGCCCATCGCGAGGATGACGCGGGGCTGCACCAGGGCGATCTGCCGCTGGAGGTAGGGCTCGCACCGGGCCAGCTCGGCCGGTTCGGGATTGCGGTTGCGCGGCGGTCGGCACTTCAGGGTGTTGGCGATGAACACCTGCTGCGCCGGCGGCGCCTCGGCCCGCGTCAGCCCCAGGGCCTGCAGCATGCTGTCGAGCAGCTGGCCGGCCGGCCCGACAAACGGCTCGCCCAGCCGGTCCTCCTGCTCGCCGGGCGCCTCGCCGACGATCATCCAGTGCGCGCGGGTGTTGCCGACGCCGAAGACGGTGTTGCGCCGCGACGCGCACAGCGGGCACGCCGTGCATGCCGCCACCGCCTCACGCAGCGGCTGCCAGTCGAGCGTGGCGATCGAGGACGGCCCCGGCGCCGCGGCGGCGGCAGCCGGTGGTGCGGCCGCGGCGACCTCTACCGGGCGCTCGACGGGCGCCGCCGGCGCGTCATCGGCCGGCGGCGGCTGGCCGGCCGCGTGGCCGGGCGGCTCGAAGAGGCGGATGCCCATCTCGCCGAGCATCGCGCGCTGGCGGTCATTCCAGCGCATCGAACGCTCCCAGGTCCAGCGCCATCACCAGGGCGTCTTCCCGCTGGCCGCCCGGCGCGGGGTAGTAGCCGCGCCGCAGGCCGATGTGGCGGAAGCCGGTCTTCTCGTACAGCAGCCGCGCAGGCTCGTTGCTCGTGCGCACCTCCAGCAGCAGCCGCGACAGCCCGGCCGCCCGCGCATCGGCCGCCAGCGCATCGAGCAGGGTGCGGCCATGGCCCTGCCGCTGCCAGCAGGGCGCCACCGTGAGGTTCAGCAGGTGCATCTCGTCGACCCCGCGCATCGCGACGTCGTAGGCGATCAGGGCGCCGTCGGCGGCGCACAGGACCGAGGCGGCGTAGCCCGCGGCCAGCGAATCGATGAAGTTGCCGCGCGACCACGGGAAGGGGTAGGCCGCCTGCTCCACGGCCAGCACCGCGTCGAGCATCGACAGCGTCATCGGCGAGCGCCGCCAGGGTGGCGGCGGCACGGCTTGCAGCAAGGCGCTCAACGCGACACCGCCCGCATCACGGCAGCACCTTCGCCGCCCGCTCGGCGGTGGTGAGCGCGACCTTGTCCCGCACGTACAGCGGCAGCGCCAGCGCGGGATCGATGGCCAGGCCGGCATGCCAGGCCTGCTCCGCCAGCCGCCGCAGCGCCGCGGCCCGGTCATGCTCGTGCATCACGCGGCGGGCGGCGCCGGTGGGCAGGCGCTCGCCGAACGCCGCCAGCGCCGAGCCGGCCACGCAGGCGGGCGGCTCGGCCTGCCAGCGGGCGGCCAGCGCATCGGCCGCCCAGAGCGCCGGTGCGGCCAGCACCTGCCACCGGCTGCCCGTCCAGCGGTAGGTGGCGGCGTAGATCTCGTCCATGCGCGCATCCATCGCCACCGACACCGTGCCCGCCGCATCGCCGAGCTGCGCCCGGGCATCCTCGGCCACGAGGGCCAGGCTGTCGACCGGCAGCACGGGCTTGCCGGCGCCCAGCGCCAGCCCCTGGACCACCGCACACGCCGTGCGCAGGCCGGTGAACGCGCCCGGGCCCTGGCCGAAGGCGATCGCGTCCAGGGCCGACAGGCGCGTGCCCAGCTTCGCCAGCAGCATCTGCACCACCGGCAGCAGCCGCGCCGAGGCCAGCGCGCCGCCGGGTTCGCTCACGCCTGCCTCGCGGCCCGCGGCCTGCACGGCGACGGCCAGGCGTTCTGTGGAGGTGTCGATGGCCAGCAGGGCAGGCGAGGCGGCAGCGGCCTCGGCGTGCGTGGTGCACGCGGTGATGGGCGACGACGACATGGTGTCCAGTGTAGGGGAAGCCCGTGCCCGGCCGGGCCTCCCGGCAGGCCTGTGCCCGGCTCGGCGAGCCCGTGCGATCATGCCCCGATGCCCCTGCCGCCCTGCCTGTTCTCCCGCGCGGCGACGATGCCCGCGCACCTGGTCGCGAAGCACCTCCTGCTGGCCGCTGCGCTCGTGGTGGTGCCGCCCGCCCCGCTGCAGGCCGCGCCGATGCTGCCGCCGGCGGTGGCGGCGGTCCTGCAGCGCGAGCGCATTCCGGCGGAGGCGCTCTCCGTCGTGGTCGAGGAGGTCGGCGCCGAGGCGAACGCCGGGGGTGCCAACGCCGCCGGCTCCCCGCCCGCACGCAGCGTCCGCCTGCGCCACCAGGCGGACCGGCCGCTCAACCCGGCGTCCCTGATGAAGCTGCTGACGACCTACGCGGCGCTCGACCTGCTGGGCCCGGCCTGGACGTGGAACACGCCGGTCTGGCTCAACGGCGAGGTGCACGACGGCGTGCTCGACGGCTCCCTGATCATCCAGGGCCGCGGCGATCCCAAGCTCGTGCTCGAGCGGGTGTGGCTGCTGCTGCGCCGCGTGCAGCAGGCCGGCGTGCGCGAGATCCGCGGCGACATCGTGCTCGACGGCAGCGTTTTTGCGCCGCCCCGGGCGGCACCGGGCGACTTCGACAACGAACCGCTGCGGCCCTACAACGTGCGGGCCGACGCGCTGCTGCTGAACCAGAAGACCGTCGTCTACCGCTTCACGCCCGACACGGCGCGGCAGGTGGCGGTGGTGAGCGCCGACCCGGTGCTCGCCGGCGCGGCAGTGCAGGCCGAGGTGCCGCTCGCCGCCGGGGCCTGCGGCGACTGGCGCGGCGCCTTGCGCGCACGCTTCGAGGAGCCGTCGAACGTCCGCTTCGAGGGCCGGTACGCCGAGGCCTGCGGCGAGCGGCAATGGCCGGTCGCCGACCAGCAGCCGCAGACCTATGCGGCACGCCTGATCGCGCAGATGTGGGAGGACGCCGGCGGTCGCCTGGCGGGCCGGGTGCGCGAAGGCTCGGCCCCCACCGCCACCCCGCCCAGCTTCGAGTTCGCGTCGCCGCCGTTGGCCGAGGTGGTGCGCGACATCAACAAGTACAGCAACAACGTGATGGCGCAGCAGCTGTTCCTCACGCTGGGGCTGGAACGCGGCGGCCAGGGATCGCCCGAGGCGGCGCGCGAGGTGCTGCTGCGCTGGCTGGCCGACCGCCTGCGCCTGCCCGCCGCCGCGCTGCACGGGCTGCAGCTGGACAACGGCTCGGGCCTGTCGCGCGACACACGGCTGACTGCGGGGCTGCTGTCGCGGATGCTGCAGTCGGCCTGGCGCAGCCCGGTGATGCCGGACCTCGTCGCGTCGCTGCCGGCGACGGCGACCGACGGCACGCTGCGGCGCTCGCAGGCGCCGGCCGGCCGCGCGCACCTCAAGACCGGCTCGCTGCGCGACGTGGCCGGCGTGGCCGGCTACGTGCTCGGGGACAGCGGCCGGCGCTACCTGGTGGTGGCCATCGTCAACCACCCGAATGCCGCCGCGGCGCGGCCGGCCTTCGATGCCCTGGTGCAGTGGACGCTGGACGACGGGCCGGCGGGCGGCCCGCCCTGAACGATCAGAACGGGTTGTTCTTGGCGCGGTACTCGGCCAGATCGCCCATGCGCTCGTGGAACTCGGTGCCCGGGCGGAAGCTGTCGGCCCACAGGTAGTTGTCGACCTTGTCCTCGGCGATGCCGCTCTTCAGCGTCTTGTTGCTGCAGTTGGGCAGCACGGCGGTGTCGGCGCAGATCGCCTCGGTGACGTTGTCCAGCCCGTAGTTGCCGTCGTACTTGACCATCTCCTGCGTCTCCAGCTCGCCGAAGACGAGGCCGATCAGCCGGCCGTCCTGGATGAGCGCCAGGCGCATCGCCAGGTTGTATTCCTTGACCAGCTCCGACAGCAGCGCCTCGGCCTTCTCGGCCTTGGCGTAGGGCGACAGGCCGAGGTCGGGAATCGTCGAGACGACCACGCGCGGCCCGGCCTTGGCCAGCTTGTTGATCAGCTCGCCCCATTGCTTGCCGCGGGCCTGGGCTTCCTCGATGACCTGCGCCCGCGTGACGGTGCCGCCGCCGTCGCGCAGGCGCTCGTAGAGCTCCTTCACGTCGTGCGTGCCCACCATGACGGTCGCCAGGTCCTTGCTCGTCAGGGCGCTGGCGCCGTTGATCTGGGCCTCGAAATCGGCAACCTTGGCGTTGGCGGTCGCCAGCACCAGGGCCTTGGCCTCCTCGGTGCCGGACTTGCAGCCTTCGAACGTGAAGCCGAAGCCGGAGGCGACGTACTGCGTCCAGAGGGGATAGGTCCGGCAGTTCAGCGCCCCGTCGCTGTCCACGAAGTTGACGCTGTACTTGCTGCCCTTCTTGAGGGCCACGCCGCCGGCGCCGGTGGTGTCGGCCGGCACGATGATGCTCATCTCGTCGCCGAAGGCAAGCAGGCGCGACGGCTCGAACTCATCGACCTGCCCTCCGCCACATGCCGACAGCACGGCGGCCGCGCCGATCGCGAAAGCGCCGCGCCAAAGTTTCTTCAAGTTCATCGGTTCTCCGTTGGATCAATCAGCCGCGGCCCGTTGCAGCCGGTCGCGCACGCCGTCCCATTCGGGCCCGGCGGGCGGTTGCTCGACCCAGATCAGCGACACGCCGGTGCCGTCCAGGTCGCGCAGCGTGGCGAACAAGGCCTGCGCCGCGGCGGCTGCGTCGTCCGGCATGCGCCGATGGTGAGCGGCGCCAGGCGGCGGCAGCACGGTGCGGGAATATACCGCCAGCGTTTTGCCGGTCGGTGAGCGGGTGTTGCCGGCCGTCGCCGCATCGGCGAACACCGCCAGCGCCTCGCGCAGCGCGGCCGCCGGCATGAGCCGGACCTTGGCATGCGGTGCGTAGTGCGAGGCCAGCGTGCCCGGGGCCCGCGGCGCCTGGCCGTCGGGGCGCACCAGCGGCTGGCCGGCGGCCTGCTCGATCTCCTGCGGCGTCAGGACGCCCGGGCGCAGCAGCACCGGCACGCCGCGTGTGCAGTCGACGATGGCCGATTCGATGCCGACGTCGCAGGCGCCGCCGTCGAGCACGGCGACGGCATCGCCGAACTCCGACTCGACATGCGCCGCCGTGGTCGGGCTCACGCGGCCGAAGCGATTGGCGCTGGGGCCTGCCACGCCGCGCACGCCGCGGGCGGCAGCCGCGCGCAGCAGCGCCAGCGCCACCGGATGCGACGGGCAGCGCAGGCCGACCGTGGGCTGCCCGCCGGCCGCCACCGCGGCCACGCCGTCGGCGCGCGGCACGATGACGGTCAGCGGACCCGGCCAGAAATGCTCGGCCAGCCGCTGCGCGAGCGGTGGCCACTGCGCCGCGAAGGCCGCGGCCGCGGCGGCATCCGCCACGTGCACGATGAGCGGATGGCCCGCAGGCCGGCCCTTGGCCTCGAAGATGCGCGCTGCCGCGGCGTCGTCGTCGGCCCGGGCACCGAGCCCGTAGACGGTCTCGGTCGGGAACGCCACCAGTTCGCCCGCGGCCAGCCTGTCGGCAGCTTCGTCGATGGCCGCCGGGTCCTGCGCATCCAGTCGCATGGCGGCCGCCTCAGTAGGCCGCCAGGCCGAGCAGCGCCGAGACCTGCAGCGCCACCGCCCTGGCCGCGGCCGCATCGGCGGCGGTGACCGTCAGGTGGCCCATCTTGCGGCCGCGGCGGGGCTCGGCCTTGCCGTAGAGGTGCAGGTGCACGCCCGGCAGCGCCAGCACCTGCGCCCAGGGCGGCTGGCGCTCGGCGCCGTCCGCGCCGAACCACAGGTCGCCCAGCAGGTTGAGCATGACCGCCGGCGAATGCAGGCGCGGCGCGGCCAGCGGCAGGCCGCACATCGCCCGCACCTGCAGCTCGAACTGCGACACGTCGCAGGCGTCGATGCTGTAGTGGCCCGAGTTGTGCGGCCGCGGCGCCATCTCGTTGGCGACCAGCCGGCCGTCCGCCAGCACGAAGAATTCGACGCAGAGCACGCCGACGTAGTCCAGCGACCCCGCCACCGCCTCGGCGCAGTGCACCGCCTGCTGTTGCAGCGCTTGCGGCACGTCGGGCGCCGGCACCTGGGTAACGGCGAGGATGCCCTCGCGGTGCAGGTTCTGCTGCACCGGCAGGTGCACGCAGGCGCCATCGGCGCCGCGCGCCAGCACGACGCTGATCTCGTGCGCCAGCGGCAGGCGCTGTTCCAGCACGCAGGGTGCGTGCTGGAGCGAGGCCCACGCCGCCGCCAGCCCGGCCCGGTCCGCCACGCGCGCCTGGCCCTTGCCGTCGTAGCCCAGCCGCGAGGTCTTGAGGATGCCGGGCAGCAACGCGTCCGGCACGGCGGCGAGCTGCTGCGCCGTCTCGATCACCGCGAACGGCGCGCAGGGCACGCCGCAGCGCTGGAAATGCAGCTTCTCGGCCGCGCGGTCCTGGCAGACGGCCACCGCTTCGGCGCCCGGGGCCACGGGCCGCTGCGCCGCCAGCGTGCGCAGCGCCTGGGCGGGCACGTTCTCGAACTCGGTGGTGATCGCGGCCGAACACTGCGCCAGCGCCGAAAGGCCCTGCGCATCGGTGTAGCCGGCAGCGATGTGGTGCTGGGACGCCTGGCCTGCCGGGCTGCCCGCGTCGGCTTCGAGCACGGCGGTGGCATAGCCCATCGCCTGCGCGGCATGCACGAACATGCGGCCGAGCTGGCCGCCGCCCATCACGCCCAGCGTCGCGCCAGGCAGGATCGGCGCACGAGGTGCCGCGGCGCTCACTTCAGATCCTGCGTCATCGCGCGCGCGGCCTCGGTCTGCCGGGCCCGGAAGGCCTCGAGCTTGGCGCGAAGCGCGTCGTCGCCCGCCGAGAGCATCGCCACCGCGAACAGCGCCGCGTTGGCGGCGCCGGCCGTGCCGATGGCGAAGGTCGCGACCGGGATGCCCTTGGGCATCTGGACGATGGAGTGCAGCGAATCGACGCCTTGCAGGTGCCGGCTGGCCACCGGCACGCCGAGCACCGGCACGACCGTCTTGGCCGCCAGCATGCCGGGCAGGTGCGCGGCGCCGCCGGCACCCGCGATGATGGCCCGCAAGCCCCGCGGCTGCGCGCCTTCGGCGTAGGCGAACATGTCGTCGGGCATGCGGTGGGCCGAGACGACCCGGGCTTCGTAGGGAACGCCGAACTCGGCGAGAATCGCGGCCGCGTGTTGCAGGGTATCCCAGTCGCTGCTGGAGCCCATCACCACACCGACCACGGGCGGGGCGCTTGTCAAGGCTCGCTCCGTGGAATGCAGGAAGCCTTGAATTGTAGGCGTCCGCATTCAACTCCTTAGAAGCCATGATCGACATCACGCTCCAGAACTTCGAGGCCGACCTCATCCAAGCATCGATGCAGCAGCCCGTGCTGCTCGACATCTGGGCCCCGTGGTGCGGGCCCTGCCGCACGCTCGGGCCGATGCTGGAGAAGCTCGAGACCGAATACGCCGGCCGCTTCACGCTCGCCAAGCTCAACAGCGACGACCAGCCCGAGATCGCCGGCCAGCTGAGCCAGGCCTTCGGCGTGCGCTCCATCCCCTTCTGCGTGATGTTCCACCAGGGGCAGCCTGTCGACGGCTTCGTGGGGGCGCTGCCCGAGGCGCAGATCCGCCAGTTCCTCGACAAGCACGTGCCGTCGACCGATGCGCTCGAGGCCGAGCAGGAAACCGAGGAAGCCGAGGCGCTCGCCGCCGACGGCGACACCGGCGCCGCGCTCGACAAGCTGCAGCACGCGGTCGCGATCGACCCGGGCAACGACGCCGTGCGCTGCGACTACGTGAAGCTGCTGATCGAGAACGGCCTCGTCGAACAGGCCCGCAGCGCCTACGAACCGGTGGCGAGCAAGGCCCTCGTCGACGCGCGCATCGCCGCGCTCGGCCACTGGCTGGCCGCGTGCGAGAAGGCCCCCACGGCACGCAGCGAGGCGGCGCTCGCCGCGGCGCTCCAGGCCAACAAGCGCGACTTCGACGCACGCTTCGAGCTGGCGCAGACGCACTTCGCGGCCGGCCGCTTCACGCAGGCGATGGACGAGCTGCTGGAGATCGTGATGCGCGACAAGGCGTGGTCCGAGGAGCTCGCCCGCAAGACCTACGTCGCGATCCTCGAGGTGATGGCCAAGCCGGCCCCCAAGCCTGCGGCGGCGGAAGCCAAGGGCACGCTGGAAGTCACCGGCAAGACAGCTGCCGTGCCGGCCGACCCGGTGATCGACCAGTACCGCCGCAAGCTGAGCATGGCGCTGTTCTGAGACCGCGTCACGCGGTCGCCGGGACGATGTCCTTCAGCGCCTCGTCGAGCAACGCGACCAGGCGCTCCTGCTCCCCCCGGTGGGCCTGCAGGTCGCTGCGGGCCCTTTCGCGCAGCACCGCGGCGGTGCGCGCCTCGCCCAGCTTGTCGAACACCTGCGCCAGGCGCGCCTCGGCCAGCGCGCGGTCGTCCAGATCGCAGGGCTGGCGCAGGCTGCTTTCGGCGGCCCGGGCATCGGCCTGGGCCTGCTGCGCATCGCCGAGCTGGAGCCTGCACCAGGCCATGTCGGCCAGGAAGCAGGGCTTCATCCGCTCCAGGCCTTCCGAGAGCGCGGCGTCGTAGTGCTGCGTGTAGACCGCCAGGGCTTCGGCCCATTGCTGGTCGTGCGTCAGAAGCTGCGCCTGCACCATCGGCACCAGCGACACCAGGGCCGCGGCGCCGATGCCGGCGTCGAAGCGGGTGATCGACTCGGTGCTCATCAGGGCCTGGCGCGTCACGTCGGCCGACCCCTCGCCGAACATCGCGGCCAGCCGTGCCTGGCTGCCGCGCAGCGAGGCCTGGTTGTGCATCAGCGCGGACAGGTGCGCCTCGTCGCCGTCGGCGGCCGCATGGAAGCGGGAGCGTGCGTACCACGGCAACGCACGCCGCTCGTCGCCGGCAAAGTGGTAGGCATAGGCGACGACGAGGCAGGCGCGCGAGCGTGCCGAATGGTGGTCGGCTTGTGCACTGGCGAGCGCCTCGTGCACGTGCTGGGCCATGCGCACCATGTCGTGGTTGGCCACGTCCATGTGCGCCAGCCAGGCCGCGCTGAGGGCGCGCAGCGGGGCGAGGTGCGCCGCGCCCGACAGCGCGTGGGCGCGCAGCACGCGGTCGCGGGCCGAAGGCCCGAGGTGCGTGTAGTAGTCGTGCAGGCCCTCGGCCAGGCTCAGCCACGCGCTCACCGCCGCGTGAGGGCGCCACGCGAACTGGGACTGCAACGCGGTGATCAGCATGCGCGCCTGGGCCATCTGGCCCTGCCGCGCGAGGAAGCAGGCCCGCTCGGCCTTCAGGCACGCCACCTCGACCGGATTGCGCGCCTTCGCGATCGCGCCATCGAGCCGGGTGAGCAAGCGCGATCGCATGGCCGGCGCGGGCTCAGCCCGCCTCGACGAGGCGCCGGTACGCTTCCTGGTACTTGTCGGCCGTGCGGTCGACGACGTCCGCTGGCAGCGCCGGCGCCGGCGCCTGCTTGCCCCACGGCTGCCCGTCGATGCGCACCTGCTCCAGCCAGTCGCGCACGAACTGCTTGTCGTAGCTCGGCGGGTTCTCGCCCTCGCGGTAGCTCTCCACCGGCCAGTAGCGCGAGGAGTCGGGCGTCAGCACCTCGTCCATCAGCGTCAGCGTGCCGTCGGCATCGAGCCCGAACTCGAACTTGGTGTCGGCGATGATGATGCCCTTGGTGAGCGCGTAAGCGGCCGCCTCGGCGTACAGGCGGATCGCGATGCGGCGCACCTCTTCGGCCCGCTCGCGGCCCACCACCTCGACCATGCGCTCGAACGAGATGTTCTCGTCGTGCGTGCCCATCTCGGCCTTGGTGGCCGGCGTGAAGATCGGCTCGGGCAGCTTGCTCGCGTTGCGCAGCCCCGGCGGCAGCGGCACGCCGCACACCTGGCCGTTGGCCTGGTACTCGGCCCAGCCGCTGCCGGCCAGGTAGCCGCGCACCACCGCCTCGATCGGCAGCGGCTGCAGCCGCTTGACCAGCATCGAACGGCCCCGCACCTGCGCCACCTCGTCGGCCGCGACCACGCTTTCCGGCGCCTCGCCGGTCAGGTGGTTCGGCACGATGCCCTTGAGCTTGTCGAACCAGAAGAGCGCCATCTTGGTGAGCAGCTCGCCCTTGCCGGGGATCGGCTCGCCCATGATCACGTCGAAGGCCGAGAGGCGGTCGCTCGCCACCATCAGCAGGCGGTCGTCGCCGACGGCGTAGTTGTCGCGCACCTTGCCGCGCGCCAGCAGCGGCAGCGAACGGATCGACGAGGTGTGCAGCGCGGGGATCTCGCTCATCGTGCTCAGACCACGGTCTGCGCCAGCGCGCCCGACGCGTAGCGGCTGGCCATCTCGGCCAGGGTGATGCCCTTGATCTTCGGCGCCTGGCCTTCGCAGCCGAACTCGAGGTAGCGTTGCTTGCAGATCTGCTTGGCGGCTTCGCGGGCGGGCTTCAGCCACTCGCGGGCGTCGAACTTGTCCGGGTTCTCGGCCATGAACTTGCGCACCGCGCCGGTCATCGCCAGGCGGATGTCGGTGTCGATGTTGATCTTGCGCACGCCGTGCTTGATGGCTTCCTGGATCTCCTCGACCGGCACGCCGTAGGTCTCCTTCATCTTGCCGCCGTACTGGTTGATGATGGCCAGCAGTTCGGCCGGCACCGACGAGGAGCCGTGCATCACCAGGTGGGTGTTGGGGATGCGCTTGTGGATTTCCTTCACGCGGCTGATGGCCAGGATGTCGCCGGTGGGCTTGCGGCTGAACTTGTAGGCGCCGTGGCTGGTGCCGATGGCGATGGCCAGCGCGTCGAGCTGCGTGGCCTTGACGAAGACCGCGGCTTCCTCGGGGTCGGTCAGCATCTGGCTGTGGTCGAGCTTGCCGACGGCGCCGATGCCGTCTTCCTCGCCGGCATCACCGGTTTCCAGGTTGCCGAGGCAGCCCAGTTCGCCTTCGACGGTGACGCCGACCTTGTGCGCCATGTCGACGACCTTGCGCGTGACGTCGACGTTGTAGTCGAACGAGGCCGGGGTCTTGCCGTCGTCCATCAGCGAGCCGTCCATCATCACCGAGCCGAAGCCCAGTCCGATCGCGCCTTCGCAGACCTTGGGCGAGGTGCCGTGGTCCTGGTGCATGACGAGCGGGATGTGCGGGTAGGCTTCGACGGCGGCCTGGATCAGGTGCTTGATGAAGCTCTCGCCGGCGTACTTCCGTGCCCCGGCGCTGGCCTGCAGGATGACCGGGGCACCCACTTCGTCGGCGGCGGCCATCACGGCCTGCACCTGCTCGAGGTTGTTGACGTTGAAGGCCGGGATGCCATAGCCGTTTTCAGCGGCGTGGTCCAGCAGTTGGCGCATCGAGACGAGAGGCATGTCGAGCTTCCTGAAGAGTGGATGGAATCTGGGGGCGCGCGCGGTCGCCACGCGACAGCCGAAGGCGGTGATTTTAAGCGGCGCGGACGCACCGGCCACGCAAACCCGGCGCAGCGGGTGCTGCACCGCAGCACCGCGGGAGCGGCAGTTGCCAACAGCCCCGCGTCATCCACTCGACCCGGAAAGGAAGAACCCATGCCGCCGATGCATATCCTCGTGGCCTCCTGCCTGATCGCCGCGCCCCTCGCCTCAGGGGCGCAGGTGACCATCAAGAACGACGGCCAGTGGCGCGCGCTGTTCACCGCCGGCGCCAGCGTTTCATCGGGCAACAGCGACTCGACGACCGTCAACCTCAGCGGCGAAGCCGTGAAGGCGAGGTCGTTCGACAAGCTCTCGCTCAACGGACGCGCGCTCTACGTCAACAACGACGGCGCCGAATCGGAGAACCGCGTGGCCGCGGGGGTGCACTACCAGCGCGACATCACGACCCGCGTCTTCGGCTTCGGGCAGTTCGACGCGCTGCGGGACGAGCCGGCCAACCTCTCCTCGCGCGCCTCGGTGGGCGGCGGCCTCGGCTACCACGTGATCCGTCGCGACGACCTGACCTTCGACGTCTCCGGCGGCCTCGGGTACTCGCGGGAGCGCTACGTGGAGCCGGAGATCGTCGACGGCCAGTCCCGCAGCCGCTACAACAACCTCGAGCTGATCCTGTCGGAGGAATCGACCCACAAGTTCACCGACACGACCAGCTTCAAGCAGAAGCTGACGGTGCTGCCCAACCTGCGCAACAACAGCCAGTACCGCGCCGTCTTCGACGCGGGCCTGTCGGTCGCGATGACGCAGCGCCTGAGCCTGACTGCCACCGTGTCACATCGCTACGACAGCGACCCCGGCCCCGGGCTGAAGAAGGGAGACACCCTGTTCATCACGGGCGTCTCCTTCCGCATCGACTGATCAGGCCACTCGGCAGACCTTCAGCATGTTGGTGCCGCCGGGGTAGCCCATCGGCTCGCCGCAGGTGATGGCATAGGTGTCGCCCGGCATCAGCACGCCGCGCTCCACCAGCAGCGCCTCGGCCTTGGCCAGGGCGGCATCGCGGTCGGTGAAGTTGGGCATGATCATCGGCCGCACGTTGCGGTAGAGCGCCATGCGCCGCTCGCTGGTGCTCTGGCTGGTCAGCCCGTAGATCGGGGTGTGCAGGCGGTGGCGGCTCATCCACAGCGCGGTGGAGCCGCTTTCCGTCAGCGCCAGGATCGCCTTGCAGCCGAGGTGGTGCGCGGTGAAGAGCGCGCCCATCGCGATCGACTGGTCGATGCGGCCGAAGGTCTTGTTGCGGAAGTCGGCGTCGAGCCGCACGTCTTCCGCACGCTCGGCTTCCAGCGCGATGGCGGCCATCTGCTCGATGGTCTCCACGGGGTAGCGGCCGGCGGCCGTCTCGGCGCTGAGCATCACCGCATCGGTGCCGTCGAGCACCGCGTTGGCCACGTCGCTCACCTCGGCGCGCGTGGGCACCGGGTTGACGATCATGCTCTCCATCATCTGCGTGGCGGTGATGGCGACCTTGTCCATCTCGCGCGCCATCTTGATCATCTTCTTCTGCAGCGCCGGCACCGCGGCATTGCCGACCTCCACCGCCAGGTCGCCGCGCGCGACCATGATGCCGTCGCTCGCCTTCAGGATCTGCTCGAGCACCGGGATGGCTTCGCTGCGCTCGATCTTGGCGATCATCGCGGGCTTGTGGCGCCACGGTTCGCCGGCCATGTTGGCGAGTTGGCGGGCCATCTCCATGTCGGTGGCGTTCTTGGGAAAGCTCACCGCCACGTACTCGCACTGGAAGCTCACGGCGGTCTTGATGTCCTCCATGTCTTTGCCGGTGAGCGCCGGCGCGGTGAGCCCGCCGCCCTGCTTGTTGATGCCCTTGTTGTTCGACAGCTCGCCGCCGATGCGCACGGTGGTGTGCACCCGCTCGCCGGCCACGGCATCCACGTCGAGCACCAGCAGGCCGTCGTTCAGCAGCAGCGTGTCGCCCGGTTTGACGTCGCGCGGCAGCTCCTTGTAGTCGAGGCCGACGCCGTCGTTGTTGCCGAGCTCGGTGCGGCCCGCATCGAGCACGAAGGACTGGCCCGGGATGAGCTCGGTCTTGCCGCCGTCGAACTTGCCGACGCGGATCTTCGGGCCCTGCAGGTCGGCCATGATGGCCACCGCCTTGCCCACGCGCTGCGCCACCTCGCGCACCAGCGCGGCGCGGTCGATGTGGTCCTGCGCCTTGCCGTGCGAGAAGTTCAGGCGCACCACGTCCACGCCGGCGCGGATCATGCGTTCCAGCACTTCAGGCGACGAGGACGCGGGGCCGAGCGTGGCGACGATCTTGGTTTGTCGATTCATGGGGTGGGATGCTGCTCCGTTCACGTGTCAGCCCGCCGTGCGTGCGGCGACGTCGGCCACCGCGAGCGCCGTCATGTTGACCACGCGGCGCACGGTGGCCGATGGCGTGAGGATGTGGGCCGGCCGCGCCGCGCCCAGCAACACCGGGCCCACGGTGACGCCGTTGCCGCTCGTCATCTTCAGCACGTTGAAGAGGATGTGGGCGGCGTCGATGTTCGGCAGCAGCAGCAGGTTGGCTTCGCCGGTGAGCTGGTTGTCGGGCAGGAAGCGGTCGCGGATCTCGGCCGAGAGCGCGGCGTCTCCGTGCAACTCGCCTTCGCACTCCACATCCGGATTGCGCTGGCGGAACAGCGTGGCCGCCTGCCGCATGCGCTTGGCCGACGCCCGCGTGCTGGAGCCAAACATCGAGTGCGACAGGAACGCCGCCTTCGGCTGCACGCCGAATCGGCGCAGCTCGTCGGCCGCCATCGAGGCGATCTCGGCCAACTGCTCGGCGCTCGGCTCCTCGTTCACGAAGGTGTCGGCGATGAAGAGCATGCGGCTTTCGAGCAGCACCGCGTTCATCGCGGCGAAGGTGCTGGCGTCGGGCGAGCGGCCGATCACGTCGCGCACATGGTCGAGGTGGTGGTCGTAGCGGCCGACGAGGCCGCACAGCATCGCGTCGGCATCCCCTCGCTTGACCATCAGCGACGCGATCAGCGTGTTGGAGCGGCGCACCGCGGCCTTGGCCATGTCGGGCGTGATGCCCTCGCGGCCCATCAGGCGCTGGTAGTCCTCCCAGTACGCGCGGAAGCGGTTGTCGTTCTCCGGGTCGACGATCTCGACGTTGACACCCGGCTTCAGGCGCAGGCCGGCGCGCTCGATGCGCATCGCGATCACCGCCGGCCGGCCGATCAGGATCGGCTTGGCCAGGCCCTCGTCCAGCACGATCTGCACGGCGCGCAGCGTGCGCTCGTCTTCGCCCTCGGCATAGGCCACGCGCGCCGGCTGCGCCTTCGCCGCGGCGAACACCGGCCGCATCACCATGCCGGTCTGGTAGACGAAGCGCGTCAGCGACTGGCGGTAGGCCTCGATGTCGGCGATCGGCCGCGTGGCCACGCCGCTGGCCACGGCAGCCTCGGCCACCGCGGGCGCGATGCGCAGGATCAGCCGGGAGTCGAAGGGCTTGGGGATGATGTACTCGGGGCCGAAGTGCAGCTCCTGGCCCGGGTAGGCGGCGGCGACCTCGTCGCTGATCTCGGCCTTGGCCAGTGCCGCGATCTCGCGCACGCAGGCGAGCTTCATCTCCTCGGTGATGCGGGTGGCGCCGCAATCGAGCGCGCCGCGGAAGATGTACGGGAAGCACAGCACGTTGTTGACCTGGTTCGGGTAGTCCGAACGGCCGGTCGCGACGATGCAGTCGGGCTTGGCCGCCTTGGCCAGCTCGGGGCGGATCTCCGGCTCGGGGTTGGCCAGCGCCAGGATCAGCGGCTGCGGGGCCATGGTGGCCACCATCTCGCCGGTCAGCACGCCGGCGGTGGAGCAGCCCAGGAACACGTCGCAGCCCCTCACCACGTCGGCCAGCGTGCGGTCGTTGGTGCGCTGGCAGTAGCGCTGCTTCGATTCGTCGAGCTTGCCGGTGCGGGCATCCTCGCGCTCGTGCTGGATCACGCCGCGCGAATCGACGACGAAGATGTTCTCGCGCTTCACGCCCAAGCCCACCATCACGTCGAGGCAGGCGATCGCGGCGGCGCCGGCGCCCGAGGCCACCAGCTTCACCTCGTCGATCTTCTTGCCCACCAGCTCCAGGCCGTTCAGCAGCGCGGAGCCCGAGATGATGGCCGTGCCGTGCTGGTCGTCGTGGAAGACGGGGATCTTCATGCGCTCCTTCAGCGCACGCTCGATGTAGAAGCACTCGGGCGCCTTGATGTCCTCGAGGTTCACGCCGCCGAGCGTGGGCTCCAGGGCGGCGATGATCTCGATCAGCTTGTCCGGATCCTTCTCGGCCAGCTCGATGTCGAACACGTCGATGCCGGCGAATTTCTTGAACAGGCAGCCCTTGCCTTCCATCACCGGCTTGGCGGCCAACGGGCCGATGTCGCCCAGGCCCAGCACCGCGGTGCCGTTGGTGACCACGCCGACCAGGTTGCCGCGCGAGGTGTATTCGGCGGCGGCGTTCGGGTCTTCCTCGATGGCCAGGCAGGGGTAGGCGACACCGGGTGAATACGCCAGCGACAGGTCGCGCTGGTTCACCAGCGCCTTCGTCGGCGTGACCGAGATCTTGCCCCGCGACGGTGCGCGGTGGTATTCGAACGCGGCGTCGCGCAGGGCCTGCTCTGCAGGGGAAAGTTCTTTTGCCATGGGGTCTCCTCGGGGTCTCCGCATTCAGCCTTGCAAGCTTCACGCAAGGTTCCGCAGCGTACTGCGGAACCGCGTTGTACCGCCTGTATTCCCACTGCGAATTTGGTTTATGCCGGCGCCGCCGGGCCGATGCGGGGCTGCGTGGCCGCGCACAACGGCGACGGGCCGCGTGGAGCGGCCCGTCGTCAGGGGTTGGCGGGCGCGGCGCTTCAGCCTGCGGCGCGCTTGGTCAGGATCTCGAACGCCGGCAGCGTCTTGCCCTCGAGCACCTCGAGGAACGCACCGCCGCCGGTCGAGATGTAGCCCACCTTGGCGTCGTACTTGGCGATGGCCGCCAGCGTGTCGCCGCCGCCGGCGATGCTGAACGCGCTGCTCTCGGTGATCGCGCGGGCGATGGTCTCGGTGCCCGCGGCGAAGGCGTCGAACTCGAACACCCCCACCGGGCCGTTCCAGACGATGGTGCCGGCGGCCTTGAGCTTGTCGGCGAGGATCGCCGCGGTCTTGGGGCCGATGTCGAGGATCATGTCGTCGGCGGCCACGTCGGCCGCGGCCTTCACGGTGGCCGGGGCATCGGCGGCGAAGGTCTTGGCGACCACCACGTCGACAGGGATCGGCACCTCGGCGCCGCGGGCCTTCATCGCCTCGATCACGGCCTTGGCATCGCCGATCAGGTCGGGCTCCGCGAGGCTCTTGCCGATCGGCAGGCCGGCGGCCAGCATGAAGGTGTTGGCGATGCCACCGCCGACGATCAGGCCGTCGACCTTGCTGGCCAGCGCCTGCAGGATCGTGAGCTTGGTGCTCACCTTGGAGCCGGCCACGATCGCCACCAGCGGGCGCTTCGGGTTGGCCAGGGCCTGGCTGATCGCGTCGATCTCGGCCGCCAGCAGCGGGCCGGCGCACGCCACCGGCGCGAACTGCGCGATGCCGTAGGTGGAGGCCTCCGCGCGGTGGGCGGTGCCGAAGGCGTCGTGCACGAAGATGTCGCACAGCGCGGCCATCTTCTTGGCCAGCGCCTCGTCGTTCTTCTTCTCGCCCTTGTTCACCCGGCAGTTCTCGAGCAGCACGACCTGGCCGGGCTTCACGTCCACGCCGTCGACCCAGTTCGAGACCAGCGGCACCTCGCGGCCCAGCAGCTCGCCCAGGCGCTCGGCCACGGGCGCGAGCGAATCCTCGGGCTTGAACGCGCCCTCGGTCGGGCGGCCCAGGTGCGAGGTCACCATCACCGCGGCGCCCGCGTCGAGCGCGGCCCGGATGCACGGCACCGAGGCGCGCACGCGCGTGTCCTCGGTGATGCGGCCGTGGTCGTCCTGCGGGACGTTGAGGTCGGCGCGGATGAAGACCCGTTGGCCGGCGACGCGGCCTTGCGCGATGAGATCGGAGAAGCGGATGACGTTCATGGGGCCCTCGGAACTGAAGGCCGCGATTCTAGGATCGCTACCAACCGAGCCCGAAGCGCAGCAGCAGCATCGTGGCCGTGCCGGCGACGATGGTCCCCAGCATGCCGCGGCGCCACCAGAACCACAGCCCGCCTGCGGCGGCACCGAAGAGGCGTGCATCGCGCCAGGTGCCGATCAGCTCGCCCTGCACCAGCACCAGCTCCGGCACCACCACGGCGACCATCGCCGCCAGCGGCGCGTAGCGCAGGCCTTCGCGCAGCCAGGCCGGGATGGGCACCTCGCGGTCGGGGATCAGGAAGAACGAGCGCGTGAGCACGGTGATCGCGGCCAGGCCGACGATGGTGACGATGGTCTCCCAGGTACTCACCGGCCCGGCCCCTTCGGGCGCAGCCCCATGTGCTCGAGCATCACGCCCATCCCCACCGCCGCGGCGATCGCGATGACGATGTTCAATCGCAGCGGCAGCGCATAGGCGGCCACCGCCGCGCAGCCCGCCACCCCCGCCGCCGCCCAGGTGGACAGGCTGCCGAGCATCGTCGCCGTCAGGCCGACCAGCGCCATCGTGCCGGCGAAGGCCAGGCCCCAGGAGGCCGGGATCTGGTCGGCCAGCACGATGCCGGCGAACGAGGGCACCTGCCAGAAGATCCAGTTGCAGCCCACGCCGCCCCAGAAATACGGCAACTGTTCGGGCGCCGGCCGCGGATCGGGAAAGCGGCGCATGAAGACCACGTAGTTGAGGTCGGCCGTGAAGTAGCCGAGCAGCGTGCGCATGCGCTTCGGCAGGTGGCCGAAGTAGGGACGCCACTGGCTACTGAAGACGACGAAGCGCAGGTTGATGCACAGCGCGGTGGCCCAGACGACCCAGATCGGCGCGCCCGCGGCGATCAGCGGCACCGACGCCAGTTGCGCACTGCCCGCGAACACGATGAGCGACATGAACATCGCCATCGGCATCGACAGGCCGCTCTTGGCCATCGCGACACCGGCCACCAGGCCCCAGGCCGCGATGCCCGGCGCGATCTCCAGCATCTCGATGGCACCGCGGCGGAACTCGGGATGGCGCCAGGCCCGCATGTCAGGCAGGTGACAAGAACTCTGTGGGTTCATTGGCGCCATTGTCGGCGCTGCGCGGCGACCGCGCTGCGCACCGGCTTCAGCCTGGCACGGAAATCGAGTTCAGGACGCCTGCTTTCCGTGGCCCTTGGCCGCCGGCTTGTCGCTCTCGGCATCCGCCGCGTCGGCGTTCTCGGCCGGCGCCGAGGCGGGCTGGGGCGCGGGATCGGCACGGGCGATCTGCGGGGTGACCGGCTCGATCTGGTTCTCGCGCATGTAGTCGTTCATCTCGCGCCAGCCGGCGAACATGGCGGCCTTGTCGGCCTTCTTGTTCAGCGTGTAGCAATCTTCGATGGCGCGGGCGGCGTGCCGGCAGGCCGCGCCGATCGCCTTGCTCTCGGCTTCCTTGCGCTGCGCGAGCAACTCGGGCGTCTCGATGCCCAGGCGCTCGCAGCCGGACAACACGGCGGCGGCAAGGAACATGGCGGGCAGCAGGGGGCGGAACATGGCGGGGAACGGAACGGTCGTCCCCGCCTTTTCGGTCGACGCGCCGGGCGACTTGAGGCTGCGCCGCGTAACGGCCTCGTAACGGCGGCGCGCCGCGCTTCAGCGCGCCATCGCCAGCAGCCGCGCCACCCGCTCTTCCGTCGAGGGATGCGTGCTGAACAGCCCGCGCAGGCCGCCGGCCGACAGCGGGTTCATGATCATCATCTGCGCCGTCTCGGGGTGGCGCTCGGTCGTTTCGAACGGGATGCCGCGCGCATAGTTGTGGATCTTCTGCAGCGCGCTGGCCAGCGCCTGCGGGTCGCCGGAGATCTCGGCGCCGCCGCGGTCGGCCTCGAACTCGCGCGCGCGGCTGATCGCCATCTGGATGAGGCTGGCCGCCAGCGGCGCCAGGATCATCACCAGGATGCCGACGATCGGGTTCTGCGGCCGGCCTTCGCCGTCACGGCCGCCGAAGAACATCGCGAAGTTCGCCAGCATCGAGATCGCGCCGGCCATCGTCGCGCTGATGGTGCTGATCAGGATGTCTCGGTGCTTCACGTGCGCCAGCTCATGTGCCATCACGCCGCGCAATTCGCGGTCCGAGAGCACACGCAGGATGCCCGTCGTGGCGGCCACGGCGGCGTTGTCGGGGTTGCGGCCGGTGGCGAAGGCGTTGGGCGCGTCTTCCTGGATCAGGTAGACCTTGGGCATCGGCAGTTGCGCGCGCTGGGCCAGCTCGGCCACCATGCGATAGAACTGCGGCGCGGTGCTTTCGTCGACCTCCCGCGCGTTGTACATCTTCAGCACCAGCTTGTCGCTGAACCAGTAGCTGAAGAAATTCATGCCCAGCGCGACAATCAACGCGATCATCATGCCGCTTCGGCCGCCGATCAGGCCGCCGATGGCCATGAACAGCGCCGTGATGGCCGCCATCAGCACAGCGGTCTTCAGAAGGTTGAACATGGAGCAGTTCCTTTCGTCGTGCCATCAGGCATCGTTGCCGCGATAGATGCGGCTGCCCGCGCGGAGTTCAATCCGCCCGGACGGCGCCGGGGGCCAGGACAAGGCCCGCACGAACCCCGGGCCTCGCCTGCAAAAAAGCCGCTGCCGGGATCCGCTTGCCGCCCGGGCGCTGCAGCATGTGCAGTTCGAGCGCGCCCTCGCCGCACGCGACGACCAGCCGGCCGGGGGGCGCGGCGAGCACGGTGCCAGGCTCCCCGCCGAGCTCAGGGCGCTCCTCGGCCTGCCACAGCTTGACCGGCTCGCCGCCGCAGTCGAAGCTGGCGCCGGGAAACGGATCGAAAGCCCGCACGCGCCGGGCGATCGCGCCCGCGGGCTGGCGCCAGTCGATGGCCGCCTCCGACTTCTCGATCTTGTGCGCGTAGGTCACGCCGTCCGCGGGCTGCGGCGTCGGCCTCAGGCCGCCGCAGGCCGCCGCCTCCAGCGCCTCGACGATCAGCCGGCCACCCAGGGCTGCCAGCCGGTCGTGCAGCGTCGCCGTCGTGTCTGCACCCTCGATCGGCAAGCGCTCGACCATCAGCATGTCACCGGTGTCCAGGCCGGCGTCCATCTGCATGATGGTGATGCCGGTGTGCCTGTCGCCCGCCTCGATCGCCCGGTGGATCGGCGCAGCGCCGCGCCAGCGCGGCAGCAGCGAGGCGTGGATGTTGAGGCAGCCCAGCCGGGGCAGCTCGAGCACCCACGCGGGCAGGATCAGGCCGTAGGCCGCCACCACCATCACGTCGGCGCGGCAGGCTTCGAGCGCGGCGCGCGCCGCCTGCGCCTCGTCGGGGTGCTTGCCGTCGAGCCGCAGGCTGCGCGGTTGGACGACAGGGATCCCATGGGCCGCAGCGAACTGCTTGACCGGCGAGGCCTGCAGCTTCATGCCGCGGCCCGCCGGGCGATCGGGCTGGGTCAGCACGAGCGGCACCTCGAAGCCGGTGCCGTGCAGGCGGGCCAGCGCCACCTGCGCGAACTCGGGCGTGCCTGCGAACGCGACGCGCAGGGCGGCCGTCACTGGCCGTCTTCCCGCGCCTTCTTCAGCATCTTGCTCTTGATGCGGTTGCGCTTGAGGGGGCTGAGGTATTCGACGAAGACCTTGCCCATCAGGTGGTCCATCTCGTGCTGGACGCAGACGGCGGTCAGCCCCTCCGCCTCGAATTCGTACGGCTCCCCGTCACGGCCGAGGGCGCGAACGGTCACCCGCGCATGGCGCTCGACCCGGTCGTAGACCGTCGGCACCGACAGGCAGCCCTCGTCGCCCACCACGCGCTCCTCGCTGCGCGCAACGATCTCCGGATTGATCAGCACCCGCGGCTCGTCGCGGGTCTCGGAGGTGTCCATGACGATCACCCGCTCGTGGACGTCGACCTGCGTCGCGGCCAGGCCCACGCCCTCCGCATGGCGCATGGTCTCGAGCATGTCGTCGACCAACTGGCGGATGCGGTCGTCCACCGCCGTCACGGGCTTGGCGACCGTGTGCAGACGGGGATCGGGGTAACGGAGGATCGAAAGCAAGGCCATGGGAGGAATGCGGAAAACGGCGCGGGCGGATTGACTAGCAGAAAGCCGCTTTGCGCACAGCGCCACAAATGGGCGCTTTCATTGCGAGATCAAGGGTCTACGGACAAAATCTACGGCAACATGTGAGCATTTGCGCGACGAGGATCGAGGTCACGCGGATGCTTCGTCGCAAACCGGCGGCAGCCCGTGATTTTGCACCGTCGCCCTTGGCCGTGATTGTCATCGCCCCGGAGAGCCTTCCATGATCCGTCGCCCGCCGCGCCAGCGCCTTGCCGCCCCCGTCGGGGCCGGGCTGGGCCTGGTGCTTCTCGCCGCCGCCGCGGCCGCCACGGCGCAGCCCAACTTTCCGGTCACGCCGGCGCAGCGCAGCACGGCGCAGCAGGTCGCCCAGCAAGGCGTACCGTTCGACGAACTGGCGCCGGAAGCACCGGACTCGTACACCGTGAAGGCGGGCGACACGCTGTGGGGCATTTCAGGCATCTTCCTGCGCCGGCCGTGGCGCTGGCCCGAGCTCTGGGGCATGAACCTGTCCGAGATCCGCAATCCGCACCTGATCTATCCCGGCCAGGTGCTCTACCTCGACCGCAGCGGCGAACGGGCTCGCCTGCGGCTTGCGCAGCCGGTGCGCGACGGCGGCACCGTCAAGCTGTCACCCCGGGTGCGCAGCGGCCCGGTCGGAGGCGACGCGATCTCCTCCGTGCCCCTGCACCTCATCGCGCCCTTCCTGAACGAAGCGGTCGTCTTCACCGGCGATGAGCTGGTGACGGCACCCCGCGTCGTCGCGGCACCGGAAGGCCGCGTGCTGATGGCGCGGGGCGATCTCGCCTATGTGCGCGGCGAGATGGGCGGGCTGCGCGATTGGCGGCTGTTCCGCGAAGCCAAGCCCCTGCGCGACCCCGAGACACAGGAAGTGCTGGGCTACGAAGCACGCTTCGTCGGGACCGCGGAATACGTGCGCGCCGGCGAAACACTGACGCTGGACAACGGGAAATCGCAGGTCGTGCCGGCGACGGTGCGGGTGACGGGCAATCGGGAGGAGGTCGGTATCGGCGATCGCCTGGTCCCGGTGCCGGCGCGCGATTTCAGCAGTTATGCGCCGCATGCACCGGCTTCTGCCGTCAACGGCCGCATCATCGCGGTGTACGGCGACGCGCTCAGCGCAGGCCAGAACCAGATCGTCTCGCTCAACCGCGGATCGGCGGACGGCATGGAGCGCGGGCATGTGTTGGCGCTCTGGCAGCGTGGCGCCACGGTGGTCGACCGCCAGGATCCGGAGCGGGCGGTGATGAAGCTGCCCGACGAGCGCCACGGCATGTTGTTCGTCTTCAGCGTGTTCGACCGTGTGTCGTACGCCCTGATCCTCCAGGTGCAGGCGCCCGTCCGGGCCGGCGACCGGTTCACGCAGCCAGACTGACCCCCGCCTCGCCGTGATCGACACGGACGAACTCACGGCGTGGCTGCGACTGCTCGAAACACCGGGCATCGGCCGCTCGCGCGCCAGGCGGCTGATGGCGGCGTTCGGCAGCCCGCAGGCTGCGGTGCAAGCGCCGCAGGCTGCCTTGGCCGACGTGATCGGCCCTGCGCTTGCGCTGGCCCTGTCGACGCCCAGCGACGGATTGACCCACCTGATCGAAGGCACGCTGGCCTGGCTGGCCCGTGGCGAGCAACGCGCCGTGATCACGCTGGGCGATCCGGCCTACCCGGCACTGCTGCTCGAGACGGCGGATCCACCACTGATGCTGTATGCGCAGGGGCGTTTGGAACTGCTCGCAAAGCCGAGCATCGCCATCGTCGGCAGCCGCCGCCCGAGCGCGCAGGGGGCGGACAACGCGAAGGCGTTCGGTGCGGCGCTGAGTGCAGCCGGGTTCACGGTCGTGTCGGGCATGGCGCTGGGTGTGGACGGCGCGGCGCACCAGGGCGCCCTGGACGGCCCGGGCAGCACGATCGCGGTCGTGGGCACCGGACTCGACCGCGTCTATCCCGGCCGCCATCGGGCACTCGCCCACCGCATCGCACGTGAAGGACTGCTGCTGTCGGAATTTGCGCTCGGCTCGCTGCCCTTGCGCGAACATTTCCCGCTACGCAACCGCATCATCGCCGGGATGACCCGCGGCACCCTCGTCGTCGAGGCGGCCCTGGCATCGGGCTCGCTCATCACCGCGCGGCTGGCCGCCGAAGGCGGCCGGGAGGTTTTCGCCATCCCGGGGTCGATCCACGCCCCGCAGTCCCGGGGCTGCCACGCCCTGATCCGGCAAGGCGCTGCGCTGGTCGAGCAGGTGGAGGACATCCTGTGCGAACTCCGCGCCTGGTCACCGGTGCAGGCTTCCCCGCCGGCCGCCAGGCCAGCGCAGGTCCCCGATGACACCGATCCTGTCTTGCGGGCACTCGGCCATGAACCGGCCACGCTGGATGCATTGATCGACCGTTGTGGCTGGCCAGCACCGCGGCTGAACGCCCGGCTGCTGGAGCTGGAGCTGGATGGCGCCGTCACCCGCCTGCCCGGCGGCTTTTTCCAGCGCCGCGGCCTGGCTTGAACGATCGCGCGATCGCCTGAGCAGGCTCCACCACCGCCGCCCCACCATTTCGGCGACTAGCCAAAAACCCCTGGGGTATAGTCAATTCCATGTTCGACGTGCTCGTGTATTTGTACGAAAACTACTGGCGGCCGGATGCCTGCCCCGACCATGAGCAACTGACGCGAAAGCTGTCATCCGCGGGGTTCGAATCCGACGAGATCCAGGAAGCGCTGTCGTGGCTGGATGGCTTGGCGACCGTCGCGGAGTGCTACACGGGCGAACAACAGCAGTCCAGCATCCGCGTTTACACCGCGGCCGAGCAGGATCTGCTCGGCGAGGAGTCGATCAGCTTCATCAGCTTCCTCGAATCGGCAGGCGTGCTGCCACCGCCCCTGCGTGAGATGGTCGTCGATCGTGCCAGCGCGATTGGTGTCGCACCGATACCGCTCGACGACATCAAGATCATCGTCCTGATGGTGTTCTGGAGCCTCGGCAAGGAGCCGGATACGTTGGTGCTGGACGAACTTTTCGTGGCACCGGAAGACCGGCTGATCCACTGACCGGCTGGGGGCCGCTGCCCCGCCTGCAGGCGGCGGGCAGGATCAATTCAACAAACGTGCCGGGTCCACGTCGAGCCGGGCCAATGCGTTGCGCGTGGCACGCACGGTGAGCGCCTCGTCCTGAGCGGGCAGCAACATCCCCGCCTGCAGGAAGGCCGCCAGCCGTTGCTGCTGAAACAGCACGCAGCGACCACTGGGCGTCACGAACAGCGAAAGTTGGCGGCGCAGGCCCTGCCAGGCCAGTTGCACCGGCTCGTTGCGCCCCCGGAAATCGAGCATGAACCAGCTCCCCACCTGCAACTCTCTCGCCCAGGCGAGCATGGCCGGCGTTGGCGCGGATCCTCCTTCGGTCGCCACTTCGAGTTCCGAGCTTTCATGGCCCGAGAGGTCAAGCACCGTCGACTCGTCGATCTGAACGTCCTGCGAGTCCGGCAGCAGCTCTTCCAAGGTTTCCAGGCGCTCCATCAGTTCCTCGAACCGATCGTGCGGAATCGCTGCGGCCTTGGCGGTGAATGCTGCAGCCAGCGAGTTGTTGAGCGCCCGCACCTGCTCGTCCTGCTTGTCGGGCGCCACACCGGCCGAAGCCATGCCGTCCCGCAGGATCTTCAGCAGCGGCGGCAGCCGTCGGATCACCTCAGCGCGGTCTTCGCGTGAGACCTTCGCACTGGCAGACCAGATGAGATCGGCGGCAGCGCGCTTCATGTTCTTGGTCTCGTCGCTCTGGCCGCCGTACTTCACCGCGGTCATGGCCAGCACGTCGGCCCAGATCTGGAAAAGGAACTGGCGGACGCCTTCCTGCACCGGCACCTCGTTGAGCATTTTTCGTAGCTCGATCGTGTACTGGATCGCCAGGGTTTCGCGCTGCTCCACCTGCTGCGCCAGCGACACGCCCTTGCGAGTCGTCTCGTTCTCGTTCTTGAAGTAATGCTCCAGGAACTTCTCGAACTCGGTCAACACCGTCTGGAACACACGCCGCCCCGTGTCGGGGTAGGCCTCGACGACCTGCACGACGCGCTTGATCTCACGCTCGAGCGCGTCGCCGACCGCCCGTGACGAGGCATCGAAGCCCATCACGCAGGCGCCCATCCGGTCGATCAGCTTGCGCGCGGGATGGTCCGTCGTGGCGAAGAAGTCAGGCTCCCCAACCGCCACCCGCAGTACCGGCATCTGCAACCGGGCGAACCACACGCGCACCGTCGCCGGTATGCTTTCCTCGGTGAGGATGGCTTGGAAGAGCAGCGCGACGATCTCGATCGTGGCCCGCTCCACCGGCGTTTCCGCCGCGTTCTTCAAGACCTGCTTGCGCTGCTGGAGGTCCTCGATCAGCGTAGGGGGGCTGACCGACGCCTGTGCACCGGGCTGCGTCACCCTGAACCGCCGCTGGATGCCCTGCTGTGCGAGGCCGATCGCGGCCGTCAGCCCTGGTGAGGCCGAGCGGGAAGTACCGCGCTGGGTGCTCTCGGTGAACTCCGGCAATTGACGCCCTACGAGCTTGTTCAACCGTCCCAGCACCGCCTCTGCATGGTCACCGCCGCGCGGCAACGGCGTTGCGGCGGTCATCAGCCGGGTCTCGTCGGCGAGGCCCGCATGCTGCGCCGGACGAACCGCACCAGCCGAACCGCGAGGCATGCCAGGGGTTGCATAGCCCATGACCGCAGGGCGCGATCGCGCCAACGTGGCCGGCTGGTTGCCCGGCAGCAAGACGCCGGGCGTGCTCGCGCCACCGCCCGCCCGCGACGGCAATGCGCCGAAAGACGACGCTCCCTGCGAGCCCCGCTTGATCATCGGACGCAGGTCCACCTGAGGCAAGACCTGATGCGCCGCGAGCCATTGGTTGCACTGGTGGTAAGCCGACTCGCCCAGCGCCGCCAGTTCCTCGTGCAAGACCTGCTGCAAATCGCGCCACGCTTCCAGCGAGAGCCCAGCGTTGCACCAAGCATCGACCGCAATGCGCGCCAGCACGTGCGCCCGCATCATGTCGTTGGGCTCGAGTTCCTCTCGCCGCTCTAGCACCGCCATGCGAGATCGCAGATCGGTGAACTCCCAGGACGCCTTGTCCATGATGGCCAGCGCCAAACGGGAACCGAGAATCTCGCGCTCTATCGTGTCGTCGTCGACGAGCGACAACTTGTCTTCAACACCGCGCGGAGAGCGAGGCAGATCGCCCGGCCGCGTTGCCGACACGCCGTAGAGCATCGCATTGCGCAAACCGCCCACGATCGCCTGGTGCCAGGCAGCACTGCCGGTCTGCAGGGCGGCTACGGTATTGCGGCGGCGCTGTCCCGTCGCGTAGTCTGCCGGCTTGTCGAGCTGGTTGCGAGCGGCTGTTTCGGCAGCGCTCACAACCCCGGCCATCCCCTTGACCAGTTCTTCCGTATAGAGGCGCCGAACTTGGCCCGCGAGTGCAGAGAAGTCGGCTGAGGTCGACATGCAATCGACTCTACACCACCGCCCCGGCGTTCGGATCGTCGGGGTCAGAGGCCTTGCCCGTCGGAGACCCCTTCACGAGATCCTCACGCTTGACTCCCAGCCACATGGCGATGGCCGCAGCAACGAAGACCGACGAGTAAATACCGAAGCAGATGCCGATCGTCAGGGCCATCGCGAAGTGGTGCAGGGAAGGCCCGCCGAACAACAGCATCGACAACACCATCATCTGGGTCGATCCGTGCGTGATGATCGTGCGGCTGATCGTGCTGGTGATCGCATGGTCGATGACCTGGGGCGTGGTCATCTTCCGGTACTTGCGGAACGCTTCGCGGATCCGGTCGAAGATGACCACGGACTCGTTCACCGAATAGCCCAGCACGGCCAGGATCGCCGCGAGCACGGTGAGCGAGAACTCCCATTGGAAGAACGCGAAAAATCCCAGGATGATGACGACGTCGTGCAGGTTCGCGATGATGCCTGCCACCCCGAACTTCCATTCGAAACGGATGGCCAGGTAGATCACGATGCCGATGATCACGAAGGCCAGCGCCTTCGCCCCGTCGATGGCCAGCTCGCGCCCGACCTGCGGGCCCACCACTTCGCTGCGCGACAACTCGAGCGGATGCTCCGCCCCCTTGACACACTGCTGCTTGCTGACCTGCTCGCCTTGAGGCGTGGTCACCGTCGTCGACTCGACACCGCCGCCTTCGGCCTGGCACAAACCGGCGAACACGCGGCCCACGACCTCCGTCTGCTTCACGTCGCCGCGCAGCGGCAGGCGGATCAGCACGTCCCGGGATGTCCCGAAGTTCTGCACCTGGACTTCGCCGAAGCCCATGCCTTCCACGGTGCTGCGGACCTTGTCGATGTCGGCAGGCTGCGCATAGGCAACCTCGACCACCGTGCCGCCGGTGAACTCGATCGAAAAATGCAGACCGCGGGTGACGAGAAAGAACACTGCGGCGAAGAACATCGCCGCGGACACCACGTTCAGCACCAAGGCATGGCGCATGAACGGAATGTCGCGACGGATTCGGAAAAACTCCATGGATCGGTCCCTTCGCGGTCAGGCCTTGGCCGCCGTCGTCTGATCGCTGTCGGGCCGCCACACCTGGCCAATCGACACCGACTTGAGTTTCTTCTTGCGGCCGTACCACAGGTTCACCAGGGCGCGCGAGAACACGACGGCCGAGAACATCGAAGTGAGAATGCCCAGGCAGTGCACCACCGCGAACCCACGCACGGGGCCAGAGCCAAAGGCCAACAGCGCGATGCCTGCAATCATCGTCGTCACGTTGGAATCGAGGATCGTGCCCCATGCACGCTCGTACCCCGCCTGGATGGCCGCTTGCGGCGAACTGCCATTGCGCAGTTCCTCGCGGACCCGTTCGTTGATCAGCACGTTTGCGTCGATCGCCATGCCCAACGTCAGCGCGATCGCCGCCATGCCGGGCAGCGTCAACGTCGCCTGCAGCATCGACAACACAGCCACCAGCAGCAGCAGGTTGAAGGCCAGCGCGATCGTCGAAAACACGCCGAACAGCAGGTAGTAGCAACACATGAACAGCGCGATCGCGGCGAAGCCGTACATCACGCTATCAAAGCCCTTGGCGATGTTGTCTGCGCCGAGGCTCGGACCGATTGTTCTTTCTTCGACGATCTCCATCGGTGCAGCAAGCGACCCCGCGCGCAGAAGCAACGCCGTGTCGTTGGCCTCCTGCGTGGTCATGCGGCCACTGATCTGCACACGGCCGCCGCCGATCTCGCTGCGGATGACGGGAGCCGTGACGACTTCACCCTTGCCCTTCTCGAACAGCAGGATCGCCATGCGCTTGCCGACGTTCTCCCGGGTGATGTCGCGGAAGATACGCGCACCCTTTGCATCCAACGTCAGGTGGACAGCCGGCTCCTGGTTCTGCCCATCGAAGCCTGCCTGCGCATCCGTGAGGTTCTCGCCGGTCAGGATGACCTGGCGTTTGACGATCAACGGCGCGCCGCCGCGCTCGACGTACCGCTCGGTACCGAACGGCACGGGCGCGGACCCAATCGCAGCTGCAGCCGCCTCCGTGCTGTCATCCACCAGCCGGACCTCCAGCGTGGCGGTGCGGCCGATGATGTCTTTCGCCTTGGCCGTGTCCTGTACCCCAGGCAACTGCACGACGACCCGATCAGCGCCCTGCTGCTGAATGACGGGCTCTGCCACGCCCAGCTCATTGACGCGGTTGTGCAGCGTCGTGATGTTCTGCTTCAGCGCGGCCTCCTGCACGGCCGCCGCAGCCTGGGGCTTTAAAGCGCCGGTGAGTTGCAAGTCACCATTCCCGGCGGTGCCTTGGGTCCATTGCAGGTCGGGCAAGCTTGCGAGCAACACCGACTGCGCAGCCCCCAAAGTCGCAGCGTCGCGAAACACCACTCGCACCGCGTTGCCTTCACGAGAAATGCCCGCATGGCGGATGTTCTTATCGCGCAGCAACGAGCGAATGTCACCCGTCAACGCCTCGGCGCGCTTCGTCAGCGCTGACTTCATGTCCACTTGCATCAGGAAGTAGACACCACCCCGAAGGTCCAGGCCGAGATACATCGGCAGCGCGCGCATCGAAGTCAACCAAGACGGCGATCGGCTCACCAGGTTGAGCGCGACGATGTACGCTGGGTCGGCAGCATCGGGGTTGAGGGCCCTGCTCAGAACATCTTTCGCCCGGATCTGGGTATCCGGATCCGAAAACCGAGCGCGGACCGAGTTGCCGTCGAATTGCACAAAGTCCGCCACGACATTGGCCTGGGACAGCACCTGCTCGACCCTTGCGACCATCGAGGAGTCGATCTTGACAGTCACCTTGCCGCTGGACACCTGCACGGCAGGCGCTTCCCCGAAAAAGTTCGGCAGCGTGTAAAGCAGCCCAATGAAGAACGCGACGACAAGCATCGCGTACTTCCACCATGGATAGCGGTTCATCGAAACACCTCCCTGGCGAGCAATGCCACCAGGCTGAAAGCGAACTGTGGCGGACTACTTGATCGTGCCCTTGGGCAGAACCTGCGTGATCGCGGTGCGCTGCAGCTGCACCTCGACACCGCTCGCCAACTCCACGTGGACAAAGCTCTCGCCCACCTTGCTGATCTTTCCGAGAAGCCCGCCCGCGGTCACGACCTCATCGCCCTTCGCAATCGCATCGATCATCGCCTTGTGCTCTTTCTGGCGCTTCATCTGCGGGCGAATCATGATGAAGTAGAGCACCACGAACATCAGCACCAGAGGCAGCATGCTCAGCAGGCTGGAGCCGGCTCCTTCGGCCGCGGCGGGAGCGGTTTGTGCGAAAGCTTCGGAAATGAACACGGTGTTGCCGTCCTTGGTTTAGAGGACCCGTTCGATGCAGGTCGGATCAAAAAAATCCCGCGCGGCGCAAGAAGGGCCCCAAATAAAAACAGGCCCCGCACTTTCGTGGGGGCCTGTCTCGGATTCTGGTTGCGGGGGCAGGATTTGAACCTGCGACCTTTGGGTTATGAGCCCAACGAGCTACCAGACTGCTCCACCCCGCGACGGAAGCTAGAAGTGTAGCATGGTTTGCGCATGCTGACAGCCCCCACGCACAAAATTTCTGTTGTGCGCCGGGAGCGGTGTCTCACTCCGTGGTTTCAACTGCCTGCTCGGCCGCCACGGGCTCAGGACGGTCAACCAATTCCACGAATGCCATCGGTGCGTTGTCACCGACACGAAAGCCCATCTTCAGGATGCGTGTGTAGCCGCCGGGACGTGCCTGGTACCGCGGACCCAGTTCATTGAACAGCTTGGTGACGACATCACGATCACGCGTGCGCGAGAAGGCCAGGCGGCGGTTGGCCAGCGTGGGCTCCTTCGCCAGGGTAATCAGGGGTTCCACCACCCGACGCAGTTCCTTGGCCTTGGGCACCGTGGTCTTGATGGCTTCATGCTGAATGAGCGAATTGGCCATGTTGCGCAGCATCGCTTGGCGATGCGCACTGGTGCGGTTGAGTTTACGAAGACCGTTACGATGACGCATGGTGCGTTCCTTTACTTATTGAACCCCGGCCGGATCAGGTACCGGGGGTTGCACATGGCAGCGTCGTTCAACGCTTGTCCAAACCTTGAGGAGGCCAGTTCTCCAGTCGAGCACCCAGCGTCAGGCCACGCGACGCGAGCACTTCCTTGATTTCGTTCAAAGATTTACGACCCAAGTTCGGCGTCTTCAGCAGTTCAGTTTCCGTGCGCTGAATGAGATCGCCGATGTAGTAAATATTCTCGGCCTTCAGGCAATTCGCGGAACGAACGGTCAACTCCAGTTCGTCGACGGGTCGCAGCAGAATCGGATCAAAATTACCGCCGGCGCGCGCAGGTTGCGCAGTCTGGAAGATCTCCCCATCCTCGTGAGGCAGCTGCGCAAAGACTACCAACTGCTCCACAAGAATCTTCGCCGATGCGCGGATGGCCTCTTCCGGACTGATCGCGCCGTTGGTCTCGATCTCCATCACGAGCTTGTCGAGGTCAGTTCGCTGCTCGACACGGGCGTTTTCGACGGCATAGCTCACGCGGCGGACCGGCGAGAAAGATGCGTCCAGAACAATCCTGCCAATCGACTTCGTAGGCTCGTCACCAAAACGTCGCAGATTACCGGGCACGTAGCCGCGTCCCTTCTCCACCTTGATCTGCATGTCGAGCTTGCCGCCCTTGGCCAAATGCGCGATCACGTGATCGGGGTTGATCACCTCGACGTCGTGCGGCGTTTGGATGTCGCCCGCCGTCACAGGGCCCTCGCCTTCCTTCCGCAGCACCAGAGTCACTTCGTCGCGGTTGTGCAGGCGGAAGGTCACTCCCTTGAGGTTCAACATGATGTGAACCACGTCCTCCTGCACGCCATCGACGGTGGAGTACTCGTGCAACACACCTGCGATCGTGACTTCCGTCGGTGCATAACCCACCATCGAGGACAACAGCACACGACGCAGGGCGTTCCCCAGCGTATGGCCATAGCCACGCTCGAACGGCTCCAGCGTCACCTTGGCACGGCGATCGCCCAGCGGCTCGACCTGAATGGCTTTGGGTTTCAGCAGATTGGTTTGCATTGAGTGGTGTTCCTGTCAATACCCTCGGCTCGTTACACCGATAAGGCTGATGGACATGCCGGGCTTTACGTATCCGCTGCGTGCCCGGCAAATGCAGCGGCCGAAAACGACAACACGCGCGCGCAGCCTTCCAGGCCACCCGCGCGTGATTTGCGACGATCAGCGCGAATAGAGTTCCACGATCAGCGCTTCTTTGATCTCGGCGCCGAACTCGTCACGGTCAGGGGTCTTCTTGAACACGCCCTCGAGCTTCGAAGCGTTCACTTCAACCCAGGCAGGCAGGCCGATCGACTCGGCCAGCTTCAACGCTTCCGTGACGCGCAGTTGCTTCTTCGCCTTCTCGCGCACACCTACAACGTCACCGGCCTTCACCATGTACGAAGCGATGTTGACGACTTGGCCGTTGACCGTGATCGACTTGTGCGAAACAAGCTGGCGGGCTTCTGCGCGAGTGGATCCGAAGCCCATGCGGTACACGACGTTATCCAGACGGGATTCGAGAAGAGCCAGCAGGTTGGTGCCCGTGTTGCCACGGCGACGCTCGGCTTCCTCGAAATAGCGGCGGAACTGGCGTTCCAGCACGCCGTACATGCGCTTGACCTTCTGCTTCTCCCGCAGTTGCAGCCCGAAGTCGCTGGTGCGCGACCCGCTGGTACGGCCATGTTGGCCCGGCTTGCTGTCGAACTTGGCTTTGTCCCCGATCGCGCGACGCGCGCTCTTCAGGTACAGATCGGTGCCTTCACGGCGGGAGAGCTTGGCCTTCGGGCCGAGGTAACGTGCCACTTGGTATTCCTTGGTTCAATCAAACGCGACCGATTTTGTCGCGCGAGTTTGCACCGACGTCACGATGCAAACGGTGGGCTGAAGGACAAACGCCGGCAGCGCCCTCGGACGCCGCCGACGCAGTCAAATCCAATCAGATACGACGGCGCTTTTGCGGACGGCAGCCGTTATGCGGCACTGGCGTCACGTCGGAAATCGAAGTAATGCGAATTCCAAGCGAAGCGAGCGCACGAACAGACGACTCACGGCCAGGACCAGGGCCCTTGATCCGAACGTCCAGGTTCTTGATGCCCTGCTCTTGCGCGGCGCGACCCGCCGTCTCCGCGGCCACCTGCGCCGCAAATGGCGTGCTCTTGCGCGAACCCTTGAAGCCCTGACCGCCACTGGATGCCCACGACAAGGCGCCGCCTTGGCGATCGGTAATCGTGATGATCGTGTTGTTGAACGACGCGTGCACGTGAGCGATGCCGTCAGCGATGTTCTTGCGAACCTTCTTGCTAACCCGTCGAGCAGCGCTGTTATTAGGTGCCTTGGCCATGTCTTATTCCTTCAATCCGTTGCCGACTGCGCCGATCACTTCTTCACCAGCGCACCAGACTTGCGCGGCCCCTTACGGGTGCGCGCGTTGGTCTTCGTGCGCTGACCGCGGAGCGGCAGACCACGACGATGACGCATGCCCCGATAACAACCCAGATCCATCAACCGCTTGATGTTGATCGACTGCTCGCGCCGAAGGTCACCCTCGATCGTCATCCGACCGATCTCGTCCCGGATCTTCTCCAGATCGCCGTCAGTCAGATCCTTGACTTTCTTGTTGTACTCGATGCCGGCAGCATCACAAATCTTCTGCGCGGTCGTGCGGCCGATACCATAAATGGAGGTCAGACCGATCTCAGTGTGCTTGTGCGGCGGGATGTTGATACCAGCAATGCGTGCCATGGTGTCCTCTTACTCTCGTTCGATGCAGATCAACCCTGGCGCTGCTTGTGGCGCGGGTCGGTACAAATCACACGTACCACCCCCTTGCGGCGGATGATCTTGCAATTGCGGCACATCTTCTTGACCGATGCTGCAACTTTCATGGTCTTCTCCTTATTTCGCTCGGAACACGATGCGTGCCCGGCTCAAGTCATACGGGGTCAATTCCACGGTGACCTTGTCGCCGGGAAGGATTCGGATGTAGTGCATGCGCATCTTTCCGGAAATATGCCCAAGAACAACGTGTCCATTCTCAAGCTTTACGCGGAAAGTCGCATTAGGGAGATTTTCCAAGATCTCCCCCTGCATCTGGATGACATCGTCTTTAGCCATCTGGTCTAACGCCTCAGCTCGCCTTGAAGTTGGCCTTCTTCAGCAACGACTCATACTGCTGGCTCATCACATAGCTCTGGACTTGAGCCCAGAAGTCCATGGTCACGACGACGATGATAAGCAAGGACGTGCCACCGAAGTAAAACGGAACGTTGTACTTCAGGACTAGAAACTCGGGTAACAAGCAGACCGCCGTAATATAGACGGCACCAGACAATGTCAACCGAGACAGAATTCGGTCGATGTACTTGGCCGTTTGATCACCGGGGCGAATACCTGGAATAAATGCGCCGCTCTTTTTCAGGTTGTCCGCTGTTTCACGACTGTTAAATACCAGCGCCGTATAAAAGAAACAGAAGAACACAATCATCGCAGCGTAGAGCATCACGTAGATCGGCTGCCCGGGCGACAACGCGGATGAGATATCCTTCAACCACTGGAGACCTTCGCCCGTGGCAAACCAACCCACCACGGTTGCGGGCAGCAGAATGATCGACGATGCAAAGATCGGCGGAATCACGCCCGACATGTTCAGCTTCAGCGGCAGGTGCGACGACTGCCCGCCGTAGACCTTATTGCCAACTTGGCGCTTGGCATAGTTGACGAGTATCTTCCGCTGACCTCGCTCTACAAACACGACCGCGAAAGTCACCAGCACAACCACCGCAATGATGAACAGAGCTGCAATGGTGCTCATCGCGCCGGTACGCACCAGCTCGAACAAACCACCTATGGCGCTCGGCAGACCCGCCGCGATGCCGGCAAAGATCAGGATCGAAATGCCATTACCCAGCCCCCGCTCAGTGATTTGCTCGCCCAGCCACATCAAGAACATGGTGCCGGCCACCAGGCTCACCACTGTCGTCAGGCGGAAGCCAAAGCCCGGCGCAAGCACCAGTCCCGGAGAGCCTTCCAGCGCCAGCGCAATGCCCAGGGATTGGAATATGGCGAGCCCCAGCGTACCGTAACGGGTGTACTGCGTGATCTTTCTGCGGCCGGCTTCGCCTTCCTTCTTCAACGCCTCCAGCGACGGTACGACGTAGGTCATCAACTGCATGATGATCGACGCAGATATGTACGGCATGATGCCCAACGCGAACACGGTGAAGCGCGACAGCGCACCACCCGAGAACATGTTGAACAAGTTCAGAATGCCGCCGCCCTGACTCTTGAAGAGCTGCTGCAGTTGTACTGGATCGATACCTGGCACGGGCACATGAGCACCAATGCGGTAGACGACCAGCGCCAACAGCAAGAAAACGAGGCGACGACGCAGGTCGCCGAATTTCCCACTTTTGGCTAGCTGATTGGCGTTGGTTGCCACGCGAAATCGTCCTTGCGCCGTGCGCGATATCAGGCGAGCGAGCCGCCGGCAGCCTCGATAGCGGCCTTGGCTGCTGCAGTAGCACCGACGCCTTGCAGCGCGACCTTCTTGCTGAGTTCGCCGGACTTGATCACTTTCACGACCCTCGCCAGCTCACCGACCAGGCCAGCTTGCTTCAGCGTCACCAGCGTCACTTCGTCCGCGTCCAGCAATTGCAGATCGGCCAACGTGATCTCGGCGTTGAACTTCAGCGACATGGACTTGAAGCCACGCTTGGGCAAGCGCCGCTGCAGCGGCATTTGGCCGCCTTCGAAGCCCACCTTGTGGTAGCCACCAGCGCGAGACTTCTGGCCTTTGTGCCCCCGTCCCGCAGTCTTGCCAAGACCAGAACCGATACCGCGCCCTACACGACGCTTTGCATGTTTCGAGCCGCTACCCGGCTTGATCGTGTTGAGTTGCATCAGAGCACCTTAACGAGGTAAGAAACCTTGTTGATCATTCCGCGGACAGCGGCCGTGTCTTCCAACTGGCGCTCGCTGTTGAGCTTGCGCAGCCCCAAGCCACGCACCGTATCGCGGTGCGACTGGCGCGTGCCTGCGACACTTTTGACCAACTTGACGGTCAGCGTTTTCTTGTCGGACATGTGAATTTCCCGATCAGGCGGCGGCTCAGTTGAAGAGTTCTTCGACCGTCTTGCCACGCTTCGCAGCGACAGCAGCAGGCGTCGTAGAGTTCTTCAGCGCGTCGAGCGTCGCGCGAACCATGTTGTACGGATTGGTCGAGCCGAAGCTCTTGGCCACGATGTCGGTCACACCCATGACTTCGAAGACGGCGCGCATGGGGCCACCGGCGATGATCCCGTCACCCGGCTTCGCCGGCGCCATCATCACCTTGGCGGCGCCATGAACTCCACGCACGGTGTGGTGAATGGTGCCGTTCTTCAGCGAGACCTTGACCATGTTGCGGCGCGCAGAGTCCATGGCCTTTTGCACCGCTACCGGCACTTCCTTGGCCTTGCCCTTGCCCATGCCGATCCGGCCATCGCCATCGCCAACGACCGTCAGCGCCGCAAAACTCAGCGTGCGACCGCCTTTGACCACCTTGGTGACGCGGTTCACCGCGATCATCTTTTCCTTCAGACCGTCGTCATTGCCTTCGGTCTGGGCGCGAGGTTGAAACTTCGCCATGTTCTAGTTCCTCAATCCGATCAGAACTGCAGGCCGGCTTCGCGCGCCGCCTCTGCAAGCGCCTTCACGCGACCGTGATAAGCGAAACCAGCCCGGTCGAATGCGACCTTGTCGATGCCAGCTGCCTTTGCCCGCTCCGCAATGCGCTTGCCGATGATGGTGGCCGCCGCGGCATTTCCGCCCTTGCCGGCGGCGCCAAGTTGGTCGCGCACTTCCTTCTCTGCGGTCGAAGCGCTGGCCAGCACCTTCGTACCATCGTCGGAAACGACGCTGGCGTAGATGTGGAGGTTTGACCGGAACACGGTCAGGCGCGCCACGCGCTGGATCGCGATACGCGCACGCGTCTGACGCGAGCGGCGCAGCCGCTGTTCCTTTTTGGTCGTCATCGTCATGATCTGCCCGCTCCTTACTTCTTCTTGGTCTCTTTGAGAACCACGCGTTCGTCGCTGTAGCGGATCCCTTTGCCCTTGTAGGGCTCGGGCGGCCTGAAAGCGCGCACTTCAGCAGCAATTTGGCCCACGACTTGACGATCTGCGCCCTTGATGACGATCTCCGTCTGCGTGGGGCACGTGACCGTGATCCCCGCAGGCATGTCCTTCACCACCGGGTGCGAAAAACCAATCTGCAAATTCAGCTTTTGGCCTTGGGCTTGGGCACGAAAGCCCACGCCGACGAGGTTGAGCTTACGCTCGAAACCCTTGCTGACGCCGGTGACCATGTTCGCAACCAGCGCACGAACTGTGCCGCTCATGGCATTTGCAGTCGCGCTTTCATCCACGGGCGATACCAGCAGATTGCCAGCATCAGCCTTCACTTCAACCAAGCTGTGGGAAGGGCGGGACAAAGAGCCCAGCGCACCCTTCACCATAATCTGGCCGCCCTTGATTGCGACTTCCACGCCTTGCGGCACGGCAATCGGCATCTTTCCTACGCGGGACATTTTCAGCCTCTCCTTATGCGACGTAGCAAAGGACTTCGCCGCCGATACCAGCTTGACGCGCCTTGCGATCGGTCATCACACCACGCGGCGTCGTGACGATCGCCACTCCCAGGCCATTCATCACCTGCGGGATGTCGTGCCGGCCCTTGTAGACCCGCAAGCCCGGGCGGCTGACACGCTCGATACGCTCGATCACCGGGCGTCCGGCGTAGTACTTCAGCGTCACCTCGAGCTCAGCCTTGCTGTCGCCCTTCACCGCGAAACCGTCGATGTAGCCCTCATCCTTCAGGACCTGGGCAATCGCAACTTTCAGCTTTGAAGCCGGCATCGTCACCGTAGCTTTCTCGACCATCTGCGCGTTGCGGATGCGAGTCAGCATGTCGGCGATCGGATCACTCATGCTCATTTATGGATCTCCTTCGACTGCCGATTACCAGCTGGCTTTGATGACGCCAGGGATATCACCCTTGAACGCCAAGTCACGGATCTTGCTGCGAGCCAGCCCAAACTTGCGGAACGTGCCACGAGGCCGCCCGGTCAACTCACAACGGTTACGCTGGCGCGTCGGATAAGCGTTGCGCGGCAGCTTTTGAAGTTCCAGGCGAGCAGCGTAACGCTCTTCTTCCGTGCGCTTGGCGTCGTTGATGACGGCCTTGAGCTCGTTGTACTTCTTGGAATACTTGGCAGCGAGTTGCTCGCGCTTCAGTTCACGTTGGATCAGGGAAACTTTGGCCACGAGGCACCTCAGTTCTTGAACGGGAAGCGGAAGGCCGTCAGCAACGCCTTGGCTTCGTCGTCGGTCTTGGCGGTGGTCGTGATACTGATGTTCAGACCGCGCAGCGCATCCACCTTGTCGTAATCGACTTCCGGGAAGATGATCTGCTCTTTGACGCCGATGTTGTAGTTGCCTCGACCATCGAAAGCACGGCCAGAGATACCACGGAAATCGCGAACACGCGGCAGCGCCACGGTCACGAAGCGGTCAAGAAACTCGTACATCCGAACGCCGCGCAGAGTAACCATGCAGCCGATGGGCACGCCATCTCGAATCTTGAAACCCGCGATCGCCTTCTTGGACTTGGTCACCACGGGCTTCTGTCCGGCAATCTTGGTCAGATCGGCCACAGCGTGGTCCATGACCTTCTTGTCCGAAACCGCCTCGCTGACACCCATGTTCAACGTGATCTTGGAGATGCGCGGCACCTCCATCGACGACTTGTAGCCGAACTTCTCGATCAGACCCGGCGCGATGCTTTCGCGGTAGATCGCCTGCAGGCGAGCCACACCAACCGGAGAAGATTCACCCGCCGGCACCGCAACCGACTTCTCGGCTTTGGGAGCCTTGCCCGCCTTTTGGGCCGCTTTGTCTTGCGCCATGATGTTTAAGCCTTGATCTCTTCGCCGCTGGACTTGAAGACTCGCACCTTCTTGCCGTCGGCCAACACCTTGACCCCCACACGGTCAGCCTTGCCGCTGGCCGCGTTGTAGATCGCGACGTTGGACTGGTGGATAGGCATCGTCTTGTCGACAACACCACCGGTCGTGCCCTTCATCGGGTTCGGCTTGACGTGCTTTTTCACGAGGTTCACGCCTTCCACGACGATGCGGTCAGCATCAACGCGCTGCGCAACCACACCTCGCTTGCCCTTGTCGCGACCGGTCAACACGACGACCTGGTCACCTTTGCGAATCTTGTTCATGGCTTGTCCTTGAGTAGCGAGCGTCAGAGGACTTCCGGCGCCAGCGACACGATCTTCATGAAGCGCTCGGTACGAAGCTCGCGCGTCACCGGACCAAAAATGCGGGTACCAATGGGCTCCAGCTTGGCGTTGAGCAACACCGCAGCGTTGCCGTCAAACTTCACAAGCGAACCGTCCTGGCGGCGCACACCCTTGGCGGTGCGGACCACCACAGCGCTGTAAACCTCACCCTTCTTTACGCGACCACGAGGCGCAGCTTCTTTGATGCTGACCTTGATCACGTCACCGATGCCGGCATAGCGGCGCTTGGAGCCACCAAGCACCTTGATGCACATGACGGACTTGGCGCCAGTGTTGTCCGCGACGTCAAGCCGCGATTGCATTTGGATCATGTTGTCATCCCAACTTGTCCAGCCACCCCGACCTGTGTGGCCGGGATGTCAGGCAGTCTTGGGCCCGTGGTGTGGGCGGATCCGCTGACCAATCCCTGCACAGCCGGCGGGCGCCGGGTGCGCGCAAGGATCAGCTTTGCGGCGAAGGGTGGATTATCAGCTCCCGCGCGCCACCATGTCAACAGCGCCGGGAAAAATCTTCATTGCTGCTGCACGAGCTTCAACATCGTCTGGGCGTCGCTGACCTCGAACTTGCCAGGTGCCTCGATGTGAAGCGCCCGCACGACGCCATCGACCACGAGCATCGAATAGCGTTGCGACCGCACCCCCATGCCTTTCCCGGTGAGATCCAGCGTGAGGCCGGCAGCTTTGGTGAAGTCCGCACTTCCGTCCGCCAGCATGCGGATCTTGCCCGCGACGCCTTGCTCTCTTCCCCAGGCCCCCATGACAAAGGCGTCGTTCACGGAGACGCACCAGATCTCATGCACGCCCGCGCGCCGCAGTTCGTCCGCCAGCGCCACATAGCCGGGTACGTGCTTCGCGGAGCAGGTGGGCGTGAAAGCCCCTGGCAACGCAAAAACCGCCACAGTCTTCCCAGCCGCGTCCGACGTCACATCGACCGGTCGCGGGCCGAGCGCGCAACCCTCCGTTGCCGTGTCGACGAACTCCTGCAATGTGACCGCAGGCAAGCGGTCCCCTACTTTCAGCATGGCTCGATCCCCCAGAGGCCGGAAATGGCCCAACAGTCAAAGAAAACGGCCGGTGCACCCTCGAGTGCACCGGCCGCCATGATGATGCAACGTAAGTAGCCTTAGACCGCTTCCGCCTTCTTGACCAGGCGAGTCACGCGCCAAGACTTCGTCTTGGAGATGGGACGGCCTTCGGTGATTTCCACCACGTCGCCTGTCTTGTACTCACCGGACTCATCATGCGCATGGTACTTGTTGGAGCGGGCGACGATCTTGCCGTACAGCTCATGCATGAAACGCCGCTCAACCAGCACGGTCACGGTCTTCGCACGCTTGTCGCTGACGACCGTGCCGATGAAAGAGCGAGGGACGCGGTTCGGCGTCACCTTGTCTTGTCCTTGCTCGGTGGCTTGCTCGCTCATTTCGCGGCCTCCTTCTTCTTCTCGGCCAGGACGGTCTTGACGCGAGCGATGTCGCGGCGCGTCTTGCCGAGAACGGTGTGGTTGCTCAGTTGCTGAGTCGCCTTCTGCATGCGCAGGCCGAAATGGGCCTTCAGCAGGTCGGAGACTTCTTTCTCGAGCGCCGCCACGTCCTTGCTACGCAGTTCGGATGCTTTCATGGTGTTTCCTTCGATCAGGTGCCGACTTGGCGCGCCACGAAGGTGCAGCTCAAGGGCAGCTTGGCTGCAGCGAGCGTGAACGCCTCGCGGGCCAACGCTTCCGGCACGCCGTTGATCTCGTACAGCACCTTGCCTGGCTGGATCTCGGCAACGTAGTACTCTGGGTTGCCCTTACCGTTACCCATCCGGACTTCCGCCGGCTTCTGAGAAATCGGCTTGTCAGGAAAGATGCGGATGAAAATACGGCCACCGCGTTTGATGTGACGCGAGATCGCGCGACGAGCCGCCTCGATCTGACGCGCAGTCAGGCGACCACGTTCGGTGGCCTTGAGACCGAATTCGCCGAACGACACGGCAGCGCCGCGCGTGGCCACGCCGGTGTTGCGGCCCTTCTGTTCCTTGCGGAACTTACGACGAGAGGGTTGCAGCATGTTTATTCTCCTTTGGCGCCAGGTGCAGCGGCCGTACGCGGCACGCGCTTCGCACCGGCCGGCCCGCGGGCGTCACCCGAAGGCGCAGCGCCATCGCGGCGCTCACCAGGACGGCCACGACCGCCCGGAGCACCACCGGGGCGCGGACCACGACGCGGACGGCGATCGTCTTCCGGCACATCCGACTTCAGCGCCGGCACTTCGCCATTGGCCAGTCGGTCACCTCGGTAGACCCAGCACTTGACACCGATGATGCCGTACGTGGTCTTAGCCTCGGAGAAGCCGTAGTCGATGTCCGCCTTCAACGTATGCAGAGGCACACGGCCTTCGCGATACCACTCGCATCGTGCGATTTCGATGCCGTTCAGGCGCCCCGACGACATGATCTTGATGCCCTGGGCACCCAGGCGCATCGCGTTCTGCATGGCGCGCTTCATCGCGCGGCGGAACATGATGCGCTTTTCGAGCTGTTGGGTGATCGAGTCGGCGATCAGCTGGGCATCGACTTCAGGCTTGCGCACTTCTTCGATGTTCACCGCGACGGGAACGCCAAGGCGGCGCGTCAGCTCGGCCTTGAGGTTCTCGATGTCCTCGCCCTTCTTGCCGATCACCACGCCCGGACGCGCCGAGAAGATGGTGATGCGGGCATTCTTGGCCGGACGCTCGATCAGCACACGCGACACCGCGGCGTTCTTGAGCTTCGCCTTCAGGTAGTCGCGGACATCCAAGTCCTCGGCCAGCATCTGGCTGAAGTTCTTGTTCGTCGCGAACCAGCGCGAGGCCCACGCACGCGTGACGGGCAGGCGGAAGCCGGTTGGATGGATCTTCTGTCCCATGGTCTTCCTTTAGTTGCCGACGGTCACGTAGATGTGCGCGGTCGGCTTGCTGATGCGGTTGCCGCGGCCCTTGGCCCGGGCGGAGAACCGCTTCAGCGTCGCGCCTTGCTCGACGTAAATCGACTTGACGCGCAGTTCGTCGATGTCGGCACCATCGTTGTGCTCGGCATTGGCGATGGCCGATTCGAGCGCCTTCTTGATGATGCCGGCGGCCTTCTTGGGCGTGAACGTCAGGATGTTGAGCGCCTGATCGACCTTCTTGCCGCGAATCAGGTCGGCCACCAGCCGGCCCTTGTCGCAGGAAAGACGCACGCCGCGAACGATTGCTTGAGTTTCCATCGTCGCTGCCCCTTACCTCTTGGCCTTCTTGTCGGCCGGGTGACCCTTGAAGGTCCGCGTCAGCGCGAACTCGCCCAGCTTGTGACCGACCATCTGGTCGCTCACGTAGACCGGCACGTGCTGCTTGCCGTTGTGCACGGCGATCGTCAGGCCGATGAACTCGGGCAGGATCGTCGAGCGGCGCGACCAGGTCTTGATCGGCTTCTTGTCCTTGATGGCCACGGCCTTCTCGACCTTGGCTTGCAAGTGATGGTCTACGAAGGGGCCCTTCTTGAGAGAACGTGTCATGGGTGTCCTCCGCCTTCTTACTTCTTGCGACGCGAGACGATGAACGTCTGCGTGCGCTTGTTGCTGCGGGTACGGTAGCCCTTGGTCATCGTGTTCCACGGCGACACAGGCACCTGGCCTTCGCCGGTACGACCTTCACCACCACCGTGCGGGTGATCCACCGGGTTCATCGCCACACCGCGGACGGTCGGGCGGATGCCCTTCCAGCGGATCGCACCGGCCTTGCCGTACTGGCGCAGGCTGTGCTCTTCATTGCTGACTTCACCGATGGTGGCACGGCAATCGATGTGGATACGGCGAACCTCGCCGGAACGCAGGCGAAGCTGAGCGTACGAACCTTCGCGCGCCATCAGCGTCACCGAGGTGCCGGCCGAGCGCGCGATCTGCGCGCCCTTGCCGGGCAGCAGCTCGATGCAATGCACGATCGAACCGACCGGGATGTTGCGGATCGGCAGCGTGTTGCCCGCCTTGATCGGCGCTTCGGCACCGCTCAGCAGCGTCGCGCCGACTTCCAGACCGCGCGGCGCGATGATGTAGCGACGCTCACCGTCGGCGTAGCACACCAGCGCGATGTGGGCCGTGCGGTTCGGGTCGTACTCGATGCGCTCGACCTTCGCCGGAATGCCGTCCTTGTTGCGAACGAAGTCGACAACACGGTAGTGCTGCTTGTGACCGCCGCCACGGTGACGAATCGTGATGTGGCCGTTGTTGTTACGGCCGGCGTTTTGCTTCTGCGGCTCAAGCAGCGATGCCTCGGGCTTGCCCTTGTGCAGATGCTTGTGCACCACCTTCACCACGGCACGGCGGCCAGGCGAAGTCGGCTTGACTTTGACGACAGCCATTACGCGCTCTCCCCGGAGAAGTTCAGTTCCTGGCCAGCCTTCAGGCAGACGTAGGCCTTCTTGACATGGTCACGACGGCCGATGGAACGACCGAATCGCTTGACCTTGCCCTTCTGGTTCACGGTCTGCACGGAGTCCACTTCGACCTTGAACATCAGCTCGACGGCCGCCTTGATCTCGGGCTTGGTGGCATTGCGCAGGACCTTGAACAACACCTGGTTGTTCTTCTCGCCCACGCTGGTGGCCTTTTCAGACACGATCGGCGCGACCAGCACCTGGGCCAGACGGCCCTCATCGAATTTTTGCGGAGCGGTGCTCATGCAAACATCTCCTTGAGCTGCTCGATGGCCGCCTTGGTCACCAGCACCTTCTTGTAGAAGACCAGCGAGAGCGGATCGGCATAGCGCGGCTCGACAACCAGCACGTTGGCCAGGTTGCGCGATGCCAGCAACAGGTTTTCGTCGACGCTGTCGGCGATCACCATGACCGACTGCAGACCCATGCCCTTGAACTTCTGGGCGAGCTGCTTTGTCTTCGGCGAATCAACAGTGAAGGAATCCACCACCGCCAGGCGACCGTCGCGCGCGAGCTGCGACAGGATCGACGCCATGCCGGCGCGGTACATCTTCTTGTTGACCTTCTGGGTGAAGTTTTCGTCCGGGCTGTTCGGGAAGATCCGACCGCCCCCACGCCACAGCGGCGACGACGTCATACCGGCACGCGCGCGGCCCGTGCCCTTTTGGCGGAACGGCTTCTTCGTCGAGTGCTTGACGACGCCACGATCCTTCTGGGCACGCGTGCCTTGGCGGGCGTTGGCCTGGTAGGCCACCACCACCTGGTGCACGAGCGCTTCGTTGTAGTCGCGGGCGAAAACGGTATCGGGTGCTTCCACCTTGTCGGTGGCTTGGCCTTGTTCGTTCAGGAGCTCGAGCTGCATCACTGGGCTCCCTTCACAGCCTTGGCCTTGATCGCCGGGCGCACGACCACGTGGCCGTTCTTGGCACCGGGGACGGCACCCTTGACCAGCAGCAGCTGGCGGGCTTCGTCGACGCGCACGATGTCGAGGTTCTGGGTCGTCACGGTGACGTCGCCACGGTGGCCGGACATCTTCTTGCCCGGGAACACACGACCCGGATCCTGCGCCATCGAGATCGAGCCGGGCACGTTGTGCGAACGGCTGTTACCGTGGGACGCGCGCTGCGAACCGAAGTTGTGGCGCTTGATGGTGCCCGTGAAGCCCTTGCCGATGGACGTGCCCTGCACGTCGACGACCTGGCCCGCGGCGAACAAGGTCACCGGCACGGTGCCGCCAGCCTTGTATTCGGCCGCCACTTCGGCGGGCACGCGGAATTCCTTGAGCACTTCGCCTGCGAGCACACCCGCCTTGGCGAGGTGACCGGCTTCAGGCTTGGTCACGCGCGATGCGCGACGCGTGCCGAACGCCACCTGGATGGCGCTGTAACCGTCGGTCTCGACGGTCTTGACCTGGGCGACGCGGTTGTTGGACACGTCGAGCACCGTCACGGGCACGGCATCGCCGTCGTCCGTGAAGATGCGCATCATGCCCACCTTGCGGCCCAGCAATCCGAGCCGATGGCTCGCGCTTGCGGTCGTCATGGTTCTTCTCCAGCCCCCTGCCGATGCAGAGAGCCCGGTTGCACAACACCCGACATCGATTGGCCGGGTTGACTAGGTTTTCGTCGCCAACCCCTTAGGGCTGGCGCGAAAAGCCTGCGAGTGTAGCAGATTGAGCCACCCACCGCAGGCAAGCCGCTGGAAAGCGGCTCAATGCGTTACTGCAGCTTGATCTCGACGTCGACACCGGCCGGGAGGTCGAGCTTCATCAACGCGTCGACCGTCTTGTCCGTCGGATCGACGATGTCCATCAGGCGTTGATGGGTGCGGATTTCGAACTGGTCACGCGACGTCTTGTTGACGTGCGGCGAACGCAGGATGTCGAAACGCTGCATGCGCGTCGGCAGCGGCACGGGGCCACGGACAATGGCGCCGGTACGCTTGGCGGTGTCGACGATCTCGAGGGCCGACTGGTCGATCAGCTTGTAATCGAAAGCCTTCAGGCGGATGCGGATCTTTTGCTTTTGCATGACGATTCCTTCAAAGAGCGGGCAGCCGAAGCTGCGAGGTTGTGGAACCCGGGCTCGCAAGAACCCGGGCCGTCACGCAATTACTCGATGATCTTGGCGACGACGCCCGCACCGACGGTGCGGCCGCCTTCACGGATGGCGAAGCGCAGGCCTTCTTCCATCGCGATCGGCGCGATCAGCTTGACCGTGATGCTGACGTTGTCGCCAGGCATCACCATTTCCTTGTCCTTCGGCAGCTCCACCGCGCCCGTCACGTCCGTCGTGCGGAAGTAGAACTGCGGACGGTAGTTGTTGAAGAACGGCGTGTGGCGCCCGCCTTCTTCCTTGCTCAGCACGTACACCTCGGCGGTGAAGTGCGTGTGCGGCTTGATCGAGCCCGGCTTGCACAGCACTTGGCCGCGCTCGACGTCTTCACGCTTGGTGCCGCGCAGCAGGATGCCGACGTTGTCGCCCGCCTGGCCTTGGTCCAGCAGCTTGCGGAACATTTCGACGCCCGTGCAGGTGGTCTTCTGCGTGGCGCGGATGCCGACGATTTCGATTTCTTCGCCAACCTTGACGATGCCGCGCTCGACACGGCCGGTCACGACGGTGCCGCGGCCGGAGATCGAGAACACGTCTTCGACGGGCATCAGGAAGGCGCCGTCCACGGCACGCTCCGGCGTCGGGATGTAGCTGTCCAGCGCATCGGCCAGCGCCAGGATGGCCTGCTCGCCCAGCTCGCCCTTGTCGCCTTCGAGCGCCAGCTTGGCCGAGCCCTTGACGATCGGGGTGTCGTCGCCGGGGAAGTCGTACTTGCTGAGCAGTTCGCGCACTTCCATCTCGACGAGCTCAAGCAGCTCGGCGTCGTCGACCATGTCGCACTTGTTCAGGAACACGATGATGTACGGCACACCAACCTGGCGGGCCAGCAGGATGTGCTCGCGCGTCTGGGGCATCGGGCCGTCAGCGGCCGAGCACACCAGGATCGCACCGTCCATCTGCGCCGCGCCCGTGATCATGTTCTTCACGTAGTCGGCGTGCCCGGGGCAGTCAACGTGCGCGTAGTGCCGGTTCGCGGTCTCGTATTCCACGTGCGCCGTGTTGATCGTGATCCCGCGCGCCTTCTCTTCCGGCGCCGCGTCGATCTGGTCGTACGCCTTCGCCTCGCCGCCGAACTTCGCCGACAGAATCGTCGTGATCGCCGCCGTCAGCGTCGTCTTCCCATGGTCCACGTGACCAATCGTGCCCACGTTCACGTGCGGCTTGGTCCGCTCAAACTTACCTTTTGCCATTTCAATTTCTCCGTATCAAAGAGCAGTTCCAGTGCGGGGTTTTAGGTTTCCGGCCGGATGCTGACTCGTTCGCCACTGGCAGCGAACGGCACCCGGCCGAAGACCGGCTTAGAACAGCGTTTTACTTGCCGCGCGCGGTGATGATCGCGTCGGCGACGTTCTTCGGAGCTTCGCTGTAGTGCTTGAACTCCATCGTGTACGTGGCCCGGCCTTGCGTGGCCGAACGCAACGTGGTGGAGTAGCCGAACATCTCCGACAGCGGAACTTCCGCCTTGATGATCTTGCCGCCACCGGCGATGTCGTCCATGCCCTGCACCATGCCGCGGCGGGAGGACAGATCGCCCATCACCGTGCCGGCGTAGTCCTCGGGCGTCTCGACTTCCACGGCCATCATCGGCTCGAGGATGACGGGATTGGCCTTGCGGCAACCGTCCTTGAAGCCCATCGACGCCGCCATCTTGAAGGCGTTTTCGTTGGAGTCCACTTCGTGGTACGAACCGAAGGTCAGCGTGACCTTCACGTCCACCACCGGGTAGCCTGCGAGCACGCCGTTCGGCAGCGTGTCGATGATGCCCTTCTCGACCGCCGGGATGAACTCGCGCGGCACCACGCCACCCTTGATGGCATCGACGAATTCGAAGCCCTTGCCGGGTTCCTGCGGCTCGACCTTCAGCACGACGTGGCCGTACTGGCCCTTACCGCCCGACTGTCGAACGAACTTGCCTTCGACGTCCTCGACGGCCTTGCGAATCGTTTCGCGGTAAGCCACCTGCGGCTTGCCGACGTTCGCCTCCACGCCGAACTCCCGCTTCATCCGGTCGACGATGATTTCCAGATGGAGTTCGCCCATGCCGGAGATGATGGTCTGGCCGGACTCTTCGTCGGTGCGTACGCGGAACGACGGATCTTCCTGCGCCAGACGGCCCAGGGCGATACCCATCTTTTCCTGGTCGGCCTTGGTCTTCGGCTCCACGGCCTGCGAGATCACGGGCTCCGGGAACACCATCTTCTCGAGCGTGATCACCGAGTCGGGATCACACAGCGTTTCGCCGGTGGTGACGTCCTTCAAGCCGACGCAAGCGGCGATGTCGCCCGCCAGGATCTCCTTGATTTCCTCGCGCTGGTTCGCGTGCATCTGCAGGATCCGGCCGATGCGCTCCTTCTTGCCGCGAATCGGGTTGTAGACCGAGTCGCCGGACTTCAGCACGCCCGAATACACGCGGACGAACGTCAGCTGGCCGACGTACGGGTCGGTCATCAACTTGAACGCCAGGGCCGCGAACTTCTCGTTGTCGTCGGCCTTGCGGGTGGTCTCCTTCTCGTCGTCATCGGTACCAGCCACCGGCGGGATATCGATCGGCGAAGGCAGGAAGTCGATCACGGCGTCCAGCATGCGCTGCACACCCTTGTTCTTGAAGGCGGTGCCGCACAGCATCGGCTGGATTTCGGTCGCGATCGTCCGGATGCGCAGGCCTTGCTTGATCTCTTCCTCGGTCAGTTCGCCCGACTCGAGGTACTTGTTCATCAGTTCTTCGCTGGCTTCAGCCGCAGCCTCCACCATGCCTTCGCGCCACTTCTCGCACTCAGCTTGCAGTTCGGCCGGGATGTCCTCGTACGAGAACTTCATGCCTTGCGAGGCCTCGTCCCAGATGATCGCCTTCATCTTGAAGAGGTCAACCACGCCCTTGAAGTTGTCTTCGGCGCCGATGGGCACGACGACGGGCACGGGGTTGGCCTTCAGCCGGGCCTTCATCTGGTCATAGACCTTGAAGAAGTTGGCGCCGGTGCGGTCCATCTTGTTGACGAATGCCAGGCGCGGCACCTTGTACTTGTTGGCTTGGCGCCAGACCGTCTCGGACTGCGGCTGCACGCCACCGACCGCGCAGTACACCATGCACGCGCCGTCCAACACCCGCATCGAGCGCTCGACCTCGATGGTGAAGTCGACGTGCCCCGGCGTATCGATGATGTTGAAGCGATGTTCCGGGTAGGACATGTCCATACCCTTCCAGAAGCAGGTCGTGGCGGCCGAGGTGATCGTGATCCCCCGCTCCTGCTCCTGCTCCATCCAGTCCATCGTCGCAGCGCCGTCGTGCACCTCGCCGATCTTGTGGTTCACACCGGTGTAATACAGGATGCGCTCGGTCGTGGTGGTTTTGCCAGCATCGATGTGCGCCGAGATACCGATGTTGCGGTAGCGCTCGATGGGGGTCTTGCGGGACATGGTGTAGCTCCAAATGCAGGGGCCGCTCGCGGGTTCGTGTAAACCCGAGGAGCGGCCAAGGGAACGTTGGAAAGGTCGGCTTAGAAGCGGAAGTGCGAGAAGGCCTTGTTGGCTTCGGCCATGCGGTGCACTTCGTCGCGCTTCTTCATCGCGCCGCCGCGGCCTTCCGAGGCTTCGAGCAGCTCATTGGCCAGACGGGCAGCCATCGACTTCTCGCCACGCTTGCGCGCCGAGTCCTTCAGCCAACGCATGGCCAGCGCCATGCGGCGGACGGGGCGAACTTCCACGGGAACTTGGTAGTTCGCACCACCGACACGGCGGGACTTCACTTCGACCATCGGCTTCACGTTGTTCAGCGCGGTCATGAAGATCTCGAGCGGATCCTTGTTGGCCTTCTTCTCGACCTGGTCGAGGGCACCGTAGATGATGCGCTCGGCCACGGCCTTCTTGCCGGACTCCATGACGACGTTCATGAACTTCGAGAGATCGACGCTGCCGAACTTCGGGTCGGGCAGGATCTCGCGCTTGGGTACTTCGCGGCGACGTGGCATTTCAATCTTCCTTTTCAGCTTCAGTTGGCACGGATTTCATCCCGCACCGCGGACGGCCATATGACATGAGGCCACCCACTTACTCGGCGAACCTGCAGGCTCACCGCAACGTGCAATCGGCGAGTTCCGATTGCGCTTTCGGCTTTAAGCCTTCTTCGGGCGCTTGGCGCCGTACTTCGAACGCGCCTGCTTGCGGTCCTTGACGCCTTGCAGGTCAAGAGAGCCGCGAACGATGTGGTAGCGCACACCCGGCAGATCCTTGACCCGGCCGCCACGCACGAGCACGACGCTGTGCTCTTGCAGGTTGTGGCCTTCACCGCCGATGTACGAGATGACCTCGAAGCCGTTGGTCAGGCGCACCTTGGCAACCTTACGAAGCGCGGAGTTCGGCTTCTTCGGCGTGGTGGTGTAGACGCGGGTGCAGACACCGCGGCGCTGGGGGCCGCCCTGCATAGCAGGCGACTTGGATTTCGTGGCCTCGACCTCACGGCCATGGCGCACGAGCTGGTTGATGGTAGGCATGTGGACTTGTTCCCGTTTGAAGTCACGCAATGGTTTCTTTCGGGAGACCCACCAACGCCCCTGACAAGCACTCTCAAACGCGGACCGCGCGGGAAGCAGCAGGCGACAAAGAGCGCAGCAGGATCTGCCGAAGAACCGGCGAGTATATTCGGAACCCCTGAGAGACAGCAAGCAACGCCGTAGGAATGCAGAACATCCCCAGCGCCGTGCTGGACACCAACGTGGTGCTCGACTGGATGGTCTTCGACAACCCCGTGGTGCGTCCACTCGCTGAAGCCATTCGCGCAGGCCGCGTGCAGTGGCTGGCCTGCCAGCGCATGCGCGACGAATTGGCGCACGTGCTGGGTCGCGGGGTGGGCGGCCCGCCCGATGCGGGCAGCCAGGCGCTGTCGTGCTGGGACGCGCATGCGCAGCTCCGGCCCCTGCACGCGCCGGGCGCGGGCGAACGGTTGCACTGCACCGACGCGGACGACCAGGTGTTCATCGACTTCGCCGTCGTGTTCCGCGTCCGCTGGCTGCTCACCCGCGATCGTGCGCTGTTGAAGCTGGCCAAGCGTGCGCGCCGATGGGATGTGGACGTGGTGACCCCGGAGCGCTGGATTCAGGCTTTTGCCGCCCCCGCCTGAGTGGCGGAGCACCAAAAAGGAAAAAGGGCAGCCGAAGCTGCCCTTTTGTTCGACCCGGGGCGCTGTTGCCAGGCCCGGTGCCGATGCTTACTCGGCCGCGTCGTCCGAAGGCGAGTCGCTGCCAACGGCCGCCAGCTGGGCTGCCGCCAGCTCCTCGGCCTCCTGCAGGGCGATCGCACGGCGTTCGCTCTCGTCCATGTCTTCCTTGACACGGCGAGCCTCGTGGAAGGCCATGCCGGTGCCCGCGGGGATCAGGCGGCCGACGATGACGTTTTCCTTCAGGCCACGCAGCTCATCGCGCTTGCCCATGATCGCCGCCTCGGTCAGCACGCGCGTCGTTTCTTGGAACGACGCGGCGGAGATGAACGAATCGGTCGACAACGAAGCCTTCGTGATGCCGAGCAGCACGTCGGCGTGCGTCGCGGTGATCTTCCCTTCGCCGCGCAGGCGGTCGTTGGTATCCAGCAGCTCCGAGCGCTCGACCTGTTCGCCGGCGATGTAGGACGAATCGCCCGGGTTGACGATCTGCACGCGGCGCAGCATCTGGCGAACGATCACCTCGATGTGCTTGTCGTTGATCTTCACGCCCTGCAAGCGGTAGACGTCCTGCACTTCGTCGACGATGTAGCGCGCCAGTTCCTCGATGCCCAGCAGGCGCAGGATGTCCTGCGGGTCCGCCGCGCCGTCGACGATCAGTTCGCCGCGGTTCACCACCTGGCCCTCGTGGACCAGGATGTTCTTTTCCTTCGGCACCAGTTCCTCGTAGACCTGGCCTTCCGGATCGGTGATCTGCAGGCGCACCTTGCCCTTGGTCTCCTTGCCGAACGACACCGTGCCGGTGCGCTCAGCCAGCGTGCCGACGTCCTTCGGTGAACGCGCCTCGAACAGCTCGGCCACCCGCGGCAGACCGCCGGTGATGTCCCGCGTCTTCTGGCCTTCGACCGGAATACGTGCCAGCACTTCGCCCGGCGCCAGGTCCTGGCCGTCGCGCACCTGGATCAGCGCGCCGACCTGGAAGCCGATCGTCACCGAGTGGTCGGTGCCGGGAATCTTCACTTCCTGGCCGGCGGCATCCAGCAGCTTGACCTGCGGACGCACCACCTTGGTCGCGCCGCGGCGCTTCGGGTCGATCACGACCAGGGTCGACAAGCCCGTCACTTCGTCGACCTGCTTGGCGACCGTCACACCCTCTTCCACGTTCTCGAAGCGCGCCTTGCCGGCGAACTCCGTGATGATGGGACGGGTCAGCGGATCCCAGTTCGCCAGGACCGTACCGGCCTTGATCTGCTGGTCTGCGGTGACGTTGAGCGTGGCACCGTACGGCACCTTGTGGCGCTCGCGCTCGCGGCCGTGCGGATCGAGGATGACGATTTCGCCGGAACGCGAGATCACCACCAGTTCGCCCTTGCCATTCGTCACGTAGCGCATCGTGGCGTTGAAGCCGATGATGCCGTCGCTCTTCGCCTCGACGCTGTTCGCCACGGCGGCGCGCGATGCGGCGCCGCCGATGTGGAACGTACGCATCGTCAGCTGCGTGCCGGGTTCGCCGATCGACTGCGCGGCGATCACGCCGACCGCCTCGCCGACGTTCACCAGGCCGCCGCGGCCCAGGTCGCGGCCGTAGCACTTGGCACACAGGCCGAACCGCGTGGCGCAGGTCAGCGGCGTGCGGACCTTCACCTCGTCGGCGCCTGCCGACTCGAGCACGTCCAGCGTCTCTTCGTCGAGCATCTGCCCCGCCGGCACCAGGATCGCCTGGGTCTCGGGATGCAGCACTTCGACGGCGGCGACGCGGCCCAGCACGCGATCACGCAGCGACTCGATGACTTCGCCACCCTCGACCAGCGCGCGCATCGCGATGCCGTTCTCGGTGTCGCAGTCGTTCTCGGTGACCACCAGATCCTGCGTCACGTCGACCAGACGGCGTGTCAGGTAGCCGGAGTTCGCGGTCTTCAGGGCCGTGTCCGCCAGGCCCTTACGGGCACCGTGGGTCGAGATGAAGTACTGCAGAACGTTCAGGCCTTCGCGGAAGTTCGCGGTGATCGGCGTCTCGATGATCGAGCCATCCGGCTTGGCCATCAGGCCCCGCATGCCGGCCAGCTGGCGGATCTGCGCGGCGGAACCCCGGGCGCCGGAGTCGGCCATCATGTAGATGGAGTTGAAGGACTCCTGGTCGACCTGGTTGCCGTGGCGGTCGGTCACCTTCTGTTTGGACAGCTGCGACATCATGACCTTGCCGACTTCGTCGCCGGTCTTGCCCCAGATGTCCACGACCTTGTTGTATCGCTCGCCGGCCGTCACGAGACCCGAGACGTACTGCTGCTCGATCTCCTTGACTTCCTTCTCGGCGCGGTCGATCAGGCCCTGCTTCTCCTTCGGCACCAGCATGTCGTCGATGGCGATCGAGATGCCCGCGCGCGTGGCCAGGCGGAAGCCCGACTGCAGCAGCTTGTCCGCGAACACCACCGTCTCCTTGAGGCCGCAGGTGCGGAAGGACACGTTGATGAGCTTGGAGATCTCCTTCTTCTTCAGCGCTTTGTTGATGTTGCTGAAGGGCAGGCCCTTGGGCAGGATCTCGGACAGCAGTGCGCGGCCGACGGTGGTATCGACGAGCTTGGTCTCCGGCACGAACTCGCCGGTATCCTTGTTCTTCGTGTACTGCACCAGGCGCACGGCGATCTTCGCGGTGATCTCGACCACGCCGTTGTCCAGCGCGCGCTGGACTTCGACCACGTCGGAGAACACCAGGCCCTCGCCCTTGCCGTTGGTGCGTTCACGGGTCGCGTAGTACAGGCCCAGCACCACGTCCTGCGACGGCACGATCGACGGTTCCCCGTTGGCCGGGAACAGCACGTTGTTCGAAGCCAGCATCAGCGTGCGGGCTTCCATCTGCGCTTCGATCGACAGCGGCACGTGGACGGCCATCTGGTCGCCGTCGAAGTCAGCGTTGAACGCCGCGCAGACCAGCGGGTGCAGCTGGATGGCCTTGCCTTCGATCAGCACCGGCTCGAACGCCTGGATGCCCAGGCGGTGCAGCGTCGGCGCGCGGTTCAGCAGGACCGGGTGCTCCTTGATGACTTCTTCGAGGATGTCCCAGACCACCGGCGTGCCGGACTCGACTTCCTTCTTCGCCGCCTTGATGGTCGTGGCGATGCCCATCGCCTCGAGGCGCGAGAAGATGAAGGGCTTGAACAGCTCCAGCGCCATCAGCTTCGGCAGGCCGCACTGGTGCAGCTTGAGCGTCGGGCCGACCACGATGACCGAACGGCCCGAGTAGTCGACGCGCTTGCCCAGCAGGTTCTGGCGGAAGCGGCCGCTCTTGCCCTTGATCATGTCGGCCAGCGACTTGAGGGCGCGCTTGTTCGCGCCGGTCATGGCCTTGCCGCGACGGCCGTTGTCGAGCAGCGAGTCGACGGCTTCCTGCAGCATCCGCTTTTCGTTGCGGACGATGATCTCGGGCGCCTTCAGCTCCAGCAGCCGCGCGAGGCGGTTGTTGCGGTTGATGACGCGGCGGTACAGGTCGTTCAGGTCGGACGTCGCGAAACGGCCGCCATCCAGCGGCACCAGCGGACGCAGGTCCGGCGGCAGCACGGGCAGCACTTCCAGCACCATCCAACTCGGCTTGATGCCCGAACGCTTGAAGGCTTCCATCACCTTCAGGCGCTTGGAGTTCTTCTTGATCTTGAGCTCGCTGCCGGTCATGTCGCCGCGCAGCTTCTCGATCTCGACGTCGAGGTCCATCTCCTCGAGCAGCTTCTTGATGCCTTCAGCGCCCATCAGGGCGACGAACTCCTCGCCGAACTCGATGCGCTTCGCGTCGTAGTCGTCCTCGCTCATGATCGAGAACTTCTTCAGCGGCGTCATGCCCGGGTCGACGACGACATAGGCTTCGAAGTACAGCACACGCTCGATGTCGCGCAGCGTCATGTCGAGCACCAGGCCCAGACGCGACGGCAGCGACTTCAGGAACCAGATGTGCGCGCACGGCGCCGCCAGGTCGATGTGACCCATGCGGTCACGGCGAACCTTGGTCTGCGTGACTTCGACGCCGCACTTCTCGCAGATCACGCCACGGTGCTTCAGGCGCTTGTACTTGCCGCACAGGCACTCGTAGTCCTTGATGGGGCCGAAGATCTTGGCGCAGAACAGGCCGTCGCGCTCGGGCTTGAACGTCCGGTAGTTGATCGTCTCGGGCTTCTTCACTTCGCCGAACGACCACGAGCGGATCTTCTCGGGCGAGGCCAGCCCGATCTTGATCGCGTCGAAGTGTTCGTCGGGCGTGAATTGCTTGAAAAGGTCGAGTAGTCCCTTCATGCCTTTTCTCCTGTTCCCTTAGTTGCGCTCGAGCTCGATGTCGATGCCGAGCGAACGAATTTCCTTCACCAGCACGTTGAACGACTCCGGCATGCCGGCTTCGATCGAGTGCTCGCCCTTGACGATGTTCTCGTACACCTTGGTGCGGCCGTTCACGTCGTCCGACTTGACGGTCAGCATCTCCTGCAGGATGTAAGAGGCGCCGTAGGCTTCCAGCGCCCACACTTCCATTTCGCCGAAACGCTGGCCGCCGAACTGCGCCTTGCCGCCCAGCGGCTGCTGGGTGACGAGCGAGTACGGGCCGGTGGAACGGGCGTGCATCTTGTCGTCGACCAAGTGGTGCAGCTTCAGCACGTGCATGTAGCCGACCGTGACCGGACGCTCGAAGGCATCGCCGGTGCGGCCGTCATGCAGCGTGGCCTGGGTGCGCGTCTCGGTCAGGCCCTTGGCCTTGGCGATGTCGTCCGGGTAGGCCAGCTTCAGCATGCCGCGGATTTCCTCTTCGGCCGCGCCGTCGAAGACGGGGGTCGCGAACGGCACGCCGTTGCTGAGGTTCTGCGCCATCTCGACCACTTCGTCGTCAGAGAACGACGACAGGTCTTCCGACTTGCCGCCCGACTTGTTGTAAAGCTCGTCGAAGAACTTGCGCAGTTCGGCGGCACGCGATTCCTGCTGCAGCAGCGAGCCGATGCGCTGGCCGATGCCCTTGCCGGCCCAGCCCAGATGAACCTCGAGCACCTGCCCGACGTTCATCCGCGACGGAACACCCAGCGGGTTCAGCACGATGTCGCACGGCGTGCCGTCGGCCATGTAGGGCATGTCCTCGATCGGAACGATCTTCGACACCACACCCTTGTTGCCGTGGCGGCCGGCCATCTTGTCGCCGGGTTGCAGGCGCCGTTTGACGGCCAGGTAGACCTTGACCATCTTCAGCACGCCGGCCGGCAGCTCGTCGCCCTGCGTGAGCTTCTTGCGCTTCTCTTCGAACGCGAGGTCGAAGCTGTGGCGCGTCTGCTCCAGCGAGTTCTTGATCGACTCGAGCTGGTTGGCCACGTCGTCTTCGGCCGGGCGTACGTCGAACCAGTGGTACTTCTCGATCGACGCCAGGTAGGCCTTGTCGATCGCGGTGCCCTTGGCCAGCTTCTGCGGGCCGCCGTTCGCGGTCCGGCCGACGAGCAGCTTCTCGATCCGGTCGAACGCGTCGGCCTCGACGATGCGCAACTGGTCGTTCAGGTCGAGGCGGAAGCGCTTGAGCTCATCGTCGATGATCTGCTGCGCCCGCTTGTCGCGCTGGATGCCTTCGCGGGTGAAGACCTGCACGTCGATGACGGTGCCGTTGGTGCCCTGGTCCACGCGCAGCGACGTGTCCTTCACGTCCGAAGCTTTCTCGCCGAAGATCGCGCGCAGCAGCTTCTCTTCCGGCGTCAGCGTGGTCTCGCCCTTCGGCGTGACCTTGCCCACCAGCACGTCGCCCGGGTTCACCTCGGCGCCCACGTAGACGATGCCCGACTCGTCGAGGCGCGCTAGCTGCTGCTCCGACAGGTTGGGGATGTCGCGGGTGATTTCTTCCGAGCCCAGCTTGGTGTCGCGCGCCATCACCACCAGTTCCTCGATGTGGATCGAGGTGTAGCGGTCTTCGGCGACCACGCGTTCGGAGATCAGGATCGAGTCTTCGAAGTTGTAGCCGTTCCAGGGCATGAACGCGACCAGCATGTTCTGGCCGAGCGCCAGTTCGCCCAGGTCGGTGGACGCACCGTCCGCGATGACGTCCCCGGCCGACACCTTGTCGCCCCGGCGCACGATCGGGCGCTGGTGGATGTTGGTGTTCTGGTTCGAACGGTGGTACTTGATCAGGTTGTAGATGTCGACGCCGACTTCGCCGGCCACCGTCTCGTCGTCGTTGACGCGAATCACGATGCGGTTGGTGTCGACGTAGTCCACCACGCCGCCACGGCGCGACGCCACGACGGTGCCCGAGTCCTTGGCCGCCACGCGCTCGACGCCGGTGCCCACCAGCGCCTTTTCGGGGCGCAGGGTCGGAACGGCCTGGCGCTGCATGTTCGCGCCCATCAGTGCGCGGTTCGCATCGTCGTGCTCGAGGAACGGCACCAGCGACGCAGCCACCGACACGATCTGCGTCGGCGCAACGTCCATGTACTGGATGCGCTCGGGCGAGGTCAGCACCGATTCGCCGTTCTCGCGCGCCGAGACCAGCTCGTCGACCAGGCGGCCCGCATCGTCGAGCGACGCGTTGGCCTGCGCGATGACGTACTTGCCTTCCTGGATGGCGGACAGGTAGTCGATCTGGTCGGTGACCTGGCCGTCGTTCACCCGGCGGTAGGGCGTCTCGAGGAAGCCGTACTCGTTGAGCTGTGCGTACAGCGCCAGCGAGTTGATCAGGCCGATGTTCGGGCCTTCCGGCGTCTCGATCGGGCACACCCGGCCGTAGTGGGTCGGGTGCACGTCACGCACCTCGAAGCCGGCGCGCTCGCGGGTCAGGCCGCCCGGGCCCAGGGCCGAGACACGACGCTTGTGCGTGATCTCGGACAGCGGGTTGGTCTGGTCCATGAACTGCGACAGCTGCGACGCACCGAAGAACTCCTTCAGCGCCGCGGAGATCGGCTTGGAGTTGATCAGGTCGTGCGGCATCAGGGCTTCGGTCTCGGCCTGGCCGAGGCGCTCCTTGACGGCCTTCTCGATCCGGGCGAGGCCCGAGCGGTACTGGTTCTCGGCCAGTTCGCCCACGCAGCGCACGCGGCGGTTGCCCAGGTGGTCGATGTCGTCGACTTCGCCGCGGCCGTTGCGCAGTTCGACGAGGATCTTCACGACGTCGAGGATGTCCTCGTTCGACAGCGTCATCGCGCCTTCGGCCGAGTCGCGGCCCACGCGGGCGTTGAACTTCATGCGGCCCACGCGCGACAGGTCGTACGTGTCGGCGCTGTAGAACAGGCGGTTGAACAGCGCTTCCACCGCGTCTTCGGTCGGCGGCTCGCCGGGCCGCATCATGCGGTAGATCGCGACGCGCGCGGCCAGCTGGTCGGCGGTTTCGTCGCTGGTCAGCGTCTGGCTGATGTAGGCACCTTCGTCCAGCTCGTTCGTGTAGAGCGCCTGGATCTCCTTGATGCCCGACTGCCGCAGCTTCTTCAGCAAGGTGTCGGTCAGCTCCTCGTTGGCCTTGGCCACGATCTCGCCGGTGTCCGGGTCGACCATGTTGCGTGCGACGACGCGGCCGACCAGGAAGTCTTCCGGCACGGTGATGTGGTTGGTGCCGGATTGCTCCAGCGCACGCACATGGCGCGCGGTGATGCGCTTGTCCTTCTCGACGACGACTTCACCGTTCTTGTTGGTGATGTCGAAGCGCGCGACTTCGCCCCGCAGGCGGTCGGCCACGAACTCCATCTGCGCGCCCGAGTCCATCAGACGGAAGTTGTCGAAGACGAAGAAGTGGGCCAGGATCTGCTCAGGGTTCAGGCCGATGGCCTTCAGCAGGATCGTGACCGGCATCTTGCGGCGGCGGTCGACGCGGAAGTACAGGATGTCCTTCGGGTCGAACTCGAAGTCGAGCCACGAGCCGCGGTACGGAATGATCCGCGCGCTGAACAGCAGCTTGCCCGAGCTGTGCGTCTTGCCCTTGTCGTGCTCGAAGAACACGCCCGGCGACCGGTGCAGCTGCGAGACGATGACGCGCTCGGTCCCGTTGACGATGAACGAGCCGTAGTCGGTCATGAGCGGCACTTCGCCCATGTAGACCTCCTGCTCCTTGATCTCCTTGACCGTCTTGGCCTGCGCGGCTTCACGGTCATAGATGATCATCTGCAGCTTCGCGCGCACCGCGGCGGCGTAGGTCAGGCCGCGCTGCTGGCATTCGCGCGTGTCGAACGGCGGCTTCGCGATGTTGTATTCGATGAATTTCATCTCCACGTACCCGTTGTGCGACACGATCGGGAACGCGGACAGGAAGGCAGCTTGCAGCCCCTCGGGCTTGCGCTTGGCAGGCGCCACGTCCTTTTGCAGGAACGCGACGTAGGACTCCCGCTGCATGGTCAGCAGGTAGGGGACGTTGAGAACGCTCTCGCGCTTGCCGAAGCTCTTGCGGATCCGCTTGCGCTCGGTATAGCTGTAGTTGGGGGATGCTTGCGCCATTGAACACTCCGTGTCGAAAACCACCGCCTGGCCGTGGCAGAGATTTCGTCGGCGACTGGCAACTCGGGTCTTGCACCCGAGGCTTGGTGGTTGGCCACTACCAACCGCTGGCGGACAACCCCGGCGTTGCACCGGAGTCCGACCAAACCTGTTCTCTGCAGTCGGATCAGAGAACACTTGGAAAAGGAAGGGCGGAGATTCTGCCGCCTTTTCCCTTTCCGAGTGACCTCAAGACAGGAAAACCCTGAAGCGCGAAAGGCTGGGCGCCTGTAGAGCACCCAGCCTTGGCTTCGAACCGATCGATTACTTGATTTCGGCCTTGGCGCCAGCTTCCACCAGCTTCTTGACGGCGGCTTCCGCGTCGGCCTTGGGAATGGCTTCCTTGACGGGCTTCGGAGCGCCGTCCACCAGGTCCTTGGCTTCCTTCAGGCCCAGGCCCGTCAGTTCGCGCACCGCCTTGATGACGGAAACCTTGTTCGCGCCGGCTTCGAGCAGCACGACGTTGAATTCGGTCTTCTCTTCGGCAGCCGGGGCGGCAGCGCCGCCGCCGCCAGCAGCCGGCGCGGCCACGGCAGCGGCCGAAACGCCGAACTTCTCTTCAATGGCCTTCACCAGGTCATTGAGTTCGAGCACGGTCATGGTGTCCAGGCTGGACAGGAAAGCGTCTTTGTCGAATGCCATTTTGGATTCCTCGAAACAGATGATTTGCTTGAATGCGTGTCGTCAGGCTGCGGCAGCTTCTGCCTCGGCAGGCGCTGCTTCGGCGCCGCCGCCCTTCTTGTCGGACACCGCGGCCACCGCACGCGCGAAGCGGGCGATCGGCGACTGCAGCAGGCCGGCCAGTTGGGTGAGCAGGACTTCGCGGCTGGGGATCGACGCCAGGGCTTTCACACCCTCCGCATCGAGCGCCTTGCCGCCAAAGGCACCGCCCTTGACGATCAGCTTGTCGTTGCCCTTGGCGAAGTCCGACAGGACTTTGGCCGCGGCGACGGCGTCTTCGGAAAAACCGTAGATCAGCGGACCGACCATGGCTTCCGAGGCAGCCTCGAACGGCGTGCCGGCCACGGCGCGTCGGGCGAGCGTGTTCTTCAAAACATGAAGGTACACGCCCTTTTCCCGCGCGTCGCGACGCAGCTTGTCGAGGTGAGCCACGGTGAGGCCACGGTACTCGGCCAGCGCGAGCGTCTGCGACCGCGCTGCCTGCGCGGCCACATCCGAGATCACGGTAGCTTTCTCGTTGCGATTGAGACTCAAGGTCTGCTCCTCACATCACGTGCCTTGGCGTCCTTGCGGACACGTCCGGCACACCGGATTGCAGCGACCATCTGTTTCCAGGGAAAACAGCGGGACGCCATCTGCGCTGGCTTCGGCCCGAGGAAGACCCCCGGACCTCGATTACGGCGCCTGCGCAACGCACAGACGCCACCAGCGGTCTTGGATGACCCGCCGCGGCCTTGCTCAAGCTGCGGCGGCCCACCAATTCGTCAGCCGTGCGCCAGACTCGCGCACGGCTTTCAACCGATTCAGGCCTGCGGCTGCAGGGTGATGGTCGATGCGTCCACGCGCACGCCCACACCCATCGTCGAGCTCACGGCCACCTTGCGCAGGTAGATGCCCTTGCTCGACGCCGGCTTGGCCTTGTTCAGCGCCTCCAGCAGCGCAGCCAGGTTGCCCACCAGCTTGTCGGACTCGAACGAACGACGGCCGATGGTGGTGTGAATGATCCCGGCCTTGTCGACACGGAACTGCACCTGGCCGGCCTTGGCGTTCTTCACGGCGGTGGCGACGTCGGGCGTGACGGTACCGACCTTCGGGTTCGGCATCAGGCCGCGCGGACCGAGCACCTGACCCAGCGTACCGACGATGCGCATCGTGTCCGGCGAAGCGATCACGACGTCGAAGTTCAGGTTGCCGCCCTTGATCTGCTCGGCCAGGTCTTCCATGCCGACGACGTCAGCGCCGGCGGCCTTGGCTTCCTCGGCCTTGGCGCCTTGCGCGAACACCGCGACGCGCTTGGTCTTGCCGGTGCCGTTGGGCAGCACGACGGCGCCGCGCACGACCTGGTCCGACTTCTTGGCGTCGATGCCAAGTTGCACCGCCACGTCGATCGATTCGTCGAACTTCGCGGTCGCGCATTCCTTGACCAGGCTCAGCGCGTCATCGATGGCATACAGCTTCAGGCTGTCGACCTTGCCCTGCAGGGCCTTGGCTTTTTTCGTCAGCTTGGCCATGTCAGGCTCCTTCCACCAGCACGCCCATCGAACGGGCGGAACCGGCAATCGTCTTGACCGCGGCTTCCAGGTCGGCTGCCGTCAGGTCCTTCTGCTTGGTCTTGGCGATCTCTTCGATCTGCGCACGCGTCAGCTTGCCCACCTTCTCGAGGTGGGGGCGGCCGGAGCCCTTGTCCAGCTTCAGCGCCTTCTTGATCAGCACGGTGGCCGGCGGCGTCTTCAGGATGAAGGTGAACGACTTGTCCGCGAAGGCGGTGATCACCACCGGCAGCATCAGGCCGGGTTCCATCCCCTGGGTCTGCGCGTTGAACGCCTTGCAGAACTCCATGATGTTGAGGCCGCGCTGGCCGAGCGCCGGACCGACCGGCGGCGACGGATTGGCCTTGCCGGCCGGGATCTGCAGCTTGATGAAGCCGACGATTTTCTTTGCCATGAATGGCTCCTTTCGAGTTCAAGCGCCCAACCCGCCTTCCGGCAGGCCCGACTCCTCGTCTAGTGCGACCCTGTTGCAATGACGAAAGGCGAGCGCCGGGTCGCGCCGCGCCGCCTGTCCTGAAACTTCAGACCTTCTCGACCTGCGAGAAGTCCAGTTCGACCGGGGTGGCGCGACCGAAGATGGTGACCGACACACGGACCTTGGACTTCTCGTAGTTGACGTCTTCCACGGCGCCGTTGAAGTCGGTGAAGGGACCTTCCTTGACACGGACGGTCTCGCCCACGGTCCACTCGACCTTCGGCTTCGGCTTCTCCACGCCTTCCTGCATCTGGTTGACGATCTTCATCACCTCTGCCTCGGAGATGGGCACAGGTCGATTCTTCGCACCGCCGACGAAGCCCGTCACCTTGCTGGTGTGCTTCACCAGGTGCCAGCTCTCGTCGTCCATCAGCATTTCGACCAGCACGTAGCCGGGAAAGAAGCGACGCTCGGTGACCGCCTTCTTGCCGTTCTTCAGCTCGACGACTTCCTCGGTCGGCACCAGGATGCGACCGAACTTGGCATTCATGCCGGCACGATCGATGCGCTCGCGCAGGTTGCGCTCGACCGCCTTCTCCATGCCCGAATAGGCGTGGACGACATACCAACGCAGCGGAGAAGGGGCCGCAGCCTCGGTGGAAGTCACTTGGGTTTCAGTCATGTTCTTCTCGCTTGCGTCAACGCCGCCAGCCCAGGACCAGGTCGTACAAGGCCCATTCCAGCGTCTTGTCGGTCAGCCACAGGAAGAGCGCCATGACAAACACAAACACGAAGACGTATCCCGTCATCTGGATCGCCTCCTTGCGGGCCGGCCAGACCACCTTGCGGGTTTCCCGCACGGAATCCTGTGCAAACGCGATGAGCTGCTTGCCGTTCTCCGACACCAGGAAGATGCCGACCGCGGCGGCCAGCAGCAGCAGCAGCGCGATCACGCGCAGCCACAGCGGTTGGGCCGCAAGGAGGTAAAACGCCGCCACCGCGCCGACCACCAGCACACCCGAGACGGCCAGCTTGGCCTTGTCGGCACCGCTGGAGACGGTTTCGATTTGAGGATTGGTGGTGGCCATCGCTTTCAATTCAATTCAATGGGATCGTGAACCGCCCGGCACCATCACGATGGACACGCACCAGCAGCAAAGCCCGCCGGGCCGGCGCTGGAGTCGCGCACCACCCGCGGGCTGATTTGGCTTCACCGGACGCCGAGTTCAGCGGCTTTCGGTGGCAGGGGCAGAGGGTCTCGAACCCCCAACCTTCGGTTTTGGAGACCGACGCTCTGCCAATTGAGCTATGCCCCTGCAGCCTTGACTACAATTTACTCGATGATCTTGGCGACGACGCCCGCACCGACGGTGCGGCCGCCTTCACGGATGGCGAAGCGCAGGCCTTCTTCCATCGCGATCGGCGCGATCAGCTTGACCGTGATGCTCACGTTGTCGCCAGGCATCACCATTTCCTTGTCCTTCGGCAGCTCCACCGCGCCCGTCACGTCCGTCGTGCGGAAGTAGAACTGCGGACGGTAGTTGTTGAAGAACGGCGTGTGGCGCCCGCCTTCTTCCTTGCTCAGCACGTACACCTCGGCGGTGAAGTGCGTGTGCGGCTTGATCGAGCCCGGCTTGCACAGCACTTGGCCGCGCTCGACGTCTTCACGCTTGGTGCCGCGCAGCAGGATGCCGACGTTGTCGCCCGCCTGGCCTTGGTCCAGCAGCTTGCGGAACATTTCGACGCCCGTGCAGGTGGTCTTCTGCGTGGCGCGGATGCCGACGATTTCGATTTCTTCGCCAACCTTGACGATGCCGCGCTCGACACGGCCGGTCACGACGGTGCCGCGGCCGGAGATCGAGAACACGTCTTCGACGGGCATCAGGAAGGCGCCGTCCACGGCACGCTCCGGCGTCGGGATGTAGCTGTCCAGCGCATCGGCCAGCGCCAGGATGGCCTGCTCGCCCAGCTCGCCCTTGTCGCCTTCGAGCGCCAGCTTGGCCGAGCCCTTGACGATCGGGGTGTCGTCGCCGGGGAAGTCGTACTTGCTGAGCAGTTCGCGCACTTCCATCTCGACGAGCTCAAGCAGCTCGGCGTCGTCGACCATGTCGCACTTGTTCAGGAACACGATGATGTACGGCACACCAACCTGGCGGGCCAGCAGGATGTGCTCGCGCGTCTGGGGCATCGGGCCGTCAGCGGCCGAGCACACCAGGATCGCACCGTCCATCTGCGCCGCGCCCGTGATCATGTTCTTCACGTAGTCGGCGTGCCCGGGGCAGTCAACGTGCGCGTAGTGCCGGTTCGCGGTCTCGTATTCCACGTGCGCCGTGTTGATCGTGATCCCGCGCGCCTTCTCTTCCGGCGCCGCGTCGATCTGGTCGTACGCCTTCGCCTCGCCGCCGAACTTCGCCGACAGAATCGTCGTGATCGCCGCCGTCAGCGTCGTCTTCCCATGGTCCACGTGACCAATCGTGCCCACGTTCACGTGCGGCTTGGTCCGCTCAAACTTACCTTTTGCCATTTGCGCGCTCCTGGCTGAGAAACGATTTTTTACACGTTGACGGTGGTGCCCATGGCGCGGATCGAACGCGCGACCTCTCCCTTACCAAGGGAGTGCTCTACCACTGAGCCACATGGGCATCGACACAGACTTGCACCGACCTCTGCGGCGCAAAGCTGTGTCGACACACTGGAGCGGGAGACGGGAATCGAACCCGCGTCATCAGCTTGGAAGGCTGGGGTTCTACCATTGAACTACTCCCGCCCGGGAGTCAGCACCTGATACTCAACTTCTTCAAACAACTCGCTTTGGTGGAGGAGGCTGGATTCGAACCAGCGTAGGCGTAAGCCAACAGATTTACAGTCTGCCCCCTTTAGCCACTCGGGCACCCCTCCTGGGCGAGCCGATGAGTATAGCAGCGTTCAGCCGAGTGTCCAATCCATCTGCACCGAAGTTTGGTTGGACGACAGAAACGCGTCGGCGCGGCCGAAGTGTCCGCAGCCGATGAAGGGCACCGGGCCCCGGGTCGCGGACAACGGCGAAGGATGATTGGCGCACAGCAGCAGGTGCTGCGGATGCACCGCCGCGATCGGCTCGGCGAAGGCCTGCGCATGCGCGCCCCAGAGCATGAAGACCTTGGGGCGTGGATGTTCCGCCACGCGGTGCAGGATCGCCCGCGTGAGCGCTTCCCAGCCGCGTCCCGCGTGGCTGGCAGCCTGCCCTTCCTCGACGGTCAGCGACGTGTTGGTGAGCAGCACGCCCCGGCGCGCCCAGGCGGTCAGGTCGCCGGCGGCCGGCGGCGGCAGCCCGAGGTCGCGCTGCCGTTCCTTGAAGATGTTGCGCAGGCTCGGCGGGATGCGCACACCGGCCGGTACCGAAAACGCCAGCCCCTGGGCCTGGCCTGGGCCGTGGTACGGATCCTGGCCGACGATCACCACGCGCACCGCGTCCAGCGGTGTCAGTTCCAGCATGCGCAGCGGATGGGACGGGTAGACCACCGCGCCCGCCGCGACACGTGCGTCGACATGAGCCACGAGCCGCCTCCCGGCCTCGGTGGCCCGCCAGGCGTCGACGACCGCCTGCCACCCTGCGCCGACGCCTTGCAGGCGCTCGGCCAGGGGGCGATCGAGCCGGTTCGCGGCCGTCACGGGCCGAACAGCGCCGCCAGCGCTTCGCCCGGCTCCGCGGCCCGCATGAACGCTTCCCCGACCAGGAAGGCGTGCACGCCGACGCCCCGCATGCGCTGCACATCGCCCCGGCCCAGGATGCCGGACTCGGTCACCAGCAGCCGATCGGCCGGCACCCCGGGCAACAAGCCGATGGTCGTGTCGAGCGTGACCTCGAACGTGCGCAGGTTGCGGTTGTTGATGCCGACCAGCGGCGTCTTCAGCCTCAGCGCCCGCTCCAGTTCGGCCCCGTCATGCACCTCCACCAGGACCGCCAGCCCGAGCGCGTCCGCGGTGGCCTCCAGGTCCGCCATCTGCGCGTCATCGAGGCAGGCGGCGATCAACAGGATGCAATCCGCGCCCATCGCCCGCGCCTCGAACACCTGGTAGGCATCGACCATGAAATCCTTGCGCAGCACCGGCAGCGTGCAGGCCTCCCGCGCCTGCTGCAGGTAGGCGGCCGAGCCCTGGAAGAAGCGCTCGTCGGTCAGCACCGACAGGCAGGCCGCACCGCCACGCTCGTAGCTCGCCGCGATGTCGGCCGGCACGAAGTGCTCGCGCAGCACCCCCTTGCTGGGGCTCGCTTTCTTCACCTCCGCGATCACCGCGGCGTGTCCCGCAGCGACCTTTGCACGCAGCGCCGCTTCGAAACCGCGCACATCGCGCCGCGCCTCCGCTTCGCGGCGAACGGAAGCCAGATCGCGGCGCGAACGGGCCGCGGCGATCTCCTCGTGCTTGACCTCGACGATGCGCTTCAGGATGTCGCTCACAGGACGACCCTCCGCACTGCGTGCCCCGGGACGAGCGCTTGGGAGCAGCCCGGCGCGCTCATGCCACCTGCCTCAGTTTCTGCGTGGCCGCCACGAACTGGCTGAGCTTGGCCGCCGCCGCACCGGAGGCCACCGCTTCGCGCGCCATGCGCACCCCCTCGGCGACCGATGTCGCGACATTGCCGCAGTAGAGCGCCGCGCCGCCGTTGAGCAGCACGATGTCGCGCACCGGGCCGTCCTCGTTCGCCAGCGCACGCTGGATGCACAGCACCGACTCGTCACGGTTGGCGACCCGCAGCACGCGCGAGTCATAGACCGGCAGCCCGAAGTCGCTGGGATGCACCACGTACTCGCGCACCGCGCCGTCCTTCAGTTCGCCCACCATCGACTCGCCCGACAGCGACAGCTCGTCCATGCCGTTCATGCCGTGCACCACCATCACGTGCTCGCTGCCCAGCCGCTGCAGCACGCGCACCTGGATGCCGACGAGATCAGGGTGGAACACGCCCATCAACTGATTGGGCGCGTTGGCCGGATTGGTCAGCGGGCCGAGGATGTTGAAGATCGTGCGCACGCCCAGTTCCTTGCGGACCGGCGCGGCATGCTTCATGGACGCATGGTGGTTCGGCGCGAACATGAAGCCGATCCCCGTTTCAGCCAGGCAGGCCGCGACCTGCTCCGGCGTGAGGTCGATGTGCGCGCCCAGCGCCTCCAGCACGTCGGCGCTGCCCGAACTCGACGACACGCTGCGCCCGCCGTGCTTGGCCACCCGTGCGCCGGCGGCTGCGGCCACCAGCATCGACGCGGTGGAGATGTTGAAGCTGTGCGCCGCGTCGCCGCCGGTGCCGCACAGGTCGACGAGGTTCGTGCGGTCGGCCACCGCCACCGGCGTCGCGAACTCGCGCATCACCTGCGCGGCGGCGGTGATCTCGCCGACCGATTCCTTCTTGACGCGCAGCCCCACCGCCAGCGCGGCGATCATGACCGGGGAGGTTTCGCCCGTCATGATGCGGCGCATCAGCGACAGCATTTCGTCGTGGAAGATCTCGCGGTGCTCGATGACGCGGGTCAGCGCGTCGGTGTTGCTGATGGTCATGGTGCAGAAAGTTGGCGTTGGCGCTGCGGCGGATTGTCGGCGCACCAGCGCGGGGAGCAACAGGTCGGCCCGGCAGCCTCAGCCAGCCAGCGCCTCACGCAGGATGGGGAGCGCACGCTCGATGTCGTCCGCGCTCACGTCGAGGTGGGTGACGAAGCGCAGCCGGTACAGCCCGGTGCACAGCACGCCGCGTTGGGCCAGGCGCTCGACAAGGCCATTGGAGCGTTCCGCCGGCACATCGACGAACACGATGTTGGTCTGCGGCACCTGCACCGTCACGCCGGGCAGGCCCTGCAACCCTTCGGCGAGCCGGCGCGCATGGGCGTGGTCGTCGGCCAGTCGGGCTATGTGATGCTCGAGCGCATGCAGCGCGCCGGCAGCGATCACCCCCGCCTGCCGCATGCCACCGCCGGCCATCTTGCGCCAGCGGTGCGCGCGGGCGACGAACTCGCGCGAGCCGCACAGCGCCGAGCCGACCGGCGCGCCCAGCCCCTTGCTGACGCACACCGACACGCTGTCGAAATGGCGCGTGATGTCGCTGGCCGGCCGGTCCAGCGCCACGGCGGCATTGAAGAGCCGTGCGCCGTCGAGGTGCGTGGCCAGGCCACGGGAACGCGCCAGCGCGGTCGCCGCCTCGACGTACGGCATCGGCAGCACGCTGCCGCCCCAGGTGTTCTCGAGGCACAGCAGCCGCGTCCGCGCGAAATGCGCGTCGTCGGGCTTGATGTGGGCCTCGATGTCCGCCAGCGCGATGCTGCCGTCGGGCTGCTGCACGATCGGCTGCGGCTGGATGCTGCCCAGCACCGCGCCGCCGCCACCTTCCCAGCGGTAGGTGTGCGCCATCTGGCCGACCAGGTACTCGTCGCCGCGGCCGCAATGCGTCATCAGCGCGACGAGGTTGCTCTGCGTGCCGGTGGGCATGAAGAGCGCGGCCTCGAAGCCCAGCATCCGCGCGATGCGCGCCTGCAACGCGTTGACGGTCGGATCGTCGCCGAACACGTCGTCACCCACCTCGGCGCGCAGCATGGCCTCGCGCATCGCGGCGGTCGGCCGCGTGACGGTGTCGCTGCGCAGGTCGATCACGTTCATACGCGGAACTGCAGGAAGTTGCGCAGCAGCGCATGGCCGTGTTCGCTGAGGATGGATTCCGGATGGAACTGCACCCCTTCCAGCGGCACTTCCTTGTGCCGCACGCCCATGATCTCGCCGTCATCGGTCGTGGCGGTGACCACCAGCTCCGCCGGCAGCGTTTCGCGCTCGATCGCCAGCGAGTGGTAGCGCACCACATCGAACTGCTCCGGCAGGCCGGCGAACACACCCTGCCGGTCGGTGCTGATGCGGCTCAGCTTGCCGTGCATCTGCACCTGCGCGCGGATCACCTGGCCGCCCAGCGCCGCACCGATCGCCTGGTGGCCCAGGCACACGCCCAGCAGCGGCAGCTTGCCCTTGAAGTGGCGGATGGCCTCGACGCAGATGCCCGCCTCGGCCGGCGAGCACGGGCCGGGGGACAGCACCAGCCGGTCGGGCTTCAGCGCCTCGATGCCGGCGAGGTCGATCTCGTCGTTGCGAAACACCTTCACCTCCTCGCCAAGTTCACCAAAGTACTGGACGAGGTTGAACGTGAAGCTGTCGTAGTTGTCGATCATCAGCAGCATCGTCCGCTCCTTACGACTGGGCCGCGTCGCCGTCGACGATCGCGTAGGTCTTGGTCAGGGTTTCCAGCACCTCGAAGGCGCCGGTGAAACCCGCTGGAATGAAAAGCGCCTCGCCGGGGCCGGCTTCCTGCACGGTGCCGTCGTCGGCATGCAGGCGGCAGCGGCCTTGCAGCACGGTGAAGAGCTCGACCTCCGCCGGGCCGAAGGCGATGCGCCACTGGCCGGGCTCGCAGCGCCACACGCCGGTGTAGAACTGGCCTCGCACCGGCAGTTCAGCGACGTTCCAGGTCTCGCGACGCGGGTTGCCACGGATCAGACGCTCGGGTTTCGGGTGATCGACATCGGGCACCCCGGGCATCACCGCGCCCAGCTTGAGGATGGCGGGCGCCACGTCAGAAGCCCTCTTCGACGAGCTCGGCCGCGCGGATCAGCGCGCGGGCCTTGGCCTCGGTTTCCTTCCATTCGAGCTCGGGCACCGAATCGGCCACCACGCCCGCGGCCGCCTGCACGTAGAGCGTCTGGTCCTTGACGATGCCGGTGCGGATCGCGATCGCGACGTCCATGTCGCCGGCGAAGCTCAGGTAGCCGCAGGCACCGCCGTAGATGCCGCGCTTGACGGGCTCCAGCTCGTCGATGATCTCCATCGCCCGGATCTTCGGCGCGCCGGTCAGCGTGCCGGCCGGGAACGTGGCCTTCAGCACGTCGAGGTTGGTTGTGCCGTCGAGTAGCGTGGCCTCCACGTTGCTCACGATGTGCATCACGTGCGAGTAGCGCTCCACCACGAAGGCCTCGGTCACCTTGACGCTGCCGGTCTTGGCGATGCGGCCCAGGTCGTTGCGCGCCAGGTCGATCAGCATCAGGTGCTCGGCGCGCTCCTTCGGATCGGCCTTCAACTCGGCTTCGAGCGCGACATCGAGCTCGGGCGTGGCGCCGCGCGGGCGCGTGCCGGCCAGCGGGCGGATCGTCACCTTCTGCCCGTCAGCCGTGTGCTCCTGGCGCACCAGGATCTCGGGCGACGCGCCGACGATCTGGAAGTCGCCCATGTCGTAGAAGTACATGTACGGCGACGGGTTCAGCGAACGCAGCGCGCGGTACAGCGACAGCGGCGACTCGGTGTAGCGCTTCTTCAGCCGCTGGCCCACCTGCACCTGCATCATGTCGCCGGCCGCGATGTACTCCTTGGCCACCGCCACGGCCTTCAGGTAGTCGGCCTTGTCGAACTCGCGTTCCACCGCGTACGAGGCGCCGCGCTTCACGGCCGGCGCGGTGACGCTGTACTTCAGCTTGTCGGCCAGCTCGGCCAGGCGGCGCTTGCCGCGGAAGTAAGCCTCGCTCTGCGACGGATCGGCATAGACGATCAGGTAGAGCCGGCCCGACAGGTTGTCGATGACGGCCAGTTCCTCGCACTGCAGCAGCTGGATGTCCGGCGTGTCGATGCCGCCGGTCTTGGCCGTCTTCGCAAGCTTGGGCTCCATGTGCCGCACCGCGTCGTAGCCGAAGTAGCCGGCCAGGCCGCCGCAGAAGCGCGGCATGCCGGGCCGCAGCGCCACCTTGAAGCGCTGCTGGTAGGCCGCGACGAAGTCGAGCGGGTTGCCTTCGTGACGCTCGACCACGGCGCCGTCGGTCACCACCTCGGTGACGGCCTCGGCGCCGAAGCCGCGGGTGCGCAGCATCGTGCGCGCCGGCAGGCCGATGAACGAGTACCGCCCGAAGCGTTCGCCGCCGACGACGGACTCCAGCAGGAAGCTGTACTTCTGGCCGCCGGCCAGCTTCAGGTACAGCGACAGCGGCGTCTCCAGGTCCGCGAACGCCTCGGCGATCAGCGGGATGCGGTTGTAGCCCTGCGACGCGAGGCTCTTGAATTCGAGTTCGGTGATCATGTGTTCAGCCCTCCGGACCCCGCCAGCCAATGCAGCGGCGCGGGTCGATCGACGGAAATGCGGGGAAGCGGTAGGCGGTCTCAGGCCCGATGCGGCACCGGCAGCAACCGGCATGCAGAGGGTAAAGCCCGTGGCAAACTAGACGGCGGAAGCAGGCTGGCGACGCCAGGGCCAGGCTCCCCGGTCGTTCGACCTCGTCGTCAGTTTGCGTGGCATGAACATGGTGGCCGAGTGTAGCAGCGGGATACCGGCCCCCGCCTATGATGCGCGCCTCCCATGGCAGACACCCTGAACCCCGCGCAGCTCGAGGCCGTGCACCACCTGAACGGCCCCTGCCTCGTGCTGGCCGGCGCCGGCTCCGGCAAGACCCGCGTCATCACCCACAAGATCGCGCGCCTGCTGCAGGCCGGGCTCGAGCCCAGGCAGATCGCGGCCATCACCTTCACCAACAAGGCGTCGCAGGAAATGCGCGAGCGCGCCAAGTCGCTCGTGGGCCCGCGCGCGGCGAAGGACCTGGTCGTCAGCACCTTCCACTCGCTGGGCGTGCGCATGCTGCGCGAGAGCGGCACGCGGCTCGGCCTGAAGGAGCAGTTCTCGATCCTCGACAGCGACGACGTGCTGGGCGTGCTGCGCGACGCCGGCGGCACGACCGACGCCGCCACCGCGCGCCGCTGGCAGTGGACCATCAGCCTGTGGAAGAACCAGGGCCTGAACAGCGACAGCGCCCTGCACGCGGCCAAGGACGCCGACGAGCAGGTGGCCGCGCGCGTGATGAAGCTCTATGAGGAGCGCCTGTCGGCCTACCAGGCGGTCGACTTCGACGACCTCATCAGCCTGCCGCTGAAGCTGCTGACCACCGACGACGAGGCGCGCGCCGCCTGGCAGGGCCGCTTCCGCCACGTGCTGGTGGACGAATACCAGGACACCAACGCCGTGCAGTACGAACTGCTGAAGGCACTGGTGAGCCACCCCGACGACCGCATCGCCGGGCGCTTCACCGCCGTGGGCGACGACGACCAGAGCATCTACGGCTGGCGCGGCGCCACGATCGACAACCTGCGCCGGCTGCCGCAGGACTTCCCGAACCTGAAGGTCATCCCGCTGGAGCAGAACTACCGCTCCACCGGCTCGATCCTGCGCGCGGCCAACAACGTCATCGCCGGCAACCCGAAGCTCTTCGAAAAGAAGCTGTGGAGCGATTTCGGCGACGGCGAGCCGGTGCACCTGATGGAGTGCGACGGCGAGGAGCACGAGGCCGAGCGCGCGGTGGCGCGCATCCAGTCGTTGCGTGCGCAGGGCGGACAGGTGAAGTTCAGCGACTTCGCCGTGCTCTACCGCGCCAACCACCAGGCGCGTGTGTTCGAGCAGAAGCTGCGCGGCGCGCAGATCCCCTACAAGGTGTCGGGCGGCCAGAGCTTCTTCGACCGCGCCGAGATCAAGGACCTGTGCGCCTGGCTGCGCCTCCTGGTCAACCAGGACGACGACCCCGCCTTCCTGCGCGCGGTGACGACGCCCAAGCGCGGCATCGGCCACCAGACACTGGGCAAGCTGGGCGAATTCGCCGGCAAGTGGAAGCTGAGCCTCTTCGAGGCGCTGTTCTCCGAAAGCCTGGGCGTCGCGCTCAACGCGAAGGCCATCGGCGGGCTGCACGAGTTCGGCCGCTACCTGAACGACCTGGAACACAAGGCCCGCCACACCACCGGCGGCGAGGACGCCAAGGCGCTGCTGCTGGAATGGCTGAAGGACATCGGCTACGAGCAGCACCTGTACGACGGCGAGGAGAGCGAGAAGCTCGCCGCCGCGCGCTGGAGCAACGTGATGGACTTCGTCGACTGGATCGCCAAGCGCTGCGGCGGCGAGATCACCCAGGAAGGCGGCACCTTCGAGACCGAGAAGAAGAGCGTGCTCGAGGTGGCGCAGACCATCAGCGTCATCATCAGCCTGGCCGAGCGCGGCGACGAGCAGGACGTGGTGACGCTGTCGACGCTGCACGCCTCGAAGGGCCTGGAGTGGCCGCACGTCACGCTGGTCGGCATCAACGAAGGGCTGCTGCCGTTCCGCAGCGATTCGGAAGAGATGACGCCCGAGCGGCTGGAGGAAGAGCGCCGCCTGATGTATGTGGGCATCACCCGCGCGCGCACGACGCTGGCGGTGAGCACGCTGCGGCGCCGCAAGAAGGGCCGCGAGACGGTGCAAGGCATCCCGAGCCGCTTCATCCTGGAGATGAAGCTGCACGAATCGCACAACAAGGAAGACCCGCGCGAGCGCCTCAAGCGGCTGCGCGCCGAACTGGCCGCCAAAACGGCCACGGCACCTGCAGCCTGACCCGCGCCGCGCCCTTGCGCACAGGCACGGACCCTCGAAACGCAAGAAGGCGCCTGGAACCCAGGCGCCTTCTTGGCGGGATGGCCGCGGCGGCTACAGAACGCCCTGGAATACCACCAAGACGAGCAGGACGACAACCATGGCCATTTGGACGGCTCTTTGTTGATTCATGTACGGGTTCTCCCTTAATTTCTTGTAGCGTACAAGCTTCAAAGGGGGAACGCCACCACCCTACAGGCGGGTAAACGTAACGGTATGTCTTTTTTGCATGACCCTGCCGGCTCGTCTCGGCCCGCGGCGCTGGACGTTTACTGCTTGACGGCTTCCACCTGCACGATCAGCCGGACGTTGTCGCTGAAGCCGTAGTTCAAGCCGTAGTTCACCCCGAACTGGCTGCGGGCGATCGTGGTCTCGAAGTCGCCGCCGCACACCTCGCGCTTGAGCATCGGGCTGTTGTAGCAGTTGAACTTGTTGGCCTTCAGCGTGACCGGCAGCGTCTTGCCGAGCAGCGTCAGCGAGCCGCCGACTTCGGTGACCTTGTCGCCGTTGAAGCTGAACTTGTCGGCGACGAACTTGGCCGTCGGGAATTCGGCCGCGTTCAGGATGTCCTTGCTCTGCAGGTGCTTGTCGAAGGGCGCCGTGCCGCTGTTGACCGAGGTCGTGTCGATCGTGATCTCGACCTTGCCCGTCTTGGCCGCGCGGTCGAAGCTGACCGAGCCTTCCTTCTTGTCGAACCGCGCCCGGTTGGTCGAGGTACCGAAATGGTCGATCTCGAAGGTCACGAAGGTGTGCGTCGGGTCGATGGCGTAGGTGTTGGCGTGGGCGGGTGCCGCCAGCGCGACGAAGGTGGCAGCGAGGGCGAGAGCGGTTTTTTTCATGGGTCGGACATCCTCGGCAAGAGGAGCAAGGGTTGGAAAGAGGGGGCGCCGGCGCGGGCGCGGAGCCGGATCAGAGTGCGCCGATGCCGGTAAGTTGCAGCTTGAACTTGACCTGCACGTCGTTGGCGACCATCGAGGTGTCGGCCCACTCGCCTTCACCGATCTTGAAATCGCCGCGCTTGATCGTGAAGGCGCCGGTGGCCGTCGTGGTGCCGCCCGCCTGGGCCAGCGCCACGGGCACGACCACGTCGCGCGCCTGGCCCTTGATCGTCAGCTTGCCCGCCACGTCGAACTTGCCGGCCCCCGTCGGCTTGACCGTGGTCGACTGGAAGCTCGCCTGCGGGAACTTGGCGGTGTTGAACCACAGCGGCTTGACCACCTCGGCCTCGCTCTCCGGCGCGCCCAGGCTGATGCTGGCCAGGTCGATGGTGAGGCCGATCCGGGCGGTCTCGGGTTTCTTGGGATCGAAGGCGACCTGCGCGTCGAACTTGCGGAACTTGCCGTCGACCGGCACACCCATCTGGCGGCTGGTGAACTGGATGTCGCTTTGCGCCGGCACGAGCTTGGCATCGGCCTGCGCCCAGGCGGGCGAGGCGGATGCCGCCGCCCACACGGCGGCGGCCAGCAGCGCACGGACGAGGAGCGGGCGGGCGGCGGAAGACGGGATCGTGTGCTTGTACATGGAGAACCTCAGGGGCGGCCGGGCAGCATGCGGCGCAGCAGCCCGTCGCGGTCGATGAAATGGTGCTTGAGCGCCCCGGCCGCATGGAGGACGACCAGCGCCGCCATCGCGTAGGCCAGCCGGCCGTGCCAGGGCTTGATCGCCTCGGCCAGCGCCTTGTCCGCCGGCACGAAGTCGGGCAGCGGCAGCACGCCGAACACCACGATCGGGAAGCCCGAGGCCGAGCTGTAGGCCCAGCCCACCAGCGGCACCGCGAAGAACAGCAGGTACAGCAGGTGGTGCGTGCCGTGCGCGGCCCGCCGCTGCCACGCCGGCATCGGCACGTCGGGCGGCGGGCGGTGCGTCAGGCGCCACAGCAGCCGCAGCGCCGACAGGCCCAGGATCACGGCACCCGCCCACTTGTGCCAGTTGTAGAGCTTGAGGCGCTGCGGCGAGAAGGGCATGCCGGTCATCTGCAGCCCCACGAAGAATGAGCCGATGATCAGCACGGCCAGCAGCCAGTGCAGCGCGATCGCGGTGGATGTGTAGCGCAGGGGCGGGGACGACATGGCTCGGCAGTGTGCCGACGGCGCGCACCGGGCCTGTTCAGCGCGCTTGACCTCAGGCTTCAGACGGGTTGAACGCCGTCCGGTTCCGTGCACAGCCGCGCGAAGGCCTGCGCCACGCCGTCGTGCTCATGCGGCGGCAGCAGCCGGCGGCGCAGCGCGAAGTCCAGGGTCACGAGCGCCGCGTCCACCGTCATCTCGCCGGCGCGGGCCCGGGCGAGCGCCTCGTCCACGGGCAGGCAATGGAACTCGGCGACCTCGCCGTCCTGGTTGACCGGCTGGACGCCGGCAGGCAGCGCGAGGTCGAACACATGCAGCCGCTCGGCCTGCAGGCCTTCGGGGACGTCCCGGTGCAGGCGCAGCACCCGGCCAGGCTGCGCGGCGGCGAACCGCGCCGCGGCCAGCCCCGCCTCCTCCCAGCCTTCGCGCACCAGCGTCTCGAACGGCGACTGGCCCAGCGGCACGCCGCCGCCGACGAGGTTGTCGAGCTTGCCGGGGTCGGTCGCCTTGCTGAGCGCGCGCCGTGCGATCCAGAGGTGCGTGGGGCGCCCCGAGGCATCGGCGACATAGCCGTTGGCATGCGCGCCGGCCGTGAGCGTGCCCCAGAACCGCGCCGCCGCACGCTCGATCACCGCCAGGGCCGGCGCGCCCGCCGCCGCGGCGGGATCGACCACGGCGTAGCGTTCGTCGCGCCAGCCGGGAATCAGCCCACGCGCACGCAGGCGGTCGTTGACCTCCGACAACCATGCCGTCGCCTGCGCAGCCTGCGAGAGGCCGACCCCGGTCGCCTCCACCCGGCACAGGGCCGGCCGCGTCGACGCCGCGGCGAGCAACGCCAGCACGCCCAGGTGCGCCACGCCGACGCTGCCCACCGCCGTCCGGCCGAGCAGGAAGGGCACCCTCGCCTGCTCGCACCGGCAGGCCTGTTCGACGCACGACCACCCGAGCTGGGACATAAGGGCCGCATTCTTGCGCAGGCGCGACAATCCGCGCATGTTCCCGCGCCGCCGTACCGCCACCGCCGAAGCATGCGGCCTCCACCACGCCCCTGCCGGCACGGCGCCGGGCCGCCGGTCGACGGGGCCCGGCCCCACGGCATGGTGAGCGGCGTGCAGCGCCCGCTGCAAGGCATCGGCTTCGTCGTGATCGCCGTCGCCTGCTTCGCCGGCCTCGACACCGGCACCAAGATGGTCAGCAACGTCGTGCCGGTGGTGATGGCGGTCTGGTTCCGCTACCTCTTCCAGGCGCTGGTGACCGCGCTGGCCATGCTGCCGCGCCGCGGCCTGGGCATGCTGCGCACCCGCCGGCCCGGCCTGCAGTTCGCGCGCGGCGCGCTGCTCACGGCCTCCAGCGCGTTCTCGTACCTCAGCCTGCGCCACATGCCCGTGGGCGAGTTCACCGCGATCGTGATGCTGACACCGCTGATCATCACCCTGATGGCCGCCACCTCGCTCGGCGAGCGCATCACGCCGCTGCGCTGGCTGTGCGTGGGCGGCGGCTTCGTCGGCGCCCTCACGGTCATCCGGCCCGGCGGGGAGATGTTCACCGTGGCCAGCCTGATGCCGCTCGGCCTGGTGGCGACCAACGCCGCCTACCAGCTGCTGACGAGCCGGCTCGCGAAGACGGAAGACGCCGCCACCATGCACTTCTACACCGGCTGCATCGGCGCCGGGCTCGCGACGGTGCTGCTGCCGTTCGCATGGACCCCGCTGAGCGCCGGTGTCTGGACGGTGCTGGTGCTGATCGGCATCTGCAGCACGCTGGGGCACTACCTGCTCATCCTCGCCTACAGCCGCGCCCCGGTGGCGGTGCTCACGCCCTACCTGTACCTGCAGATCGCCTTCGCCACGCTTGCCGGATGGATCGCGTTCTCCCATGTGCCGGACGGCTGGTCGATCACCGGCATCGCGATGATCGGCGTGTGCGGGGCCCTGGGCACCTGGCTGACCGCCCGCGACCGGCGCCACGCCACGCGCTGAGCCGCGCCCACCGCCGCCAGCCTAGGACAGGGCCATCAGGCTCGCATTGCCGCCGGCCGCCGCGGTGTTGATCGACACGCTGCGTTCGACCAGCAGCCGCTCCAGCAAAAAAGCGCCCGCCTCGTGGCGGCCGGGGGCCGCGGCCTGCAGGCCGACGATGGGGCCGGCGCGCTCCGCCAGCGCACGGCTGGCCTCTTGCACGGCCTGGGCGGTGCCGTGCAGCAGCACCGCATCGAAGGCCGCCTCGCGCAGCGCCGACGGTGCCGTGCCCTCCAGCAGCCGGACGCGCGCGCGCGCCAGGGCCGGCAGCGTGTCGAACACCGCGCGGCCCGCGCCCTCCGCCGGCCACACCGCCGTCGAGCCCACGGCCAGCACATGCGCCAGCTGGCAGCGCAGGTCGTCCGCGTCGCCCGCCAGGCAGAGCACCGCGGTGCGCGGCAGCCAGCGGTAGAGGTTGCGTTCCCCCGTCGGGCCCGGCAGCACCTGCTGCGCCGCGGCCGGCGTGTCGTCGGCCAGGCGGGCGCAGCAGGCCCGCAGCGCGGGCGATCCCTGCGCCGCGTCGCGCAACGCCAGCAGGGGTGCCAGCGCCTGCGCTCGCGCACCCGGCGCCGCGACCACGGCCGCGGGCGGCACCGGGTCCGCGGGGGACGGCGGCCATGCGCCGCCCGCCACCAGCCGCCGCAGGTACAGCGGCCCGCCCGCCTTCGGCCCGGTGCCCGACAGCCCCTCGCCGCCGAACGGCTGCACGCCCACCACCGCGCCGACGATGTTGCGGTTGACGTAGTGGTTGCCGGCGTGCACCTGCTCGGTCACCTGGGCGATGGTTTCGTCGATGCGGGTGTGCAGCCCCAGCGTGAGGCCGTAGCCCGTCGCGTTGATCTGCGCGATCAAGGCGTCCAGCCGTTCCCGGCGGTAGCGCAGCACGTGCAGCACCGGCCCGAAGACCTCGCGCTGCAGTTCGGCCAGCGACTCGATCTCGATCACCGCCGGGGCGACGAAGCTGCCGTACGCGATCGCCTGCGCATCGGCCGCCAGGCGCAGCACCCGGCGGCCCTGCGCGGCCATCGCGGCGATGTGCGCCTCGATGCCTTCGCGCGCCGCCTCGTCGATCACCGGACCGACGTCGGTCGACAGGCGGTCGGGCACGCCCAGCGAGAGCGCCTGCAGCGCACCGCGCAGCATCGCCAGCACGGGGTCGGCCGAGTCTTCCTGCAGGCACAGCACGCGCAGCGCCGAGCAGCGCTGGCCCGCGCTGTCGAAGGCCGAGGCGATCACGTCGGCCACCACCTGCTCGGCCAGCGCCGACGAGTCCACGATCATCGCGTTCTGCCCGCCGGTCTCGGCGATCAGCAGCAGCGGCTGGCCGCGCTCGTCGAGCCGGCCGGCCAGGCTGCGCTGCAGCAGCCGGGCGACGTCGGTGGAGCCGGTGAACATCACGCCGCGGATGCGCTCGTCGGCCACCAACGCGGCGCCCACCGTCTCGCCCGGGCCGGGCAGCAGCTGCAGGGCCCCCGCCGGCACGCCGGCCTCGTGCAGCAGGCGCACGGCCTGCGCGGCGATCAGCGGGGTCTGCTCCGCGGGCTTGGCCAGCACCGTGTTGCCGGCGGCCAGCGCCGCGGCCACCTGGCCGGTGAAGATCGCCAGCGGGAAGTTCCACGGGCTGATGCAGACGATGGGCCCCAGCGGGGCATGCGCCTCGGTCAGCTCGGCGCGGGCCTGCGCGGCGTAATAGCGCAGGAAGTCCACCGCCTCGCGCACCTCGCCCACGGCGTTGGCGAGCGTCTTGCCGGCCTCGCGCACGATCAGCCCGAGCAACGGCTGCATCTGCGCTTCCAGCGTGTCGGCCGCGCGCTCGAGCCGCGCGGCGCGCTCGGCCGGCGGCGTCGCGGCCCACGCGGGCTGCGCCGCCACGGCGGCAGCCGCCGCCTGCGCTGCATCGGCCGGCGTGGCGTCGACGACGTGGCCGACGACATCGCGCCGGTCGGCCGGGTTGGTGACGGGCTGCGGGGTGCCGGCCGACGGGTCGGCGCCCGCCAGCACCGGCGCCGCGCTCCATGCCTGCCCCGGCCTCAGCAGCGCGCCGGCCAGCGAGGCCAGCCGGTGCTCGTTCGACAGGTCGATGCCGCTCGAATTGCGCCGCGCCGTGCCGGCCGGCCCGAACAGCGCCTGCGGCAGCGGGATGGCCGGGTGCGGCAGCCCCGCCTCGCCGTCGGCCGCAGCCTGCCGGTCCACCGCCGCCACCGGGTCGGCGACCAGCTCGGCGATCGGCACGCCGGCATCGGCGATGCGGTGCACGAAGGAGGTGTTGGCGCCGTTCTCCAGCAGCCGGCGCACCAGGTAGGCCAGCAGCGTCTCGTGCGTGCCCACCGGCGCGTAGATGCGGCAGGGCCGCGCCAGGCCGCCCTCGGCGCGTGTGCCCACCACCTGGCCGTACAGCGGCTCGCCCATGCCGTGCAGGCATTGGAATTCGTACTGCCCCGCGTGGTAGTTCTGCCCCGCCATCGTGTGGATGGCCGCCAGCGTGTGGGCGTTGTGGGTGGCGAACTGCGGGAACACCGCGTCGGGCGCCGCCAGCAGCCGGCGCGCGCAGGCCAGGTAGCTCACGTCGGTGTGCACCTTGCGGGTGTAGACCGGGTAGCCCTCCAGGCCGTCGACCTGCGCGCGCTTGATCTCGCTGTCCCAGTAGGCGCCCTTCACCAGCCGCACCATGATGCGCCGCCGCGTGCGGCGCGCCAGATCGACGATGAAGTCGACGACGTGCGGGCAGCGCTTCTGGTAGGCCTGCACCACGAAGCCGATGCCGTGCCAGCCCTCCAGCCCCGGCTCGGCGCACAGCAGCTCCAGCAGGTCGAGCGACAGCTCCAGCCGGTCGGCCTCCTCGGCGTCGATGTTGAGGCCGATGTCGTAGTGCCGCGCCAGCAGCGCCAGCGTGCGCAGCCGCGGGTACAGCTCGGCCATCGTGCGCTCGACCTGCGCGCGGCTGTAGCGCGGGTGCAGCGCCGAGAGCTTGATCGAGATGCCCGGCCCTTCGTAGATGCCGCGCCCGGCGGACGCACGGCCGATCGCGTGGATCGCCGCCTCGTACGCCGCCAGGTAGCGCTGCGCGTCGGCGTCCGTCAGCGCCGCCTCGCCGAGCATGTCGTACGAGTACCGGAAGCCCTCGGCCTCGCGCCGGCGCGCGTTGGCCAGCGCCTCGTCGATCGTCTGGCCGGTGACGAACTGCTCGCCCATCAGCCGCATCGCCATGTCCACGCCCTTGCGGATCAGCGGCTCGCCGCTGCGCGCCACCACCCGCGCCAGCGCGCTGGCCAGCCCCGTCTCGTTGTGCGTGGTGACGAGCTTGCCGGTCACCACCAGCCCCCAGGTGGCCGCGTTGACGAAGAGCGAGCCGCTGCGCCCCAGGTGCGCCGCCCAGTTGCCGTCGCCGATCTTGTCGCGGATCAGCGCGTCGCGTGTCGCGGCATCGGGGATGCGCAGCAGCGCCTCCGCCAAGCACATCAGCGCGACGCCCTCCTGGCTCGACAGCGAGAACTCCTGCACCAGGCCCTGCACCAGCCCTTCGCGGCCGCCGGCCGACTTGCGCTCGCGCAGCGTCGTCGCGAGCTGGCCGGCCAGCTGCTCCGCCGCGGCTGCCTGGGCAGGCGCCAGCCGCGCCTGCTCCAGCAGCAGGGCGACGGCCTCGGGCTCCGGCCGCCGATAGGCGGAGGTGACGGCCGCGCGCAGCACGCTTTGAGGCCGCAGCTGCGCCGCGAAGTCCATGAACGGGCGGGGGGCGTCTGTTGGCGTCTGCATCGCAAGCTCCGGGGTGCCCAGGCACTATAGGAACGCACCCCCGGCAAGGCAACGCGAGCCGGCCTGCCGCGGGGAACGGCGGCGGCGGCGCCCCGCTGAGGGTCTGCCACCACGCGGCCGCGCCGCCACCTCGGTAGCATGGGTACTGCTCGCGACTCGAAACGGCTCCCCTCGATGGTCAGTCACCTTCCCTTGCTGCGGGTGCTCGCCGACATGCTCGACAGCCTCGACGTGGCGCTGTGCGCATTCGACGAAGACGACCGGCTGCAGGTATGGAACCGGCACTTCCTCGTCTTCTTCCCGGAGCACGCGGCGCACATCCACGTCGGCGAGCCGTACCGGGAGAACCTGCGCCGCTTCTACGAAGGCCGGCTCGGCCCCGAGGAACGCCCCCAGCTCGAGCGCTACGTCGAAGAAGGCGTCGCGCGGCACCATGCGCAGCGGCGGCCCTTTTCGTTCGAGCACCGCGGCCAGCGGCTGCAGGTGGCATCGCTGCCGCTGCCGCAGGGCGGCCGCCTGCGGATGTGGCGGCGCCAGGAGGGCGCCGAACCCGCCGCGACGCCGGCCGGCGAGGCGGTGCCCGATGCGCTCGGCGGCACGGCGTGGTTCGACCACATCGCCGACGGCGTGGCCGTGGCGGCGGACGACGGCCAGCTGCTGGAAGTGAACCAGGCGTTCGTCGTGATCTACGGGCTGCCCGATCGCGTGGCGGCGCGGGGGCGGCAGTTCACCGAGGTGTACCGCCAGGCCTGGCAAGGCAGCGAGGACGCGCCCGAGTTCGAGCAGGGCCTGAGCGTGCTGGCCGAGCGCATGCGCTTCACCGGTGCGCCCTTCGAGGTGCCGTTGCCGGGCGGGCGTTGCAGCCGGGTGATCGAGGAGCGTCGCCCCGACGGCCGCGTGTTCGCGGTGCACGCCGACATCACCGCGCTGAAGCGGCAGCAGCGCCAGCTGCGGGAGGCCGAGCAGCGCGCACGCGACAGCGAAGCCAGCCTGCGCGCGAAATCCGCGTTGCTGGAGGCCACGCTGGAGCGGATGGACCAGGGCGTGGTGATGGTCGACGCCCGGGGCCTGGTGGAGGTGTGCAACCGGCGCGCGATCGAGCTGCTGGGCCTGCCCGAGGCGCTGATGGCCGGCAAGCCGCACTTCCAGGCGGTGATCGACTACCAGGTGCACCAGGACGAATTTGCCGATGCGCCGGAGGAGGTGCGCCGCATCGTGGCGGCAGGCGGCATGCTGGACCGGCCGAACGTCTACGACCGCAAGCGCCCCGACGGCCGGGTGATCGAGGTATGCACGGTGCCGATCGACGGCGGCGGCATGCTGCGGACCTACACCGACATCACCGAGCGCCGGCGCCACGAGGAGCGCATCCGCCATGTCGCGCAACACGACGGCCTGACCGCGCTGGCCAACCGGGAGGTCTTCCTGGAGCAGCTGGCCGCCGCGCTGCAGCGCAGCCCCGAGCCCTTCGCGGTGCACTTCATCGACCTCGACCGCTTCAAGCCCATCAACGACGAGCACGGCCACGCCACCGGCGACAAGGTGCTGGCCGAGGTGGCGCTGCGCATGCGCGCGGTGGCGCGCGACACCGACATGGTCGCGCGCATCGGCGGCGACGAGTTCGCGATCCTGCAGCGCCATGTGCAGGCGCCCGACCAGGCGCTGGGCCTGGCGCACCGGCTCGCCGAGCAGATCGCCGCGCCGATGGAGATCGACGGCGTGAAGCTCGACGTCGGCGCGTCGATCGGCATCGCGGTGCACCCGGAGGCGGGGCTGGACGCAGACACCCTGCTGCGCCACGCCGACGCGGCGATGTACGCGGCCAAGGGCCGCGGCCAGGCCGTGCTGCTGTTCGACGGCAGCCTGCCGCCGCGCGGACGCAAGGCCTAGCGGCGGCGCGCTACAGCGCCGCCGTCAGCCCGCCGTCGACGGTGAGCACCTGCCCCGTCATGAAGCCCGCCTCGCGCGAGCTGATGAAGACGACGGCCGCCGCCAGGTCCTGCGGCGTGCCCCAGCGCCCGGCGGGCGTGGCCGCGCGCAGCCAGGCGTCGAACTCGGCATCGTCCTGCAGCGCCTGCGTCAGCTCGGTGCGGATGTAGCCCGGCGCCAGCGCGTTCACCGTCACGCCCCGGTCGGCCAGCTCGGCCGACCACTGGCGCACCAGCGCATGCAGCGCGCCCTTGGCCGCGGTGTAGGCGGTGACGTTGCGCCGCCCGCGCAACGCCGTCACCGAGCCGGTGAACAGGATGCGCCCATGCCCCCGCGCCACCATGTGCCGCGCCGCGTGGCGGGCGATCGCCCACTGCGCGGTGAGGTTGGTGAACAGCACCTGCTCGAACACCGGTTGCTCGAACTCGAGCAGCGGCGCGCGGTGGTTGATGCCGGCGTTGGCGAAGAAGATGTCGATGCGGCCGTGGCGCGCCTGCAGCTCGTCGAGCGCCGCGGTGGCGGCCGGCACGTCGTTGACGTCGAAGCACGCCACGTCGACCGCCAGGCCATCGGCGCGCAGGGCGTCGCGCACCGGCAGCACCGCTTCCGGCCGGCGGCCGTTCAGCACCACGGTGGCGCCCTGCCCGGCCAGCGCACGCGCGGCGGCCAGGCCGATGCCCCGGCTGGAGCCGGTGACCACGGCCACCTGGCCGGCCAGGTCGAACAGCGATGTGCCCATGCCCTCAGAATGCCACGCCGGCCGCGCCTTTCAAGCCCAGCAGGTCGCGCGCCTCGTCGGGCGTGGCGATCTGCAGGTTCAGCGCCTCCAGCACGGTGCGGATGCGCGTGACCTGCTCGGCGCTCGAGGCGGCCAGCTGGCCCGGGCCGATCCACAGCGAATCCTCCAGCCCCACGCGCACGTTCGAGCCCATCGCCGCGCCGATCGTGGCCAGCGGGATCTGGTGGCGCCCCGCGCCGAGGATCGACCAGCGGTACTGGTCGCCGAAGAGCCGGTCGGCCGTGCGGCGCATGTGCATCAGGTCCTCGGGGTCGGGGCCGATGCCGCCGAGGATGCCGAACACCGACTGGATGAAGATCGGGCCCTTCACCAGCCCGCGCTCAACGAAGTGGTGCAGGTTGTAGAGGTGGCTGATGTCGTAGCACTCGAACTCGAAGCGCGTGCCGTTGGCGTTGCCCAGCTCCAGGATGCGCTCGATGTCGGCGTAGGTGTTCTTGAAGACCAGGTTGCGGCTGTTCTCCAGGTGCTGGCGCTCCCAGTCGTGCTTCAGCTCGGGAAAGCGCTGCAGCATGGGGAACAGGCCGAAGTTCATCGAGCCCATGTTCAGCGAGGCCAGCTCGGGCTGGAAGGTAGTGGCCGGGCGCATGCGCTCGTCCACCGTCATGTGAGGACTGCCGCCGGTGGTGATGTTGATCACGGCGTTGGTGGCGGCCTTGATCTGCGCCAGGAAGGGGCGGAACAGGTCCGGATCCTGCGACGGCTTGCCGTCCTTCGGATCGCGTGCATGCAGGTGCAGGATGGCGGCGCCCGCGGCGGCGGCGTCGATGGCGGCGCGGGCGATCTCGTCGGCCGTCACCGGCAGGTGCGGCGACATGCTGGGCGTGTGGATCGCGCCGGTGGGCGCGCAGGTGATGATGACTTTGCGGGATGCGCGTGCCATGGTGGTGTGGGCCTCGGTGGGTTGTCTGGACAGGTTCAGTCTTCTTGCGCCGCTTCACGCTTGTGGCGTGCGAGCTGCATCAGCCGCTTGTCGCGCCACAGCCGCCGCTGCACGAGCTGGTCGGCCGGCAGGAGCGCGCGGCGTTCGGCGTCGAGCGCGGCCACCAGTTGCGGCGACCAGGGCTCGGTGGAGGTCTGCTCCTCGGCGATCGACTGGTACAGCCCGCCGTAACGGCCGCAGTAGTCGGCCAGGCCGCCGGGGGCATTGAGGTCGATGGTCTCGAATGGGCCCATGAAGGCCCAGCGCAGGCCCAGGCCGTCGCGGATCGTCGCGTCCAGCCCGTCCACATCGACGTAGCCCTGCTCCACCAGCCGGAAGGCCTCGCGCAGCAGCGCGCCCTGCAGCCGGTTCAGGATGAAGCCCTCCAGCTCGCGCTTGACGATCACCGGCCGCTGGCCCACGCGCACCATCAGCGCGTCGGCGGCCTGCACCGCGTCGGCCGCCGTCCACGGCGCGCCGCACAGCTCGACCACCGGCACCAGGTACGGCGGGTTCACCGGGTGCGCGATCAGGCAGCGGTGGCGGCCGGGCAGGTCCTCGGTGAAGGCGGAGGCGGGGATGCTCGACGTGGAGCTGGTCAGCACCGCGCCGGGCGGCGCGAGGGCGTCCAGGCGCGCGAAGATGTCGCGCTTGATCGCCAGCACCTCGGGCAGGTTCTCCTGCACGTAGGCCACCCCGGCCAGTGCCGCTTCGAGCGTGGCGCAAGGCTGCAGGCGCGCGCGCAGCGCGGCGGCATCGTCGACCAGGCCTTGCGCCTGCAGCTCGTCGAGCTGGCCGGCGATGAGCGCCACGGCGCGGTCGAGCGCGGCGGCGTCGCCGTCCCACAGCGCCACGTCGCAGCCCCCGCGGGCGAACACGATGGCCCAGGCTTGGCCGATGAGGCCGGTGCCGATGACGGCGACTTTCATGCGGTGTGCTCCTTCAACTCAGGGCCTGGGTGTGGCCGTCGACCGCCAGTTCCTGGCCGGTGACGTTGCGCGCCAGGTCGCTGGCGGCGAACAGCGCCATGTGGGCGACATCCTGCGCCGTGACCATGCGGCCCAGCGCGGCCTGGCCGGTGTAGTCGCGCGTCACTTCCTCCAGCGGCTTGCCCAGCGCCTGGGCCTTGGCGGCGATCACCGCGCGGATGCGCGGCCCGTCCACCGCGCCGGGCAGGATGGCGTTGACGCGGATGCCGTCGCCGCCCAGCTCGATGGCCAGCGACTTGGTGAAGCCCACCACCGCCCACTTCGAGGCCGAATAGGCCGAGCGCCCCGGCATGCCCAGGTGCCCCGCGGCCGACGACAGGTTGATGATCGACGGCCCCCGGCCCTGGCGCAGCCGCGGCACCGCCAGCCGCGCGCACAGGAACTGGCCGGTGATGTTGACGGCCAGCGTGCGCTCCCAGTCGGCGAGCGACAGTGTCTCGACGCCGCCGGTCGGCCCCGCGATGCCTGCGTTGTTGACCAGCACGTCGAGCCCGCCCAGCCGGGCATCCACCGCTTCGAACAGCGCGGCCACGTCGGCTTCGCTCGACACGTCGGCGCGCACGCCCTGCACGCCGGGCAGGTCGGCGTCGAGCCGGTCGAGGTTCTCCTGCCGCACGTCGCACACCAGCACGCGCGCGCCGGCGCCCGAGAACGCCCGGGCGATCTCCAGCCCGATGCCGTCGGCGCCGGCCGTGATCAGCACCCGCTTGGATGCCAGTGAAGGTTCAGCCCATGTCATCGAATGTCTCCGTCCATCACACGCCAAGTCAGACCCACAGCTTCTCGCGGCGGAAGGCCAGGTCCTTCAGCAGCGGCAGCGCCGGGCCGAAGTGGGAGACGCGGCCGCGGTCGAGCACCAGCGCGGTGTCCGACAGCGCCAGCGTCAGGTCCAGGTTGTGGTCGACGATCAGGATCGTGACCTTGCCCTTGAGCCGCAGCACCGCGTTGAAGACCTCCTCCGTCATCGCGGGCGACAAGCCCTCGAACGGCTCGTCGAGCAGCAGCACGCGCACGTGGCCGGCCAGCGCGCGGGCGATGGCCACCATCTGCTGCTCGCCGCCCGACAGCAGTTCGGCATTCACCTCGTAGCGCTCGCGCAGCCGCGGGAACACCTCGAAGATGCGCTCGTCGCTCCACGCATCGGCCTCGGGCCCGCTGCGGCGCAGGCGGCCCAGCATCAGGTTGTCTCGCACCGTCAGCCCGGGGAACAGGCGCCGGCCCTGCGGCACGAAGGCGATGCCCAGGCGCGCCATGGTCTCGGGCACCGGCGTGCGCACCGCCTGGCCGGCGATGTGCACCTCGCCGTCGCCCAGCCGCGCCAGGCCGATCAGGCTCTTCAGCAGCGTCGACTTGCCGGCGCCGTTGCGGCCCAGCACGGCCATGATCTCGCCCTCATGGGCCTCGAAGCCGATGCCCGAAAGGATGTGGCTCTTGCCGTAGAAGGCCTCGATGCCCTGCACCTTCAGCGACACCGCCTCGGCCACCTGCGATGCGGGCACCTTCTGCGCCAGCGCCTCGGTGCCCGAGCCGATGTAGATCTCGCGCACCCGCTCGTCGGCCTGCACCCGTGCGGAGTTGCCCTCCACCAGCACCTGGCCCTGGTTCATCACGGTGATGTGGTCGGAGATGGCGAACACGCGGTCCACGTCGTGCTCCACCAGCAGCACGCCGATGCGGTCGCCCAGCGCGCGGATCAGGCGGCCGATGCGGTCGCGCTCGGCCACGGCCAGGCCGGCCAGCGGCTCGTCGAGCAGCAGCACGCGCGGCGCCGAGCCCAGCGCCAGGCCCATGTCCACCAGGCGCTGGCCGCCGTACGACAGGTCTTCGGCCGTCGCGTGCTCCATGCCGGTGATGCCGAGAAAACGCGTGAGTTCGTCCGTCTCGCGCTGCACGTCGGGCAGCGCATCCACCCGCCGCCAGGGCGAGGTGCGCGCGCTGCTGCGCGCCATCACCGACAGCACGAGGTTGTCGCGCACGCTCAGGCCCTTGAACAGGTTGGTGATCTGGAACGAGCGGGCGATGCCGGCACTGCACACGCGGTCGGGCGACGCGCCTTCGAGCTGCCGGCCGGCGAAGGCCACGGTGCCCGCGCTGGGCGCGAACATGCCCGACAGCAGGTTGAAGAACGAGGTCTTGCCCGCGCCGTTGGGACCGATCAGCGCATGCACGCCGCGGTCAGCCACGGTGACGGTGACACCCGCCACCGCCTTCACGCCGCCGAAGCTCTTGGTGATGCCCCGGGCCTTGACCGACTCGCCGCGGCTGTGCGGCAGGAAGGCCGGGAACTCGCCCACCGTGGGCGGCGTGCTGCGCGCCGACATCGCGGCCTCGGTGGTCTTCTCGGGCACCACCATGCGCCACAGCCGCGTGCCCACGCCCACCAGGCCGCTCGGCGAGAAGAGGATGAAGCCGATGAACACCAGGCCGAAGTACAGCAGCCAGTTCTCGGTCAGCATCGACAGGTATTCACGGAACAGCAGGTAGAACAGCGCACCGATGATCGGCCCGGCGTAGCTGCGCATGCCGCCGATCAGCACGATGGCCAGCAGCTCGCCCGAGAACGTGACCGACAGGCTCTCGGCCGAGGCGATGCGGTGGTTGAGCACGAAGAGCCCGCCGGCCAGGCCGGTGACGGTCGACGAGACGATGAACGCCAGCAGCTTGTAGCGCCGCACCGGGTAGCCGAGGAAGGCGGCGCGGGTCTCGTTCTCGCGGATCGCCAGCAGCACCTTGCCGAAGGGCGATTCGGTGAGCCGCAGCAGCGCGGCCGCCACCAGGAAGCCGATGACCGCCACCAGCGTGTAGAAAGCCGCGGGCGTGTCGAGCGCGACGCCGAACAGCGTGCCGCGCTGGATGCCGCCCAGGCCGTTTTCGCCGCCGGTGAGCGCCGTCCAGCGGTAGGCCACCGCGAAGCACAGCGCGCTGAAGGCCAGCGTCAGCAGCGAGAAGTACACGCCGCGCCGGCGCAGCACCAGCGCACCGACGGCGGCGGAACCCGCCACCAGCAGCACCAGCATGCCGGCGATGGGCAGCAGCACCTGCTCGGGGAACCAGCGCAGCTGCAGGATGGCGACCGCGTAGGCGCCGATGCCGAACCACGCGCCGTGGCCGAACGACACCAGGCCGGCATGGCCCAGCAGCACGTTCAGGCCCAGGCCGACGATGGCCAGCACCACGCAGTCGACCGCGGAGGTGACGGTGAGGCCGCCGGCCAGCAGCACCTGCGGCAGCAGCACGAGGCCGATGGCGAGGGCGAGCAGCGTCTTGTGCTCGCGGGTCAGCGCGGGCTTGGCGGCCTGCGGGCTGGGCCCGGCGGCCGGGCCGGAGGGATGGGTGCGGAGCTTGGCGTCCATGGGGTTCCCGTTCATTCGAGGCGGTGCATGCGTTCGCCGAGCAGGCCGCGCGGCCGCAGCAGCAGGATCACCAGCATCAGCAGGTAGAGCGAGGCCTCGGAGGCCGGCGGATAGAAGTACGAGGTGAGCCCGCGGATGACGCCCACCAGCATCGCGGCCAGCACCACGCCCCAGAAGCTGCCGAGCCCGCCGATCACCACCACGACGAAGGCCGCGGTGACGATCTCGTGGCCCATCGCGGGGTGCACGCCGGTGAGCGGCGCCATCAGCGCGCCGGCCAGCCCCGCCAGGCCGATGCCGATGCCGCTGACCGCGGTGAGCACCGGCTTGAGCGAGATGCCGAGCGCACGCACCATGTCCGGATCGTTGATGCCGGCACGCACCACCTTGCCGAACGAGGTGCGGTGCAGCACCCACCAGGTGCAGACCAGCGCACCGAGCGCGACGACGAACATGCCCAGCCGGTAGTTGGGGTACATGAAGTCGCCCACCGACAACTGCCCGCGCGCGAAGGGCGGCGTGCTGAACTGCAGCGGCGAGGCGCCGAAGGTCATGCGCAGCACCTGCTCGATCACCATCGCCAGGCCGAAGGTGAAGAGCAGGCTCAGCACCGGATCGGCCTGGTAGAAGCGGCGCAGGAAGAGCCGCTCCAGCGCCATGCCGAGCGCCGCGACGATGAGCGGCGAAGCGACGAAGGCCGCGCCGTAGCCCATCACCGCGGTGAGCGACACCATGAGGTAGGCGCCGATCGCGTAGAAGGCGCCGTGCGCCAGGTTCACGATGCCGCCCAGGCTGAAGATGATCGACAGGCCGAGCGCGATCAGCAGGTAGTAGAAGCCCAGCAGCAGGCCGTTGGCGACCTGCTCGGCGATGAAGATCAGCGCCATGTCGACGTCAGGCGAAGGTGCAGGTGTTGTCCTGCGGCTGCAGGATCTCGAGGCTCTCGTTCGGGCCCGGCACCGGCGCGCTGGTGGTCATCACGTCCCACTTGCCGGCGTTCTTGTCGGGGTTGGGCGTGACGGTGTACATCTCGAACAGCAGCTGGTGGTCGGCCTTGCGGAACGAGCCTTCGCGGGCGCGCAGCACGTCGAACTTGACGCCGCTTTCCAGGTACGCGATGAGCTTGTTCAGGTCGTCGCTCTTGGTCTCGTTCATCGCGCGGGCGATGATCTTCACGGCCAGGTAGTCGGACACCGCCTGGTTCTCGGGCGGCTTGCCGAAGCGCTTGTTGAAGGCCGCGACGAAGGCCTGCGCCGACGGCGCCTTGACCTGGTGCGTCCAGATGATCGGCCACACGCCGCTGAAGCCCTCGCGGCCCGCGCCCCAGATGCTCACGCAGTTCAGGTCCGCGCCCGCCAGCGGGATCGGCAGGTTGAACTCGTTGTACTGCTTCATGAAGTTGGTGGTCTGGTTGCCGGCCAGGTTGCTCATCACCAGGTCGGGCTTCTGCTGGCGGATCTTCAGGATCAGCGAGCTGAACTCGGTGGTGTCGGTCGGCACCAGGTCGTTGGAGACGAACACCGCGCCGTTGGCTTCCATGAAGGCCTTGGTGCGCGCGAACAGGTCGTGGCCGAAGGCGTAGTCGGCGGTGAAGGCCATCCAGCGCTTGCCCTTGACCATGTTGTCGCGCAGCAGCGCGCGGCCCATGGCGTTGACGTACATCGAGTTGTTGGCCTCGGTGTGGAACATGGTGCGGCTGCAGGTCTTGCCGCGCAGTTCGTCGGAGTTGCAGCCCGTCTGGAAGAAGAGCTTGCCGGCACGCGCCGCCACCTGGGAGATGGCCAGGCCCGAGGCCGAGCTGATCTCGCCGACCAGGGCGAAGACCTTGTCGCGCTCGACCATGCGCTGCGCCTTCGACGAGGCCGTCTGCGGGTTGACGCTGTCCTCGCTCATCAACTTGAAGGGGCGGCCCAGCACGCCGCCAGCGGCGTTGACCTCTTCCACCGCCAGCGTGGCGCCCATCACCGCGTACTCGCCCATCGGGCCCAGGAAGCCGGTGCGCGGCGTGAGGTGGCCGAGCGTGAAGGCCTCGGCCTGCGCACGCACGAGGGCCGGCGCGGCCAGGCCCAGCGCGGCGGCGCCGGTGGCCCCCAGCACGAGGCGGCGGCGGGCGGACGAGGGCAGCAGCGCTGGCGAAGACGGACGCTCGAAATGGCTCACGGGTGTCTCCTGTTGTCGGATCGGCTAGGGGAATGCACTCAATGTATATCTGTGATCACAGATAGCAGCACAGGAGATACCCTATCTACAATCGGCCATGGCCCTCACCGCCCTCGTCACCCCTGTAGCCAAGCGCCAGACGCTGGGCGCCGACGTGCACGCGCAGATGCGCGAGCTGCTGATGTCGGGGCAGCTCATGCCGGGCGAGCAGATATCGCTGCGCAGCACCGCGCAGGCGCTGGGCGTGAGCGTGATGCCGGTGCGCGAGGCCATGTACCAGCTGGTGGCCGAGCAGGCGCTGGAGATCACGCCCAACCGCGCGATCCGCGTGCCGCTGATGAAGGTGAGCCGCTTCCGCGAGATCACGCTGATCCGCATCCACGTGGAAGGCCTGGCGGTGGAGCGCGCCGCGCAGCACGCCAGCGACGCGCTGGTGGCCGAGATGCAGGGCTGGAACGACCGGCTCGAACGCGAGATGTCGCTGAAGAAGCCCGACGCGTCGAAGCTCATCACCTTCAACAAGGAGCTGCACTTCAGCGCCTACCGCGCCGCCGGCATGCCCACGCTGCTGAAGATGATCGAGAGCCTGTGGCTGCGGATCGGCCCGATCCTCAACTACGACCTGCGCGGCCAGTCGCAGCGGGTGGCGCAGCGCATGCCGGTGATCCAGCACGCCCGCATGATCGAAGGCATGGTCCGGCGCGATCCGGCGATGGCGGTGGAGGGGCTGCGCCTGGACATCGAGGGCGCGGCGCAGCACATCGTCACCAGCGGGGTGCTGGTGGAAGCCGACGACGAATGAACGCGCGGGGCGGGCCGCCCCGGCGCCGTCAGACCTTCACCAGGCCGCGGAAGCCGCGTGCCGCGTAGTACGACTGCGCGCCGTTGTGGTACGTGAAGACGTGGCCGTAGCGGCGGTCGCAGAACAGCGCGCCGCCGAGCCGGCGGATGGCCGGCGGGGTCTGCACCCAGCTCGAGGTCTTGGTGTCGAAGGCGCCAAGCTGCTGCAGATCGCGGTACTGCGCCTCCGTCAGGATCTCGACGCCCATCGCGGCCGCCATGTCGACGGCGCAGTCCGCGGGCCGGTTCTCCTTGCGCGATTCGAGCCCCTCCCGGTCGTAGCAGACGCTGCGGCGGCCGGCAGGGCTTTCGGCGGCGCAGTCGACGAAGGTGAACTCGCCCGTCGCCGGGTCGTGGCCGACGACGTCCGGCTCGCCGCCGGTGTGCTCCATCTCCTGCAGCACCCGCAGCTTGCCCGGGTGGGTGGCCAGCCGGGCCTGGACCTTCGCCCACTCGAGGCCTTCATGACGGGCCATGTGCCTGTCGAAGCGGGCCTTCAGGGTATCGAGGAGGTCTGCGTGTGGATCGGCCTTCATGTCGTCTCCCGGGGGCATCTGTGGCGGCCGGCGATTGTCACGTCCGGCGGCGCAGGCACGCCCTGTTCGGGGCCCTGGAGGGCCGGCCATCGCCGCCTATGCTTGAGAAGCCGGCCCGAGGCGCCTGCGCCCACCCCGCCGGCCCGTCCCCGGACCTTGGGCGAAAGGAGTGCATATGCTGGCCAATGCTGCGGTTACCACGATGCTGCCGGTCATCGACATGGCGCGCGCACGGGCGTTCTACGAGGCCCGCCTGGGGCTGGTGCCCGGCGGCTTGCGGCCGGACGGCAAGTTCGTCTACCAGGTGGGCGGCAGCACGCTGGCGCTGTTCCCCAAGCCGGACGGCACCAAGGCCGAACACACGGCGATCAGCTTCCAGGTGCCCGACATCGACGCGGCCATCACGGCGCTGAAGCGGGCGGGCGTCGTGTTCGAGGACTACGACTTCCCCGACTTCAAGACGGTCAACCACGTGTGCGTGCTCGGCGCGGAGAAGGCGGCGTGGTTCAAGGACACGGAAGGCAACTTCCTGTGCCTGCACGAGGACCTGCCGCAGGGCGCCGGGGCCGGCGCCTAGTCAGGGAGGCGGGTCACCGGCGGGCGGCGCAGGCGCAGGGTGGAGGTGGACTGCCAGCCACAGCGCGCCGCCGGAGGTGTGCTTCACAGTGTGGGGCGTGCCGGCCGGCAGGAAGAGGTAGTCGCCGGCCTCCAGCGCCCTCGCCCGCCCGGCGACCTCGAGCACGGCCGAGCCGCGGACGAGCAGCACCCACTCGTCCTGCGCCTGCACGAACTCGGCCGACGAGGCGCCCGCGGCGCTGACGATGCGCTCCACCACCAGTTGCCGGTGCTGGAGCAGGGTATCGAAGCGCTCGCCCGCGGCGGGCGCGTCGGAGGCGGCGTAGAGGTTGCCGTCGGGCATGGGGCTCGGTGAAGATGCGAACTGATGGGCGCGACACTCAAGCCGGTTGAGCGTGCAGGCGCACCCCCAGGGCCCTGGCGACCTTGAGCACCGTGGCGAAGCTGGGATTGCCCCCTTCACTGAGCGCGCGATAGAGACTCTCACGGCTCAGCCCAGCCTCCTTGGCGACCTGGCTCATTCCCTTGGCACGGGCGATATCGCCGAGCGCCCGGGCAATGCCTGAGACGTCATCCGGCGCCTCATCGAGCCATGCATCGAGATAGGCAGCCATCTCTTCTGGCGTGCGCAGGTGTTCAGCAACGTCGTAAGTGGACGTTTTCAGCTTGGAGGGCTTCTTGCGAGCAGGGGCGGCCATGTTTCTACTCTCCATACGTTTGCACAAGTCGAATGGCCCAGGCAATGTCCTTCGCCTGCGTCGATTTGTCACCGCCGGCGAGCAAGAGGATGAGGCGGCTTCCTCGCTGCGTGTAGTAGACGCGATAGCCGGGACCCACATCGACCTTGAGCTCGGAGACGCCGTGCGTCAGGTTCCGGTGCGAGCCAGGATTGCCGTGTATGAGCCTGTCTACACGCATCAGGATGCGAGCCCGACCGGCCGGATCCCTGAGGTTGTCGATCCAGGCGCGGTACTCGTCGGTCTTCTCAACTCGCATGTGCGCATTGTAGCCCGCAGGCTACGATCATGTGAGGCGCGGGGCGGAATCGACGTCGGACATGGAACGTCGATGAAGCGTGCAGGCCGCTCAGGCCGACTTGCCGAGCACGTGCATCTCGTACAGCGCCTCGGTGCGGCCGAGGAACATGGCCTGGCGGAACAGCATCGAGACGAGGAAGGCCACGAACACCACGCCGAAGGTGCCCGGGTACGTCGCCGGACTGAAGAAATGGCGGCCGCTGCTGTACAGGCCGATCGCGCCCAGAACCACCAGGCCGGTGAGCAGGTTCTGGCACAGCGTGACCTCGGCGAGCGCCTTCGTGACGATGCGTCCGGGATCGTGCGAGGCCTTGGCGATGGCCTCCATCTTCTGCGCCACCAGCTGCCACTGCCGGGCCAGGCCGTGGCTGCTTCTGAGGCCGAGCGGGCTGCTCAGCCAGCCGGGGGCGCTGAGGAGCCGGTAGGAGATCGCGTCCCACACCAGGCAGAAGCCCGACAGCACGATGCCGGCCAGGTAGCTCAGCAGGATGAGCAGGACCAGCGACGTGCCGCCGATCTTCTCGACGCTGAAGACCCGCTGCACCTCGGGCGACACCAGCGACAGAGTGATCCAGAACGCGGCGCCGGGGCAGACCCGCGCGATCAGGTCGTAGTAGACCGTGGGCACGATGTCGGCGAGCGACGGCGCCGGCTTGGGCTTGCCGGCGTCGTCCTTGGCAGCCGCTGCTGCGGGTGGGGTCACCATGGCGTTCCTCCTCGGTGTTCGGCGCCTGTGCGGAGAGCTTGTTCAGCAGCTCATTCCGCCTGATGGCAGGCGACGCACAGCTTGTTGCCCTCCGGGTCACGGAAGTACGCGCCGTAGTAGTGGGCGTGGTACTCCGGCCTCAAGCCGGGCGGACCTTCACAGCGTCCGCCGTGCCGGAGCGCCAGCGCATGGACGTGGTCGACCTGCGCCCGCGACGCCGCCAGGAAGGCCACCATCTGGCCATTGCCGGGATGGTGCGGCTGCTGGTCGTGCGGGCGGCCGATCAAGAAGAGCGGCCGCGGATCCGGCGACGACTGCCAGCCGGCCCACGGGCGCCCGGGCTCCTGGAAGCGGAACGCGATGCCCAGCGCATCGAGCACGGGCCTGTAGAAGGCCAGCGCCCGCTCGAAGTCGGTGACGCCCACCATGATGTGCGAAAACACGCGGCTGCTCCCCTGCTGGTTATGGCCGCCGGCAGGCCGTCAGTACGACGTCACCGCGCTCGGCTGCCCCGCCTTGAAATTGAACACCGTCACCGGCGACGACTTCAGGTCGCGCTGCGCATCGAACTCGTAGGTGCCGGCCGCGCCCTTGTAGCTGCCCTTCTGCATCGCCTCCGCCACCTTGGCCGGATCGGTGCTGCCCGCCTGCTGCATGGCGTGGGCGAAGAGGTGCACGCCGTCGTAGAAGGCGGCGGCGTAGGTCAGCGGATCGCGGTTGGCATTGGCGGCGCGGTAGGCCTTGATGAAGGCCTGGCCTTCATTCGCCCGGTTGATCATCGCGCCGCCCTGCGTGCACCAGACGTTCTCGCCCACGGTGTCGCCGCCGGCCAGCTTGGCCGTCTCGGCGGAGCAGATGCCGTCGCCGCCCAGCAGGCTGGCGTTGATGCCCAGCTGCCGCATCTGCCGCGCCATCGGGCCGCCCTGCGCCGAATAGCCGCCGAAGAAGACGGCGTCGGGCTTGGCCGCCTTGATGCCGGTGAGCACGGGCGTGAAGTCGGTGGTCTTGTCGGAGACGTACTCCGTCTTCACCACCTCCATGCCGCTGGCCTTGGCGGCCGCCGCGAACTCCTGCGCCAGGCCCTGGCCGTAGGCGCTGCGGTCGTCGATGACGGCGACGCGCTTGAGCTTCAGCTCCTTGGCGGCGTACTGGGCCATCTTCACGCCCAGGGCGGTGTCGGCCGCGCCGATGCGGAAGAGCCGCTGGTAGCCCTGCTGCGTGATCTTGGGGTTGGACGACACCGTGGCGACGACGATGCCCGCCTGGTCATAGACACGCGAGGCCGGCATCGTCACGCCGGAGTTGTAGGGCCCGACGACGAAGCGCACGCCGCCATCGGCCAACTTCTGCGCGACGGCCACGCCCTGCTTCGGGTCGGCCTGGTCGTCCTCGGCCTTCAGCTCGAAGCGCACCGGCTTGCCGCCGATGCGGGGCTTGCGGGCGTTCAGTTCGTCGACGGCCAGCTTGGCGCCGGCCACGTTGTCTTGCCCGTAGGCGCTCTGCGGGCCCGACAGCGGGCTGCTCAGGCCGATGGGGATGACGGTCTCCTGGGCCTGCGCGGGCGCGCACAGCGCGGCGGCCAAGGCGGCGGCCAGCAGGGCCGGGGTGATCGGGCTGGGGCGGGAAGCATTCATGGATGCGACTCCTTCGGTTTGCAGGATCAACAGCAGGGAGCGGCTGAGGACGGCACCGCCGGCGCAGGCAGCACGCACCGGGCCGCCGGCGCCCAGTGTGTCAGGGTCCAGCAGTGGCGTCAGCCGGGTGCGGCCCCTGGGCCGCCGACGCCCGATGCCTCAAGGCTGCCGCTCCACGGGGTTGGCCCGGGCGGCCTGCTGCCCGAGCTGCTGGGCGATGCCGATGAGGATCCCTTCGGGGCCCCGGATGTAGCACAGCCGGTAGACGTCTTCGTAATTGACGACTTCATCGACCAGCGTCGCGCCGAGCTTGCTGAGCCGGGCGAGGGTGTCGTCGATGTCCTCGACGGTGAACATCACGCGCAGGTATCCCAGCGAGTTCACCGGGGCGGTGCGGTGATCGGACGCGATGGCGGGCGCGTTGAAGCGCGAGAGCTCGACACGGCCGTGGCCGTCGGGCGTGCGCAGCATGGCGATCTCGACGCGCTGGCCGCGCACGCCGGTGACGCGGCCGGCCCATTCGGCTTCGATCGGCATGCGCCCTTCGAGGACCAGGCCGAGCTCGATGAAGAACTGGATGGCGGCATCGATGTCTTCCACCACGATGCCGACGTTGTCCATGCGCTTGACGGTCATGAGGTTTGCTCCGAAGCGACGAGCGGCGGCCGGTGCGGCGAGGGCTCCTGCCCCGCCAGTGATGCGAGGCACTGCACCTGCCAATCGAACTCTGGCTCGAAGGACTCCAGATCGGCGACCGCCGCGTAACCGCCCTGGCCATATACCGTGGCATAGGCGGCGTACTCGGCCGCCGCCAGCGCCTTGCCCGCCAGCGCGTTGGCGACGGCGTAGGTTGCAGACACTGCGGCATGACCGCAGCCGTCGATCGACTTCGAACCCTGGTGGTGATTGGCCAGGCGAGCTGCTTCGGCGGCAAGCTGCTCAAGCTGCGTGCGACTCAGCGATCCGCCCAGATATTGGCCCAGACCCCCGAGGCAATCGGCCACGGCCGGCTCCTCGAGCAGGTGCTGCACGCGGAGCACGCAGGCGTGGCCGAACGCGAGGCGCAGGCGCTCGTTGGACGGCGCGTTCAAGTCGACCTGTTTGGCGAGTTGATCGAGCGATGGATTCATTCCGATCTCCTTGCGCCCCGGCGTCTTTTCAGCACGGGGGCAGTCTGTTCCTCCATGGTGGCCGGCCTCCCGCTGGCTGGTGCATCGCCGCGCTCATTCACGAAGTAATTTGACGGGCACGCCGGCACGGACGGTATTGTGGACTTCAGCCACCGCATCGGTTTCGCGCAGCAACTGGGCCAAGACCTCGGCACTGGCCGAAGACTTGACGGTTGCACGGTAGCGAATATTTGTGGCTGCGAGGCCAATCCCGGGAAACTCGGCGGTTGCCTCGACCTGAGCACCTTCAATCGGTATGCGCAAACGCTCCGCTTCGCGATATAGGTCGTTGCAGTAGCAGGTGGCAAGAGCAAGCATCAGGAACTCGCCACCGTTGATAGCAGAGCCGCGACCGCCAGCCTTCGCCGGTACGGCGAGAGGCTGCGAAGCTGCCCCCGTGCGGACGGTTGCCTCGTGAGCCGAGGATGAGCTCGTGACAGTGGCGGAGATCTCCATGGCGTGCTCCGTCAGATGCGAGTGCGGGGTCTAACGACGTGAGCGGCGGACGTAGGCGCACAAAGTGCGCCGGAGACCGTCCGCTCGATGGAAAGGTTAGGCGTCATTGCCGCTGTGCCCGCGAAGGGGGACTTGCTTCTGCAAGCACCCTTCGAACTGCGGGCAGCGCTCGTGCTTCGATGGGATCAGTGTTGCCGTCACTTTCGACGCGGTACTCCCCTTCATCAAGCGCCCAATACAGCCGATACGCAAGCGACTCTCCATCCTTTGCGATGAGCAAGTCGCTAGGGAAGAGAGCGTTATAGATGCCAGCCATGGTACCCATCGCTTCGTCAAAGCCGATCCCACCAGAAGCAAACCCCTCTCCCACCGAGATAGCCAGTTCGTTCAAGAATTCGCTCGCTGCCCTGCCCCGTGCCCCCGCGTAATCATCAACGACTGACCGTGCGGCTTCAGTCGAAGGTGTTGCTTCTAGGGCTGCGACGAAACGCGTGATGAGGCCAGTGTCCATGACGCCTAACGAATGAAAGGGACATCCCCGTCCCGACAACGCCGCTGCAGGTTTGACCTGAAGCGTCGGCAGGCACCGAGTGCGACGATGGGGTTACGCAATCTCATCGTCGTTTTCATCGGAGGGGATGTCCATGAACATTCTGACCTTGGGTATCGATCTGGCGAAGGACGTGTTTGCCCTGCATGGCGTGGATGAACGCGGCAAGCCCGCGCTGGCGCGCCCGGCTGTGCGTCGGGACCAGCTGTTGGAACTGGTCGTCAAGCCGCCGCCGTGCACCATCGGCATGGAAGCCTGCTCCGGCGCGCACCACTGGGCCCGGCAGTTTTCTCGCTTCGGCCACACCGCGCGGTTGATGGCACCGAAGTTCGTCGCGCCGTACCGCATGAGCGGGCGTCGCGGCAAGAACGGCGCGGCCTATGCCGCGGCGATCTGCGAAGCCGTGCAGCGCCCGGCGATGCGCTTCGTGCCGGTCAAGAGCGAACTGTCCCAGACCCGGCTGGCCATGCATGTCGCGCGCCAGGGCTGGGTGCAGGCCCGCACGGCGTGCATCAACCGGCTGCGCGGCCTGCTCAGCGAATTCGGCATCGTGCTGCCGCTGAAGGCGCAGACAGTGCGGCGCCAAGCCGCCGAGCACCTGGAGCGCTTGCCCGGCTGGATGCGCACCGTCGGCGCCGATCTGCTGGACGAACTGCGCCGGCTCGACGAGCGCATCGACGCCTACGACGGCCATGTTCGACTGATCGCCCAAGCGGAGGATCGGTCGCAGCGGCTGATGCAGGTGCCCGGCATCGGCCCCACCACCGCCAGCGCGCTGCTGGCCCACATCGGCCACGGCCACGACTTTGCCAACGGGCGGCAATTCGCCGCTTGGCTCGGCCTGGTACCCGGGCAATACAGCTCGGGCGGCAAGCCACGGCTGGGACGGATCACCAAAGCCGGCGACAGCTACTTGCGAACCCTGCTGATCCTGGGTGCCCGCGCCGTGCTGGCGGCGGCCAATGACAAGCATGACCGCCCGAGCCGCTGGGCGACACAGTTGGCCGAGCGGCGCGGGTACTGGACGGCCGTGGTCGCCATCGCGGCGAAGCACGCGCGCATGGCCTGGGCGATGCTGGCCAAGGGCGAGGATTTCAAACCGCCTGCAGCGGCGTAAACCACGCGAGCCCCGACGATTCACCCTCCGACCAGCAGGCTGCGCCCCGGACATCGAAATTGCAACCGCGAGATGCCTGCATTGATGGAACAAGGTTGGACCCGCATGGGGAGTGCTCGGTTAATTCAAGGCGGCGTCATCGACAACCGCGGCTAACGATGGGAGCCCTCGCGCGCGTCTTTCATCAGGGCCAGCAGCACAAACCGCTGCAACAAAGGCCGGTTGTAGTTTTGCAGTCCGCATCCTTGTTCTTCTTCTTGCGCTGCTGTCGTGGTGGGCGGAATACCGATCTCAATTCCAAGATGAATCGCGCCGCGATTCATCTTGGCTGGGTATTGCTTGACGAATGGGGATGCCCTTGTAGTTGAATTTCAGCGGGCGCCGCAGGCGATCCGCTGCAAAGACCAGTTAGCCCGGTCACAGGCCACCAAGATAAAACGAGAGAAGGCCATCAGAGCTCTCGATTCCCAGGATGTCCATAAGCTTCTCCAACTCCATGCCCAAATGCTCTCGGGCCTCGGTGTCGTGATCTTCGAGTCGCAGGAGCGTGCTTTGAAACTTCCGCATGACCCACAGCTTGGACGGATGCTCTGCTACCCCGGCAAGCAACTGATCGGTAAGCCCATTGACTAAGTCAGTGAGCCGACCTCTTTCGGCGGTCGTGTCGACTCCGGGCAGGAGATCAAGTTTTGACAACGCACGATATTCAGCGAGCGCGTCTATAACGCTGAGTAGAACGGTCAGAGGTTCGTCGGCGACGTCCGAAATTGGATCGTAGGTCATCGGGCTAACGTGCGAATTCAGCGGACCAGCCAGCATAGCTGGCGCAGGTCCGCTGCAATGTAGGGTTGGGCATCACGATGCCGACTCCCTCGGCCGTTGATGG
>NZ_JAZIBG010000029.1:0-1316 GCF_036621135.1 Aquincola agrisoli
TGAAGCGCCCCGGAGTTCGCGGAGGCCAGTTGCTTTGAGTCAGACGTTGATCGCGGCCTGACCAGCGCGGTTGGAATGGTATCGGTCCTCGAACTCGGCCGGAGGCCTGTAGCCCAGGGGCTCCATCAGTCGATGGTTGTTGAACCAGGCGACCCATTCGAGCGTCTTCAGCTCGACCGCCTGCTTTGTCTTCCACGGACCGCACCGGTGAATCACCTCGGCCTTGTAGAGCCCGTTGATCGTCTCGGCTAGCGCGTTGTCGTAGCTGTCGCCCCGGCTGCCCACGGACGGCTCGATCCCAGCCTCAGCCAAGCGCTCGCTGTAGCGAATCGACAGATATTGCGACCCCCTGTCGGAGTGGCAGATGAGTCCGTCCTCCTCGGTCGGTCGCCGGGCATACAACGCCTGCTCCAGCGCGTCGAGAACGAACTCCGTGTGCATCGAGCTGCTCTGGCGCCAGCCGACGATCCTGCGGCTGAACACGTCGATGACGAAGGCCACGTAGACCCAGCCCTGCCACGTCGAGACGTAGGTGAAGTCGGTCACCCACAGCTGGTTCGGCCGGTCGGCCTTGAACTGCCGATTCACACGGTCCAGCGGACACGGCGCCTTCGGGTCGGGCACCGTCGTGCGCTGCCGCTTACCTCGGCAAACACCTTGCAGGCCGTGCTGGCGCATCAGACGCTCCACGGTGCAGCGCGCGATGCCGACGCCTTCTCGGCGCAGTTGGTGCCAGACCTTGTCGGCGCCGTAGACCCCGAAGTTCGCCTGCCAGACGCGACGAATCTGCGGGGCCAGCTCGGCGTCACGCCGGCTGCGTCGGCACATCAGCGCCGGGTTGCGCTGACACGCCGCGTGGCGCCAGTACGCCGACGGGGCGATCTGCAGCACGCGGCAGATCGACTCGACCCCGAACTCCTGGCGATGCCGGTCGACGAACGCCTTCAGGACTTGATGCGGCGGTCGAGCTCCGCCTGGGCGAAAAACGCGCTGGCCAGCTTCAGGATCTCGTTGGCCTTGCGCAGCTCGCGGTTCTCGCGCTCCAGGTCCTTGATCCGCTGTGCGTCCGCCGTCGTCAGCCCATCGCGCAGGCCGTGGTCGCGCTCGTGCTGCTTGAGCCAGTTGTCCAGCGTCTGCGCCGTGCAGCCGATCTTGCCAGCGATGGACTCGATGGCCGCCCACTGCGACGGGTGGTCGTCCCGATGCTCCAGCACCATGCGCACCGCGCGTTCACGGACCTCGGGGGAATACTTCGAACTTCTCATCTTGGCTCCATCATCTCAAACGAGGGAGCCTCCTGGAAATCCGGGGCGCTT
>NZ_JAZIBG010000030.1:0-1386 GCF_036621135.1 Aquincola agrisoli
CGCCGAAGCCGCCCAGGATCACGTTGAAGAACGAGCGGTTCATCGCCTTGCACATGATGTAGCTCAGGATCGCGCCCGAGCTGCCCACCAGCGAGCCCGCGATGATCAGCATGCTGTTGTTCAAACTGAAGCCGATGCCTGCGGCCGCCCAGCCCGAGTAGCTGTTGAGCATCGACACCACCACCGGCATGTCCGCCCCGCCGATCGGAATGATCAGCAGCACGCCCAGCACGAAGCCCAGCGCGATCACCAGCGTGATGTCCATGCTGCTCTGCGAATGCCAGTAGCCGAACACGAAGAACGCAGCCGCCAGGCCCAGCACCAGATTCAGGATGTGCTGCCCCGGGAACTGCACCGGCGCGCCCTGGAACAGCCGGAACTTGTACTTGCCCGAGAGCTTGCCGAACGCGATGACCGAGCCGCTGAAGGTCACTGCGCCGATGAAGGCGCCCAGCGCCAGCTCGATGCGGTTGCCGCCCGGGATCGGTGCGTCCTTGGCCGCGATGCCGAAGGCGTGCGGCTCGATCACCGCGGCCGCGGCGATGAAGACCGCCGCCAGGCCGATCATGCTGTGCATGAAAGCGACCAGCTCGGGCATCTTGGTCATCTCGACGCGCTTGGCCATCAAGGCCCCGGCCGAGCCGCCGACCAGCAGGCCGAGCAGCACCCACACCAGCCCGCCGATGCCGCCATCGGCCAGCTTGACGATGAGCGCCGCGGTCGTGACCACGGCGATCGCCATGCCGGCCATGCCGAACAGGTTGCCGCGGATCGAGGTGGTCGGGTGGCTCAGGCCCTTGAGGGCCTGGATGAAGCAGACGCTCGCGACGAGGTAGAGCAGCGTGACGAGGTCGAGACTCATTTCGCCTCCCCCTTCTTCGCCGCGGGCTTGTCCTTCTTCTTGAACATCTCGAGCATGCGCCTCGTGACGAGGAAGCCGCCGAAGACGTTGACCGCGGCCAGCGCCACGGCCAGCACGCCGAAGGTCTTGGCCGAGGCGCCTTCGGTCAGCGCCGCCGCCAGCATGGCGCCGACGATGACGATCGCGCTGATCGCGTTGGTGACGGCCATCAACGGCGTGTGCAGCGCGGGGGTGACGGTCCACACCACGTGGTAGCCCACGTAGATGGCCAGCACGAAGATGATGAGGTTGGTGACGGTGGGGGAGACGAATTCCATGGCGGGATGTCCTTTGATCATTTGCGCCGCACTTCGCCGCCCTGCGTCATCAGGCAGGCTGCGACGATGTCGTCGTCCATCGGAACCTGGAAGCCGCCGTCCTTGGGCAACACCAGCTTGAGGAAGTCGAGCACGTTGCGGGCGTAGAGGCTGGAGCTGTCGGCCGCGACGAGCGCGGGCAGGTTGGTCTCGCCGACCAGCGTGACG
>NZ_JAZIBG010000031.1:0-166781 GCF_036621135.1 Aquincola agrisoli
TGCGCAAGCTGCTGACCACGCTCAATGCCATGGTTCGCACCAACCAACCTTGGAACCACTCGCTTCACGGCGCTTGACTTCGAAGACGGTTACTCAGCGGGGCAGGGCCTGCACCCGGGCGCGGTAGCGCGCGGTCTCTTGCGCCAGCAGCGTCGCGGCCTCGTCGGTCGTCATCGGCTCGCCGGGCTGCGCGCCTTCGGCGAGCTTCTGCGCGCGGTAGGCCTCGTCGCGCAACGCGGTGGCGAGTGCCGCGCCGGCCTCGGCCAGCGCCGCCGGCCCCGCGGCGGCCGGCACGAACACGCCGACCCACAGCCGCTCGTCGAAGCCGGCCGCGCCGCTCGCTTCTTCCAGCGTGGGCAGCGCCGGCCAGCGTGCATCGCGTGCCGCGGCGGCCAGCGCATGCAGGCGCAGCCGGCCCTGCGCAACGAACTCGGCCACCCCGCGCTGCAGCGGCACGAACGCCAGGTCGACACGGCCGGCCGCAAGCTCGCGCAGCAGCGGCGCGACGCCGGTGTGCGGCACGTGGGTCAGCGGCACGCCGGTGCGCTCGGCCAGCGCCAGGCCGGCCAGGTGGGCGTGCGAGCCCACGCCATAGTTGCCGCAGACCAGCGGCCGGCCCCCGAGGCGTGCCGCCTCCAGCAGCGCCGCCAGCGGACGCCCGTCGTCGGACGGTGCGCCGACCAGGGCCACCGCCACCGTCGACGCCACACCCGCGAGCCGCAGCTGCTCCGGCTGGTAGCCCAGCGCCGGGTTGAGCAGCGGCGCGACGACGACCTCGCTCGGCGTGCCGACCAGCCAGCCGGCGCTGCGCCCGCCCAGCAGCCGCGCGACGCCGATGCCGCCGCTCGCCCCGGGCAGGTTCTCGACCCGGGGGGCGCGGCCGGTCTGCTGCTGCAGCGCGGCCGCGAGCTGCCGCGCGACCAGATCGACCGGTCCGCCGGCCGGGTAGGCGACGACGAGCGCCGGCGCCTCGTCGTCGGCCGCCTGTGCGGTGACGACGGCGGCCCACGCCAGCAACGCCGCGGCGGCGCGGCGCAGCGGGTGGGCGGTCCGGCGCGGGGGCATCCGTGCAGTGTGCCCCCGCGGGGCGCCGGCCGCACGCGGCCTCTCTCCTTTGGGCGGGTTGCGGGTCGTCCACCCGGGCCATGCCGCGGGCCGGCCGCCTGCCCACAGTGGCCTCACGGCACCAGGAGACGACGGCATGCGCATCGACGTGGGACGCGAGAACTCGACACTGATCGAGCTGCAGGTCGACGACTTCGGCCACGGGCCGCCGGTCGTGCTGCTGCACGGCTGGCCGCTGTCGGGCCGCGTCTGGGAGCCTCAGCTGCCGGCGCTGCTCGCGGCCGGACGGCGTGTGCTGGCGGTGGATCGCCGGGGCTTCGGCGGCTCGACGCGCTGCAGCCTCGGCTTCGACCTCGACACGTTGGCCGAAGACCTGGGGCAGGTGCTGGAGCGGCTGGCGCCGGCCGGCGCCGTCGTGGTCGCCCACGACCTCGGCGCCGCCGAACTGCTGCGCTACCTCGGCAGCTTCGGCGGCGAGCGGCTGCGTGCGGCGGTGCTCGTGGTACCGCCGCCGCCAACGCCCGAGACGCCGGCGCCTGCCCCGCCGCCCCCGGCGCCGCGCGCCGCGATGCTGCGGCACTGGATCGATGAAGCGCATGCGCCGCCGTCCCTGCCGCTCGCGCGCAGGCTGGACGCCGACGCCCGCCATGCCCTGTGGCTCGACGCGATCGCCAACGGCCCGCTCGCGCTGCACGCAAGCCGGGCCACGCTGGACGCCGCCGACCTGCGAGACGACCTGCCGCGCATCGACGTGCCCACGCTGGTGCTGCACGGCGAAGCCGACATGGGGCGTCCGCCGGCCGGCGCGGCCGCGCTCGCGGCGGCCCTCGCCGGTGCGCGGGTGGAGCGTCTGGCCGAGGCGCCGCGCGGGCTGCTGTGGACCCACGCCGACGAGGTCAACGCCGCGTTGCTGGCCTTTCTTGCCGCCGTTGCGCCGGCACCGCCGGCCGGCGGCCGGTGAGCCCCGCGCGGCCCGGGTTCACGCGGCCTGCAGGGCGAGGGCCGGCTGCTCCGGCGCGCCCCACGCCGCAGGGGCGTCGGAGGCCCCGTCGGCCGGCATGCCGACGAGGCCGCGGCGCGACGCGATGCTGGCGGCGTGCGTGCGGCTGGTCGCGTCGAGCTTGGCCATGATGGCCTTGACGTGCGCCTTCACGGTGCCGACCGCGATCGCCAGCTCCCGCGCGATCGCCTTGTTGCAGCGGCCGTGCACGATCAGCGCCAGCACCTCGGTTTCGCGGGCGGTCAGCGCCTCGTGCGCCAGGCTCTCGGCCATGCGCTGCGCCACCGTCATGCTGAGGTAGCGCCCGCCCCGCCCCAGCGCGTGCACCGCCGCGCCCAGTTCGTCGACGCCGCAGCCCAGCGGCAGGTAGCCGTGCACGCCGGCCTCCAGCGCACGGCGCACGTCGTGCTCCCGGTCCGAGGCGCCGACCACCAGCACCCGCGCGCCGGCCAGCGCCCGGGGCACCGCATGGCAGCGCAGGCCGGCGAGGTGGCGCAGGGCGCCCGGCAGGTCGGCCAGCAGCACCTGCACGGCGTCCGGCTCGCCGCCGCCCCCGCCCGCGAGGCGCACGTCCAGGTCGGCCTGCCCGGCGAGCACGGCCGAGAGGCCGAGCGCGAGCAGCGGATCGGCGTGGGCGATCCAGACGGTGAGGCGGTGGTCGGCGGCTGGGTTCATCGCAGGCTCCTCGGGTGTCTCGAAGGGCGGCAACCGCTGCCGCCATGAAGCCATGTTCGTCGCCGGACACGCCGGCGGCCAGTTAATCGTTGTCAATCGCTGCCGGCCCGCAGCCGTTCGCGCAGCGCCCGGGCGGCGGCGAGGTCGGCGCTGTCCTCGCCTGGCGCGAAGCGGTCGAGCACGCCGGCGAGCAGCGCCGCGGCACCGGCGGCGTCGCCCCGCCCGGCCTGCAGCCGCGCCAGGCTGGCGGCGCTGCGCAGCGCCCAGCCGAGGGCGCCCTGGCGCTCGGCCAGCGCCAGCGCGCGCGCCAGGTGTGCCTCGGCGCCCGCGGCGTTGCCGGCGTCGACGAGCTGCAGCGCGCGCACGCGCAGCAGCTCGGGCGCGCACCAGCTGCCGCCGTCGCCCAGCGCGCGCGCGAGCAAAGCCGGCTCGGCCAGGGCCGGGTCGACGGTGCACAGGGTCTCGCGCAGCAGGTTGCCGACGGCCGGGCCGTGCAGCGCCCCGGCCGCCGCCATCGAGCCCGGCGTGCCGGCCCCGCCGGGCGGCGCCAGCAGCAGCCGGTAGCCCCTTGCGAACGCCTGCCAGAGCGGCAGCGAGTGCTCGGCCGCGCGGCGCTCCAGCAGCGCCGTCCAGCGCTCGGCGGCGTCGCGCGCGCCGCACCAGAACGCGACCGGCGCGGCCCCGTTGGCGATGGCGTAGCACAAGGACAGCGCATGGTCGATGCGCAGCGCCTCGTCGACCGCCTGCGCCGCCTGCGCGAGCGCTTCGCGGGGGCGGCCCGTGACCCAGAGGATGCGCGCCAGCACCGTCAGCGCGCTGACACGCTGGTCGAACTGGAAGCCGCTGTGGCGCGCGGTGTGGTTGAAGGTGCTCGGGTGGTCGAGCACGCGCTGCGCGTGCACCAGCGCAGCCGCCTGCTCGCCGTGGAAGTGCAGGCCCAGCGCCATCATCCGGTCGTGCGTGACGGCCAGCTCGGCCGGCGCGCCGGGGCCCACGATCTCGCCGAAGCGCCGCGCGAGGCGCGCCGAGCCGGCGTAGTCGCCGCTGGTGTTGCAGATCAGCCAGAGGCCCCAGATGGCACGCAGCTGGAAGCCGGCGGCCTGCTGCGACTCGGCCAGCGCGAGCGCGCGGTGGAACGCATGGGCCATCGCCGGGCCGCTGCCGCGGGTGTGCCACAACGCATGGCCGTGCGCTTCGTGCAGCTGCATCGCGAGTGCCGGATCGGCCGCCGCGCCGGGCAGGGCGGCCAGCGCCTGCTCGACGACCTCGCGGTACTCGGCCATCAGCGAGAGCGAGAACCACAGCGGCGCGGTGTGCGCGGCCAGCGCCACGCCCAGCGCCGGCGTGCCGGCGGGGCCGAAGGCCCAGGCGATGGCCGCGCGCAGGTCGTCGATGCGGCGGGCGTGCCGTGCGAGCCACTGCGCCGGCGGCAGGGCCTGCGCCGATTCGGCGGCGAACAGCGTGTGCAGGTGGCGGGCATGGCGGGCCTCGGCCTGCGGCAGCTCGCCGGACCGCGCGAGCGCCTCCAGCGCATAGGCCCGTGCCGATTCGAGCAGGCGCAGTTCCACGCCGTCACGCTGCGTGTCGGCCGCGAGCATGGATTTGTCGACCAGTTGGAAGACGGTGTCGGCGAGGGCGGCGTCGGGCGCGCCGGTGCCGTCGCCGTCGCCCGCCAGTGCGAGCGCCGCAGCCAGCGTGAAGGGCCCGCGGAAGACGGCGAGCCGCCGCCAGACGCGGCGCTCGCCGTCGGTCAGCAGGGCATGGCTCCAGTCCAGCGTCGCACGCAGCGTCTGCTGCCGCGGCAGGGCGTTGCGCCGGCCGTGCGTCAGCATCGCGAGGCGTTCGCCGAGGTGTGCCGCGACGGCCGCGATGCCGAGCGTGCCGACGCTGGCCGCCGCCAGCTCGATCGCCAGCGGGATCCCGTCGAGCCGGCGGCAGATCTCGCAGGCCGGCGGGACCATCGTGTCGTCGAGCCGGAAGTCGTCCTGGCCCGCCGCGACCCGCTCCACGAGCAACTGCACCGCGGGATAGCGCTGCGCCTGGGCGGCATCGGGCCGGTCGCCGGGCGCCGGCGCGCGCAGCGGCTCGAGCCGGTGCAGCCATTCGCCTTCGATGCGCAGCGCCTCGCGCGAGGTCGCGAGCAGGCGCAGCGCCGGCGCGCGCCGCAGCAGGGCCTCGGCGAGTTCGGCGATGCGGTCGATCACGTGCTCGCAGTTGTCGAGCACCAGCAGCAGCTCGCGCTCGCGCAGGAATGCGCCGAGCGCGTCCAGCGGCGCGGCCGGGTCGGCGGCGACACCGAGCGCCGATGCGAGCGCCACCGGCACCTGGCGGCCCTCGGCCAGCGGCGCCAGGTCCAGCCACACCGCACCGTCGCGGAAGCCCGCGTGCACGCGGTCGGCCAGCGCGGCGGCGACGGCCGTCTTGCCCATGCCGCCCGGACCGACGAGGGTCAGGCAGCGCAGCCGCCCGAGGCGGGCCTGCAGTTCATCGAGCAGCGCGTCGCGGCCGAACAGCGGCGGGGGCGCCGGCAACGAGGCGGGGCGCGGTGTCGGCGCGCCGGCGTCGGCCGCGGCGGCGCGCTCCACCTGCGCCGCGAGCGCGTAGCCGCGCGAGGGTTCGTTGCGGATGAACCGGTGCCCGTCGCGTCCGTCGCCCAGCGCCTTGCGCAGCGCCGCCATGTGCACGCGCAGGCTGCCGGCGTCGACGACCGTGTGCTGCCAGACCCGCGCGATGAGCAGGGTCGACGGCACCGTTTCGCCGGGGCGCTCGGCCAGTGCCACCAGCAGGTCGAAGGCGCGGCTGCCCAGGGGCACCGGCCGCCCGCCGTCGAGCAGCAGCCGGCGCGAGGGCTGCAGCCGGAAGGGGCCGAAGCGGTATTCGGTGTCCGCCTTCGCGGAAGACGACTCGTACGGCATGCCGGCGACCCTCCTGCCGGCCGCGTCGGGGCGCCGGCGCGCAGCAGTGTAGGGGCGGCGCCGCCTCACGGCCGCATGCGCGGCAGGCGCGGCCCCGGTCCGTCAGGCGTGCATCGGCACCTTGTGGCGAGGCCGTGCCGGCAGGTGCCGCCGGGCCGCCAGGCCGGCCAGCCCCGCGGCGAACAGCCAGAGCCCGCCCGGCTCGGGCACCGCCAGCGTGATCGTGTCGGTGCCGACGGCGATCGCATCGAGGTTCGAGTCCAGCACCAGCACGTCGGCCAGGCTCAGCACCGCGGTGCCGTTGCCGATGGCGTTGAACAGCACCGTGGCCAGCGGACCGGTGCCCGAAGCCCCGGGCTGCGGCCCCAGCAGCGACGCCAGCACGAAGCTCACCGTTCCCGCGGTGTTGTCGATCACACCGGCGTCGAAGAACGTGTGGCCTGCGGCGGCCAGGAAGGTCCCCTCGCTCACCGATGCGGCGGACAGCAGCGCCGGGTCGAAGCGCAGCGAGAACTGCCAGGCAAAGAGATCGGCGACATCGTCGGCGCCGACATGGATGCCGACGACGCCGGCGCCGGCATCGAAGGCCGACAGCTGCAGCGATGCCGCCTCGGCGGCGGCCCAGGGGGCCGAGAGCATCGCCGCGCAGGCCGGGGCGGTGCCCTTGTAGGGCACGGTGGTGGCCGGCACCTTCATCGCGCTGGTCAGCAGCAGCCCGCACAGGTGCGAGGCCGAGCCCATCCCCGCATGGGCCATGTTGACCTTCTCGCGCTGCGCGTTCATCCAGGCGGCCAGCTCGGCGAAGTCGCGGGCCGGCAGCGCGGCGCGGCCGACGAGCGTCATCGGCACCTCGTTGATCAGCCCGAGGAACTCGAAGTCGGCGATCGTCTGGTACGGCAGCCTGCGGTAGAGCGCGGGCGAGGTGCCCATGCTGATGTTGTGCAGCAGCAGCGTGTAGCCGTCTGGCGGCGCCTTGGCGACACGCGCCGCGCCCAGCGTGCCGCTGGCGCCGCCGACGTTCTCGACGACCACCGTCTGGTTGTCGGGTTGCCGGCGCAAGGCTTCGGCGAAATCGCGCGCCACCTTGTCGCTGGGCCCTCCTGCAGCAAAGGGCACGACGAGGGTGATGGGACGGCCGGGGTAGGCGGCCAGTGCGGGCACCAGCGCCGCGCCGAGGGCCAGGCCCGCGATCCTGGCATTCATCGGTGGCGTCTCCTCGTATGGGTCTTGAGGGGTGGGGCCGGTTGGGCTGGCAGCGTAGCGAGGCACGCCGCCGCCGCAATGCATACCGACGGTTAACGTGTTCACCCGTGGGTGCCACCCTGCGCCGGGAGCGCCTGCGGCGGCGCGCGGGCCCGGGGGAAAACCATTGGCGAACGGGTCGGGGGGGCCCCGTGATACTGCGGGCCTTCCAAGACACCCCGCCGTCCGGCCATGCGCGAAGCCCACCTGCGCGACTTCATCGCGGTGATCGAATCCGGCAGCGTGCGCGCCGCCGCGCGCAAGCTGGGGCTGACACAGGCCGCCGTCAGCAAGAACGTCAGCGCGCTCGAACGCCAGCTCGGGGTGCCGCTGCTGTCGCGCAGTGCGCATGGGGTGGAGATCACCGCCCACGGCCGCGTGGTGCTGCGCCGCGCCCGTGCGATCGACGCCGAGCTGCGCCACCTGCAGGACGAGCTCGGCGCCATGGCCGACCGGCAGCCGCACTACGTCAGCGTCGGGCTGTCGTCCACGGCCGAATCGCTGCTGTTGCCGACGGCCCTGCTGCGCTTCCAGGCCTGCGAGCCCGAGGTGGTCGTCAGCATCACCGGCGGCCGTTCGGCCAACAACATCGCCGCGCTGCGGGAGGGCCGGATCGATTTCGCCGTCGGCCCCGCCACGCAGGAGCCGACGCCGACCGACCTGCATGTCGAGCGGCTGCTGAGCACCGACCTGGCCGTCGTCGCGCGCGAAGGCCATCCGCTGGCGGGCGCCGCCTCCATCGCCGAGCTGGGCGGCTGCAGCTGGGCGTTCGCGGTGCGCGCCCCGGACGGCTTGCCGCCGATCACGGGCATCTTCGAGCGGCTGGGCATGGTGGCGCCGAAGCTGAGCGCGCATTGCGACTCGTTCAGCGCCCTGGTCGCGTTGCTGATGCAGTCGGACGTCGTCACGCTGACCACCCTGGGCTCGGTGCAGCCGTACCTGCGCCCGGGCGTGTTGTGCCGGGTGCCGGTCGCCGAGCGCTTCCCGCCCGTCGTCCAGCAGTTGATCACCCTCTGCGCGCGGCCCATGACGCCGTGGGCCCAGGCGCTGGCGGCGGAGTTCCGGCGTGCGTCGAGGCGCCATCGCCGCTGAGGCGGCAGAATCGCCCGGCACCGCGCCCCTGCGTGTTGAGAACCCGCCGATGTCCGGTCGCCCCCCGTTCGCTCGATCGCCCGCCCGCCCCGTCACGCGGCGGCAGATGCTGCTGGCATCGGGCCAGCTGCTGGCCGCGGCGCCGCTGCGGGCCGCCCACTTGTCCGACTACCCTTCGCATCCGATCCGCCTCATCGTGCCGATGGCGCCCGGCGGGGCGGCCGACGGCGTGCTGCGTCCGCTGGCGGCCACGCTGAGCCGGTCGCTCGGCCAGACGGTGTTCACCGAGTACTGGCCGGGCGCCGGCACCCTCATCGGCACGCAGCAGGTTGCGCGTGCGCGGGCGGACGGCTACACCGTCGGCTTCGTCACCTCGGCCCATGCGATCCACGCGGCGATGCGCCGCTCGCAGGGGGTGGATCTGCACGCCGAGGTGGCCCCCGTCTCGCTGGCCGGCTACTACGCGATGGGCCTCGTGGCGCACCCCGACCTGGCGGCCGATTCCATCGACGAGCTCATCGCCCTGGCCCTGCGCGAGCCGGGCGCGCTCGAGTACGGCTCGCTCGGCATGGGCACGGCGATGCACCTGGCCGGCGAACTGCTCGCCACGAGTGCCGGCATGAACTGGGTGCACGTGCCCTACGGCGCCAGCAGCGGGCTCTACCGCGATCTGCTGGGCGGCCGGGTCCGCCTGGCGTTCGCGACGCTGGCCTCCGCATTGCCCTACCTGCGGGCCGGCAGGCTGAAGATGCTGGGCCTGACCAATGCGAGGCGGATCGAGGACTTCCCCGAGCTGCCGACCATCGCGGAGACCGTTGCGGACTTCGAGGTGCTCGGCTTCTTCGGCTTCGTCGCGCCGCCGCGCACGCCGGGCGCCATCGTCGACCGGCTCGCCGCCGAGTTGTCCGCCGCCCTGCGGGCGCCCGCCGTGAAGCACCAGCTCGCCGCCCAGGGCGCCGTGGCCTGGGGGTCGACGGCCGGGGAGTTCGAGGCCTACATGCGTGCCGCCACCCTGCGGTACGGGGCCCTGGCGAAGGCGGCGGGGCTGACATGAGGCGGGCCGATGCGGCCCCCGCTGGCCCGCGCCGCGCACGCCGGCGTTCCCTGAACATGGTTCAGCACCTCTTCGCCGTGCTCGTGCTCGCCTTGTCCGGCCCCGCTGCCGCCGAACCCGACGTCGGCGGCACGTGGCGTGCCACCTTCGTCTCGGAGGGTGGCGACGCGCGCGAGGCGCGGGTCGTCATCGACGCACGTCGTGGCACCTGGAAGGAGCGCGCGCCCGGCGGCTCGGCAGCGCACGACCCTTGCGTAGGCCGCGTGCTGCCGCTGCTGCTGATCGACAGCGGCGCCTCCACCGTCACGGTGGAAGTGGCGGCGCCTGGCCGGGCCGCCGGCTGCCGCGCGCGGCGGGCGCGGCTGACCATCGTCGACGAGGCGGTGCTCGAGGGCGAGTTCGAGGACGGGCGCGTGTTGCGGCTGGAGCGCGAGGCCGTCGCGAAGTGACGGGCCGGGCCCGCGTCCCGCCTCAGGTGTTCGGCGTTTCGTCCGCCGGCCCCTCTGTGCCGGGCGGCGCGGCGATGGCCTCGCACAGCCGCTGCGCCGCCGGGGAGGTGCTGCCTTCGAGCGTCGCCAGCGCCAGCGTCAGGCACCGGTGCGTCTCGGGGTTCGAGAGCGGGATGAACCGCACCTGCTCGGACCGGAAGTGCCGGATCACGCCCGGCATCAGGGCGACGCCGACCCCGCTGCCGACCAGCCCGACCATCGTGAAGGCCTGGGTCGCTTCCTGCACGATCCGGGGCGCGAAGCCCGCCGCCCGGCAGGCGTCGAAGATCGTGCCGCGCAGGCGTGGCACCTGGGTGCGCGAGAACATCACGAACGATTCGTCGGCCAGTTCCGCCAGCTCGATGCGCGCCCGGTCGGCCAGGCGGTGGCTACTGGGCAGCACGGCGACGATGTCGTCCGTCTCGACCTCGGTGATGCTGAACCCGTCGACGTCGTCGGCCGGCAGGCGGATCACGCCGGCGTCCATGCGCCCTTCGCGCATCGCCTGCAGCAGCGTGATGCTCACGCCTTCCGAGAACTCGATGCGCACGCCCGGGTAGCGGCGCATGAACGCCGGCAGCCGCTGCGGCAGCAGCTGGTAGATCGCGGAGCCGACGAACCCCAGCCGCACCACGCCCAGTTCGCCCAGCGCCGCCAGGCGCGCGTTCTGGCGGCCCCGTTCCGCATGCAGCAGGCTGCGCCGGGCTTCGCTCAGCAGCTCGGCGCCCGCCGCCGTCAGCTTGACGCCGCGGGCGCCGCGGGCCAGCAGCGGCACGCCGACCGACTCCTCGAGCTTGCGGATGGAGATCGACAGCGCCGGCTGCGCGATGAAGGAGCGTGCCGCGGCTTCCGAAAAGCTGCCGGCTTCGGCCACCGCGATGAAGTGCTCCAACTGTTTGAGTCCGAAGTGCAGTGGCATTAGCACACCTTCAATCAGGTGGATGACATATTAAAAGATTATAGACATCCATCAAATGCATATATTTGATTGATGGTGGGCCGGTTCGTAATCTTCCGGACATGGACAGCAACCTACCTCGAGACGCAGCCCTGGCCGGGGTGCGCGTGATCGACCTGACGACGGTGGTCTTTGGTCCGTATGCCGTGCAGACGCTGGGCGACTACGGCGCGGACGTGATCAAGATCGAATCGCCCACGGGCGACGGAACGCGGTTCAACGGGCCGGCGCACGAGCCCGGCATGTCGTCGATGTTCCTCGGCTCCAACCGCAACAAGCGCAGTGTGGTGCTCGACCTGAAGCAATCGGCCGGATGCAAGGCACTGCTGGCGCTGTGCGACACGGCCGACGTGTTCATCCACAACATCCGGCCCCACAAGCTCGCCGCGCTCGGCCTGTCGCCGCAGGTGCTGCGCGCACGCAATCCCCGGCTCATCTTCGTCGGGCTGCACGGGTTCGGCGAGGAGGGCCCCTACGCCGGCGCGCCCGCCTACGACGACACCATCCAGGCCTTGAGCGGCGCGGCCGACCTGGTGCGGCGGCAGTCGGGCACGCCCGGCTACCTGCCGACCGTGATGGCCGACAAGATCGCGGCGCAGATGGCGGTGCATGCGGTGCTGGCCGCGCTCTTCCAGCGCGAGCGCACCGGCCGCGGCCAGACGATCGAAGTGCCGATGTTCGAGGCGGTGACCTCGTTCCTGCTGGTGGAGCATTTCTTCGCCCGCCAGCTGCAGGACGGCAGCACGCCCACGCAGCCGGCCGAGGAGGACCTGGGCTACCCGCGCTCGCTGGCGCCTTGGCGGCGGCCCTACCTCGCCGCCGACGGGTACGTCTGCATCATGCCGTACACGGACGAGAACTGGCGCCGCTTCTTCGTGGCCGCGGAGCGCTCCGACCTGCTGGCCGACGAGCGGTTCCAGAGCATCGCGGGCCGCTCTCGGCATGTGTCCGAGCTGCTCGGCTGCATGGGCGAGATCGTGGCGCGCAAGTCGATCGCGGAATGGATGTCGCTGTGCAGCGAACTGGACATTCCCTGCGCCAAGCTCAATCGCCTGGAAGACCTCGAGAACGACCCGCACCTGCGCGCGGTGGGCTTCTTCCAGTCGCTGCAGCTGGATGCCTCGACCCACCTGCGCTTTCCGCGCTTCCCGCTGCGCCTGAGCGACAGCCGGGTGGCGCCGAAGCCGCCTCCGCGCCTGGGCGAGCACACGGCCGAAGTACTGGGGGCGCTGGGCCTGCCGGAGGCCGTGCTGTGCCAGGTGCTGCCCGCGCCGATGCCCGAACCGGCACCGCGCGCCACGGCCGACGACCTTGCCGGAAGGAGCTGACCATGGCCTTGATCGAATCCACGCTCGCCACGAACGGCGACGCCTTCTTGCGCAGCCGCCAGGCCATGCTGGACAACCTGGCGCGGCTGCAGGCCATCGAGCGCTCGACGCGCGAGGCCTCCGATGCCGCGGGCCCGCGCTTTCGCAAGCGGGGCCAGCTGCTGCCCTCCGAGCGCCTGGCGCTGCTGCTGGACCGCGGGGCGCCGTTCCTCGAGCTGTGCACGCTGGCGGGCTACGGGCTCGGTGCGCCGCGCGCCGACGGCCGCACGGTCGCCGGCGGCGGGCTGATCGCGGGCATCGGCATGGTGGCGGGGGCGCGCTGCATGGTGGTGGTGTCCGACTCGGGGATCGACGCCGGCGCCTTCCAGCCCAAGGGGCTTGAGAAGCTGCTGCGCGTGCAGGAGATGGCGCTGGAGAACAAGCTGCCCTTCGTGCAGCTGGTGGAGAGCGCCGGCGCGAACCTGATGAACTACCGCGTCGAGAACTTCGTCCACGGCGGCCAGAAGTTTCGCAACCTCGCCCGGCTGTCGGCGGCCGGCCTGCCGGTGGTCACCGTGACGCACGGGCCGTCGACGGCGGGCGGCGCCTACCAGACCGGCCTGTCCGACTACATCGTGATGGTGCGCGGGCGCTCCCGTGCGTTCCTGGCCGGCCCGTCGCTGTTGAAAGCGGCCACCGGCGAGGTGGCGACCGAGGAGGAACTGGGCGGCGCCGAGATGCACGCCAGCATCTCCGGCCTGGCCGACTACCTGGCCGAGGACGACCGCGATGCCCTGCGCATCGCCCGCGAGATCGTCGGCTCGCTCGACTGGAACCGCGGCCTGGCCGTGCCGCCGCGTCCGCAGGCCTTCGCCGCGCCCCGTTATGCGGCGGAGGAACTGCTGGGCGTGATGCCCGACGACCATCGCCGGCCGGTGGACATGCGCGAAGTCATCGCCCGGATCGTCGACGGCTCGGACTTCCGCGAATTCGGCGCGCTCTACGGCGCGGCCACGGTCTGCGGCCACGCGAGCATCGAAGGCATGGCGGTCGGGATCATCACCAACAACGGCCCGATCGAGCCTGCCGGCGCCGCGAAGGCCACGCACTTCATCCAGGCCTGCTGCCAATCGGGCACGCCGCTGCTCTACCTCAACAACATCACCGGCTTCATGGTGGGCCGGGCATTCGAGGAGGCGGGCAGCATCAAGCACGGCTCCAAGATGATCCAGGCCATCACCAACGCGTCGGTCCCGCAGATCACCCTGTTCTGCGGCGCCTCCTTCGGCGCCGGCAACTATGCGATGTGCGGCCGCGGGTTCCTGCCCCGCTTCTGCTTCTCCTGGCCCAACGCGAAGACGGCGGTGATGGGGGCGGACCAGGCGGCGCAGACCATGGTCAACGTGCAGCGCATGACGATGCTGCGCAAGTCCGGCGAGGCCGACGAGGCACGGCTCGAGGCGGTCGGCGCGCAGGTGCGGGCCAACTTCGAGCGGCAGATGGACGTGTTCGCGACCAGTGCGCTGCTGCTCGACGACGGCGTCATCGATCCACGCGATACGCGCGCTGTCCTGGCCCTGGCGCTGCAGGTCTGCCACGAGGCGGAACTGCGCCCGACGCGGCCGATGCAATTCGGAGTGGCAAGACCGTGAACACCTCTTCAGCTTCCAACACGCAGGCGCCCGCCGTGCGGCCCATCCGCACGCTGCTGGTCGCCAATCGCGGCGAGATCGCGATGCGCATCATGCGCACGGCACGGGCCATGGGCATCGACACCGTGGCCGTCTATTCCACGGCCGACCGCCTGTCGCCGCACGTGCGCTTCGCCGACCAGGCGGTGTGCATCGGCGAGGCCGCGCCGTCGTCCTCGTACCTGAACATCGATGCGCTGCTGCGCGCCGCCGAGAGCACCGGCGCCGATGCGGTGCACCCGGGCTACGGCTTCCTGTCGGAGAACGCCGCGTTCGCGCAGGCCTGCGGCCGCGCCGGGCTGGTCTTCGTCGGGCCTTCCGCCCATGCGATCGATGCGATGGGCGACAAGGCCAAGGCCAAGCGCTTCATGCGCGAGGCAGGGCTGCCCTGCATCCCCGGCTACGACGGCGATGCCCAGGACAACATCACGCTGGCGGCCGAGGCCGAGCGCATCGGCTTCCCGGTGCTCGTGAAGGCGACGGCCGGCGGCGGCGGCCGCGGCATGCGCGTGGTCGAGTCCGCGAAGGACTTCATGCATGCGCTGGCCTCGGCCCGGTCCGAGGCGCGCAACGCGTTCGGCGACGAACGCATGCTGATCGAGCGGGTGGTGCGCAACCCGCGGCACATCGAGATCCAGGTGCTGGTCGACCGGTACGGCCACGGCGTGCACTTCGGCGAGCGCGACTGCTCGGTGCAGCGCCGCCACCAGAAGGTGATCGAGGAAGCGCCGGCGCCCGGCCTGCCCGAGGCGCTGCGCGACGCGCTGGGCCGCGCCGCGGTGTCGGCGGCGGTGAAGCTGGGCTACGAGGGCGTGGGCACCTTCGAGTTCCTGGTCGAAGGCAACGACACCTTCTATTTCATGGAGATGAACACCCGGCTGCAGGTCGAGCATCCGGTGACCGAAGCCATCGCCGGGGTCGACCTGGTCGAGTGGCAGCTGCGTGTGGCGGCGGGCGAGGCGCTGGGCTTGTCGCAGGCGGACATCCGCTTCGGCGGGCATGCGATCGAGGTGCGCCTGTGCGCGGAGGACGAAACCCGCGGCTTCCTGCCGCAGAGCGGATGGATCGACCGCTGGCAGCCGCCGGCGGGCATCCGTGTCGAGCACGCGGTGTCGTCGGGCATGGAGATCTCGCCGTACTACGACTCGATGTTCGCCAAGCTGATCGCGCACGGGCCCGACCGGGAGTCGGCCCGCCGCAAGCTGGTGAAGGCGCTGCGCGAGACGGTGGTGTTCGGCGTCAAGACCAACCGGCAGTCGCTGATCCGCTTCCTGGAGCATCCGGTGTTCGTCGCGGGCGGCGTCGATACCGGCTTCCTGCAGGCGCACGCCTCGGCGTTGGCCGTGCCGCCCGCCGGTGCCGACCCGCTGTCGCTCGCGCTGGCCGGGCTGGTGCTTTGCAACGGCACGGCGGGGGGCACGGGTGCGGCGTCGACGGTGCTGCTGCGCGACGACGCCGACGCGATCCACGAGGTCCGCGTCGGACCCGGCGAGGGCGAGCGGGAGGTCGAGGCCGGTGGCGCCGTGCTGCGCCTGGCGTTGCGGGCCGGGGAGGGGCGGGGCGACCTGTTCACCCACGAAGGCGTGGACCGCCCGCTGCAATGGCAGGTCGCGGGCGGGCGGGTGCACGTGCAGTGGGCGGGGCGGGCGGCTTCGTTCACCGATGCGACCTACGCCCCCGCGGCGCCGGCGGGTGGCGCGGGGGCCGACGGCCGCATCCGCGCCCTGTCCAACGGCCGGGTCGCATCGCTGCTGGTGGCACCCGGCGCCGCCGTGGAAGCGGGTGCGCCGCTGGTCACGATCGAGGCCATGAAGATGGAGCACATGCATGTGGCGTCCGTCGGCGGCGTGGTGAAGGCGGTCCTGGTGGCCGCGGGGGACTCGGTGGCGACCGGCCGCGTGCTGGTGGAGATCGAGCCGGCGTCGTTCTAACGCTCTCACTTTCCGAGCATCAACATGACTGAACTTCTGATCGAGAACCGCGCCGACGGCGTGAGCGTCTTCACGCTGAACCGGCCCGCCAAGCACAACGCCCTGAACACCGCGCTGACCCAGGCGCTGCTCGATGCGCTGTACGCGGCGAACTGGAACAGCAACTGCCGCGCGATCGTGCTGGCGGGCGCCGGCAAGAGCTTCTGCGCAGGGGCGGACACCAGCGAGTTCGCGACGCTGGCCGGTGACGATCCGCGCGTGGCGCTGGAGCGCGCCGACCTGACGACCCGCCTGCATGCCGCGTTCACCGAGATCTCCAAGCCGGTCGTCGCCGCGGTGCAGGGCAATGCACTCGGCGGCGGGGCCGGGCTCGCGCTCGCCTGCGACCTGATGGTGGTCGCCGACGACATGCGCCTGGGCTATCCGGAGATCAAGCACGGCATCGTGGCCGCGGTCGTGATGGCCAACCTCGTGCGGCAGCTCGGGCGCAAGGCCGCGTTCGCGATGCTGGCCACCGAGCGGATCATCTCCGGGGAGGAAGCGGTGCACCTCGGGCTGGCGCTGCAGGCGCGCCCGTCCGCCGACGTGCTGCCGGCCGCGATCGAGGTGGCTGCGTCGATGGCCTCGCGCTCGGCCCTGGCCATGGCGGCCACCAAGCGGCTCTTCTACCGCGTCTGCGACCTGCCGCTGGCCGAGGCGCTGCAGGCCGGCCGGGATACCAACATGCTGATGCGCGGCTTCCGCAAGGCTCAGCTCGACAACGTCTGAATCCGCAGGTGCACCATGTCTGGAAACCAACCTCCGAACGTCCGCGACGTCGTGCTGTGCGAGTGCTTCGCGCGCGACGGCCTGCAGCATGAACCGGTCTTCATGCCCACGCCGCAGAAGGCGGCGCTGATCCGGCAGTTCGCCGCCATCGGCTTCGAGCGGGTGGAGGCGACCTCCTACTCGAATCCGCAGGTGGTGCCCCAGTTCGCCGATGCCAGCGAACTGCTGGCCGCCCTGCCTCGCCGCGAAGCGACCTTCTACAAGGCGACCTGCGCCAACCTGCATGCGGTCGAGCGCGCCATGGCGGACCACGAGGCCGGCCACGGCGCCAACGAGATCAGCTTCCTCGTGTCAGCCTCGGAGTCGCACTCCAAGCGCAACCTGAAGCGCGGCCGTGCCGAGCAATGGGACAACATCGCCCGCATGCGTGAGCGGGCGGGCTCGGCCTTCCGCATCGTCGGCACGGTGTCGGTGGCCTTCGGCTGCCCGTTCGAGGGCCACGTGGAACCGCGCTCGATCGTGCAGGACATCGAATCCTTCGCCCGGCTGGGCATCGGCTACGTGGCCCTGGGCGACACCACCGGCCTGGCCACGCCCAGGACCGTCAAGGCGCTGCTGAAGACGCTCATGGCCGAAGTGCCGGAGGTGACGCTGGTGGCGCACTTCCACGACTCGCGCGGCACCGGCCTGGTCAATTGCCTGGCGGCCTACGAGGCGGGCGTGCGCTTCTTCGACTCGGCGTTCGGCGGCGTCGGCGGCCATCCGGCGGGCTTGGCGTATGGCGGGGGCTACACCGGCAACGTGTGCACCGAGGACCTGGTCAACCTCTTCGAATCGCTGGGCGTGCGCACCGGCATCGACCTCGACGGCCTCATGGAAGCCGCCGAAGCCTGCGAGCGCGCGCTGCTGCGGCCCCTGCACGGCCATGTGACGCGCACCGGACTGAGCCCGCTGATCGCAGGGGCCTCCTGCAAGCTGAACGAGCCCTATCGGGTAAATCCTTAGCTCGCGAACTAACAATCAGTCCTGATTGAATGTTAAATTAATGACAACGTCGGACCCATGAAGATCCCGCTTTCCGTGGAAGGACTCACGTGAACCACTCCGCTTCAGATCCGGCCGCTGCTGGCACACGCAGGGAGCCCGCCAGCGCGCTGCTGGCGGTCCACGACGTGTCGGTGCGCTTCGGCAACATCGTGGCGCTCGACGGCATCTCCTTCGAGGCCCCCGCCGGTTACGTGACCGGCCTGATCGGCCCCAACGGGGCTGGCAAGACGACGCTGTTCAACTGCCTCTCGCGCCTGTACGCCTGGCAGACGGGCGACATCGAGTTCAACGGCCGCTCGCTGCTGCCGCTGCCGCCGCACCGCATCGCCGGCCTCGGCATCGGCCGCACCTTCCAGAACCTCGCGCTGTTCGACTCGATGACGGTGCTGGAGAACGTCAAGATCGGCGGGCACTGCACCAGCACCAGCGGGTTCCTGTCCAACGCGCTGCGGCTGCCCTACGTGCGCCGCGAGGAGCTGGACGCCGGGCGCAAGGCGAGCGAGCTGATCGGCTTCCTCGAGTTGGATGCCGTCGCCCACCTGCCCGCCGGCCAGCTGCCCTTCGGCACGCGCAAGCGTGTGGAACTGGCCCGCGCGCTGATGGGCGATCCGCAGCTGCTGCTGCTCGACGAACCCGCCGCGGGGCTCAACCACGAGGAGGTCGACGCGCTGGGTCGGATCATCCTGAGCATCCGCACCGACCTCGGCGTGTCGATCCTGCTCGTGGAACACCACATGGGCCTGGTGATGGGCGTCTCCGACAAGGTCGTCGCGCTGAACTTCGGCCGCAAGCTCGCCGAGGGCACCCCGAAGGAGGTGCAACAGCATCCCGATGTGATCTCCGCGTACCTGGGGGGCCGGCCATGAGTGAAAGCCTTCTCGCCGTCAGCGGCCTGTCCGCCTTCTACGGCCAATTCCAGGTGCTGCACGGCATCGACTTCGAGCTGAAGGAGGGCGCGATCACCACGCTGCTCGGCGCCAACGGCGCGGGCAAGACGAGCACGCTGCGGGCACTGTCCCAGATGATCCGCACGCAGGGCAGCATCCGTTTCCAGGGCAGGCCGCTGCAAGGCTGCTCCACCGAGGCGGTGGCGCGCATGGGCATCGCCCACGTGCCCGACGGCCGCGGCACGTTCGGCGGCCTCACCGTCGAGGAGAACCTGCGCCTGGGCGCCTACCTGCGCAGCGACCGGGCGGCCATCGCCGAGGACACGCAGCGGATGTACGAATACTTCCCGCGCCTCAAGGAGCGCCGGCGGCAGCAGGCGGGCACGCTGTCGGGCGGGGAGCAGCAGATGCTGGCGATCTCGCGGGCGCTGATGCTGAGGCCCAAGCTGCTGCTGATGGACGAGCCCTCGTTCGGCCTGGCGCCGCTGGTGGTGCGCGAGATCTTCGAGCTGGTCCGGGAGATCAACCGCCGCGAGAAGGTGTCGGTGCTGCTGGTCGAGCAGAACGCCGCACTGACCCTGGAATTCGCGACCCACGCGTACCTGATGGAGACGGGCCGCATCGTCCTGTCGGGCTCCGCCGAAGACATCAAGCGCAACGACAACGTCCGCAGGGCCTACCTGGGCTACTGAGGAAGGAGACACCATGGAAACTTTCATCCACCAGGCCGTCGCCGGGCTGGCGACGGGCGGCATCTACGCCAGCGTCGCGTTGGCGCTGGTCATGATCTACCAGGCCACGGGCAACGTGAACTTCGCCCAGGGCGAGATGGCGATGTTCTGCACGTACATCGCGTGGACGCTGATCCACCTGGGCGTGCCGTACTGGGGGGCCTTCGTCCTCACCGTCGCCTTCGCCTTCCTGCTCGGCGCCGGCATCCAGCACCTGCTGCTGAGGCCGCTGGGCAACGTGCCGGTGCTGTCGGTGGTCATGGTGTTCATCGGCCTGCTGGTCATCTTCAACAGCGTGACCGGGTGGCTGTACACCTACACCATCAAGTCGTTCCCCAGCCCGTTCCCCACGGAGCCGCTGTTCGGCCAGACCTACATGTCGTCGCACGAGCTGGGCACGCTGGGCATCACCCTCGCGGTGCTGGCGGTGCTGTTCTGCTTCTTCCGCTTCACGTCGCTCGGCCTGGCGATGCGTGCCGCCGCGCAGAACCCATCGTCCAGCCGGCTGGTGGGCATCCGCGTGGGCTGGATGCTGGCGCTGGGCTGGGGGCTGGCGTCGGCCATCGGGGCCGTCGCCGGGATGATGGTCGCACCGGTGCTGTACCTCGATCCCAACATGATGTCCGGCGTCCTGCTGTATGCGCTGGCCGCCGCGCTCATCGGCGGCATCGACAGCCCGCTCGGCGCGGTGATCGGCGGCCTCATCGTCGGCGTGCTGGAGAACCTGGTGGGCACCTACCTCATCGGGACCGAACTGAAGTTGACCGTGGCACTGGTGCTGATCATCGGGGTGCTGGTGGTCAAGCCCTCCGGGCTGCTGGGGACCAAGCTGGTGACGAAGGTCTGAGCCATGACGAACTACACGCTCCATTCCGCGATGCCCGGTGCATCCGCGATCCCGGCCGGCGGGGCCTGGCGCTACCTCGGCGCAGCCGCCTTCGCGGCCGTGCTGCTGGGCCTGCCGTTCCTGGCCAGCAGCTACCAGGTGTTCCAGCTCACGATGGTGGTCATCTACGCCATCGCCCTGCTGGGCCTGAACATCCTGACTGGCTACAACGGGCAGATCTCCATCGGCCACGGCGCCTTCTACGCGGTGGGCGCCTACGTGGCGGCCATCATGATGGATGTCTGGACGGTCCCCTATTGGCTCACGCTGCCGGCCGCCGGCGCCGTGTGCCTCGTGGTCGGCTTCCTGTTCGGGCTGCCGGCGTTGCGGCTCGCGGGCCTGTACCTTGCGCTCGCGACCTTCGCGCTCGGCGTCGCGCTGCCCCAGCTGCTGAAGTTCAAGAAATTCGAGGCCTGGACCGGCGGCGTGCACGGCATCGTGCTGAACAAGCCCGAGGCCCCATTCGGCCTGCCGCTCAATGCGGACCAGTGGCTCTACTTCTTCTCCCTGCTCGTCGCGGTGCTGATGTTCGTGCTGGGCTGGAACCTGCTGCGGGGCCGCGTGGGCCGCGCGCTGATGGCCATCCGCGACCATCCCATCGCCGCCGTCAGCATGGGCGTCAACACCTCGCTGTACAAGTCGCTCGCCTTCGGCGTCAGCGCGATGTTCACCGGCGTGGCGGGTGCCCTCGGCGCCATCGCGGCGCAGTTCGTCTCTCCCGAGAGCTTCACGATCTTCCTGTCCATCTCGTTCCTGGTCGGCGTCGTCGTGGGCGGGGTGGCCACGCTGTCGGGCGCCATCTACGGCGCGCTGTTCATCCAGTTCGTCCCGAACGTGGCGGACTCCATTTCCGAAGGCGCGCCGTGGGCCATCTACGGGGTGATGCTGATCGTCTTCGCCTACCTGGCGCCGCACGGCATCGCCGGCGCCCTCCAACGTGCCCGGCAACGGCTCGCCTCGCGCCAGCCTGCCCGGGATTGATCGACCTTGCCTCAACGCTTGAACAGTGAGTAGCACCATGAAAACACGTCGCCTGTTGTCCGTCGCGCTGCTGAGCACCGCCGTCTGCGGCTTCGCCGCTGCCCAGAGCACCACGGTGGGGGTCACCAAGACCGAGATCCGCCTGGGCCAGACCATGGCCTACAGCGGCCCGGTGTCCGCCTACGGCCAATACGGCAAGGCCGAGGCCGCCTACTTCAAGATGATCAACGAGCGGGGCGGCGTCAAGGGCCGCAAGATCAACCTGATCAGCCTCGACGACGGCTACAGCCCGCCCAAGACCATCGAGCAGGTCCGTCGCCTGGTGGAGCGCGAGGAGGTGCTGGCCCTGTTCCAGAACCTCGGCACGGCGCCCAACACCGCGATCCAGAAGTACGTTAACGCCAAGCAGGTGCCCAACCTCTTCGTCATCTCGGGCGATTCGAAGTGGGCGGATGCCAGCCAGCATCCCTTCACCACCAGCTGGCAGCCCAGCAACCAGACCGAGGCGCGCGTCTACGCGAAGCACATCCTGCAGACCAAGCCCGATGCGAAGATCGCCGTGCTCTACCAGAACGACGACTACGGCAAGGACGCGCTGAAGGGCTTCAAGGACGAGCTGGGCGACAAGGTCTCGCTGATCGTCGCCGATGCGTCGTACGAGGTCAGCGATCCGACCATCGATTCGCAGATCGTCTCGTTCAAGGGCAAGGGCGCCGACGTCTTCTTCGCGATCGCGACCCAGAAGTTCGCGGCGCAGGCCATCCGCAAGACCTACGACATCGGCTGGAAGCCGACGATGTACCTGAACGGCCTCGCCTCGTCGGTCGGCGCCGTGCTCCAGCCCGCAGGCCTGGAGAAGGCGGTGGGCATCATCTCCGTCGCCTACCTGAAGGACCCCTCCGACAAGCGCTGGGCCAACGATGCGGCCATGAAGGACTACCTGGCGTTCATGCAGAAATACCTGCCGGGCGACAATGTGCACGACACGATGAACGTGTTCGGCTACTCCGCGGCGCAGACGCTGGTGCACGTCCTCGAGCAGTGCGGCGACGACCTGTCGCGGGAGAACCTGATGCGCCAGGCCACCGGCATCAAGAACCTCAGCCTGCCGATGCTCCTGCCCGGCATCGTCATCAACACCACGCCGCAGCAGCGCACCGCGCTGCGCTCGATGCAGCTGGCGCGCTTCGACGGCCAGGCATGGCAGCTGTTCGGCGGCGTCATCAGCGCCAACTGAGCGACAACCCGCGAGGCCCCCACCATGCATGAAGTCCGCATTGCCCAGGACGTGCTCGACCGCGCGCTCGCGCGGCGGGGCGCGACCGAGGTGTTCCCCACCTTGCAGCCCTCGCGCACGGCGCTGCTGGTCATCGACCTGCAGAACGGCTTCATCCTGCCCGGCCAGCCCGGCGAGCTGCCGTTCGCCCGCGAGATCGTGGGCAATGTCAACCGCATGGCGGCGGCGCTGCGCAGCGCCGGCGGGCATGTCGTGTGGGTCAGGCACACGCACCTGGCGGCCGATCCCTGGCCCCGCTTCCTGGAGTTCTCCCGCGCGGGCTGGGGCGAGGCGCTGACGCAGGCGCTCACGCCGGGCCGGCCGGGGCACGAGCTGTACGCGGGCCTGGAGATCGCACCGCAGGACGAGGTGGTCGACAAGACCCGGTTCAGTGCGCTGATCCAGGGCTCGTCCGACCTGCACGAGCGCCTGCAGCGGCGCTCGATCGACACCGTCATCGTCGCCGGCACCATCACCAACGTGTGCTGCGAGTCGACGGCCCGCGACGCGATGATGCTCAACTACAAGGTCCACTTCGTGTCGGACGCCAACGCCGCGCGCACCGACGCCGAACACAACGCCACGCTGGGCAACATGATGCTGTGGTTCGCCGACGTGCGCACCACCGAGGGCATCGTCGAGCTGATCGACGCGTCACATCCAGGTTAGGAGACGTCTTCCCATGACCGACTCATCCTCTTTCCGGCCGCCCTCCGCGGCCCCCGGCGCCACCCCCGTGGTGGCCGCGAAGAAGCGTCGCTCGCAGGTCGAGCGCACCGAGGAGACGCGCGGCAAGCTCATCGCCGCGGCCGTCGAGGTGCTCAACGAAGTGGGCTTCACCAAGACGACGTCGCTGGCGATCGCGCAGCGCGCCAAGGTCTCGCGCGGCGCGTTCCAGCACCAGTTCGGGACGGTGCAGAACCTGATGCTGCAGATCGTCAAGCACCTGTCGCACGAGCTCGTGGGCCAGATCGAGCTGGAGAGCATCCGCTTCGTCTCGCCGGCCGAGCGGCTGCGCGCCATCGCGCTGCGCTACTGGGCGGTGTACCAGAGCCCGGAGTACCGCGCCGTGCTGCTGATCTGGCTCGGCTCGGCACAGGACGACGCGTTCGTCGAGCGCATCGACAAGCTCATGCAGGGCATCGACCTGCAGCGCGATCAGAACTGGACGGAGATCTTCGCCGACCAGGACATCCCGCCGAAGGACCTGCACAACTTCCGTCGCCTGCTGCTGGCCGCGGTGCGCGGCCTGGCCATCCATGCGATCTACAGCCGCCGGCCGGTGAGCTTCGACGACGTCCTCGGGCTGGTCGTGCGGCTGTGGACCGAGATGACCGCCGAGCGCAACACGACGGCATCCGCCTGACGGCAGGGAGGCAGGGCATGCAAGGCGATCTGGCACGGCGCAGCGTCGCCGCGATCTGGCACCCCTGCACGCAGATGCAGCGGGCCGCCGCCGTGCCGCCGCTGGCGGTGGTGCGCGGCCAGGGGCCGTGGCTCTTCGACGAGACCGGCAGGCGCTACTTCGATGCCACCAGCTCGTGGTGGGTGAACCTGTTCGGCCATGCCGACGCGCGCATCAACGCCGCATTGAAGCAGCAGCTCGATGCGCTGCCGCACGTGATGCTGGCCGGCTGCACCCATGCCCCGGCCGTCGAGCTGGCGGAACGGCTTTCCGCCCGCACCGGCGGCGTGCTCGGGCACTGCTTCTTCGCGAGCGATGGCGCATCGGCCGTCGAGATCGCGCTGAAGATGAGCTTCCACCACTGGCGCAACGTGGGCCGCAGCGGCAAGCGGGAGTTCGTCTGCGTGCGCCAGGGCTACCACGGGGAGACGCTGGGGGCGCTGGCGGTCACCGACGTTTCGGTCTTCCGGGATGCGTACGACGGCCTGCTGATGCACGCGCACCAGGTGGCGTCGCCGGATGCACGGCGGACGCCCCCCGGCGCCACCGCGGCGCAGGCCGCCGAGGCGGCCGCCGACGACTTGCGCGCGCTGCTCGAAGCACGCCACCAGCACATCGCGGCCGTGATCATCGAGCCGCTCATCCAGTGCGCCGCCGGCATGGCCATGCACGACGCGTCGTACCTGCGGGCCGTGCGTACGCTCTGCGACCGCTTCGGCGTGCACCTGATCGCCGACGAGATCGCCGTCGGCTGCGGCCGCACCGGCAGCTTCTTCGCGTTCGAGCAGGCGGCGGCGCCGGGCGAGGCGCCGGTGTGGCCCGATTTCGTCTGCCTGTCCAAGGGCATCACCGGGGGCTACCTGCCGCTGTCACTCGTCATGACGCGGGATGCGATCTACGAGGCCTTCCTCGATGACGACACGGCGCGCGGCTTCCTGCACTCCCATTCCTACACCGGCAACGCACTGGCCTGCCGGGCAGCGCTCGCGGTGCTCGACCGGTTCGAGCAGGACCATGTGCTCAGCCGCAACCGCGGGCGCGCCGCCGCGCTGACCACGGCCCTGGCGGCCCTGCAGCGCGACGAGCGCATCGAGCACTTCCGCCACCTCGGCATGGTCTGGGCCTTCGACGTGCGGGCCTGCGTCGCGCCGGCGCGATTCGCCGAGCGCTTCCACCTCGCCGCCCGGCAGCGCGAGCTGCTGATCCGTCCCATCGGGCGCACGGTCTACCTGATGCCGCCCTACGTGCTCGACGCAGCGCTCGCGCCCTGGCTGGCCGGTGCGGTGGTCGACACGCTGGACGCGGTGCTCGACGAGGACGATGTCCATGCTGCTCGACCATCTGAGCCAGCGACTGCGTGAGCGCGACGCCGCCGCATTGCGGCGGCATCGGCGCACCGTGCAGACGCCGTGTGCGCCCCGCCAGCGCGTGCAGGGGCCGCGTGGCCCGGCGCGCGAGATGCTCGCCTTCTGCAGCAACGACTACCTGGGCCTCGCTGCCCATCCGCAGCTGGCCGAAGCGCTGGCCGAGGGTGCGCACTGCTTCGGGGTGGGCAGCGGCGCGTCGCACCTCATCAGCGGGCATTCGCAGGCCCATGCGGCGCTCGAGCGCATGCTGGGCGATTGGCTCGCGCCCTGCATCCCGCAGGCCCGCGCGCTCACCTTCTGCACCGGCTACATGGCCAACCTGGCGCTGCTCACGTCGCTCGCGGACGCCGATGCGGCCATCTACGCCGACAAGCTCAACCATGCCTCGTTGATCGACGCCGCGCTGCTCGCAAGGGCGCCGATGCAGCGCTATGCCCATGGCCGGCTCGACGTGCTGGTTCGTTGGCTCGAAGACAGCGCGGCACCGATCAAGCTCATCGTCACCGACGCGGTCTTCAGCATGGATGGCGACCTGGCGGACCTGCCGGCGCTGCTGGCGCTGGCCGAGCGCCACGATGCCTGGCTGGTGGTCGACGACGCCCACGGCTTCGGCGTGCTCGGCGAGGGCGGGCGCGGCACGCTCGCGCATTTCGGCTTGTGCAGCGAGCGCTTCGTCTACATGGGCACGCTGGGCAAGGCGATCGGCGCCGCAGGGGCCTTCGTGGCCGCGCATCCGGTCGTGATCGACTGGCTCGTACAGAGCGCACGCACATACGTCTACACGACCGCCACGCCCCCGGCGCTGGCCCATGCGGTGCGGGCGAGCCTGGGCCTCGTTGGCGGGCCGCAGGGCGATCGCCGCCGCCGCCGGCTCGGGCGGCTGGTCCGCCAGCTGCGGTGCCGGCTGGGCGCCCTGATCGACGCGCACCCCCGCCTCGGCTGGCGGCTGCCCGCGTCGGCCACCGCCATCCAGCCGCTGATCGTCGGCAGCAACGAAACCGCGCTGCAGCTGGCCGCCGCCCTGGAAGCCGAAGGGCTGTGGGTGCCCGCCATCCGGCCGCCCACGGTGCCGGCGGGGGCCGCCCGGCTGCGCATCACGCTCAGTGCGGAGCACACGCCGCAGGACGTGCGGCGGCTGGTCGACGCGCTCGCGCGGGCGGCGCGGAGGCTGTGATGGCACGGCTGGCCGGCTGCTTCGTCACCGGGACCGACACCGAGGTGGGCAAGACGCGCGTCAGCACCGGCCTGCTGCACTGGGCGGCCCGCCAGGGCTGGCGCAGCGCGGGCTGCAAGCCGGTGGCGGCAGGCACCACCTGGCTTGCGGGCGCGCAGGTCAACGAGGACGTGCGCGCGCTGCGGGATGCGGGATCGGTGGCACTGACCGACGCGGAGGTCGGCCCGCTGCAGTTCGCCGCGCCCTGTGCGCCGCACATCGCCGCTCGGCTCGAAGGCGCTAGCATCGAAGTCGGCAGGCTGGTCGGGCACGTCCATGGCCTGGCGGCACGTGCCGAGCTGATCGTGGTCGAGGGGGTCGGCGGCTTCTGCGTGCCCTTCGGGCCGGACAGCGACAGCGCCGACCTGGCGGTGGCGCTGGGCCTGCCCGTGGTGCTCGTGGTCGGCCTGCGCCTGGGCTGCCTCAGCCATGCGTTGCTGACGGCCGAGGCGGTCCGGGCGCGAGGCCTGGTGCTGGCCGGCTGGGTCGCCAACCGCATCGACGCCGGCATGGCCCACGCCGACGACAACCTGGCGGCGCTGCACCACGAGTTCGGACGCCGCCACCGTGCGCCGTGCCTGGGGATCGTGCCCTGGCTGGCGCAGGCCGACCCTGCCCTCGTGGCAGCCCACCTCAACGGCACGCTGCTGCGCGAGAGGCTGCGACTTTCCCCTCCATTCCGTCAGGACGCCCCATGAGCTGTACTACCACCACCGTCTCCCTGTCGTCGCTGCGCCCCAAGCCCGTCCGCTCCGCGGCTGCACCGCGCTGGCGCGTCGATGCCGTCGAGGCCTTGTATGCCCTGCCTTTCATGGACCTGCTGTTCCGGGCGCAGCAGGTGCACCGCGAGCACTTCAATCCCAACGAGGTGCAGCTGTCGACCCTGCTGTCGATCAAGACCGGTGGCTGCGCGGAGGACTGCGGCTACTGCCCTCAGTCGGCCCACTTCGACACCGGCGTGCCCGCCAGCAAGCTGATGGCCCTCGACGAGGTGCTTGCGGCGGCGCGTGATGCACGTGCCCAAGGGGCGACGCGCTTCTGCATGGGCGCGGCCTGGCGCAGCCCGAAGGAGCGCGACATGGAGCGCCTGACCGACATGGTGCGCGGCGTGCGCGCGCTGGGCCTCGAGACCTGCATGACGCTGGGCATGCTGGAGCCCGGCCAGGCCCGGGCGCTGAAGGACGCCGGCCTCGACTACTACAACCACAACCTCGACACCGCCCCCGACTTCTACGGCGAGGTGGTCGGCACGCGCACTTACCAGGACCGGCTCGACACCCTGGGCCACGTGCGGGATGCCGGCATCAACGTCTGCTGCGGCGGCATCGTCGGCATGGGCGAGTCGCGCGCGCAGCGCGCCGCGTTCATCGCGCAGCTGGCGAACCTCGACCCCTGTCCCGAGTCGGTGCCCATCAACGAACTGGTGCAGGTGGAGGGCACGCCGATGGCAGGCACCGAGCCGCTGGACCCGTTCGAGTTCGTGCGCACGATCGCGGTGGCGCGCATCACGATGCCGCAGACCCTGGTGCGGCTGTCGGCCGGGCGGGAGCAGATGGACGAGGCGCTGCAGGCGCTGTGCTTCATGGCCGGCGCCAACTCCATCTTCTACGGCGACCGGCTGCTGACGACGAGCAATCCGCAGGCCGACCGGGACCGTGCGCTGTTCGCCCGGCTCGGCCTGCAGGCCCAGGGCGCGCGCGGCGACGGCAGCGCGGCCCCGGCCCGATGAGCCGGCGGCGGAGGACGGTGGAATGAGCGCCGTGCTGCGCCGCCCGTCTTGGGAGCCGCCGGTCGCCGACCCGGCCTTCCTCGACGACCCGTATCCGACGTACCACGCGATGCGCGCGGCGGGCCCGGTGTTGTGGAGCGAGCAGTTCTACGGCGGCGCCTGGCTCCTGACGCGGCATGCGGACGTGGAGCGCGTGTTGCGCGACCCGCGATTCGCGGCCCAGCGCACCGCCGGCTGGGCCGCGGGCGGCGATCTGCGGGCCTTCCAGCCGCTGTTCTCGCGCGCGATGCTGTTCCTGGACGGGGCCGACCACCAGCGTGTGCGCCGCGTCCTGCAGGCCGGCTTCCGGCCGGAGGCGCTGCAGCGGCTGCAGCCCCACATCGAGCAATGGGTCCGCGAGGCGCTCGACGGCGTGCGGCCGGCCGACGGCTTCGACTTCATGCACACGCTGGCCCGCCCGCTGCCGGTGAGCGTCATCACGCGGCTGATGGGCGTGGAGGCCGCGCAGGCGGCGTGCTTCGTGCAATGGTCCGACGACCTGGCTGCGTTCATGGGCGCGCTGCAGCCGACGCACGAGCAGGCGCGGCGGGCCACCGCCAGCCTGCTGGCCCTGGCGCGCTACTTCGAGGGCGTGATCGCGCAGCGCGGTGCGTCGCCCGGCGACGACCTCGTCGGCCGGCTGCTGCAGGCCCAGGCGCGCGGCGAGCTGGAGGCGGGCGCCGAACTGCTGTCGCAGTGCGCGATGCTGCTGTTCGCCGGGCACGAGACCACCCGCCACGTGTTGGGCAACGGCCTGCACGCGCTGATGCAGCATCCCGAGCAATGGGAGCGGCTGCGGCGCGAGCCCGAGCTCATGGGCCCTGCGGTGCGCGAGATGCTGCGCTATGACAGCCCGGTGCAGTACACCGGCCGCCGGCTCACGGTCGACCTGGAGATGCACGGGCTGCCGCTGCGGCGGGGCGACATCGTCGTGCCGCTGATCGGTGCCGCCAACCGCGACCCGGCGCGGTTCGCGCGCCCGGACGACTTCGAGGTCGCGCGCCAGGACGGGCACGGCCTGTCGTTCGGCGCCGGCCCGCACGTGTGCATCGGCGCGGCGCTGACGATGATGGAGGCGCAGGCCGTGTTCCGCCAGCTCACCGCCCGCACGCCGCGGCTCGCGTGGGTCGCCGAGGCGTCCCGGCGCACCGGCAACCCGCTCTACCGAGGCTTCGCCGCGCTGCACGTGCGGCAGCGCGCGGCAGTCAGCCCAGCAGCCTGGCCTGCAGCGTGATCTCCGGCACGCTGGCCAGTGCCTTCGACAGCGGGCAATCGCGCTTGGCCGTGGCGGCGATCTCCTGGAACCTGGCCTCGTCGATGCCAGGCACCTCGGCTTCCAGCGTCAGGGCGATGCGGTCGATCACGAAGCCGTCGCCCTGCTTGACCAGGCGCACGCTCGCACGGGTGTCCACCGACGCGGTCGCGAACCCGGCCTTGTCGCAGGCGAACGAGAAGGCCATCGTGAAGCAGGCCGCATGCGCCGCGGCCACGATCTCCTCGGGGTTCGTGCCCCGGCGGTCGTCCTCGAAGCGGCTCGCGAAGCCGTAGGGATACTCGCTCAGCGCACCCGTCTCGGTGCTGATGCGTCCCTGGCCCTTGGCGCCTCGGCCTTCCCAGCGGACGGTGGCGGTCTTCTCGGTCATGATGATTCCTTTGCGTGGAGGGTTCACTTCGGGCGGGGTGGCTGGAGGCCGTGGTCGGGCGTGTCGAGCGTGCCGGCGCGCAGGTCGGCCACGGCGCGGTGCACCGCACGGGCCACGTTGCGCACCTCCTCCTGGAGGGCTTCGTCGCGGTCCAGGGCCTCGTGGCTGTTGTAGTAGGGCTCGTAGTAACCGAGGTAGCGGTCCAGGCGCGCCGTGCTGCCCGCGGCCACCAGCCCCATCCAGTCGAGCCAGTCGGCCAGGTTGCGCCGATGGGCCTCGACACCCGCCACGTCGCCGTGCACCACGAGGCCGTAGACCCGGCCGGCGAGGTGCTTGGGATAGTCCCAGCCCTGCGCCTCGATGGCCTTGGCCTCGGCGGCCTTCTTGCCGTGGGTGCGGGTCGGGTCGGGATTGCCGCCGTCGGCGCAGACCAGCCGGTCGATCATCAGCTTCAGCGGGCTCGGCGACTGGTACCAGTACGTCGGCGCGAGCACGATCACGCCGTGTGCGGCCACCCAGCGCTCATAGATCTCGGCCATCCAGTCGTCGGCCTGGCCGAGCGCATGGTTGGGGTAGCAGCTGCAGGGCCAGTGGCACAGCGGCATCGCAGTCGAGACGCAGCCCTTGCAGGGATGGATCGTGCGGCCGTATTCCGAGGTGACGAGGCTCAGGTCCAGCACGTCGGTCTCGACCTCCGCCTGCGCGAGCACCTCGCGCGCCAGGTTCGTCAGCCGCCAGGTCTTGGAGATCTCGCCAGGGCAGGTGCCGTCGTTGCGCGCGCTGCCGCAGACGAGCAGCACACGCGAGGGCGCGGCCGCGTCGGACCACCGCTGCTGCGCCGCCTGCAGGCGCCCGCGGGTGTCGAGCCATTCGGTGGACAGCTCATAGGCCGGGTTGGCGAAGCCCTCGCCGGCCCGCTGCGTGAACGGCGCCTTGCGCCCTTCGCTGAAGGCATCCCAGGCGATGGCTTCGAGGCGGCCCAGGGCCTCCCGCTCCGCGGCATAGGCCGGGTCGGCGAAGCGGCGCATGAAGCGCAGGTGGAAGGTGTTCCTGTCCAGCGGCTCGGGGGCCTGGCCCTTGCGGATGTCGGTCATGGGGGTTCCGTGCTGCGGCGCCGGCGGGCGTCGCCCCCGCGATGGTCGGCCGCCGCCCGCCGCGCGGCCGTGGGAGCCGGCCGCGACGGCGTGTCGGCGCCGGCCGACAGGCCTTCAGTCCGGAATCTCGACCGTGGTGCCGGCGAAGGTGATGGCGTTCCCCGCCGCCGGCGCGGCGGACACCGGCGGCACGTTGGCGGTGGTGAGCGCGGGGGCCGCGCCCGGCAGGCCCCCGCGGGGCGTGGCGCGCACGACCTGGCTCGGCGGCAGCGCGGTGCCGCTCTTCAGGTGCGCGTACATCGCGTCCATCGCCGACAGAAAGTACACGTGCAGCGGCACGAAGCGGTTGTCGAAGCCCGGGAAGGGCAGGAAGCCGTCGAAGTGCTGCGCGTGCGTGACCTCGATGTAGCGCAGGCGGGTGCCGCCGCCCTCGACCAGCCGGTTGTAGGCGGTGTAGGCGCGCGCGGAATGGTTGACCGGGATCAGCGCGTCGCTGCGGCCGGCGACGATCACCGCCGGCTTGCCGCGCAGGTCGCCGTTCAGCAGCACCTCGTCCATGCCCGCCCGCACCGCCTGGCTCTGCGCAAGGGTGGGCGTGCTGGCCGCGGTGAGCGCGGCGCCGCTCGACGGGTGCATGCCGGTGGCGAGTGCACGCAGGCAGAGGGCCGAGTCGAGCGACAGGTCGGCCGTGCCGCTGGTCGGCGAGATGCCGAAGGCCCACGACCTCGCGCCGCCGACCGAGTCGTTGTAGACCACCGTCGCCGGCGCCCCGTTGGCGGTGCCGTTGCCGGTCGCGAAGCTCTGTGCCTTGGCGCTGGCGGCCACCGGCACGACCTCGCCGGTCGCGGCGCTGGCCGCCGCCAGGCTGAGCCCGCAGACGTTGCCGTCGAGCGCGAAGCGGCCGTACGCATTGGCGTACATCATCGTGATGATCGCGGCGTTGCCCAGGCCGTAGTGGGCGTTGTGCATCGTGTCGGTGTCGGCCGTCCAGCCGTAGGCGCGCAGCCGCGCCAGCGCGTCGGCGGCCTGGTCCGCCGTCGTGGCGCCGGCCAGCAGGCCGCGCGCAGCCAGCGCGCCGCAGCGGTTGGCGGCGCGGGCGGCCATGCCGAAGGTGGGGATGTAGTTGTAGGTCGACGCCTCTGCCATCGTGGCGCTTGGGGCCAGCGCGGCGCAGGGCTGGTACAGGTTGGCGAAGGTGAAGTAGTCGAACAGCGGCTTGCCGAAGGCGGGCACCGCGGTGCCGCCGGCCCGCACGCCGTAGCCGCCGGTGCTGGCCGGCTGGGCGCTCGGCTCGCCGGCCACCACGCCGTCGATCAGGCCTTCGGTGTCCTGCTCGGCCGCCCGCAGCACCGCCGCGCCGCCGTTGGACACCGCGCCGGCGATCACCAGCGTGTTGCGCGGCGTGAAGCGCACCTCCTTCGTCGTGCCGTCGAACGAGGTGGCGCCGTACTCCTGGTTCAGCGCGTAGAGCGCATAACGCGCGGCGGCCAGCGTGTCGCGGCCCCAGTCCTTCTCCGGGTTCTGCTGCGAATGCGCATGCTTGAGCGCGAGCCGGTTCGGGAAGGCGGCGTTGAAGGCGCTGCGGGCGGCCTCCGTCAGCGACGCCGCGAAATGCGACAGCGCACCGGCCGCGCTGCGCGTGGCGCGCGTGCCGTCGATCTGGTGGACCGTGTCGTCGGCGGGGTCGTACAGGCCCATGCCCTTGCCCGCGTCGGTGAGCGCCACCGCGCAGCCGCGCTTCAGGGCCCACTCGGCGGCCACGCCGATGGCGCCGTAGACGCCGCGCGACCCCGACGACGGCCCGAGCACCAAGCACGGGGCGCTCGTGTCGAAGCTGCGCGGGATCTGCACCGCGACGGTCACGCGCTGCGCGCCGCTGCCGTCGTCGATCGAGGCCAGGTACTCGCGGCCGGGCACCAGGCCTTCGCCCCCCGTGGCGGCGCCGGCGGCGTCGAGGTGGGGGCCGTAGAAGGTGCCGTAGCCGCCGCCCGCGGTGTAGTCGACGAGGCCGCGGTAGTTGGAATGCAGCGCGTTGCGGCGCAGCTCCGCCACCGTGGGGGCCGTCGCGTCGGCGGGCGCCGGGGCGGCGGCGGCCAGGCCGGTCTTGCCGAGGCCGCCGGTGAGCAGGTCCTGCGCCGCGGCGGTGGCGCCCGTGCCCGCGGTGGTGGCCAGGTAGTCGGTGACGCTGTGCTGCGTCACGCCGGCCGGGAGCCGGTTCAGGTCGGGGCCGTCGCCGCCGCAGCCGGCGAGGGCGGTCAGCACGGCGGCGGCCTGCCAGGTCAGTCGATGGGGGGTCATCCTGCGTCTCCTCGGGTGGGTGGCGGGGGGGCGCCGCGGGGCGGCTGGGGGTCCTCGGGCGGCGCAGGGGGGACGGCGGCGCGGTAGGCGTGCCAGGTCGCGTGGCCGACCACCGGCCCGACGACGAAGAGTCCGAGGAACCAGGGCAGCAGCGCCAGCGCCACCAGCACGGCGATCAACAGGCCCCACCACAGCATCACGCCCGTCTGCGTGAGCACGAGGCGCAGGCTCGTCAGCCCCGCGGTGACGGCGTCCACCTGGCGGTCGAGGATCATCGGGATCGCGACCACGCTCACCGCATAGATCAGCCCAGCGAACACCGCGCCCACGCCGGCGTAGGTGGCGATGAAGCCGAGGTGCTGCGGGTCGAGCAGCTTCAGCAGCGAGCCCTTGAAGTCCGGCATGCCGTCGAAGCTGACGGCGAAGATCACCAGCGCCGCGCGGCCCCACAGCATCTCCAGCACCAGCAGCACGAAGCCGAAGACCGCCAGCGCGCCGGGGCGGGCCGTCCAGGCGAGCACGGCGTCGCCGAAGTCGGGCCGCCGGCCCTGCTCGAGGTCCTGGCTCACGCGGTACAGCCCCATGCACAGCAGCGGCCCCAGCAGCAGGAAGCCCGCCGACAGCGCCAGCACGTACGCCGGCGCCCGCTCGAAGACCTTCATCAGCGCCCAGCCCATCACCACGAAGCAGCCGCCGAAGAAGAGCCCGATCGCCGGTGCACGGGCGAAGTCACGCGCACCGCGCACCAGCCACCGCAGCGGATCGGCGACGCCAAGCGGGTTCAGCGGGATCTCGAACGGGCTCGCGCTGGGGGACGGCGCGGGCGCCGGGCGCGGCGCGGCGGGGTCGTTCGTCATCGGCATGGCGCAGTGCAGCACACAGGAGCGGAACATAAGAGCTTCCGCCCCCGCCGGCCCTCCAGACAATCCCTGCCGCGGTAGCGCCGATACTGGCGCCGCCCGGCGACAAGAGGCGCAAACGGTTCAGGAGAGGGAGTGGCATGGCGGCAGAAGGCGGCAGCGATCTGGTGAAGGTGGTGACGCTGCTCGGGGCAGCGGTGGTGGCGGTGCCGCTGTTCAAGCGGCTGGGCCTGGGCTCGGTGCTCGGCTACCTGGCGGCGGGCCTGGCGATCGGGCCGTTCGGGCTCGGCCTCTTCAAGGATCCGCAGGCCATCCTGCACACGGCCGAGCTGGGCGTGGTGATGTTTTTGTTCATCATCGGCCTGGAGATGCGGCCCTCGCACTTGTGGAGCCTGCGGCGCGACATCTTCGGGCTGGGCACGGCGCAGGTGGGCGTGGCGGTGGCGGCGCTGACCGGCGTCGGCATGGCCTTCGGCTTCCCGGCCGGCGTCGCCTTCGTCTGCGGCGCGGGCTTCGTGCTCACCTCCACCGCGATCGTGATGCAGCTGCTCGGCGAACGCGGCGACATCGCCGAGCCCCGGGGCCAGAAGATCGTCGCGGTGCTGCTGTTCGAGGACCTGCTGATCGTGCCGCTGCTGGCCATCGTCGCCTTCATGGCGCCGGCCAGCGGCATCGCGCCCGCGGCCGATGCGCAGGGCTCGCGCTGGATGGACGTGCTGGTTGCGCTGGGCTCCATCGCGGCGCTGGTCGCGGCCGGGGTGTGGCTGCTGAACCCGATGTTCCGCGTGCTCGCCAACGCCAAGGCGCGTGAGGTGATGACCGCCGCCGCGCTGCTCGTGGTGCTGGGCGCTGCGCTGCTGATGGAGATGGGCGGCCTGTCGATGGCGATGGGCGCCTTCCTCGCCGGGGTGCTGCTGTCGGAGTCGACCTTCCGCCACCAGCTCGAGGCCGACGTGGAGCCGTTCCGCGGCCTGCTGCTGGGCCTCTTCTTCCTCGGTGTGGGCATGTCCCTCGACCTGGCCGTGGTGGCGCGCAACGCGCCCCTGATCGTCGCGGGCGTGGTGGCGCTGATGCTGGCCAAGGGCCTCTGCGTGTACGGCGTGGCGCGGTGGCTGCGCAGCTCGCATGCCGATGCCGTCGACCGGGCCGTGCTGATGGCGCAGGGCGGCGAGTTCGCGTTCGTGCTGTTCGCCGCGGCGGCCGCCAACGGCGTGATCGATGCCACCGTCAACGCCAACATGACGGCCATCGTGGTGCTGTCGATGGCGCTGACGCCGCTGGCGGTGATGGCGCAGCGCCGGCTGATGCGGCCGGCCGGGCCGTCGATGGACGGCGTGGAAGCGGTCACCGGCACCCGCGGCCTGGCCGGCAGCTCGCTGATCATCGGCTTCGGCCGGGTGGGCCAGATCGTGAGCCAGAGCCTGCTGGCGCGCGGCTGCGAGATCTCCATCATCGACACCAACACCGAGTCCATCCGCCAGGCGGCCGACTACGGCTTCAAGGTGTACTACGGCGACGGCACGCGGCTCGACGTGCTGCACGCCGCTGGCGCCCACACCGCACGCGCGGTGATCGTCTGCGTCGACGACATCGAAGCGTCGAGCCGCGTGGCCGAGCTGGTGCACAGCCAGTTCCCGCACGCGCGGCTGCTGGTGCGCGCGATGGACCGCGAGCATGCGCTGGCGCTCGTGGCGCACGGCGTCGATTTCCACGTGCGCGAGACCTTCGAGGCCGCCATCGCGCTCGGCCGCGAGGCGCTGCTCGCGCTGGGCCTCGACGAGCAGGAGGCCGACGACATCTCCGCCGACGTGCGCCGCCGCGATGCCGAACGCTTCCAGCTGGAGCTGGCCGGCGGCCTGCAGGCCGGCCGCGCGATGATCCGGGGCAACGCGGCACCGGCCGCCCCGCAGGAGCCTTCCCGATGAACACCACGCCTTCCGACGTGCTCGCCTTCTGGCAGGATGCCGGCCCCGAGCACTGGTTCGCCAAGAGCGATGCGTTCGACCGCCGCTTCCGCGAGCGCTTCCACGACGCGCACTTCGCGGCCGCCCGCCGCGAATGCGACGGCTGGGCCGCCAGTGCGCAGGGTGCGCTGGCGCTGCTGCTGCTGCTCGACCAGTACCCGCGCAACGCCTTCCGCGGCACCGGCCACATGTACGCGACCGATCCGCTGGCGCGCCGCTTCGCGCGCGGGCTGCTGTCGCAAGGCTTCGACCAGCACGTCGACCGTGCGCTGAGGGTGTTCTGCTACCTGCCGCTGTCGCATGCCGAGGACCTCGCCGACCAGCGGCGCGCGCTCGAACTCAACCGCGTGCTCGGCGAGCCCTACGTGCAGCATGCGCAGGGCCACCACGACATCATCGAGCGCTTCGGCCGCTTCCCCCACCGCAACCCGCTGCTCGGCCGCGACAGCACGCCCGAGGAAGTCGCCTTCCTCGCCGAGGGCGGCTTCGCCGGCTGAGCCGGCCAGGCGCGCCGCCCGCGGCCGTCACGGCGGGCTGAAGGCGATCTCGTCGGCCAGCGGCCGCCCTGCCTCGAAGGCATCGAGGCTGGCCATCGTCGTCTCGCAGATGGTGGAGATCGCCTCGCGCGTGAAGAAGGCCTGGTGGCCGGTCACGATCACGTTCGGGAACGAGGTCAGCCGCTGGATCACGTCGTCCGGGATGATGGTGCTCGACAGGTCGCGGAAGAAGAGGTCGGCTTCCTGCTCGTACACGTCGAGCCCGAGGCCGCCCAGCCGCCCCGACTTCAGTGCCTCGATGGCCGCCTCGGTGTCCACCAGGCCGCCGCGGCTGGTGTTGACCAGCAGTGCGCCGGGCTTCAGGGTAGCCAGCATCCCCGCGTTGACGATGTAGCGGGTGGCCGGCGTGAGCGGGCAGTGCAGCGAGATCACGTCGGCGCGCGCCCCCAGCTCGCCGATGCCGACGTAGCGCCCGCCGAGCGCCTCGAACTCGGGCGATACGAAGGGATCGTGCCCGAGCACCGTGCAGCCGAAGCCGTGCATGATCCTCGCGAACACGCGGCCGATCTTGCCGGTGCCGATCACGCCCACCGTCTTGCCGTGCAGGTCGAAGCCCATCAGCCCGTCGAGCGCGAAATTGGCGTCGCGCGTGCGGTTGTAGGCGCGGTGGATCTTGCGGTTGAGCGCGAGGATCAACGCCACCGCGTGCTCGGCCACCGAGTGCGGCGAGTAGTCGACCACCCGCACCACGCGCAGGCCCAGGCGCGCCGCGGCCTCGAGGTCGACGTTGTTGAAGCCCGTGCAGCGCAGCGCCACCAGGCGCGTGCCGCCCTGCGCCAGCACCTGCAGCACGGCCGCGTCGGCGTGGTCGTTGACGAAGATGCACACCGCATCGAAGCCGGCCGCCAGCGGGGCGGTGGCGGCATCGAGCGGCGCCTCGAAATAGGTGGCGGCGTGCGGCGCGGCGCGCCGGCGGTTGGCTTCGTCGAGGAATGCTCGGTCGTAGCGCTGCGTGCTGAAGACGGCCAGTTTCATCCCCGCAATCTACAGGCAAGCGGCGGGCCGGGCTGTCAGTCCTCGATCTTGTCGTGCGTGGCCGCGCTGCCGCGGCGCCAGTAGCCCGCGGCCTTCATCCACGCCGCGTTCGCGCCGTGCGCGGCCAGCAGCTGCCGGCGCAGCGCTTGCGCCACGCGCGTCTCGCAGGCGATCCACGCGTGGTAGTCGCCCTTTGGCACCGGCAGCGTCTGCAGCGCCTTCAGCAGGCCCCCGGGGGCACCGGGCTCGGCGCCTTGCCGGTGCACCCAGCGCACCTGCAGCGCGGCCTGCGTGTCGAACTTCAATTCGTCCTCGGGGCCTTCGACCTCGGCGAGCACCACCGCCGGCGCCCCCGCGGGCAGCTCGGCCAGGCGGCGGGCGATGGCCGGCAGCGCGGTGTCGTCGCCGATCAGCAGGTGGCCGTCGAACGCCGTGGGCAGCAAGAAGGAGCCGCGCCGGCCGCCCACGCCGAGCCGCTGGCCCGGTGCCGCCTGCAGCACCCACTGGGTGGCCGGGCCGGCCTCGTGGATCGCGAAGTCGATCTCCAGCGTCAGGCGAACCGCGTCGTGCCGGCGCGGCGTGTAGTCGCGCGCGATGGGCCGCGCGCCTTCGCTGAACACCGGTGCACCGTCGGCGCCCACGGTGGGCAGCAGCAGTTCGCCGGCCTGCGGATCGGGGAAGAAGAGCTTCACATGGTCGTCGAAGCCGGGGCTCGTGAAGCCATCGAGGTCGGCGCCGCCCAGCGTCACGCGCACCAGGTGCGGCGTCACACGGTCGACGCGGTGCACCTCGAGCACACGCAAGCGCAGCGGATGGCGCACACGCTGCGCCGCCCTCACAGCCGTTCCACCTGCTTGGCCGCCGCATCGAGCACGTCGACCAGGGCGTGCACCTGCGTCTTGCTCAGCGGCCCCTGCGACAGGCGCATGCGCAGCGCCAGCTTGAAGTTCTCGATCGCGCGGGCGATCTCGGGCGGCCGCTCGTGGCGGCCGGGGCCATGGCGGTTGAAGCGCGCCAGCAGTTCGTCGACCGCTTCCCGGTGCTCGGACAGGTAGGCCTGCCCGGCGTCGGTGATCGCGTAGCGCTTGCGGGCGCCTTCGCTGTCCTCGACGGTTGTATAGCCAAGTTCCTCGAGCCAGGTGAGCGTGGGGTAGACGACGCCGGGGCTGGGGCTGTAGGTGCCGTGCAGGCGGTCCTCGACCGCCTTGATCAGCTCGTAGCCGTGGCTGGGCTTGTCGGCGATCAGCTGCAGCAGCACGAGCCGCAGGCCGCCCTGGCCGAAGACGCGGTGGCCGCGGCCGCCGCCGAAGCCGTCGCCCTCGCCGCGCCGGATGCAGCGCTCGCCGTGGTGGCCGTGATGGTGTCCGAAGGGATGCATGGTCTGTTCCTGCGTGTCGTTTAGATGTGTTTACGATATATCTAAAAAGAAGGCGCATCAAGCGCAGGGCTTTCATGAGCGATTGGCTCGCACGTAAGGTGGCGGTCAACCTCGGCGCGCACAGTCGCGGCCCATGCCACCCCCCTTCCTGCGGCGGTGGCCGGACAAGGAGACACGTGTGACCGACCCCATCGTCGCCCGCATCGAGGCGCATCCCAAGTACCACGAGCTGCGGGGCAAGCGCAGCAGCTTCGGCTGGATCCTGACGATGATCATGCTCATCGTCTACTACGGCTACATCGCGCTGATCGCGTTCGACAAGCCCTTCCTCGCGCAGCCGATCGGCGACGGCGTCACCTCGCTGGGCATCCCCATCGGCCTGGGCGTGATCGTGTTCACCGTGATCATCACGGGGCTGTACGTGCGCCGCGCCAACAGCGAATACGACCGCCTCACGGCCGAGCTGCTGAAGGAGGTGTCGCGATGAGCCGCAGCATGCTTCGCAGCGGCGCGCTCGCCGCAGGGCTGGGCCTGCTGGCGGCTGCCGCGATGGCCGCCGGCGGCGACGTCGGCCAGGCGGCCAAGCAGCCCACCAACTGGATCGCGATCGGCATGTTCTCGGTCTTCGTGGTCGCCACCCTGTGGATCACCAAGTGGGCCGCGTCCAAGACCCGCTCGGCCGCCGACTTCTACACCGCCGGCGGCGGCATCACCGGCTTCCAGAACGGCCTCGCGATCGCCGGCGACTACATGTCGGCGGCCTCGTTCCTCGGCATCTCGGCCGCGGTGATGGCGACCGGCTACGACGGCCTGATCTACTCGATCGGCTTCCTCGTGGGCTGGCCGATCCTCACCTTCCTGATGGCCGAGCGGCTGCGCAACCTCGGCAAGTTCACCTTCGCCGACGTGGCGGGCTACCGCTTCCAGCAGACGCCGATCCGCGCCTTCGCGGCCTCGGGCACGCTGGTGGTCGTGGCGTTCTACCTGATCGCGCAGATGGTGGGCGCGGGGCAGCTGATCAAGCTGCTGTTCGGGCTCGATTACTGGATGGCGGTGGTCATCGTCGGGGCGCTGATGATGCTGTACGTGCTCTTCGGCGGCATGACGGCCACCACCTGGGTGCAGATCATCAAGGCGGTGCTGCTGTTGTCGGGCGTCACCTTCATGGCCTTCATGGTGCTGAGCGAGTTCGGCTTCAGCCCCGAGAAGCTCTTCGCGCGTGCGGTGCAGATCCGCACCGACATCGCGGCCCACAGCGGCAAGACGCCGCAGGAGGCGGCCAGCCTGGGCCTGGCCATCATGGGGCCGGGCGGCTTCGTGAAAGACCCGATCAGCGCGATCTCCTTCGGCATGGCGCTGATGTTCGGCACCGCCGGCCTGCCCCACATCCTGATGCGCTTCTTCACCGTGCCCGACGCGAAGCAGGCGCGCAAGTCGGTGTTCTGGGCGACGACGTGGATCGGCTACTTCTACGTGCTGATCTTCATCATCGGCTTCGGCGCGATCACCCTCGTGCTGACGAACCCTGAGTTCGCGGACGTCGCCACCGGCGTGATCCACGGCGGCGCGGGCGCCTCCAACATGGCGGCGGTGCTGGTGGCCAAGGCGGTCGGCGGCAACGTGTTCTACGGCTTCATCTCGGCGGTGGCCTTCGCGACCATCCTCGCGGTGGTGGCCGGCCTCACGCTGTCCGGTGCCTCCGCCGTCTCGCACGACCTCTACGCCACCGTGTTCAAGAAGGGCAACGCCGACAGCGCCTCGGAGCTGCGCGTCTCGCGCATCACCACGCTCGTGCTGGGCGCCGTGGCGGTGGCACTGGGCATCGCCTTCGAGAAGCAGAACATCGCGTTCATGGTGTCGCTGGCCTTCGCGATCGCGGCCTCGGCCAACTTCCCCGTGCTCTTCATGAGCGTGCTGTGGAAGGACTGCACCACCCGCGGCGCGGTGATCGGCGGCTTCCTCGGGCTGGTGTCGTCGGTGGGGCTGACCATCGTGTCGCCGTCGGTCTGGGAAGCCACGCTGGGCAATCCGAAGGGCTCGGCCTGGTTCCCCTACACCTCGCCGGCGCTGTTCTCGATGGCGATCGGCTTCGCGGGCATCTGGATCTTCTCGCTGCTCGACCGCAGCGCGCAGGCGCAGCGCGAGCGCGCGGCCTTCCCGGCGCAGCGTGTGCGGTCCGAGACGGGCCTGGGTGCGGCCGGCGCCTCCGGCCACTGACCCGCCGAGGGCGGCAGGCGCTCAAGCCCGGGCGCCTGCTGCCGATAGGGACTGCATTGCCCTGCCGGGCCTTGCGCAGTACCCCCATGACCCTTCGCATCGAACAGAGCCCGTCCTTCGTTCGCCCCCTGCCCCCGGCGGGCCGGCATCGCTGACGGCCGGGCCCGCAGGATGTTCCGGGCCTGGTCCGGCCGCCCCGAGCTCCAGGAGACCCTGGGAGAACTGCGGCAGGCGCAGCGGGACGCGCGCCTGCTGGAGCAGTTGCTGGACCAGCTGCCCATCGGCGTGAGCCTGCAGGACGCCGAAGGCTGCATGCGGCTGGTCAACGGCCCGATGGCCGAAGTGCTCGGCGTGCCGGCGGAGCGGCTGCTGGGCCGCCGGCCGTTCGATCTGCTGGCCGCCACGCCGGCGCAGGCCGAGCGCATGCACGCCGACTACCTCGCGCAGTTCGCCAGCGGCGAGCAGCGGGTGCAGGAATACACCCTGGCCCGCTCGCCCCATGCGCGCACGCTCTCGATGACGAGCCACCGCATCCACTGCGGCACCGTGCCGATGATGCTGTCGACCGCGGTCGACATCACCGACCGCCGGCAGATGGAGCGCGATCTCTCGCGCCGCGCGTTCCACGACGAGCTGACCGGCCTGCCCAACCGGCTGCTGATGCAGGAGATCGTCGGCGCGGCGCTGCGGCAGCACCGGCGCGGCGGCCATTTCGCGCTGGCCTTCATCGACCTCGACAACTTCAAGCAAGTCAACGACTACTACAGCCCCCTGGTGGGCGACGAGCTGCTGAAGGCCGTGGCACGCCGCATCGGGCAGTGCATCCGCACCGGCGACACCCTGGCGCGCATCAGCGGCGACGAGTTCCTGCTGCTGGCCGATCCGCTGGCGCAGGCGAGCGACCTGCCGCCGCTGATCGAGCGGCTGATCGCTGCGCTGAAGCAGCCCTTCCACATCGACGGGCAGGAGGTGCTGACCTCGGCGTCGGTAGGCGCCAGCCTGTACCCGCTGCATGGCGACAGCTACGAGGAGCTGCGGCGCTGCGCGGGCAGCGCGATGGTGCGGGCCAAGCGCGACCGCAAGGGCAGCGCCGCCTACTTCGACGAGGCGATGGGCCGGGCGCTCAGCGACCGCATGCTCACCGAGCGGCGCTTGCGCGCGGCCGTGCGCGACCGCCGGTTCAGGGCGGCCTTCCAGCCCAAGGTGGCCATCGGCACGGGCGAGGTGCGCGGCTTCGAGGCGCTGATCCGCTGGGTGGAGGACGACGGCACCGTGCGTGCGCCGGCCTCGTTCATCGAGTTGGCCTCGGAGCTGGGGCTGCTCGACGAGATCGCCCGCTTCGCGGCCGAGGACGTGGTGCGCCACCTGCCTTCGCTGCAGGCGCGCTTCGGCCCGCATGTGACGGTCAGCCTGAACGTCTCGGCGCGCCAGGCGGGCGACACGGCATTCATGGGCCTGCTGACCGACCAGCTGCGTGCCTGCGGCGTCGCGCAGCACATCGTGATCGAGCTGACGGAGGATGCCCTGCTGGCGACCCAGCGCTTCCAGCAGGAGACCCTGCCGCGCCTTCGCGAAGCCGGCATCCGGGTGTCAATCGACGACTTCGGCACCGGCTACTCGTCGCTGTCGATGCTGGCCGACCTGACGGCCGACGAGGTGAAGGTCGACCGTGCCTTCATCACCGCGATCCACGAGCGCCCGCGCAGCCAGGGCATCCTGCGGGCCATCGAGTCGCTGTGCTCGGCGCTGGGCATCGAGGTGGTCGCCGAAGGCGTGGAGACGGCCCAGGAACTGGCGTACCTGCGCAGCCACACCGGCATCGGCGTGGCCCAGGGTTACCTGTTCGCCAAACCCCAGTTCATCGAGGCACTGCTGGCGGCGCCCCCGCCGGCCTGCGGCTGAGGCGCCGCCGGCGCCTGCTCAGCGCTGGCGCATCGCCTGCGCCGCAGCCACCATGCCGCGCAGCGCGGCGCGCGTCTCCGGCCAGTCGCGGGTCTTCAGGCCGCAGTCGGGGTTCACCCACAGGTGCTCCGGCGGGATGACCGCGGCGGCCTTGCGCAGCAGCGCCAGCATCTCGTCGTGGCCCGGCACGCGGGGCGAGTGGATGTCGTACACGCCCGGCCCGATCTCGTTCGGGTAGCGGAAATCGCCGAAACCGCGCAGCAGCTCCATGCCCGAGCGGCTGGTCTCGATGGTGATCACGTCGGCATCCATCGCGGCGATCTCCGGCAGGATGTCGTTGAACTCCGAATAGCACATGTGGGTGTGGATCTGCGTCGCGTCGCCCACGCCCGAGGCCGAGACGCGGAAGGCCCGCGCCGCCCAGTCGAGGTAGGGCTTCCACAGCGCGCGGCGCAGCGGCAGGCCTTCGCGGATCGCGGGCTCGTCGATCTGCACGATGCCGATGCCGGCCTGCTCCAGGTCGACCACCTCGTCGCGGATGGCCAGCGCGATCTGCAGCGCGGTGGCGTCGCGCGGCTGGTCGTCGCGCACGAAGGACCACTGCAGGATCGTGATCGGCCCGGTCAGCATGCCCTTCATCGGCCGCGGCGTCAGGCTTTGCGCGTAGACGGTCCAGTCCACCGTCATCGGCTTCGGCCGCGACACGTCGCCGAACAGCACCGGTGGCTTCACGCAGCGCGAGCCGTACGACTGCACCCAGCCGTTGGCGGTGAAGGCGAAGCCGTCGAGCTGCTCGCCGAAGTACTCGACCATGTCGTTGCGCTCGGCCTCGCCGTGCACCAGCACGTCGATGCCCAGCGCCTCCTGTTCGCGCACGGCCAGCGCGATCTCCTGCGCCATGGCGTCGCGGTAGGCCTCTGCGCTGAGTTCCTTGCGCTTGAACGCGGCGCGCGCGGCGCGGATCTGCGGCGTCTGCGGGAAGGAGCCGATCGTGGTGGTGGGGAACGCGGGCAGCTTGAACCGCGCCCGCTGCAGCGCCTGGCGCCGCGGGAACGCCGCCCCGCGCCGGTCGGCATCAGCCGGCAGCGCGGCGATGCGCTCGGCCACCGCGCGGTTGTGCACGCGCGGGCTGTGGGCACGCCCATGCGTGGCGGATCGGGCGGCGAACAGCGCGGCGCGCACGGCCGCATCGCCCTGGCTCAGCGCGGTGCGGAGCGTGCGCAGCTCGTCGAGCTTCTCGGTGGCGCCGGCCAGCCAGCTGCGCAGTTCCGCGTCGAGCGCGGCGTCTTCGCGCAGCGACAGCGGCACGTGCAGCAGCGAGCACGACGGCGCCAGCCACAGCCGGCCGCCGCGGCGTTCCAGCGCCGGGCGCAGCACCCCCAGTGCCGCGTCGAGATCGGTGCGCCAGATGTTGCGGCCGTCGACGATGCCGATGGAGAGCTCGCGGCCGGCGGGCAGCGTATCGAGCACGGCTTGCAATTCGCCGGCCGCGCGCACCGCATCCACGTGCAGGCCGGCCACCGGCAGCGCGCAGGCGAGCGGCAGGTTCTCCTGCAGCGGCGAAAAGTAGGTGGCCAGCAGCAGCGAGACGTCGGCGGTCTTCAGCGCTTCATAGGCCTCGCGCAGCGCCTGCTGCCACGCGGGCGGCAGGTCGAGGCCCAGCACCGGCTCGTCCACCTGCACCCACTGCACGCCGCGGGCGGCCAGGCGCTTCAGCAGGTCGGCGTACACCGGCAGCAACGCGCCGAGCAGCGAGAGCCGGTCGAAACCCGCCTCGTGCGACTTGCCGAGCCACAGGAAGCTCACGGGCCCGATCAGCACCGGCTTCACGCCGTGGCCCAGCGCCAGCGCTTCGTCCACCTCGGCCAGCAGGCGTTGCGCGTGCAGCGTGAAGCGCGTGGCCGCGTTGAACTCGGGCACGAGGTAGTGGTAGTTGGTGTCGAACCACTTGGTCATCTCCAGCGAGGCGCTGCCGTGGTGGGCGCGGGTGCAGGCGGTGTCGTTGCAGCCGGCGCCGGCCTCGGCGGCCACGCCGCGCGCCATCGTGAAGTAGCGCGCGAGCGCAGGCTCGTCGCCGCTGAAGCCGAAGCGCGCGGGCTCGCAGCCGAAGAGCTGCACGTGGTTGGCGACGTGGTCGTAGTAGGCGAAATCGCCCACGGCCACGAAGGCCAGGCCCGCTTCACGCTGCTGGGCCCAATGGCGCTGGCGCAGCGCACGGCCCGTGGCTTCGAGCGTGGCCGCGTCGATCTCGCCGCGCCAATGGCGCTCCAGGGCGAACTTCAGTTCACGCTGCGCGCCCATGCGCGGAAAGCCGAGAGTATGAGTCTTGATCATGATGAAGCCGGATTTGAATGAATTCAGCTTGAATGATCGGCAGCCCGTCTTTATGATTCAAGCGAAAGTTTTTCGGCTTCTCCATGAATCAGGCTCAACATGCAATCGCTGCTTGAACTGCGCCACTTGAAGACGCTGCTGGCCTTGCGCGAGGCGGGCAACCTCTCGCGCGCGGCGCAGTTGCTCAACCTCACCCAGTCGGCCCTGTCGCACCAGTTGAAGGGCCTGGAGGAGCACTACGGCGCCGCGCTGTTCGAGCGCAAGTCCAACCCCGTGAGCTTCACCGCGCCTGGGCAGCGCCTGCTGCGGCTGGCCGATGGGGTGCTGCCGCAGGTCGACGAGGCCGAGCGCGACGTGGCGCGGCTGGTCAGCGGCGCGGCCGGTGCGCTGCGCATCGCGGTCGAGTGCCACACCTGCTTCGACTGGCTGATGCCCGCGATGGACGCCTTCCGCCAGCGCTGGCCCGAGGTGGAGCTCGACATCGTCTCCGGTTTCCATGCCGACCCGGTCGGCCTGCTGCACCAGGACCGCGCCGAAGTGGCCATCGTTTCCGAGCTCGACGAGGAGGGCGAAGGCAGCGGCATCGCCTTCCTGCCGCTGTTCAGCTTCGAGATCGTCGCGCTGCTGCCGCAAGGCCATGCGCTGCTGGGCAAGCCGGCGCTGGCGGCGGAAGACTTCGCGGGCCAGACGCTGATCACCTACCCGGTGCCCGACGAGATGCTCGACCTGGTGCGCCGCGTGCTGCAGCCCGCCGGCATCACGCCCGCGCGCCGCACCACCGAGCTGACTGTGGCGATGCTGCAGCTCGTCGCCAGCGGCCGAGGCCTGGCCGCGCTGCCGCTGTGGGCGGTGAAGAGCTACGTCGACCGCGGCTACGTCGCCAGCCAGCGCATCGGGCCCGACGGCCTCACCGGCCGCCTCTACGCCGCCGTGCCCGACCGGCTGCGCGAGCGGCCCTACGTGGCCGAGTTCGTGCGGCTGATGCGGGAGATGTCTTTGTTGACGCTGCCGGGGGTGACGTTGCTGTGAGTCGCGCAGTGGCGGGTGGGCGTCAGTCCTCGCCTGTCACCAGCTTCAGGATGCTGGAGAAGTCCTCTCCGCCATGCCCCGCCTTGCTGTGCGCGGCGTAAAGCTGCCGCGCCAGCCCGCCGAGCGGGGTGGAGGCGCTGGTGCCCAGCGCGGCTTCCTGTGCCAGGCCCAGGTCCTTCAGCATCAGGTCGGTGCCGAAGCCGCCGGTGTAGCCGCGCGAGGCGGGGGCGGCTTCCATCACGCCGGGCACGGGGTTGTACTTCTCCAGCGCCCAGTTGCCGCCGGAACTGCGGCGCATCACTTCCGACAGCACCTTCGGGTCGAGCCCCAATGATTGGCCCAGCGCCAGCGCCTCGCTGGTGCCGATCATCAGCACGGCCAGCAGCATGTTGTTGCAGAGCTTGGTGGCCTGGCCCGCGCCCGCGTCGCCGCAGTGGAAGAGGTTGGCGCCCATCGCCTTCAGCACCGGCGTGGCGCGCTCCACGGTGGCCGCATCGCCACCGATCATGAAGGTGAGCGTGCCGGCCGCGGCGCCTGCGGTCCCGCCGGACACCGGCGCATCGATGAAGGCCAGGCCGCGTGCCTTCGCGGCATCGGCCACCTTGCGCGCGCTGGCGGGGGCGATGGTGCTGGAGTCGATCACCAGCGTGCCGGCCGGCAGCGCGGCCAGCAGGCCGGGCGCGTCGCCATGGGGCAGGTAGAGCGATTCGACGTGATGGCTGGCGGGCAGCATCGTGATGACGGCCTGGGCGCCTTCGGCCGCCGCGGCGGCGGAGGGCGCGATGCGCAGGCCCTGCGCCTGCAGCTTGCTGCAGGCTTCGGCGTTCAGGTCGAAGGCCGCGACCTCGTGCCCGGCCTTCACGAGGTTGAGCGCCATCGGCCCGCCCATGTTGCCGAGGCCGATGAAGCCGATGCGCAGTGTCGCGTCCATGAGGTTCGTCTCCGGTTGTCTAGGCACGTGGTCAAGTGGTCAAGTGGTCAAGTGGTCGCCGGCCGGCGGTGGCCGGCTTCAGCGCAGGTCTTGCAGCGGGTGCGCGTCCGCGCCGTGGCGTGGCACGAAGTGCGCCTCGACATGCGCCGGGCTCACGGTCTCCAGCGTCGGCGGATCCCAGCGCGGCTGCTTGTCCTTGTCGATCAGCAGGGCGCGCACACCTTCGGCGAAATCGTTGTGCACGCAGCAGCCGAGCGACACCTGGTATTCGAGCCGCAGCACCTCGGCCAGCGACATCGAGCGCGTGCGCTGCAGCAGCGCGTACGCCACCGCCGCAGAACTGGGCGAGCCCTTCACGAAACCCTGCACCGCGCCGGCCACCCACGGGTCGGCGTGGTCGGCCAGCGCACGCAGGCGCGGGGCGATGTCGACCAGCCGGTCGTGGCCCATCGTGGCGTTGATCAGGTCGAGGTGGGTGCGCACCGGCGAGGGTGCGAGGTCGGCCGGCGTGCCCAGCGCCTCGATCAGGTGGCTGAGCTGGGCGCCGTCGGTCTCCGGCTCGCCCTGCCACGCGGCGGCGGCCAGGGCGGCGAGCAGCAGCGGCTCGTCCTCGTTGCGGGCGATGAAGTCGGCCAGGCCGGTGAAGCGCGCGTCGGCGGCGTTGACCGACGCGCCGGTGAGCGCGAGGAAGAGCCCGCTCTTGCCCGGCATGCGCGGCAGGAACCAGCTGCCGGCCACGTCGGGGTAGAGGCCGATCGCCACCTCGGGCATCGCGAGCCGCGTGCGCGGCGTGACGACGCGGTGCGAGCAGCCGGCCAGCAGCCCGATGCCGCCGCCCATCACGATGCCGTGGCCCCAGCAGACGATGGGCTTGGGGAAGGTGTGCAGCCGGTGGTCGAGCCGGTATTCGTGCTCGAAGAAGGCGGCGGCCAGCGGCGAGACCGCGGCGGGGTCGGTTTCGCGCAGCGTGCGGATCTCGCGCGCCAAGGACGCCACGTCGCCACCGGCGCAGAAGGCCTTCTCGCCCGCGCCATCGAGCACCACGGCGACGACGTGGGGGTCTTCGGCCCAGGCGTCAAACGCCGTCTGCAGGCGCTTGACCATCGCGAGGTTCAGCGCGTTCAGGGAGGCGGTGGCATTCAGCGTCGCGTGGCCGATGCGGTGGCCGCTGGCGGTGGTGATCTCGCGCAACGCGATGCCGTCCGTGGTGATGGCGGAGATGTCGTTGAGTTCGCTCATGGGTCCAGCGTATTCGCGTTCAGGCATTGCGCCACTGCGGGGCGCGTTTGCCCAGGAAGGCGTTGACGCCTTCCTTCTGGTCTGCGGAATCGAACAGCGCGACGAAGGCCTCGCGTTCGGCGGCCAGCACCTGCTGCGGGCCCTGCGTGCGCGCGCCCTGGATCAGCCGCTTGCAGGCGCTGACGCTGGTGGGGCTCTGCTTCTCCACCTGCTGCGCCATCGCCAGCGCACGCTGCAGCGCCTGGCCGCGCGGCACCACGTCGTCGACCAGGCCGATGCGCAGCGCGGTGGCGGCATCGACCCGCTCGCCCAGCAGCACCATGCGCTTGGCCCAGCTTTCGCCCACCGTCCAGGCCAGCCACTGCGTGCCGCCCGCGCAGGGCAGCAGGCCGACGCCGGCCTCGGGCAGCGCCATCTGCGCATGCTCCTCCGCCACGCGCAGGTCGCAGGCCAGCGCACATTCCAGGCCGCCGCCCATCGCGTAGCCGTTGATGGCCGCGATGCTCACGCCGCGGAAGGCGGCCAGCGCCTCGAACGCCTCGCCGAAGCGGCGCGCCATCGTCGCGGCGCGGCCCTTGTCGCCGTCGGCGAAGAGCTTCAGGTCGGCGCCCGCGGAGAAGAACTTCTCGCCGCCGCCGGTGACGACGAGGCTGTAGATGTCGCGGTCGGCGTTCAGCCCGGCGACCAGCCGCGTCAGGGCGGCCAGGCTCTTGTCCGTCCAGGTATGGGCCGGCGGGTTGTCGAGCGTGACGATGGCGACGTGGCCGCGGCGTTCGAGCAGCAGGCCTTCGAAGGGTGGGGTGTCGAGGGTCATCGTGTGTCTATCGAAGGGTGTCTGTGGCGCCGTCCTGCAGCAGGCGCCGGGCGATGATCACGCGCATGATCTCGTTGGTGCCTTCCAGGATCTGGTGCACCCGGGCATCACGCAGCAGGCGTTCGAGCGGGTATTCGCGGATGTAGCCGTAGCCGCCGTGCAGTTGCAGCGCCTCGTTGCAGACGTTGAAGCACAGGTCGGTGGCCAGGCGCTTGGCCATCGCGCAGTAGGTGGTGGCGTCGGGGTCGGCACGGTCGAGCTTGCTGGCGGCCAGGCGCACCATCTGGCGCGCGGCCACCAGCTCGGTCGCCATGTCGGCCAGCTTGAACTGCAGCGCCTGGAACTCGGCCAGCGGCTTGCCGAACTGTTGGCGTTCGTGGAGGTAGCGCTGCGCCGCATCGAGCGCGCCCTGCGCCGCGCCCACCGAGCAGCTCGCGATGTTGATGCGCCCGCCGTCCAGGCCCTTCATCGCGATCTTGAAGCCTTCGCCTTCCGCGCCCAGCCGGTTCAGCACGGGCACGCGCACGTCGTCGAAGGTGATCTGTCGCGTGGGCTGGCTGTTCCAGCCCATCTTGTCTTCCTTGCGGCCGTAGCGGATGCCCTCGCTCTTCGCGTCGACCACGAAGGCGCTGATGCCGGATGCACCCGGCCCGCCGGTGCGCGCCATCACCACCAGCACGTCGGTGGCGCCGGCGCCGGAAATGAAGGCCTTGCCGCCGTTGAGCAGGTAGTGTTCGCCGTCGAGCCGGGCCGTGGTGCGCAGCGAGGCGGCGTCGGAGCCCGCACCGGGCTCGGTGAGGCAGTACGAGCCGAGCTGCTGCCCGCTGGCGAGCAGCGGTCCGTGGTGCTGCGACACCCGAGGGTCGGCGAACGCACCCACCATCCAGGTCACCATGTTGTGGATGGTGATGTAGGCGGCGGTCGACGGGCAGGCCGAGGCCAGTTCCTCGAACAGCAGCGTGGCATCGAGCCGCGGCAGGCCCAGGCCGCCACAGGCCTCGGGCGCATAGAGACCGCAGAAGCCCAGCTCGCCGGCCTGGCGCAGCGTGTCGACCGGGAAGATGCCTTCCGCGTCCCACTGCGCGGCGTGCGGTGCCATCGCCTCGCGGGCGAAGTCGCGTGCGCTCTGCTGGAAGGCGCGCTGCTCTTCGGTCAGTTCAAAGTCCATTCGGTGTTGCTCCCTGCGGATCCCCGCATACGTCGGGCCGGACAAGGGCGCCGGGTACCCGGCTCCGCGAATGTCCCCCGGGCCGGGCAGGCCCGGCCCTCCTCCTCTTATTTCGCTGCGCCGGGTACCCGACGCCCTTGTCGAAGCGCCGGTTGTTCTCTGCCCGGACATCGGCCAGGCCACGCCGGAGCGGGAGGGTGGGGCATGCTGCGCAGCGACATAAGAGGAGGAGGCTCGGGCGCAGCCCGGGCCGGGGGACAGTCGCGGAGCAGCGTGCCGCGCCCTCCCGCGGCCTGCACATACGGCCCCCCGCCTCGGCACGAAGATTCACTTCAACGAGATCGTCGTATTGACCCCGGTCGTCACGTCGTCCTCGAACCAGCGCTCGGTCACGGTCTTGGTCTGCGTGTAGAACAGCACCACCTGCTTGCCGTACGGCCCCAGGTCGCCGAGCTTCGACGCCCGCGAGCCGCTGAACGAGAACAACGGCACCGGCACCGGGATGGGCACGTTGATGCCGACCTGGCCCACGTCGATCTCTTCCTGGAACTTGCGCGCCGCCGCGCCCGACTGCGTGAACACCGCGGTGCCGTTGCCGTTGGGGTTGGCGTTGATCATCGCGATGGCGTCGTCCAGCGTTTCGGCCTCGGCCACGCACAGCACGGGGCCGAAGATCTCCTGGTCGTAGACCTGCATGCCGGGCTTCACGCCGGTGAGGATGGTCGGGCCGACGAAGTTGCCTTCGGCCGCGGCCGGTGCGTTGCCCTCGGCCAGCACGGGCCGGCGGCCGTCGAGCGCCAGCGTGGCGCCTTCGTCGGTGCCGCGCTGGATCAATGCTGTCACGCGGTCCTTCGCGGCGCAGGAGATCAGCGGGCCCACGTCGGTGTCGGGCCGGTCGCCGGCGCCCACCTTCAGCGTCTTCGCCTTGGCCACGAGGTCGGGCACCCACTCGCGCGCGGCACCCACCAGCACCGCCACCGATACCGCCATGCAGCGCTGGCCGGCCGCGCCGAACGAGGCGCCGAGCAGCGCGTTGAGGGTCTGCTCCTTGTGCGCGTCGGGCAGCACCACGGCGTGGTTCTTCGCGCCCATCATGCATTGCACCCGCTTGCCGGCGAGCGACGCGCGCTGGTAGACGTGCGTGCCGACGCGGGTGGAGCCGACGAAGGAGATGGCCTTGATGTCGGGGTGGTCGCAGAGGGCGTTGACCACGTCTTCCGCACCGTGCACCACGTTCAGCACGCCGGGCGGCACCCCGGCCTCCATCGCCAGCTCGGCCAGGCGCATCGTGACCATCGGATCCTGCTCCGAAGGCTTGAGCACGAAGGTGTTGCCGGTGGCGATGGCCATCGGGAACATCCACAGCGGGATCATCGCGGGGAAGTTGAACGGCGTGATGCCGGCGCACACGCCCAGCGGCTGCAGCAGCGTGTAGGTGTCGACCCCCCCCGCCACGTTGTTGGCCAGCTCGCCGAGCTGCAGGTTGCCGATGGCGGCGGCGTGCTCCACCACCTCGAGGCCGCGGAACACGTCGCCCTCGGCGTCGGCCAGCGTCTTGCCCTGCTCGGCGGTGAGGATCGCCGCCAGCGCCTTCATGTTGTCGCGGATGAGTTGCTGGTACTTCAGGAAGATGCGCGCGCGGGTGCCGATGGCCGTCTTGCGCCAGGTCTTGAAGGCTTCGGCCGCCGAGGCCACCGCGGCATCCACCTCTTCCCGCGTGGCCAGCGGCACGCGGGCCAGCACCTGCTGCGTGGCGGGGTTCACGATGTCGCGCCACTGCGTGCTGCGCGATTCGACGAGGCGGCCGTCGATCAACAGCGGCACGGTGCGGGTGGAGGAGGAAGAAGAAGCCATGGCTGTCTCGCTTGTGGTGAGGGGGGCGCTCGCACAGAATCTATCCACCAACTTCACAAGCCTCAAGTGCCGGAGAGACAAAACGTGCAAACACCTTTGCAGCCGGCGCGCCGGTTTTTGTGAAGCTTGTGGAACATGGCTAGGGTTGACCCTCGGTCCGGGCGCAAGCTCTTCATCGGCGCGCGGGTGCGCCGCCAGCGCGAACAGCGCGGGTTCAGCCAGGGGGTGCTGGCGGCGCGGCTGGGGCTGTCGCTCAGCTACGTCAGCCAGATCGAGAACGACCAGCGCCCGGTGACGCCCGCGGTGCTGCTGAAGCTGGCCGAGGTGTTCGGCGGCGACGCGGTGCAGTTCTCCGAGCAGGACGACCAGCGCCTACTCGCCGAGTTGGACGTGGCGCTGCACGACCGCGGCCTGGGCGCCCACCGCGTGGCGCCGGCGCCGCTGGCGCGCATGGTGGCGCAGGCGCCCGAACTGGTGCAGGCCTTCCTCACGCTGCACGAGCGCCACCAGCGCCTGCAGGAAGAGCACGCGCAGACCATCGACCGCTTCTACGGCGAACTGGGCGGCGACCATCTGCGCGGCCCCATCGCGCCGCCGCCGCACGAGGCGGTGCGCGAGCACTTCAACCGGCTGGAGAACTACGTCGACGCGCTCGACCGCGCCGCGGAGCAGCTGGCCGAAACCGAAGGCGTGCAGCCCGGCGAGCGGGCCTCGGCGATGCGCCGGGTGTTGCGCGAGGTGTGCGGCGTGGAAGTGGCCGAGGCGCCGACGATGGGCGCCGACGGCGCGCTGCGCCGCTTCGAGCCCGCACGCCGGCGGCTGCATGTGCCGGCACACCTGAGCGATGCGCAGCAGGCCTACCAGATGGCGACGCAGTACGCGCTGCTGGCCTGCCGCGCGCCGATCGACGCGGTGATCCAGGCGGCCGGCTTCGCCGATGCCGAGACGCGCGCACTGGCCTGGCCCGGCCTGGCGCACTACTTCGCCGGCGCGCTGGTGCTGCCGTACGGCCGCTTCCTGGCCGAGGCGCGGGCGGTGCGCTACGACATCGAGCTGCTGGCCCAGCGTTTCCAGGTGAGCTTCGAGACGGTGTGCCACCGGTTGAGCACGATGCAGCGCCCCGGCGCGCGCGGCGTGCCGGTGTACTTCGTCCGCGTGGACCAGGCGGGCAACATCTCCAAGCGCCAGAGCGCGACGGCCTTCCACTTCGCGCGGCACGGCGGTGCGTGCCCGCTGTGGCAGGTGCACGAGGCCTTCACGCAGCCGGGCCGCATCCTCACGCAGATCGCCGAGATGCCCGACGGCACGCGCTTCTTCGGCATCGCCCGCACCATCGAGCGGGGCGGCGGCGGCTACCTGGCGCGCCGCAAGCTGTTCGCGGTGGGGCTGGGCTGCGAGTTGTCACACGCGCACGAGCTGGTCTATGCCGATGGCCTGAACCTCGCCGCGCCGGCACCGGTGGTGCCCATCGGCCCCGGCTGCCGTGTGTGCCCCCGGGCCGATTGCGTGCAGCGTGCGTTCCCGCCCGCAGGCAAGCCGCTGGTGGTGGACGAGGACAGCGAGTCGCTGGTGCCCTACCGCTTCGAGGGCTGACGGGCGCCGGAGCCGCTGCAGAGAGGGTCTCAAAACGCCACAAATACGTAAATTGATTCGCCGTGCTGCCGATAGAGGGGTGGTCATGGCCAAGAGCATCACATTCATCAGTGCGCTGGGCGTCGTGTTCGGCGCGATGGCGTGGCCCGCCGGGGCGCTGGCCGCCGGCCCCGACGGCACGGCCGAGCCGGCCAGCCTCCACGAGGCCGCCGGCACGGGCCTGCGGCTCAATGGCTTCGGCACGCTGGGCGTCGCGCATGCGCGCGCACCCGAGGGCTGGGGCCTGCGGCGCGCGTTCAACCAGCCGAGCAACACCGGTGGTACGCGCCTGGACGTCGACAGCCGCCTCGGCCTGCAAGCCAACTATGCGTTCACGCCGGAGTTCGAGCTGGTGGGCCAGGTCCTCCTCAAGCGCCTGGTGACGAGCAACGCCCAGCTGGAATGGGCCTTCGCCGCGTGGCGGCCCCGGCCGGACCTGACTCTGCGGCTGGGCCGCACCAGCACCGACATCTTCCTCGCGTCGGAGTACCGCAGCGTCGGCTTCGCCTACCCCTCGGTGCGGCCCAACGTGGACACCTACGGCCCCTTGCCGCTGTATGCCATCGACGGCGTCGACCTCACCTGGCACAAGGACGTGGACGGTGCGCGCTGGCGGGTGCGCGCCTTCGCCGGCCAGGGTTCCACCGACGTGCCCGGCGTGGTGGCGGCCAGCCTGACCTTCCAGGCGCGCGATGCGCTGGGCATCACGCTGTCGCACGAGGTCGGCCCGTTGTCATGGCGGGCCACCGCGGCGCGCTTCAAGGGGCGCATCAAGCCTTCGGCCACCAGCCGGGCGGTGCAGTCCACGCTGCAGGCCCTGGCAGCGCTGCCTGTGCCGGCAGCGGCCGAGGCGGTCGAGATGAGCGCACAGATCGACGACACCGTGCGCTGGCAGCAGATGACGTACCTGGCCCTGGGCCTGGCCTACGACGACGGCGTCTGGCTGGCGAGTGCCGAATGGGTGCGCGCGGTCTCGGACGCCAATTACCTGCACGGCCATTTTGGCTACCTGAGCCTGGGCCGCCGCTTCGGCGACGTCACGCTCCATGCCACGGCAGGCCGGGGCAGCAATGCTTCGCTGACGCGCCCGCCCTCGCGGTGGGCTGAGCAGCTCGCGCCGCTCATCGGCCCGCAGGCCGCGCTGCAGGCACAGTGGCTGGCGACACAGGGCTACACCGAGATCAACTCCGCCATGCTGCGGCAGCGCTCCCTGTCGCTCGGCATCCGCTGGGACGTGCATCCGCGCGCGGCGCTCAAGCTGCAGTTCGACCGCTTCGTCGTCGAGCGCAACGGCAGCATGCTGTGGGCCCACGGGGTCGGGGAGGGCGCGCGCCCGCGCGTCGTCAGCCTGGCGCTGGACTTCGTCTTCTGAGTCGCGGGCCATGGCGATGAACAAGGCACATCACCCCCTCCCGTGGCCGGCGCGGCTGGTCCGACGGCTGGCGCTGGCGGCGGCGCTGGCCTGCGCAGGTGCGGCGCGCGCCGACCTGTACGTGGTCGTGCACGCCGGCAACCCGCAGCGGGCGATGGCGCAGAAGGAGGTCGTCGACCTCTTCATGGGCCGCAGCCGCACCTTCGCGCAGGGCGACTTCGCGCTGCCCTTCGACTTGCCGCGCGACAGCGCCGTGCGCGAACGGTTCTACCAGGCGCTGACGGGCCAGAGCCTGGCACAGGTCAACAGCTACTGGTCGCGCCTGATGTTCACCGGGCAGACGATGCCGCCGCAGGCCCTGCCGGGCGAATCGGCGGTGGCCGACCTTGTCAGGCGCAACCCCAGCGCCATCGGCTACCTCAGCACGGAACCCACCGACAAGGGCCTGCGCGTGGTGCTGGTGCTGAAGGAGCCGCATTGACCCGTGGGCCCCGCCCCGCGGGGCAGGGGCTGCAGATGCGCCTGCTGCTGGCGGTGTGCGCAGGGGCGGCGGTGTTCGCGCTGCTCGCAGCGGCGGCCGCCTACGGACTGGGCCAGCAACGGGCCCGGGAGGAGGCCCGCCACACGTTGGCCGACCTGCTCGTGGCGGTGCAGAAGACGGTGGAGATCGGCGTCTACAGCGCCGACGCCGTGCTGCTGCGCGAGGTGGCCGGCGGCCTGGTGCGCCACCCCAAACTGGCCCGCGTGTCGGTGCACGACGCGCAGGGCGTGCCGCTGGTCGAGATGACGCGCGCGGCGGCGGCCGTCCGCGTGGGGCAGGTGGTGCGGCAGGCGGTGGTGTCGCCCTTCGATGACGGCGAGGTGGTCGGGGGGATCGAACTGGTGGCCGATGCCGACGAGCAGGCCTCGCAGGCCTGGCGAGAGGCCCGTGCCCTGGCCCTCCCGCTGGTGGGCCAGACGCTGCTGGTCGCCCTGCTGCTGTATGCCCTGGCGGCGCGGCTGGTGTCGCGGCCCATCGTCGCGACGGCCGCCAGCCTGCGCCGCATGGCGCCGGGCACGCAGGAGCGCCTGCGCACGCCGGCCTCGCATGAGGGCGACGAGATCGGGCAGCTGATTGCCGGCGCCAACGCGCTGCTCGAAGCGAACCAGGTGGCGCTGGCGCGCGAGCGGCAGCTGCGCGAGGAGATCGAGGCGATGGAGGCGCAGTACCGACAGATCTTCGACTCGACCAGCGCCGGCATCTTCGTGCTGTCGCCCGACGGCCGGCTGATCAACAGCAACCCGACGGCGCTGCGTGTCATCGGCCTGCCGCTGCAGAGCATGCGCGGGCTGCGCGAGGCCGACTTCGTGCACCAGGTGTTCGCGCAGCCCGAGCGTGCGCAGGCGATGATCCGCGAGGCCATGGACAGCGGGCGCACGGTGTCGGCGGACCTCGAGCTGCGGCAGCCCGGGGACGCGCTGCGCTGGGTGCACTGCCTGATCTCGGTGCAGACAGGGGCGGCGGAAGGCGTGCAGCCGGCCGACGCGCCCGAGCCGCTGATCGAGGCGGTGATGTACGACGTGACGGAACGCAGGCGTGCCGAGCATCGTGTGCGCCACCAGGCCGAGCACGACGCGCTGACCGGGCTCAAGAACCGCGCGGGTTTCGACCTGCACCTGGACCGGCTGCTGTCGGCCGCGGCGCAGCCGCTGGGGCTGATCTTCATCGACCTCGACGGCTTCAAGCAGGTCAACGATGCGCTCGGCCATGAGGCGGGCGACGAGGTGCTGAGGACCTGTGCCGCGCGCATGAAGCAGTCCGTGCGCCGCAGCGCCGACGTCATCGGCCGGCTGGGGGGCGACGAATTCGCGGTGGTGATGGAGCGCGTGGGGCCGGGCGAGGATGCGCTGTCGCAGACCGCGCGGGCGATCCAGCGCGCGCTGTGCGAGCCCATCGTCCTGGCCGGCGGCCAGGTGGTGCGTGTGGGCGCCAGCATCGGCATGGCCTGCGCGCCCTTGCATGGCAGCGTGCGCGCGCAGATCGTGCAGGCGGCCGATGCAGCCATGTACGAGGTCAAGCGCACCGGCAAGAACGCCTTCGCGATGGCCTGGCCGGTGTGAGGCCGGCCTAAACTCGGCAGATTCCATCGCCGGAGGAAGCCGCCATGAACGCCCGCGATCCCGACCTGCCGCTGCAGCCCGACGACAGCGCCGCCATCGGCGCGTTCGCCGCCCGCGCCTGGGATGAGGAGATCGTGCCGGCACTCACGCGCTACATCGGCATCCCGGCCAAGAGCCCGATGTTCGACGCCGACTGGCAGCAGCACGGCCACGTCGACCAGGTGGTGCGCGAGGCGGCCGCGTGGGTCGAATCGCGCCAGGTGGCAGGGCTGACGCTGGAGGTCATCCGCCTCGAGGGCCGCACGCCGGTGATCTTCTTCGAGGTGCCGGCCACCAAGCCCGGCAGCACCGACACCGTCGTGCTCTACGGCCACCTCGACAAGCAGCCCGAGTTCACCGGCTGGCGCAGCGACCTCGGCCCTTGGACGCCCAAGTACGAGGACGGCCTGCTTTACGGCCGCGGCGGCGCCGACGACGGCTACGCGGTGTATGCCTCGCTCACGGCCATCATGGCGCTCGACCGGCAGGGCATTCCGCGCCCGCGCTGCGTGGGCCTGATCGAGGCGTGCGAAGAGAGCGGCTCCTTCGACTTGCCGGCCTACCTCGACCTGCTGCGCCCGCGGCTGGGCGACGTCGGACTGGTGGTATGCCTCGATTCCGGCGCCGGCAACTACGACCAGCTGTGGCTCACGACCAGCCTGCGCGGCATGGTCAGCGGCGTCCTGAAGGTGGAGGTGCTGACCGAGGGCGTGCACTCGGGCGACGCCAGCGGCCTGGTGCCCAGCAGCTTCCGCATCCTGCGCCAGGTGCTCGACCGGCTCGAAGACAGCCGCACCGGCGAGCTGCTGCCTCAGAGCTTCCACTGCGAGATCCCTGCTTCCCGCATCGAGCAGGCCCAGGCCACGGCCGCGATCCTGAAGGACGAGGTGTGGAGGCGCTTCCCGTGGGCCTGCGGTGCCGACGGCGGCGCCACGCTGCCCACCACGCAGGAGCCGGTGCAGGCGCTGCTGAACCGCACCTGGCGTCCGACGCTGTCGGTCGTTGGCGTCGACGGCTTCCCGGAACTGAAGAACGCCGGCAACGTGCTGCGGCCGTACACCGCGTTCAAGCTCAGCCTGCGGCTGCCGCCGCTGGTCGATGGCAACGAGGCGGCGCTGAAGCTGAAGGCGCTGCTCGAGGACAACGCGCCCTACAACGCGAAGGTCACCTTCCAGCCCGACGGCCGCGCCGGCGCCTACGGGGCCAACGGCTGGAACGCGCCGGAGCTGTCGCCGTGGCTGCTGGAGGCGCTGGACACGGCCTCCCAGGCCCACTTCGGCGCGCCGGTCGGCTTCATCGGGCAGGGCGGCACCATCCCGCTGATGAGCATGCTGCAGCAGGGCTTCCCGAAGGCGCAAATGATGGTGTGCGGCGTGCTCGGCCCGAAGAGCAACGCCCACGGGCCCAACGAGTTCCTGCATGTGCCCTACGGCAAGAAGCTCACGGCGGCGGTGGCGCAGGTGATGGCGGCCTGTCCTTGACGTCTGCACCTCGGCGCGCAGGCTGATCGCCTGGCCCGGAGTTGGGGTGGCGGCCGATACACTGGCCGGCAAACCCCCAACGATCGCCATCCCGATGGAGACAACACCGTTCGGGCGCAGCAAGCCTGCGGCCCGTGAGCCAGGCCGCTCCCCCGCCAGCCCGCCTGCCTTTCGGCCGAGGGGATCGCCATGAGCCACGAGACGGACCCCACCCGTGTTGCCGAGGTGGCCGATGCCCTGGGGCTGCAGGACGAAGCCAGCCTGGCGCCGCCCAAGGTGCCGCTGGCCCTCGAGGACTGGCTGGCGGTGCTGATCATGGGCGCGCTGTGCCTGATCACCTTTGCCAACGTGCTCGTGCGCTACCTCACCGACCAGTCTTTCGCCTGGACGGAGGAAATCTCCATCTTCCTGATGATCGTGTTGACGCTGGTCGGCGGCTGCGCCGCGGTTGCGCGTGACCGGCACATCAAGATCGAGTACTTCCTCGATGTGGGCAGCGCACAGCGCCGCCGCCGGCTGATGCGCTTTGGCGCGTTGTGCAGCGCGGTGTTCTTCCTCTTCCTCGCCGTGCTCAGCGTGCGGCTGGTGTGGGACGAGTACCGCTACGAGGAGACCACGCCGGCCATCGGCCTGCCCAAGTGGTGGTTCTCGATCTGGCTGCCGGTGCTGTCGCTGGCGATCGCCGGGCGGGCGCTGGGCGTGTTCCTGCGCCAGCGCCTCGCGGGCGACGCCGGGCCGGGTGCCGGGGAGGGCGGGCGATGATCGCGACGCTGCTCTTCGTCGTCTTCATCGCGCTGATGCTGCTGGGCGTGCCGATCGGCGTCGCGCTGGCTCTGGGCGGCTCGATCGCGATCGGCTTGGCCAACACCGACACCATGATGTACGGCCTGCTGGCCGTGCCGCAGAACTTCTATGCCGGCCTGGCCAAGTACCCGCTGCTGGCGATCCCGATGTTCGTGCTGGTGGGCTCGATCTTCGACCGTTCCGGCGTCGCGCAGCGCCTCGTCAACTTCGCGGTGGCGATCGTCGGGCGCGGCCCGGGCATGCTGCCGCTGGTGGCCATCGCGGTGGCGATGTTCCTCGGCGGCATCTCCGGCTCGGGCCCGGCCAACGCCGCCGCGGTGGGCGCGGTGATGATCGCGGCGATGAACCGCGCGGGCTACCCGCCGTCCTACTCGGCCAGCGTGGTGGGCGCCGCCGCGGCGACCGACATCCTGATCCCGCCTTCCATCGCCTTCATCGTCTATTCGGTGATGGTGCCCGGCGCCTCGGTGCCGGCGCTGTTCGCGGCCGGCATGGTGCCCGGCGTGCTGGCGGGCATCGCGCTGGTGGTGCCCGCGGTGTGGCTGGCGCGCCGCCACAAGATGGGGGCGCTCGAGTCGCACATGCCGCGACCCGCCTTCTGGAAGAGCCTCATCGAGGCCTCGTGGGGCCTGGCCGCGCCGGTGCTGATCCTCGGCGGCATGCGCCTGGGCTGGTTCACGCCCACCGAGGCCGCGGTGGTGGCCGTGATGTACGGCCTCTTCGTCGGAATGGTGGTGTACCGCACGATCACCGTGCGCGACCTGTTCCCGATCCTGCGCGAGGGGGCCGAGCTGTCGGCGGTGATCCTGATGGTGGTGTCGCTGGCGGGGATCTTCGCGTACTCGCTGTCCACGCTGTCGATCATCGACCCGGTGACGCAGGCCATCGTCCATTCCGGCCTGGGCGAGTACGGCGTGCTCTCGCTGCTGATCTTCGTGATGATCGTCGCCGGCATGTTCCTGGACGGCGTGTCGATCTTCCTGATCTTCGTGCCGCTGCTGCTGCCGATCGCCAACCACTACCAGTGGGACCTGGTGTGGTTCGGCGTGATCCTGACGCTGAAGGTCGCGCTCGGCCAGTTCACGCCGCCGATGGCCGTCAACCTGATGGTGTCGTGCCGCATCGCGCGCGTGCGCATGGAGCAGACCCTCCCGTGGGTCACCTGGCTGCTGCTGGCGATGGCGGTGGTGATGGTGCTCGTCATCGTGTTCCCGCAGCTCGCGCTCTGGCTGCCGCGCGTGCTGGGCTACTGAAGCCTTTCCCGTTCCCGTCCACCCGACAACCCTGGAGACAAGTCGATGAAACGTCGCATGCTGTTCGCTGCCATCGGGGCGGCCCTTTCGCTGATGGGCGCCGCGGCGCACGCGCAGACCTACAAGGCCGAGTACAAGCTCTCCACCGTGCTGGGTCCGGCGTTCCCGTGGGGCAAGGGCGGCGAGATCTGGGCTGATCTCGTCAAGCAGCGCACCAACGGGCGCATCAACATCAAGCTGTACCCGGGCACCTCGCTCGTGCAGGGCGACCAGACGCGCGAGTTCACCGCGATCCGCCAGGGCGTGATCGACATGGCGATCGGCAGCACCATCAACTGGTCGCCGCAGATCAAGGAACTGAACCTCTTCTCGCTGCCCTTCCTGCTGCCGGACTACGCGGCGATGGACGCCATCACGCAGGGCCCGGTGGGCAAGGACATCTTCGGCCTGATCGAGAAGGCTGGCGTGGTGCCGCTGGCCTGGGGCGAGAACGGCTACCGCGAGCTCAGCAACTCCAAGCGCGACATCAAGCGGCCCGAGGACCTGAAGGGCCTGAAGATCCGCGTCGTCGGCTCGCCGCTGTTCCTCGAGACCTTCACCGCGCTCGGCGCGAACCCGACGCAGATGAGCTGGGCCGACGCCCAGCCGGCGCTGGCCAGCGGCGCGGTCGACGGTCAGGAGAACCCGATGTCGATCTTCACCGCGGCCAAGCTGCACACCGTCGCGCAGAAGCACGTGACGATGTGGGGTTACGTGGCCGACCCGCTGATCTTCGTCGTCAACCGCGACGTCTGGCAGAGCTGGACGCCGGCGGACCGCGAGATCGTGCGGCAGGCCGCCGTCGATGCCGGCAAGCAGGAGATCGAGATCGCGCGCAAGGGCCTGGCTGAGGCGGAGCCCACGCTGCTCAAGGAGATCGGCGCGAACGGCGTCACCATCACCCGCCTCGCCCCGGCCGAGCGCGAGGCCTTCGTCGCGGCCACCCGGCCGGTGTACGAGAAGTGGAAGAAGACGGTCGGCGCGCCGCTGGTCGACAAGGCCGAGCAGGCCATCGCCGCGCGGAAGAAGTAATCCGGCTTTCACGGCCGCGTCATCGTCGGCCGCCACAGTCGTGGAAGCTCCGCGCGGGTGCCCCCGCGCGGAGAACCACAACACGACCAGGAGTCTTGATGAACCGCATTTCCACCCCCGCCCACCTGGCCGCGCTGGCCCTGGCCTCCGCGCTGGCCGGCCTGGCCGCACCCGCCGCACAGGCTGCGCTGAACACGCTCGACGGCAAGGCGCCGCTCGTCATCGCCCACCGCGGCGCCAGCGGCTACCTGCCGGAGCACACGCTCGGCGGCTACGAGCTGGCGATCCGGATGGGCGCCGACTACATCGAACCCGACCTGCAGCTCACGAAGGACGGCCACCTGGTCGCGATGCACGACACCTCGCTGGCCCGCACGACCAACGTCGAGCAGGTGCTGGGTGCGCGCAACGGCAACTACCGCACGTCCGACTACACGCTGGCCGAACTGAAGACCCTGACGGTCAACCCCTCGGGCGGCCTGGCGCAGGAGACCTACCCCGGCTTCAACCCGTCGTCGGCCACGCCGTACAAGATCCCGACCTTCCAGGAAGTGATCGACTTCGCGAAGCAGCAAAGCGCGCTGACGGGCCGCGAGATCGGCATCTACCCCGAGATGAAGACCGCGGGCGCCGAGATCGAGGCCAAGGTGTTCGACACACTGGTGGCCAACGGCTACAAGACGGGCGACAAGGTCTTCATCCAGTCGTTCCACGCGTCGTCGATCCAGAACGTGCATGCCCGCCAGACCGAACTGGGCTACGACTTCAACCTGGTCGTGCTGGGCAGCGCGAGCGCGATCAACACGCTGGGCCTGGCCAACATCGCCGCCTATGCGGACGGCGTCGGCGTCTCCATCACCAGCGCCGGCATGGGCCAGAGCTTCATCGAGGCCGCCCACGGCGTGAACCTGAAGGTGCACGGCTACACGTTCAGCAAGTTCGACGGCACGGCCAAGCAGCAGTACCTCGACTTCTTCGTCTACGGCATCGACGGCGTGTTCAGCAACTTCACCGACATCGCGATCGACGCCCGCACCGAGTTCCTGGCCGCGGCGGTGCCGGAGCCGGGCACCTGGGCGATGTTCGGCCTGGGCATCGCGGGCCTGGCGGTGTTCGCCCGCCGGCGCCAGGCCGCCTGAGCGCCGCGGCGGCGGCACGGGCGATGCCCCCTGCCGCTGTCGGCTCATTGCGCTCGCGTCAACAATCGCGCATGGACCAATTCAAAGCCATGCGCACCTTCGTGCGCGTCATCGACGAAGGCAGCTTTGCCGGCGCCGCGCGTTCGCTCGACGTGGCGCCGGCGATGGTCACGCGCATCGTCGCCGAGTTGGAGGCGCACCTCGGCACGCGCCTGATCAACCGCACGACGCGGCGCATCGCGCTGACCGAGATCGGCGAGCAGTACCTCGAACGCTCGCGCACGATCCTCGCCGACGTGGAGGAGGCGGAGGCGCTGGCCAGCAGCGCCCAGCGCGAGGCGCGCGGCGTGGTGCGCCTGCGCGTGCCGCCGGCCTTCGCGGTGCACCGCGTGGTGCAGGTGCTGCCCAAGTTCCATGAGCGGTACCCGAACGTCACGGTCGAGCTCAACGCCTTCGGGCCTGTCGACGACATCGACGATTCGCAGGACATCACCATCCTGTGGCGGCGCGGCCCGCTCGACGGCGAGTTCGTCGCGCGCCGGCTCGCGCGCAGCGAGGTGGTGCTGTGTGCCGCGCCGGAATACCTCGACCGCCACGGCCGGCCGCAGCATCCGCGCGAGCTGGTCGGCCACAAGAGCCTGATCCCGCCGGTGTCGGAGCTGCAGAACGGGCTGACCTTCTACCGCGGCATCTGGGCCGAAGGCGAGGCCAACCACGAGGCGGTGTCGATCGTGCGGCCGGGGCCGTCGCCGATGGTGTCGCTGAACACCGACGTCAACTACGCCGGTGCGCTCGCCGGCTTGGGCATCACCGGGCTGCCATCGTTCATCGCCGGCGATGCGCTTGTGGAGCGGGCGCTGGAGCGGGTGCTGCCCGAGTGGCAGCTCTTCACGCTGACGCTGTGGGCCTGCATGCCCTCGCGCAAGCATGTGCCGGCGCGCACGCGTGTGCTGCTCGACTTCCTGGTCGAGACCTTCGGCGGCGAGGACCGCGACCCCTGGCTCGAGGCCGCGGGCTGCCCGACGCTGGACTGCGAGGGCGCCGCGTCAGCGCAGCGAGTAGGCGACCTCGCCGCGCATGCCTGACAGCGGCTCGATCAGAGGCAGCAGCGGGGTCAGCTCGCGGTAGCGAAGCGCCACCTTGGTGGCGTAGGCGAAGAAGCGGGGCAGGTCTTGCGCGTACGTCGGCTTGCCGTCGCGGTGCTTCAGGCGGCAGAAGATGCCCAGCACCTTCAGGTGGCGCTGCAGGCCCATCCACTCGAGGCCGCGCCAGAACTCGCCGAAGTCCTCCGGCACCGGCAGCCCGGCCTGGCGGGCCTGTTCCCAGTAGCGTGCGGCCCAGTCGATCTCGCGCTCCTCTTCCCACGACAGGAAGGCGTCGCGCAGCATCGAGGCGACGTCGTAGCTGAGCGGGCCGCGCACGGCGTCCTGGAAGTCGAGGATGCCGGGGTTGGGGTCGGCCACCATCAGGTTGCGCGGCATCCAGTCGCGATGCACGGCGACCGTGGGCTGCGCCAGCGCGCTGTCGGCGAGGCGGCGGGCGATCTGGCGCCACTGCTCCTGCTGCTTGTCCGTCCAGGTGACGCCGAACTCGCGCTGCACGCACCATTCGGGGAACAGCGCCATCTCGCGTTGCAGCATCGCGTCGTCGAAGGGCGGCAGCCCGCTCGCGTCGACGTGCACCTGCCAGTGCACCAGCGCCTTGATGGCGTCGCGCATCAACCTGTCGGCCTGGGCGGGCGTGGCCTCGCGCAGCGCATCGAGGTACAGCGTGCGGCCCAGGTCGGACAGCAGCAGGAAGCCCTGGGACTCGTCCGCGGCGAGCACCTGCGGCCCGTGCAGCCCGGCGGCGTCGATCAGCCCGGCGATCCGCACGAAGGGGCGCACGTCCTCCTGCGGCGGCGGCGCATCCATCACGACGAGGCTGCGGCCGCCCGGGCCGTCGATGCGGAAATAGCGGCGGAAGCTCGCATCGGCCGATGCCGCACGCAGGCTGGCGGGGTCGAGGCGGTGCTGGGCGACCAGCGGCGCGAGCCACTGGTGGAAGGCAGCCTCGCGGGCTGCATCGGCCCAGGCGATACCGGGCGCGGTAGGGGGGGGCATCGTGGGGACCCTCATGGATAATCGATTCTACAAATCGCCCCGGTGTCGCCGATGCGGCCGCGTGCCGCCCCGCCCCGGGGCCGCCCGCGGCGCTGGTCCCGGCCGTCCCTGCTGACGCTTGTTCGAGTTGGTCTTGTCGCGCCTGTCCCTGTCGCCATCCCGTTTCCGCTGGTTTCCTGTGCGCATGCCGACGCCGCTGGCCGCCGCCGCGGCGCTGTGCTGCGCGCAGGTGGCGGCGCAGCCTGCCGCGCCGGCAGCGGCCGCTTCGGCACCGGCCGCCGCGGCCTCCGCACCGGGCGCCACGCCCGTGCTGCTGCAGGCCGACCGCATCAGCGGCCGGCCCGACCTCGAGGCGCAGGCCGAAGGCAACGCCGAGCTGCAGCGCGGCCCGATCACGATCCGCGCCGACCGCCTGAGCTACGACAGCGTCAGCGACCTGGCCAAGGCCGAGGGCTCGGTGCGCATCACGCACGAAGGCAACCGCTTCACCGGCCCCGAACTGCAACTGCAGCTGCAGCGCTTCGAGGGCTATTTCCTGCAGCCGGAATACTTCTTCGCCGCCACGGGCGCGGGCGGACAGGCCGACCGCATCGACTTCATCGACGACCAGCGCTCGCAGCTGTGGGGCGCCACGTACTCGTCCTGCGGCGTCGACGGCGGCGGCGGGCCGGCGTGGCTGCTCGAGAGCAAGCGCATCCGCCTCGACCGCGAGGCCAACGAGGGCGTCGCGGAGGGTGCGGTGCTGCGCTTCTACGGCGTGCCCATCCTGGGCGCGCCGGTGATGAGCTTTCCCTTGAGCGACCAGCGCAAGTCCGGCTGGCTGCCGCCCTCGCTGAACCTCGACAACAAGAGCGGCGTGGAAGTCGGCGTGCCGTACTACTGGAACATCGCGCCCAACCGCGATGCGACCATCACGCCGACCATCATGACGCGTCGCGGCCTGTCGGCCGATGCGCAGTTCCGCTACCTGGAGCCGCGCTACGAAGGCGTGCTGGACCTGCACCTGCTGCCGCATGACCGCGTCACTGGCGCGTCCCGGCACGCTTTCCGCCTGTTCCACGAGGGCGACGCGTCGCAGGGCATCCACTACCGGCTCGAAGGCCTGCGTGTGTCCGACGACGAGTACTGGAAGGACTTCTCCCAGCAGTCGCGGTCGTGGACGCCGCGGCTGCTGGCCACCGACCTGCGCGCCGACCGGCGCTTCGACTGGAACGGCCTCGACGCCACGGTCTACGGCCGTGTGCAGGCCTGGCAGGTGCTGCAGCAGGACGATGCGCGCATCGTCGCGCCGTACCAGCGCAGCCCGCAGCTCGGCCTGCGCGGCAGCCGCGCGCTGGCCGGCGGCTTCGAGACGGCCTTCGAGACCGAGGTCAACCACTTCACGCGGCCCACGGACGGACAAGACACGCTGCTGCCCACCGGCACGCGCGTGCATGCGCTCGGCAGCATCAGCCGGCCCTGGCGCGCCCCGGGTTGGTGGGTGGTGCCCAAACTGGCGGTGAACACGGCCCAGTACCAGGTCGACCGTTCGGCGACGGGCCGCTACGACGTCTCCCGCACGATCCCGACCTTCAGCCTCGACGCGGGCATGGTGTTCGAGCGCGAGGCGCAATGGTTCGGCAAGGCCACGCGCCAGACGCTGGAGCCGCGGCTGTTCTACGTCAACACGCCGTACCGAGACCAGCGCGACACGCCCAACTTCGACGCCTACGGCAAGGACTTCAACGCCGTCTCGGTCTACAGCGACAACGACTTCTCGGGCATCGACCGCGTATCCGACGCCAACATGCTGACGGCCGGCGTCACCACGCGGCTGATCGACGCGGCCACCGGGGCCGAGCGGCTGCGGCTGGGCATGGCGCAGCGGGTGCGGTTCCGTGACCAGCGGCTGGTGGCCAATCCCGACGGCACGCCCAACATCGACGCCGCGCAGGACGAGGCGGTTTCCACGCAGCGGCTGTCGGACCTGCTGGTGTTCGGCACGGCGGCCCTGTCGCCGCGATGGAGTTTCGACGGGGCCGTGCAGTACGACCCGGACAGCCGCCGCACCGTGCGCTCGCTGCTGTCGGCCCGCTACTCGCCGGGGCCGTTCCGCACCATCAGCACGAGCTACCGCCTTGCGCGCGGCCTGAGCGAGCAGCTGGAATTGGGCTGGCAATGGCCGCTGTACCGGCGCGATGCCGCGGCGGCCGCGCGCTCGGGGGCGGGCGCCTGCAGCGGCACCCTCTACGGCGTCGGCCGGCTCAACTACAGCCTGCGCGACAGCCGCATCACCGATTCGATCGTCGGGGTCGAGTACGACGCCGGCTGCTGGATCGGCCGCATCGTCGCGGAACGCCTGTCCACCGGCCGCAGCGAAGCCACGACGCGCCTGCTGCTGCAACTGGAGCTGGTCGGCCTGTCACGTCTCGGTTCCAACCCGCTCAAGGTCTTGAAGGACAATGTGCCCGGCTACCGCCTGCTGCGCGACGACCCCGATGCGGCGTACGACGCTGCAGTCGCCGCACCAGACTGACCCTGCCGACCGGCATGAACCGCCTTCCCGCTCGATGAAATCAGCTTTGTTCTTGAGGGCCGTCGCCCTGACCCTGGCCTGCGGCATCGTCACGGCCGTGTCGGCGCAGCCCGCGCCGGGCCGCGTCGCGGTCCGTTCGGCGGACCACATCGCCGCCATCGTCAACCAGGAGCTGGTGACGGCCTTCGAGGTGGAGCAGCGGCTGGCACGCGTGCGCGAGGATGCTGCCCGCGGCGGGCAGCGGCTGCCCGAGGACGCCGAACTGCGGCGCCAGGTGCTGGAGATGCTGATCGAGGAGCGCGCGATCCTCGGCTTCGCGCGCGACAGCGGCATCCGCGTCGAGGAGCCCGAGCTCGACCGCGCGGTGGCCGGCGTGGCCGCGCAGAACCAGATCACGCAGGCCCAGCTGCGCGAGCGCCTGCGCCGCGAGGGCATCGACTACTCGCGGTTCCGCAACAACCTGCGCGACCAGATCATGATCGAGCGGGTGCGCGAGCGCGAGGTGCAGTCCCGCATCCGCATCACCGACAGCGAGATCGACGCCTTCATCGAGCAGCAGCGCAGCACGGCCGCGGCGCAGCCCGAGCTGAACATCGCGCAGATCCTGGTCACCGTGCCGGAGGGGGCGGACGACGCCGTGGTGGCCGAACGCAGGGCGCGGGCCCAGGCGGCGATGGCCCGCGTGCAGGCCGGCGAGGCCTTTGCCACGGTCGCGCGGGAGCTGTCGGAAGACGCCAACCGCGAGCGGGGCGGCGAGATCGGCCTGCGCGCGGCGGACCGCCTGCCCGACGTGTTCGTGCAGGCGGTGAACGGGCTGAAGGCGGGCGAGGTGGCGCCCGCCCTGCTGCGCACCGGCGCCGGCTTCCATGTCCTGAAGGTGGTCGACCGCAAGGAAGGCGGCGCCTTCCAGGTCACGCAGACCCACGCGCGGCACATCCTGCTGAGGCCCTCGGCGCAGGTGCCGGCCGAAGCCACCGTGCGGCGGATCGAAGGCTTCCGGCGCGAGATCGAAGCGGGCACCGCCACGTTCGAGGCGTTGGCGCGGCAGTACTCTGAAGACGGCAGCGCCCCGCAGGGCGGCGACCTCGGCTGGGTGTCCCCCGGCAACTTCGTGCCCGAGTTCGAGGAGGCGATGAACCGGTTGTCGCCGGGAGCGCTGTCGCCCGCCGTGACCTCGCGTTTCGGCGTGCACCTGATCCAGGTCGTCGGGCGCCGCGTGGTCGACGTCGAGATGAAGCAGCTGCGCGAGCAGGCCCGCAACGCGCTGCGTGAGCAGAAGTTCGATGGCGCCTACGAGGAGTGGGTGCGCGAACTGCGCGCGCGCGCCTACGTCGAGCTGCGCGAAGCGCCGCAGCAGCCTTGAGCGGCGAGCCGGCGTGAAGCACATCGCGCGCAAGCGCTTCGGCCAGCATTTCCTGTCCGACGACATCGTCATCGATGCGATCGTCGGTGCCATCGATCCCCGGCCCGGCGAAGCGCTGATCGAGATCGGCCCCGGGCTGGGCGCCCTCACGCTGCCGCTGCGCGAGCGCTGCGCAGCGCTGACCGTGATCGAGCTCGACCGGGACCTGGCTGCCCGGCTGCGCCGCCAGGACGGGTTGACCGTCATCGAGTCGGACGTGCTGAAGGTCGATTTTGCGGCGCTCGGTGCGGAGCGGGGGCAGCCGTTGCGGGTGGTGGGCAACCTGCCCTACAACATCTCCACGCCCATCCTGTTCCATCTGCTCGGGTTCGCGTCCGCCGTGCAGGACCAGCATTTCATGCTGCAGAAGGAGGTGGTGGACCGCATGGTCGCCGGGCCGGGCAGCAAGGCGTATGGCCGGCTGTCGGTGATGCTGCAGTGGCGCTACGCCATGGAGTCGGTGATCGACGTGCCGCCAGAGGCATTCGAGCCGCCGCCGCGTGTGGAGTCGGCCGTGGTCCGCATGCTGCCGCACGCCAAGCCTGCCGCCGTGGACTTCGCGCGCCTGGAGGAACTGGTCGCGGTGGCGTTTTCGCAGCGCCGAAAGGTGCTGCGCAACACGCTCGGGCGTTGGCTGGACGAGCGCGGTTTCACCGGCGCTTTCGACCTGCAGCGGCGTGCTGAGGAGGTGCCGGTGGCCGAATTCGTGGCGCTGGCGGCCGCAGTCGGCTGACCGCGGCGGGGGGCTGAAGGCGCCGGTCGCCCGGCGCTTCAACTCATGCGGCGTTGAGCCACATCGCTGTGTCGAACGCGCTGCTCATCATCGGCATGTTCATGCCGAAGGTGCTGTTCGCTGCCGCCTTGGAGGTGCTCTTCGGCTTGGCAGTGGTTTCAGGGGCCGTTTCAGCAGCCCGCTCCCATGACCCGTTTTCTTGGGAGCGGGCTACTGAAAAGAATAGAAACATCGGAAGGCGATCTTTCTGTCTGCCCAGAAGTCGGCTGCGTCGCGGAAAACATCGAGCAGCTGCTCGCGGGCTTCGCGGTCGAACCGAGGGTTGTCGGGCAACTGCTCCAGCACCACCACGAAGCCAGGCTGCGCGCCGGACTTGTGCACCAGGTCCGTCATGCAATCGTAGAGCGCGTCCAGATTCTTGCCGAAGTGCGCGGGGAAGAGAAAGGACTCGGCAATCGCCTCCAGCACTTCCTGCTTCGACTGGGCATTTGCCAAGTTCGCGTACAGAAAATGCTGCCCGACCTCCTGGGCGGACTTCATGAGGTCATCGACGCGGTATGCGCGGATGGCCTGAACGATGTTCGGACGGACGGTCTGCAAGAGCATGGTCGCGATCCTCCTGGGTTCAAGGGAAGAAACAGTGTTCACTGCACGATACGGCTGAAGCTCGCGTAGTGATCTTGGGTGTAGTAACAGGCTTCCGGTTGCGTGGGCTGGCGTCCACCGCACACGATGCGCCGCGCGCCGCGGTGGCGGACGCCCGGCGTCTTCACCGTGTATTCGCGGTAAAAGCCTCTGGACTGGCGGGGCAGCAGACGTTCCCGGTTACCGAATACGCTGCCGTCCTTCTGGTACGGAAAAGGTCCACCCACTCGGATGAGCCGCTCCGTGGCCCGGGCTTCGGCAGGCAATTGGGACCAGGCCACGACACTGTCGCCACCGATCCCGACCGCCCCTTCCTGCGCGGGCCTGGCCTGTGCGACCGGAGCTGCGCAAGCAAGGAGCGCTGCGGTCCCAAGCGTGAGCCCCAACTTACGTAGAGACTGCACCAAAGAAGACCGCTGGGCCTGAGTCACGGGGTTAACCCTGAAACCTGAAAGCGAAATGGTACCGACTCGGGTGCAAAAGCTCAAGCCGCTGCCATGTTTTCGGGCAGCGGCCTGAGGATATGAGTGGGTACTAACTGTTTCGGGGTAGGCTGATTTGGCAGTGATCCTTGCAGGCGATCAAACTGTCAAGCGATTTACATTCCAGTGCGGGTCAGCGCGCTGCGTTGGCATCGGCCACCGTCAACGCCGTCATGTTCACGATGCGGCGCACGGTGGCGGATGGCGTCAGGATGTGCACCGGTTTGGCCGCGCCGAGCAACACCGGCCCGATCGCGATGCCGCCGCCCGCGGCCGTCTTCAGCAGGTTGTACGCGATGTTGGCAGCGTCGATGTTGGGCAGCACCAGCAGGTTGGCTTCACCCACCAGCGAACTGCGCGGCATCACCGTCGCGCGGTGGGCAGGGTCCAGCGCGGTGTCGCCGTGCATCTCGCCATCGATCTCGAGCCAGGGCGCCTGCGCCTGCACCAGGGCCAGCGTCTCGCGCATCTTGACGGCCGAGGGCTGGTTGCTGGAGCCGAAGTTGGAGTGCGACAGCAGCGCCGCCTTCGGCACCACGCCGAAGCGGCGCAGTTCCTCGGCGGCCAGCACGGTGATCTCTGCCAGCTGCTCGGCCGTCGGGTCGTAGTTGACATGGGTGTCGACCAGGAACACCTGGCGGCCCGGGAGGATCAGGCTGTTCATGCAGGCGTAGGTGTTCACGCCCGGGCGCCGGCCGATGACCTGGTCGATGTAGACCAGGTGGTGGGTCGTCGTGCCCCAGGTGCCGCAGATCAGGCCGTCGACCTCGCCGTCATGCAGCAGCATCGAGCCGATGAGCGTCAGGCGCCGCCGCATCTCGATCTTCGCGAGCTGCTTGGTGACCCCCTTGCGTTCCATCATCTGGTGGTAGGACTGCCAGTAGCCGGTATAACGCTCGTCGTGGTCGGTGTTCACGATGTCGTAGTCGCGGCCGGCCGCTAGGCGCAGCCCGAACTTCTCGACACGCTGCGCGATCACCGCGGGACGCCCGATGAGCGTGGGCCGCGCCAGGCCCTCGTCGACGACCACCTGCACCGCCCGCAGCACACGTTCCTCCTCGCCCTCGGCGTAGGCCACGCGCTTGTGCTGCGCGCGCTTGGCCACGTTGAAGATCGGGCGCATCGTCGTCCCGGAGGCGTAGACGAAGGCCTGCAGCTTCTCGACGTAGGCGTCGTAGTCGGCGATGGGCCGCGAGGCCACGCCGGATTCCTCGGCGGCGCGGGCGACGGCGCAGGCGATCTTCATCATCAGCCGCGGATCGAACGGCTTCGGGATCAGGTACTCGCGCCCGAAGCTCAGCGTCGCACCGGCATAGGCGGCGGCCACTACCTCGCTCTGCTCCGCCTGCGCCAGCTCGGCGATGGCGTGGACGGTGGCGATCTCCATCTCGGTGGTGATCGTCGTCGCCCCGCAGTCCAGGGCGCCGCGGAAGATGTAGGGGAAGCACAGGACGTTGTTGACCTGGTTCGGATAGTCGCTGCGGCCCGTGGCCATGATGGCGTCGTCGCGCACGGCCTTGACTTCCTCCGGCAGGATCTCGGGCGTCGGGTTGGCCAGCGCGAAGATCACCGGGTTGGCCGCCATCGACTGCACCATCGCCGGCTTCAGCACGCCGGCCGCCGACAGCCCCAGGAACACGTCGGCGCCGGCGACCACCTCGGCGAGCGTGCGCAAGGGGGTGTCCTGCGCGAACTCGGCCTTGTCGGGGTCCATCAGCTCGGTGCGGCCCTGGTAGACGACGCCCGCCAGGTCGGTCACCCAGATGTTCTTGCGGGGCACGCCCAGCTTGACCAGCAGGGTCAGGCAGGCCAGCGCCGCGGCGCCGGCGCCGGAGGTGACGAGCTTGACCTCGTCGAGCTTCTTGCCCGCCACCTTCAGCCCGTTGAGCAGCGCGGCGCCCACGACGATGGCCGTGCCGTGCTGGTCGTCGTGGAAGACGGGGATCTTCATGCGCTCGCGCAGCTGGCGCTCGACGTAGAAGCAGTCGGGTGCCTTGATGTCCTCGAGGTTGATGCCGCCGAAGGTGGGTTCCAGCGCCGCGATGGCGTCGACCAGCTTGTCCAGGCTGTCGCAGGCAAGCTCGATGTCGAAGACGTCGATGCCGGCGAACTTCTTGAACAGCACCCCCTTGCCTTCCATCACCGGCTTGGCCGCCAGCGGGCCGATGTTGCCGAGGCCGAGCACCGCCGTGCCGTTGGTGACCACGGCCACCAGGTTGCCGCGCGAGGTGTAGCGGAAGGCGTTGGCCGGGTCGGCCACGATCTCCTCGCACGCTGCGGCGACGCCGGGGGAGTAGGCCAGCGCCAGGTCGTGCTGGTTGACAAGCTGCTTCGTCGGCGTGACAGCGATCTTGCCGGGCGTCGGGAACTCGTGGTACTCAAGCGCGGCACGGCGCAGTTCTGCGCGCTTTTCTTCCTGGCTGGGCATGGCTTGTTGTCCGTGGTTGCGGCGAAAGGGGCAGCGATTTTGCCCCCATGGACGCGCAGTGTCGCGCGAGGGGCGGCCCGGATTGATGCGCAAAACTGCGTAGCAGCTTTGCGCGGGCCTTGAACCATACTGGCCCGGACCATGACATCCACCAGCATTTCGCGCAGGCCATGGCGGCGCCCGCCCCGCAAGGTGCGCCGCGCGTTGCTGTGGTCGACCCTCGTGGCGCTGCTGCTGGTGGCCCAGACGCTGCTGGTGCTGCTCACGCTCAACTACGAGAACGTGCGCGCCCAGGAGCGTGTCGAGGATTTCGCCGGCCAGGTGGCGAGCGAGCTGCGGCGCGACGTGCAGCGCGGCCTCCAGAGCCTGCAGGCGCTGCTCTGGCACGAGCCCGCGCCGGCCCAGTGGCGCATCGACGCCGGCGAATTGCTGCGCGCCCGCCACGCGCTGCTGCGCATCGAGCGCCGCAATGCCTCGTTCGGCATCGACGACGCGGTCGACACCCCCTACCGCGCGCCGGTGTTCAGCCAGTTGCCGCGCACGGCGATGGGGGTGGAGGCCGAACTGGCCTGCACGGGGGCCCGCCGCACCGGCACGCCGATGTTCTCCCGGACCTACTTCGTCCCGCAGCCGGCCGGCACGGGCCTCGAGGTGCTCGATGTGTGCATCCCGGTGTCCACCGGCGTGCGCGAGCCGCTGTACCTGGTGGCGACGCTGGCCTTGTCCGTGCTCCTGGAGGAGTCGATGTCGCCCGAGCAGTCCCGCGGCCACGAGCTGTCCTTCATCGAAGGCGATGGCACGCGGCTGGCGCGTGCCGGCGTGCCGCGAGGGGCCGGCGTGTACCAGGCGCAGCGCGTCATCGACCTGCCCGGCGCCTCGCTGGTGCTGCGGGTGGACAGTGCCGAGGGCAGCCCGAGGCTGATTCCGAACCTGGCGACTGCGTTGGTGCTCGGCCTCTCGCTGGCGCTGTTCGCGGTGGTCTTGCTGCTGCTGCGCGACGTCCGCAAGCGCGCACGGGCCGAATCGGCGCTCGGCGAGGCGCTCGCCTTCCGCAAGGCGATGGAGGATTCGCTGATCACCGGCCTGCGGGCGCGGGATCTCGAAGGCCGCATCACCTATGTCAACCCGGCGTTCTGCGCGATGGTCGGCTTCGGGGCCGAGGAGCTGATGGATTCCAATCCGCCCGCCTACTGGCCGACCGAGCGGGTGGAGGAGTACCGCGTCCGGCAGAGCCAGCGGCTGTCGTCGGTGCGCGACCGCGGCGACATCCAGCAGGGCTTCGAGACGGAGTTCATGCGCAAGAACGGCGAGCGCTTCCCCGTCGTCATCTACGAGGCGCCGCTGGTCGACAGCGTCGGCAAGCAAAAGGGCTGGATGAGCGCCGTGCTCGACATGAGCGCGCAGCGCCGCGTCGAGGAGCTGTCGCGCCAGCAGCAGGACCGCCTGCAGGCGACGGCCCGGCTCGCCACGGTCGGCGAGATGGCCTCGCTGCTGAGCCACGAGCTGAACCAGCCGCTGGCCGCCATTGCGAGTTATGCCACGGGTTCGCTCAACCTGATCGAGACCCCCGACGACGACACGGTGGGCCTGCTGAAGCAGGGCCTGACACGCATCGCCGAGCAGGCCGAGCGCGCCGGCCGCGTGATCAAGAGCGTGCACGATTTCGTCCGCCGCCGCGAGCAGGCGCGCGAGGCCATCTCCGCGTCGCAGCTGATCGATGCCGTGATGCCGCTGGTGCGTCTGCAGGCGCGCAAGAGCGGGGCGCGCATCGAACTCGACATCCCGTCGCCGCCGCCGCGCGTGCTGGCGGATCGCACGATGGTCGAGCAGGTCCTGCTGAATCTGACGCGCAACGGCATCCAGGCGATGGAGACCGCGACGCCGCTGGCCGCGCGCGTGCTGACGCTGCGGGTGCGGCAGACCCACCCCAAGTGGGTCAGCTTCAGCGTGCTGGACGCCGGGCCGGGCATCGCGCCCGAAGTGGCCGAGCGCCTGTTCACGCCCTTCTTCACCACGCGCAGCGAAGGCATGGGCCTGGGCCTGAGCCTGTGCCGCACCGTGATCGAGCAGCACGGGGGCGCGCTCGACTTCCATGTGCACGGCGGTGCGGACGGCGGATCCACGAAAGGCACGGAGTTCGTTTTCACGCTGCCCGCCACCGATCCTTCGCGCAACCGCGGCGACGCCGAGGTGTCCGGTGCGAAGGCGGTGGCCCGGCCGGGGTAGCATCGCGGCAACCCGCGCTGCGTGATCGCCGATGTCCTCTCTGCCCGCCTCCCTCGGCTTGCCGATGGTCTACCTCGTCGACGACGAAGACGTCGTGCGCGATGCGCTCGCGTGGTTGCTGCGGTCGCGGCGGCTGTTGTCCGAGGGCTTCGGCAGCGCGGAGGCTTTTGATGCCTTCCTGGAGGCGCAGTGGCAGCAGCACGGGGGGGCGTGGCCGGTGGCGCCCTCCTGCCTGTTGCTGGACGTGCGCATGCCGGGGGAAAGCGGCCTGGCTTTGTTCGAGCGCCTGACGGAGTCGGGCCGGCTGGCGGCGATCCCGGTCGTGTTCCTGACCGGCCACGGCGACGTGCCCACCGCGGTGGCCGCCGTCAAGCAGGGGGCCTACGACTTCGTCGAGAAGCCCTTCTCCGACAACGCACTGGTCGACCGGATCGAGCGGGCGCTCGAACTCAGCGCCGCGGCCATCCTGCGGCGCCAGGCCCATGACAGCCTGCGCAAGGCACTGGCCGACCTCACCGAGCGCGAGCGCGAGGTGATGCGGCTGGTGATCGACGGCCGCCCCAACAAGCTGATCGCCGACGCGCTGAACATCAGCGTGCGCACCGTGGAGGTCCACCGTGCCCGGGTCTTCGAGAAGATGGACGTGAAGTCCGCCGTCGAGCTCGCCAACCTGCTGCGCGACGCCTCCCTCGACACGCCGGCCGCACGCTGACGCATTGCATGGCGCTGGGCGAGTTCGACCTCATCGCGAAGTACTTCGAGCGTCCGCGCGGGCGGGCGGTGCTGGGCATCGGCGACGATTGCGCGATCGTCGCGCCGTCGCCCGGGATGCAACTCGCCATCTCGACGGACACGCTGGTCGAGGGCCGGCACTTCCTGTCCACGGTGCCGCCGGAACGCCTGGGCCACAAGGCGCTCGCGGTGAACCTGTCCGACCTCGCCGCCTGTGGCGCGGCGCCGCTGGCGTTCACGCTGGCACTGGCGCTGCCGCGGGTCGACGAGGCCTTCCTCGCCGGCTTCTCCCGCGGGCTGTTCGCGCTGGCGGACGCCCACCGGATCGAACTGGTGGGCGGCGACACCACGGCCGGCCCGCTCAACATCGGCATCACCGTGTTCGGCGAAGTGCCGCCCGGCCAGGCGCTGCTGCGCTCCGGCGCGCGCCCGGGCGACGCCTTGTGGGTGAGCGGCACGCTGGGCGACGCCCGGCTGGCGCTGGAGGTGTTCCGCGGCCAGCGGTCGCTGGACGGCGATGCCTTCGACACGGTGCGGCGCGCGATGGAGCAGCCGCAGCCGCGCGTGGCGCTGGGCGAGGCGCTGCGTGGGCTGGCGACCAGCGCGGCGGACGTCAGCGACGGCCTGCTCGGCGACCTGGGCCACATCCTGCGCCGCTCCCGCGTCGGTGCCCGGCTCGCCGCGCATGACGTGCCGCGCAGCGAGATCCTGCGCGCGCAGCCGGCCTCGGTGCAGCTCGAATGCACGCTGGCGGGCGGCGACGACTATGAATTGGTCTTCACCGCACCGGCCGGGGCCGACGACGCGGTGCGGGCCGCGGGCCGCGCGGCGGGGGTGGCGGTCACCCGCATCGGCCTCATGGAGGCCGAGCCGGGGCTGCGGGTGGTCGACGCCGAGGGAGGGCCCGTGGTGCCGCAGTGGGCTTCCTTCGATCATTTCAAGTCATGAACGACGACGTCGTCGACGTCGCGATGCGCGAACCCGCCCCGCCGCAGCGGGCCACCGCCCGCTTCATGCTGCCGCGCCCGCATGCGTGGATCGCGCTCGGCTTCGGCAGCGGGCTGTCGCCCTGGGCGCCCGGCACGGTGGGCACGCTGTGGGGGTGGCTGGCGTTCATCGTGCTGGACTTCTGGCTCACCGACCGGCAGTGGGCGGGGGTGCTGGCCGGCAGCCTTCTGGTGGGCTGGTGGGCCTGCACCCGCACGGCGCGCGACCTGCGCACGGCCGATCCCGGCGCCATCGTGTGGGACGAGGTGGTGGCGTTCTGGGCAGTGCTGTGGCTGATCACGCCCACGGGCCTCGCCGGCCAGGCGGTGGCCTTCGTGCTGTTCAGGTTCTTCGATGCCGTCAAGCCCGGCCCGGTGCGCTGGGCCGACCGCCGCTTCAAGACCGCAGCGGGCACGGCGCCCGGCTGGCGCGCGGGTTTCGGCATCCTCTTCGATGACCTGGTGGCGGCGCTGTGCACGCTGCTGACCATCGCCTTGTGGAAGGTCCTGTCGTCATGGATGTGAGCGAGGTCGAGCCCCTGGTGGTGTCTTTGGCGCAGGCCTTGCGCGGCCGCGGCTGGCGCATCGCTGCCGCGGAAAGCTGCACCGGCGGGCTGATCGCCGCGGCGTGCACCGCGGTGGCCGGCTCGAGCGATTGGTTCGAGCGCGGGTTCGTCACCTACAGCAACGAGGCCAAGGCCGAGATGCTCGGCGTCGCGCCGGCCCTGATCGCCACCCACGGTGCGGTGAGCGAGCCGGTGGCCTGTGCGATGGCGCTCGGCGCCTTGGCGCATGCGCATGCCGAGCTGTCAGTGGCCGTCACCGGCATCGCCGGGCCGGGCGGTGCCGTGCCGGGCAAGCCCGTCGGCACGGTTTGGCTGGCCGTCGGGCGCGCCGGCGGCGGCGTGGAGGCCACCTTGCTGCAACTGGGCGGCGACCGCCGCTCCGTGCGGGCGCAGACGGTCCACGCGGCCCTGCAGCGGCTGCTGCAGGCCGCGCAGGCCGGATGAAACGGGCCGCCCCGATGGACGTGCTGCTGGCGGGCAACCTCGGCACTGACGAGCGTGCGGCATGGTCGGCCGCGCTGTCCGCGGCGCTGCCCGAGGCGCGGTGGTGGTGGGACGATGCGCCGTTCCCGGCCGCCATGATCGAGGCGGCCGTGGTCGCCAACCCGGCGCCCGGCCGGCTGCAGGGGCTGCCCCGGCTGCGGCTGATCCAGTCGCTGTGGGCCGGGGTCGACCGGCTGCTGGGCGACCCCACGCTGCCCGAGGACGTGCCGGTCGCGCGCATGGTCGATCCGGCGATGAACGAGGCGATGGCGGAGACCGCGCTGTGGGCCACGCTGTCGCTGCACCGCGGCTTCTTCGCGTATGCCCGCCAGCAGGCCGGCGGCCTGTGGCAGCAGCACCCGCAGCGCCGGGCCGACGAGGTCCGGGCCACCGTACTCGGCACGGGCCAGATGGGGCAGGCCACGCTGCGCCGGCTGCAGCAGCAGGGCTACCGCGCCGCCGGCTGGCGCCGGGCCGACGGGCCGCAGGCGCTCGCCCCGCTGCTGGCGCGCAGCGACGTGGTGATCAACCTGTTGCCGTTGACGCCGCAGACGGCGGGTATGTTGGGCGCACCGCTGTTTGCGGCCTTGCCGCGCGGCGCGGGCATCGTGAACCTGGCGCGCGGCGGACATCTCGTGGAAGCCGACCTGCTGGCGGCCCTGGACTCGGGGCACATCGGGCACGCGGTGCTCGACGTCTTCGCTGCTGAGCCGCTGCCGCCGGTGCATCCGTTCTGGTCGCACCCGCGCATCACGGTGCTGCCGCATGTGGCGGCGCAGACCGATCCGCGCAGCGCCGCACGCGTGGCCGCCGCCAACCTGCGCGCGCTGCGCGACGGCCTGCCGCTGCAGCACCTGGTGGACCGCACGCGCGGGTACTGAACGGGCGCCGCCCGCTACAGCACCAGCCGCAGGCCGCAGGCCGACGCGCCACGCGGCAGCGGCATGACACGCTGCATCAGCATGAGCGCCAGGCGGCGCAGCGCGTCCCAGGCATCGGTGGGCCAGTCGGGGTGCTTGAGGCCCTTGACGATGCCGTCGCAGATGCTCGCGGCCTCCACCAGCAGCGCGAGGTCGTTGCCGGTCAGCGCGGGCAGCACCCGCTCGAAGAGGCGCTCCTTGACCCCCCAGACCCGCTGCTCGCGCAGCGCCATGGGGAGCGGCTTGCCGTCGGCCATCGCGTCGTGCACGCGCTTGAGGGCTCGGATGTCCTCGGCCAGCGTCCAGTGCACGAGCACGGCCGCCTCGCCCTCGGCGCGCAGGCCGTCGAGCATGCGCAGCGCGCGCGGCACGTGGCCGGCGAGCACCGCTTCGCCGAGCTTGAAGACGTCGTAGCGCGCCACGTTGAGCACGGCCGCTTCCACCTCCGCATAGCTGAGCGTGCCGGCCGGATAGAGCAGCCCGAGCTTCTGCAGCTCCTGGTGCGCCGCGAGCAGGTTGCCCTCCACGCGATCGGCGACGAAGGCCAGCGTGCGCTGGCCTTCGTCGCCGTCCGCCACCGTCTGGCCCTGCGCGGCCAGGCGGCGGGCGATCCAGGTCGGCAGGTCGCGGCGTTCCACCGGGTCGACACGCAGCGTGACGCCGGCGCCGTCGAGCGCGGTGTACCAGGCGCTCTTGAGTTGTGTGCCGTCCAGCCGCGGCAGGTGCACCAGCGTGAGCACGTCGTCCGACAGGGCCTCGCAGTAGCGCTGCAGCGCTTCCGAGCCCTCCTTGCCGGGCTTGCCGCCGGGAATGCGGATCTCGATCAGCTGTCGGTCCGCGAACAGGCTCATCGCCTGCGCGCTGCCCAGCAGGCCGCTCCAGTCGAAATGCGCACCGCTGACGGTGAAGACCTTGCGTTCGCTGTAGCCGGCGGCCCGTGCGGCGGCGCGCACGGCGTCGGCCGCCTCCTGCGCCAGCAGCGGCTCGTCGCCGTGCACGGTGTAGAGGCGCTTCAGGCCCTTGGCCAGGTGGCCGGCGAGCTGGTCGGGGCGGACTTGCATCAGCGGCCCGCGTCCGGCTGCAAGGCGGCCAGGCGCCGCATGATCTGCTGCGCGATGTCGCTTTCCATCGCCCGGTAGAGCTGGGCCTCTTCCTGCTCCTTGGCCAGGGCGGCGGTTTCGTTATAGGTCATGTCGCGCGTGAGCAGCAGCTCGGAGGGCGGCAGCAGCACGCGGCCGCCCGGCGCCGTCACGCGGAAGTTCAGGCGCACGCGCAGCTGCACCTCGCGCACCTGGCCGGCCGCGGTGGTGGCCACCACGCTGCGTTCGCGCCGGTCGGACAGCGCATGCAGGATCACCTCGGCCTGCGCCGGGATCTCGCTGATGCGGGTCTCGCCGACGCGGCTGCGCAGCTCGGCCGCCAGCGGCGAACGGGCCGAGAAGCCCGTGAACGCGATGCTGCGGAAGGGCAGCACCGGCGGGCGCTGCAGCTGGAAGCCGCAGCCCGCGGCCAGCGCCGAGGCGCCCAGCCCGGCCAGCCATGCACGGCGATGGAGCCGGCGCATCAGACGACCACGTTGACCAGACGGCCCGGCACCACGATCACCTTCTTTGCGCCCTTGCCCTCGGCGAACTTGGCGAAATCAGGGCTGGCCAGCGCGGCGGCCTCGATCGCCGCCTTGTCGGCGCCCGCCGGCACGGTGATCGAGCCGCGCAGCTTGCCGTTGACCTGCAGCATCAGCTCGATGCTGTCCTGCACCAGCGCGGCGTCATCGACCTCGGGCCAGGGCGCGTCGAGCAACTCGCCCAGGCGATCGGCGTAGCCGAGCTGCTGCCACAGGCCGTGCGTGATGTGCGGGCAGGCGGGGTAGAGGCCGCGCAGCAGCACCGAAAAGCCTTCGCGCAGCACGGGCTCGTCGCCCGGCGCTGCCTTGAAGTCTTCCAGCGCGTTCAGCAGCTTCATCGCGCCGGAGACGACGGTGTTGTACTGCATGCGCTCGTAGTCGTAGCTGATCTGCTTGAGCACCGTGTGCACCTCGCGGCGCAGCGCCTTGGCGCCCGCCGACAGCGTGCCGGCGGCCACGTCGCCCGCGGCGGCGATCGCGGCGGCGTTCTTCGCGCCGAAGCCCCACACGCGCTTCAGGAAGCGGTGCGCGCCTTCCACGCCGGCATCGTTCCATTCCAGCGTCTGCTCGGGCGGCGACGCGAACATCACGAAGAGCCGCGCGGTGTCGGCGCCGTAGCGGTCGATCAGCTCCTGCGGATCGACCCCGTTGTTCTTCGACTTCGACATCGTGCCGACGCCGCCGTACTCCACCGCCGAGCCATCGCTTTTCAGCTTGGCGCCGACGATCTTGCCGCCCGCGTCGAACACGTTCTCGACCTCGTGCGGCCAGAAGTATTCGATGCCGCCCTTGTCGGTGCGGCGGCTGTAGATGTGGTTCAGCACCATGCCCTGCGTGAGCAGGCGCTTGAACGGCTCGTCGACCTTCACCAGGCCGAGATCGCGCATCACCTTCGTCCAGAAGCGGGCGTACAGCAGGTGCAGGATGGCGTGCTCGATGCCACCGATGTACTGGTCCATCGGCATCCAGTACTGCGTGCCCTCGGCGACCATCTTCTCGTCGTTGGACGGGTCGCAGTAGCGCATGAAGTACCACGACGAATCGACGAAGGTGTCCATCGTGTCGGTCTCGCGCCGCGCGGGCTGGCCGCATCGGGGGCAGCCGACGTTCAGGAAAGCCTCGCACTTGTTCAGCGGGTTGCCGCTGCCGTCGGGGATCAGCTCCTCGGGCAGCACGACCGGCAGGTCCTTCTCGGGCACCGGCACCGGGCCGCAGTCGGCGCAGTGGATGATCGGGATCGGCGTGCCCCAGTAGCGCTGGCGGCTGATGCCCCAGTCGCGCAGGCGCCAGGTGGTCTTCTTCTCACCCAGGCCCTTGGCGGCCAGGTCGTGCGCGATGGCGTCCACCGCGTCCTGGTAGCCCAGGCCGCTGTAGTTGCCGGAGTTGATGACGACGCCGCGCTGCTTGTCGCCGTACCACTCGGCCCAGGCGTCGTACGAATACTGCTCGCCGTCGACCGTCACCACCTGGATGATGGGCAGGCCGTACTTCTTGGCGAACGCGAAGTCCCGCTCATCGTGCGCGGGCACACCCATCACGGCGCCGTCGCCGTAGCTCATCAGCACGTAGTTGCCGACCCACACCTCGATCCGTTCCCCCGTCAGCGGGTGCTGCACGAAGAGGCCGGTGGGCATGCCTTCCTTGTCCTTGGTGGCGAGTTCCGCCTCGGTGGTGCCGCCCTGCTGGGCCTGTTCGATGAACGCGGCCAGTGCCGGGTTGCCTTGCGCGGCGTGCGTGGCGAGCGGGTGCTCGGGCGCGACGGCGCAGAAGGTGACGCCCATGATGGTGTCGGCGCGCGTGGTGAACACGTAGAGGCGGCCGTCCTGGATGAGCGCGCCGTTCGCGTCGCGGATCTCGTGCGGGAAGGCGAAGCGCACGCCTTCGCTCTTGCCGATCCAGTTCTCCTGCATCAGCTTCACGCGCTCGGGCCAGCCGGGCAGGTGGTGCTGCACGTGGTCGAGCAGTTCGGCCGCGTACTGGGTGATGTTCAGGTAGTAGCCGGGGATCTCGCGCTTCTCGACCGGCGCGCCCGAGCGCCAGCCCTTGCCGTCGACCACCTGCTCGTTGGCCAGCACGGTCTGGTCGACCGGGTCCCAGTTGACGACCTGCGTGCGGCGTTCGGCGATGCCGGCCTCCAGCATCTTCAGGAACAGCCACTGGTTCCACTTGTAGTACGCGGGCGAGCAGGTCGCGACTTCGCGGCTCCAGTCGATGGCCAGCCCCATCGCCTGCATCTGCTTCTTCATGTAGGCGATGTTCGAATAGGTCCACTGCGCCGGCGGCACCTGGTTCTTGATCGCGGCGTTCTCGGCCGGCAGGCCGAAGGCGTCCCAGCCCATCGGCATCAGCACGTTCATGCCCTTCATCCGCAGCTGGCGGGTGAGCATGTCGTTGATGGTGTAGTTGCGCACATGCCCCATGTGCAGCTTGCCGCTGGGGTAGGGCAGCATCGAGCAGGCGTAGAACTTGGGCTTGCTGGCGTCTTCGGTGACGCGGTAGGCGTCGCGGGCGTTCCAGTGCGCTTGCGCGGCTCCCTCGACCTCGGCGGGCATGTACTTGTCGTTCATGCCGTCGATTGTAGGGAGGCCCCCGTCAGGGAGAGGCGGGCTCGGTCACGAAACCGATGCGCGACAGGCCGGCCTTCTGCACCTGCCCGATCAGCGTCGCCACGTCGCCGTAGGGCACGCGGCGATCGGCGCGCAACTGCACTTCGAGCTGCGGGTTGCCCTGCGCCGCCGCGGCCAGGCGCGCGGCGAGTTCGTCCTTCGCCAGGGGTTGTTCGTCGAGGAACAGGCGGCCGTGCTCGTCGATGGCCAGCGTCACGAAGGCGGGCGCTTGTCCTGGCGTGCCGGCGTCGCTCTTGGGCAGCTCGAGCTTAAGGCTGCTGGTCATCAGCGGCGCGGTGATCATGAAGATCACCAGCAGCACCAGCATCACGTCGATCAGCGGTGTCATGTTGATGTCGCTCATCGGCCGCGCGCCGGGGTTGCGTTCGAGGCGGCCGAATGCCATGGCGTGGCGGCTCAGGACTCGGACGCGCGGGCGAGCATCATCTCGCGCAGGTCGTGGGCGAAGCCCTCGAGCTCGGCCTCGCAGGCGCTGACCCGTTTGCCGAAGACGTTGTAGCCCAGCACGGCGGGGATGGCCACGGCCAGGCCCGCCGCCGTCATTACCAGGGCCTCGCCCACCGGGCCGGCGATCTTCTCGATCGTGATGCCGCCTTCCGCGGCGATGGCCGCCAGCGCGTGGTAGATCCCCCAGACCGTGCCGAAGAGGCCAACGAACGGGGCGGTGCTGCCGACGGACGCCAGCAGCACCTGGCCGAACTGCAGGTGGGCGAGGCCGCGGTGCAGCGCGTCGCGCAGGCGCCGCGTCAGTTGAGAGGCGAGGTGCGCATCGGTGGCCAGCGTGCCGGGCTGCGACGGGGCGGTGGCGGCGTCGACGAGCGGCACCAGCAGGCCTTCGCGGTCGAGCGCGGCCAGGCGCTCGCGGCCGATATCGAGTGCCGGTGCGGCCCAGAACGCCGAGACGGCACGCTCGATGTCGCGCGCCGCGCGGCGCAACACCCAGCCTTTCCACAGAATCACCACCCAGGCGCTGACCGACATCAGCAGCAGCAGGGCCGCCACGCTGCGGCCCACGCCATCGCTGGCGTGCCAGAACGCGCCGAAGCCGCTGTCCATGCGGGCGGCGTCAGGCCAGGCCGAGCACGTCGTCCATGCCGAACAGGCCGTGCGGCTTGTCGGCGAGGAAACGGGCGGCGCGCAGGCTGCCCTGTGCGTAGGTCACCCGGCTGGCGCTTTTGTGCGTGATCTCGATGCGCTCGCCGGTGCCCGCGAACAGCACCGTGTGATCGCCGACGATGTCGCCGCCCCGCACCGTGGCGAAGCCGATCGTGCTGGGGTCGCGTTCGCCGGTGACACCTTCGCGGCCGTACACGGCGCAGGCCTTCAGGTCGCGCCCCAGCGCGTTCGCGACCACCTCGCCCATCTTGAGCGCGGTGCCGCTGGGGGCGTCGACCTTGTGGCGGTGGTGCGCCTCGATGATCTCGATGTCGTACCCCTCGCTGAGCGCGCGGGCGGCCATGTCCAGCAGCTTCAGCACCACGTTGACGCCGACGCTCATGTTGGGCGCCAGGACGATCGGGATGTGCCGCGCATGCTCGGCGATCTCGGCCTTCTGCTCGTCGGTGAAGCCGGTGGTGCCGATCACGGCGCGCACGCCGTGATCGCGGCAGGCCGCCAGGTGCGCCAAGGTGCCTTCGGGCCGGGTGAAGTCGATCAGCACCTCGGCGCCGGCGAGGCCTGCGCCGAGGTCGGCCGTGATGGCGACACCGCTCGCGCGGCCCAGGAAGGCCGTGGCGTCATGGCCGAGGGCGGGGCTGCCCGGCACGTCCAGCGCACCCGCCAGCACACAATCGTCAGCCGCCTGAACGGCTTCGATCAGCATCCGGCCCATGCGGCCGGACGCCCCCGCAATGGCCACCTTCAACGTGGGCGAGCCGCTCACTTGGCGGCCTCCAGCGGCGGATAGCTGCGTGTCGCGCCCGCGGGCTCGGGTGCCGAGGGCGCCGCTTCGGGCCTGGACGGTGCCGGCAGCGCCTTGCGCTGCTCTTCCGTCAACTCCAGCTTGGGCTGCTTTCCGGTCTTGATCGGGCTGATCGAGGCGACGAACTCCTGTTCGCCCGGCAGGTCGGGGGCCTCCACGGTCTTGAGCAGGTCGCCCTCGAACTGAAGCACCACGCTGCGCCGCTGGGGCTCCGTGCCCTGGCGCTTGATGGTGAAGATGTAGTCCCAGCGGTCCGCGTGGAAGATGTCGGCCAGCAGCGGCGAGCCGAGCACGTTGCGCACCTGTGCGCGGTTCATGCCGGGCTTGACCAGGGCGATCTGCTCCTTGGTCACGACGTTGCCTTGCACCACCTCGACCCGGTAAGGCGTGATGACGCCCAGGACACTGTCGGAGGTGCGCAGCGATTCCTGCCACGAACTGCAGCCGGCAGTGGCCAGCAGCGCTGCCGCGAGGCCGAGGTATTCAAGTCGAAACATGTTGTGCCGGTGCGGGCTGGCTATCATGCTCGGATTCTAAGGTCCCCAAAACCAAGGGGTCGGCCATGAACCACGTAGACGAACTCAAGAGCAGCGGCCTGAAGGCGACGCTGCCGCGCATCAAGATCCTCGAGGTGTTCCAACGCGGGGAGCATCGGCACATGACTGCCGAAGATGTGTTCAAGGCCCTGCTCGCGGAGGGTGCGGACATCGGGCTGGCCACGGTGTACCGCGTGCTCATGCAGTTCGAGCAGGCCGGGCTGCTGTCGCGCAGCCACTTCGAGTCGGGCAAGTCGGTGTTCGAGCTGAACGAGGGTCAGCACCATGACCACCTCGTGTGCCTCACCTGTGGCCGCGTGGAGGAGTTCTACGATCCCGAGATCGAGAAGCGGCAGCGCGCGGTGGCCCAGAGCCGCGGCTTCGAGTTGCACGACCACTCGCTGGCGCTCTATGCGGCGTGCGTCAAGCCGCAGTGCCCGCACCGTCCGTCCTGACAGGCTGCGGGCGCGCCGCGCCCGGGATCAGGGCTCGCCGCCTTGATCCATGGCCTTCTGGTGGCGCTGGATGAATTCCTGGTAGGTGTCGATGCCGCGCAGCTGCAGGATCGTGTTGCGCACCGCCGCCTCGACGAGCACCGCCAGGTTGCGCCCTGCATCCACCGCGATGATCACCTTGCGCACCGGCACGCCGAGGATCTCCTCGTGCATCGGTTCGTAGGGCAGCCGCTCGAATTCGCGCTCCATCGTTTCCTTGCGCACCAGGTGGACGATGAGCTTCAGGCGCATCTTCCGCCGCACCGCGGTCTCGCCGAAGATCGCCTTGATGTCGAGCAGGCCGATGCCGCGGACCTCGAGCAGGTTGATCAGCAGCTCGGGACAACGCCCTTCGATGGCGGTTTGCGACACACGGTAGAGGTCGACGGCATCGTCTGCCACCAGTCCGTGCCCGTGCGAGATGAGTTCCAGGCCCAGTTCGCTCTTGCCGAGGCCGGATTCACCGGTCAGCAGCACGCCCAGGCCGAGGATGTCCATGAAGACGCCGTGCCGCGTGGTGCGCTCGGCGAAGAGCTGCCCCAGGTAGCCGCGCACCACGTCGATCACGTGGCCGGCGGATTCCGCGGTGACGAACAGCGGGATCTCCGCCCGGTCGCACATGGCCGTCAGCCGGTCGGGCGGCACCTGGTCGTCGGCGACGATGATCACCGGCGGTTCCAGCGTCACGATCCGGGAGATCCGCCGCTCCAGCACCTCGTCGGCGCTCTGGCTGAGGTAGGCGACTTCACGCCGGCCGACGATCTGGACGCGGTACGGGTGGATGTAGTTGAGGTAGCCGACCAGGTCGGCCGCCGACCGGGCATCGCGCACGGCCGCGTCGTCGAAGCGGCGTTCCGGGTGGGCGTGGCCCGCCACCCATTCCCAATGCAGCGCGACGCGGTGTTCCTCGAACAGCGCCTCCGCGCTGATGGATGAGGGCTTCACGCGGTCAGGCGACCGACTTCAATGGGGCCCAGTCGGCGATGAGCTTGTGCAGGCCCGCGGCGTCCGGCTCGGATTTCAGGCGTTCGCGCAATTCCCGGTCGGAGAGCAGTTCCGCGATCTCCGACAGGATTTCGAGGTGGCGCTGCGTGGCGGCCTCCGGCACGAGCAGGAAGATCAGCAGGCCGACGGGCTCGTCGTCGGGTGCGTCGAACGGGATCGGGTGCTGGACGCGGATGACTGCCGCCAACGGATTCTTCAAGCCCTTGATGCGTCCATGGGGAATGGCCACCCCGTGACCCAGGCCGGTGGAGCCCAGGCGTTCCCTGGCGAACAAGTTGTCGCTGACCGTGGCACGCGCGATCGCGTGCTGGTTTTCGAACAGCAACCCAGCCTGCTCGAACGCGCGCTTTTTGCTGGTGGCTTCCACATTCACCAGAACGTTGCTGGCGGGCAGGATGGCGGCGAGACGGTTCATGGTGTTTCCCCGACGTTGCGGCGGCTGCGACATCCGCAGGGACTTTCGCAAAGAGGGCGTTGATTATAGAAATCGGTCCTTGCCACGCTACCGTTGCAGTCATCCCCTGCCGCCGCTGTTGCTCTTTTGCTGCGCCGCCACATGAGTGAACGGAAAAGCGGCCCGAAGGCCGCTTCCGCCGAGGCGCTCGCGCGCAAGATCAGACGTTTGCGTCGAGCCGCTTCGCGGACACGTGGTGGTGGTCCTGCACCTTGTCCTTGTGGCGGCAGACCTGCCGGTCCAGCTTGTCGACCAACTGGTCGATGGCCGCATACAGATCTTCGTGGCTCTGCTCCGCGAAGATGTCGCGTCCCTTCACATGGACCGTGATCTCGGCCCTCTGGCGACGCTCCTTCTCTCGCATCTTCTCCACCGTCAGCAGCACGTTGATGTCGACCACCTGGTCGAAATGACGCGTCACCCGATCCAACTTCGTGAGCACATACTCACGGAGAGCCGGCGTGACTTCGAGATGGTGTCCGCTGATCGTCAGGTTCATCAGATCCTCCTTTGGGGAAGGGGTTGAGGGAAAGCGGAAAGAGAAGGCGATCCGGGTCCCGGATCGGGGGTCGGAGCAGGAAGGTGGGGTGCGTCAGGAAGGAAGCGGCAGTAGCAGGGTCGAAAACAGTGTGCCCCCGAAACAGGAGCGTGACAAGCCGATGAAACTGGTGTGGGCGTACGCAGTTGTGACGTGATGCGTGAAGCGCAGCGCGGATCGGTGACGCCGCCCAGGCGGTGGTGCGTGAGGGCAGCGCTTCGCTGCCGAACGTGAGGTCGCGCTGGGCCATAATCTTTGGCTTACCCGACGTGGAGAAATCCGTGGACCAGAGTCACCCTAGGTGACCGCCGCTCCGGCATGCCGGGGCAGGCGGACGCTTCCGACCCATCGCACCCCGCAAGGCGCACAGGAGCGCCGGAGCAACGCATGCTGAACGTCTTCAGGCTCGCCAATGGGCGGCTGTTCCAGGAAGAAATCGAGAGCGCCGAAGCGCTGGCCGACTTGAGGCCGGTCTGGGTGGATCTCGATGCACCCACGCCGCAGGAGAAGGGCTGGATCGCCAGCCGTTTCGGCTTGACGATCCCCGAGGATGCCGTGGACGACGACCTGGAGGAGTCGGCCCGCTTCTACGAGGAAGACAACGGCGAACTCCACATCCGCTCCGACTTCCTGATCGACGACGACGTCACCCCGCGCAATGTCCGGGTGGCGTTCATCCTCAAGGATAACGTGCTGTTCTCGGTGCACGCCGAGGACCTGCCGGTGTTCCGGCTCCTGCGCCTGCGCGCACGCCGCACGCCGGCGCTGATCGAGGACGCGAAGGACGTCCTGCTGAAGCTCTACGACACGGATGCCGAGTACAGCGCCGATGCGCTCGAGGGCATCTACGACGCGTTGGAGAAGGTCAGCTCCCGCGTGCTCAAGCAGGACGTGGACGACCGCGCGGCGAGCGAGGTGCTGGCGGCCGTCGCGAAGGAGGAGGACTTGAACGGGCGCATCCGCCGCAACGTGATGGACACGCGCCGCGCGCTCAGTTTCATGATGCGCAGCCGCATGCTCAATGCAGAGCAGTTCGAGGAGGCGCGGCAGATCCTGCGCGACATCGATTCGCTCGATTCGCACACGGCGTTCCTGTTCGACAAGATCAACTTCCTGATGGATGCCACGGTGGGCTTCATCAACATCAACCAGAACAAGATCATCAAGATCTTTTCCGTGGCGAGCGTGGCCTTGCTGCCGCCCACGTTGATCGCCAGCGTGTACGGGATGAACTTCAAGTTCATGCCCGAAATCGACTGGGCGCTTGGCTACCCGTTCGCTCTGGGCTTGATGGCCGCGTCCGTGGCGGCACCCTTCCTGTACTTCCGGCGCAAGGGCTGGCTGCGCTGAAACAGCTGCGCCGGCACGAGGCCGGCGCGGTTGCGTAGACAAAACTGCTGCGTGGCGCCCCGAAGCGAAGGAGGGAGGGAGGGAGGAGGAGGAGAGACGCTTCGGGATTGCAGCCTGTTCGACAGGAGGCCACGCTGCAGGAAAACCATTCGACACTGCATGCAGCATCTGTTGGGTCAGATGCCCTGCGCGCCGCCGAGTTCCGCGATGGCCGCGATAGAAACAAAGCTTTGCGAAGGCGCCCGCCCCGTCGCCGCCGGGCCGCTAAGGACGCGGCGCCGGCTTGGCCAGCAGGCGTTCGATGTCAGCGATGAAGGATGCGTCGAGCGGATCGGTCTTGCTGTCGGCGCTGAAGGCCCACTGCCCGTCGCGGCCGATGACGTACTTGTGGAAGTTCCAGCCCGGCGCCTTCCCGCTGCGCTCGGCCAGTTGGACATAGAGCGGGTTCGCCGCAGGCCCTGGCCTGACCTGGGACTTCGCGAACATCGGGAACCTGACGCCGAAGGTGTTCTCGCAGAAGGCCGCCACATCGGCATTGCTGCCCGGCTCCTGGGCGCCGAAATCGTTGCTCGGGAAGCCCAGCACGACCAGGCCGCGCGCCTTGTAGCGGTCGTACAGCGCCTCCAGCGACTTGTACTGGGGCGTGAAGCCGCAATAGCTCGCCGTGTTGACCACCACCACCACCTGCCCGGCATAAGCGCACAGCGCCACCGGCCGCTCGTCCTGGAGCCGGGGCAGGGTGTGGTTGAGCAGGGCGGGGCAGCCGGCGTGGGCGGCGGAAGGCGCCAGCAGGCCGGCGAACGCCAGGGCCAGGAACCGGCGATGGAACAAATCTCGGTAGGCCATGTCAATCGGATGCAACAGTCGGAGGCGCTTCGATTCTGTCCAATGCGCCAATCCCTTCGCTGGCAAGGGCCAGGCGCAGGGGGCGGACAGGGGCCCGCCTAGAATCGAAGGCTCCCTAGGAACTGCCATGCTCTACCCTGAACTCTTCAAACAACTGGAAGCCGTGCGCTGGAACATGGACACCGACATCCCCTGGGACCGGTTCCAGCCCGACTTGCTCACCGAGGAGCAGGCGCAGACGATCAAGATGAACGCGATCACCGAGTGGGCGGCGCTGCCGGCCACCGAGATGTTCCTGCGCGACAACCGCGACGACAGCGACTTCTCCGCGTTCATGAGCGTGTGGTTTTTCGAGGAGCAGAAGCATTCCCTGGTGCTGATGGAGTACCTGCGCCGCTTCCGTCCCGACCTCGTGCCGACCGAGGCCGAACTGCACGAAGTGCGATTCGAGTTCGATCCGGCCCCGGCGCTGGAGACGCTGATGCTCCATTTCTGCGGCGAGGTGCGGCTGAACCACTGGTACCGCCGGGCGGCCGAATGGCATTCGGAGCCTGTCATCCGCGCCATCTACGAGACGCTCGCCCGGGACGAGGCCCGGCACGGCGGGGCCTACCTGCGCTACATGAAGCGCGCGCTGCACAAGTTCGGCGACGAGGCCCGTGCGGCCTTTGCGAAGGTGGGCGTGCTGATGGCCAGCGCACGGCGCACGGCGCAGGCGCTGCACCCGACCAACCTGCACGTCAACGAGAAGCTCTTCCCGCGCGATACGGTGCAGAGCCGCCTGCCCGACCCGAGCTGGCTCGAAGCGTGGCTTGACAAGCAGATCCAGTTCGACGCGACCTGGGAAAAGAAGGTCGGCGAACGGATCCTGCACAACCTGAGCTTGCTGTTCGAACGCAGCTTTGCAAGCGTCCAGGAGCTGAATCGCTACCGCAAGGACCTCACGTTGGCGCTGGCTGCGGCCGCCAAGGGCCCGGACGCCCAGCCGGTTTGACGGCCGCCGAGCGGCTTCAGTGCATCGGCGCTTCGCCGACGAGCGAGAAGTGCTCCACCACCGGCTGCTTCGCGAAGAACGGGCCGACGATCGCACGCCACTGTGCAAACAGCGGACCCCCGCGGAAGTCCACCGTGTGGTTCTCCAGCGTGTCCCAGTAGATCGTCAGCACGTAGCGCTCCGCCGATTCGATGCCGCGCTGCACGCGCCAGCCGCGAAAGCCCTTGGCCTGGCTGATGACGGTCGTGACGCCGCGCACGATCGCCTCGTCGAAGGCGGCCTGCTGGCCGGGTGGGATGGTGATGTCCGCATGTTCCAGGATCATGGTGTGCGCCCTGACAGGGTCTAGAGGGTGGGAAGCCCGGACCATACCGCACGCGGCGCGGCCACTCAGAATGCCAGCGGCAGGCCGACATAGTTCTCGGCGAGCGCCTTGGACGCCGCTTCCGACGAGACCAGGTACGAGAGCTCGGCGTGCTGCATGCGCTGGCCGAAGCTGCCGGTGTCGGGGAAGCGGTGCATCAGCGAGGTGAACCACCACGAGAAGCGCTCGGCCTTCCACACCCGCTGCAGGCACCGTTCGGAGTAGGTGTCGATACCCCGGCTCGATCCACCGTAGAACTCCGCCAGTGCCCGCGACAGCAGGCCCACGTCGCCGGCGGCGAGGTTCAAGCCCTTGGCGCCGGTGGGGGGCACGATGTGCGCGGCATCCCCTGCCAGGAACAGGCGCCCGAAGCGCATCGGCTCGGCGACGAAGCTGCGCAGCGGCGCGATGCTCTTCTCGATCGAAGGGCCGGTCAGCACCTGTGCCGCCACGTCGGCAGGCAGGCGGCGCTTCAGTTCCGCCCAGAAGGCCTCGTCGCTCCACCGTTCGGCATGGTCGTCCAGCGCACACTGAACGTAGTAGCGGCTGCGCGCGGCGGAGCGCATGCTGCACAGGGCGAAGCCGTGCTCGCTGTGTGCATAGATCAGCTCGTGCGCCACGGGCGGCACGTCGGCGAGGATGCCGAGCCAGCCGAAGGGGTAGACCTTCTCGTGCGTCTGCAGGGCCTCGGCCGGCACGCTGGCGCGGCACACGCCGTGGTAGCCGTCGCAGCCGGCGATGAAGTCGCACTGCAGCATATGCGGCTCCCCGCGCAGCGTGTAGCTGACGAACGGCTGCCCGCCGTCGAAGCCGTGGACGGCGACATCCTGCGCCTCGTACACGGTGCGCAGGCCGGCCGCCGCGCGCGCCTCCATCAGGTCGCGCGTGACCTCGGTCTGTCCGTAGACGACGACATGCTTCCCGGTCAACGCCTTCAGGTCGATGCGGTGCAGGACGCCGTCGAAGGCGAGGTTCACGCCGTCGTGCGGCAGGCCCTCGGCGTGCAGCCGTCCGCTCACGCCGGCTTCGTCCAGCAGGTCGACCGTCACCTGCTCCAGCACGCCTGCGCGGATGCGGCCGAGCACGTAGTCGGCGCTGCGCTGCTCGACGATCACCGCATCGACGCCGGCACGCGCCAGCAGGGCACCCAGCAGCAGGCCGGAGGGGCCGGCGCCGACGATGGCGACTTGGGTGCGCGTGGAGGCCATGGCGGGGAGTGTCTTTCGTGAGGGGTCAAAAAGAGGGGGCGGTCAGAGCAGCTGCCGCAGCATCGCCTGCGACTGGCGCAGCGGCGGCAGGCAGGTCTCGACGAGCTGGTCCATCGTCATGCGCTGGGCGTGCACGCTGATGTTGAGTGCGGCCACGGTTTCCCCGCGGTAGTTGCGCAAGGGCACGGCGATCGTGCGCAGGCCGAGTTCGAGCTCCTGGTCGACGCAGGCATAACCCTGCGCGCGCACGTGCGCGATCTCGATCCGCAGCCGTTCGGCCAGCACCACGGTGCGGGGCGTGAAGGGGCGCAGCGTCTGTCGTGCGATCCATGCGTCGACGTCCGCCTGCGGCAACGCCGCCAGCAGCACGCGGCCGTTGGAGGTGCAGTGCGCCGGCACGCGGGTGCCCGGCTGCAGCGTGGAAGAGATCACCCGCCCGGCGCTGGTCGCGGCGATGCAGATCACGTCGTTGCCGTCCAGCGTCCCGGCCGACGAGGCCTCCTTCATCGCATAGGCCAGCTTGTGCAGTTCCGGCTGCACGATGCGGGGCAGCCGGGCCGAATGCATGTAGCTCTGCGCGAGGCGCAGCACCTTGGGCGTGAGGGCGAACAGCCGGCGGTCCTGGCTGACAAAACCCAAGTGCGCCAGCGTGATCAGGTAACGGCGGGCCGCCGCGCGGGTGAGGCCGGTGCGTTGCGCTACTTCGGCGATGGTCAGGCGCGGCCGGTCCTGGTCGAAGGCTTCGATCACCTGCAGGCCTTTTTCAAGCCCCGCGACCAGGTCGCGCTGTGCGGGCGCCGCGTCAGCGGTGCTGGCCCGCGACGCAAGGTGCGCGCGGGCGGGCCCGTCGTCTGGCAGCAGGTCGTCGTCGCTCATGGGGCAGTGGCTGTGCGTTGATCGCCCGGAAGGGTTGTCTCGTCCCTCTTGCTCCGACTTTAGGAGGGTGGATGCCGCCGGGCCAGGCCTTTGGGGTGCACCGGGGCGATGTGCGCACAACCTTGGCCGCGTTGGACGAAAAAAACCGGCCGCGCGGGCCGGTCTTCGTCGCAGAGCGCGAAGGATCAGACGCGTTCGAGGATCACAGCGATGCCCTGGCCGACGCCGATGCACATCGTGCACAGCGCGTAGCGGCCGCCGCTCCTGTGCAGCTGGTTCACCGCCGTGGTGGCCAGGCGGGCCCCGCTGGCGCCGAGCGGGTGGCCCAGCGCGATCGCGCCGCCGTTGGGGTTGACGCGGGCGTCGTCGTCCTTCAGGCCCAGGTCGCGCAGCACTGCGAGGCCTTGCGCGGCGAAGGCCTCGTTCAGTTCGATCACGTCGATCTGGTCGAGCGTCAGGCCCGTGAGCTCGAGCACCTTGCGCGTGGCGGGCGCCGGGCCCATGCCCATGATGCGCGGCGGGACGCCTGCTGTCGCCATGCCCACGATGCGCGCACGCGGCGTGAGCCCGTTTTTGGCGGCCGCGGCCTCGCTGGCCAGCAGCAGCGCCACCGCGCCGTCGTTGACGCCCGAGGCATTGCCGGCGGTCACCGTGCCGTCCGGGCGCACGACGCCCCGCAGCTTGGCCAGCGCTTCGAGCGAGGTCTCGCGCGGATGCTCGTCCTTGCCGACGACGACGGCATCGCCCTTCTTCTGCGGGATCGTCACCGGCACGATCTCGGCGTCGAAGAAGCCGCTCTTCTGCGCGGCAACGGCCTTGAGCTGGCTGGCCAGCGCCATGCGGTCCTGCGCCTCCCGCTCGATCTTGTAGTCGGTGGCGACGTTCTCGGCGGTCTCGGGCATCGAGTCGACGCCGTACTGTTCCTTCATCAGCTTGTTGACGAAGCGCCAGCCGATGGTCGTGTCGTAGATGGCGTTGCTGCGCGAGAAGGCGCTCTCCGCCTTGGGCATCACGAAGGGCGCGCGGCTCATGCTTTCCACGCCGCCGGCGATCATCAGGCCCGCCTCCCCCGCCTTGATCGCACGTGCCGCCGAACCGAGCGCGTCCAGGCCGGAGCCGCACAGCCGGTTGATGGTGGCGCCCGGCACGTCGAGGGGCAGCCCTGCCAGCAGGGCGCTCATGCGCGCGACGTTGCGGTTGTCCTCGCCCGCCTGGTTGGCGCAGCCGTAGAGCACGTCGGCCACCTGGGCCCAGTCGACGGCCTTGTTGCGGGCGATCAGCGCGCGCAGCGGCACGGCGCCGAGATCGTCGGCGCGCACGGAAGACAGCGCGCCGCCGTAGCGGCCGAAGGGGGTGCGAACGGCGTCGCAGATGAAGGCTTGGGTGCTCATGGCGTCTCCGGAAAAGGGCAGGATTGGTAGGTCGCTCGCCGGCCGCGGCGACGCCGCGTGCCGATCTGCTAACAATGAACTGTACGGATTGTTCGCCGATTGGCGGCGGGCGAGCCTCGCCGCGGGCCGTTATTCAGCCTGCGCGCAACAGCGGCACGCCGGTGACCTTCTGCAGGTCGTCGAACGACAGGCCGTCGACCGTCTCGACCACCGCGACGCCGTCGGGCGTGATGTCGAGCACCGCAAGGTCGGTGTAGATGCGGCTGACGCATCCGATGCCGGTCAGCGGATAGGTGCACTCCGGAACGATCTTGCTGTCGCCGGCCTTGGTGGTGTGCTCCATCATCACGTAGGTCTTCTTTGCGCCGATGGCCAGATCCATCGCGCCGCCGACGGCCGGGATCGCGTCCTTGGCGCCGGTGTGCCAGTTCGCCAGGTCGCCCCGCGCCGACACCTGGAAGGCACCGAGCACGCAGACGTCGAGGTGGCCGCCGCGCATCATCGCGAAGCTGTCGGCGTGGTGGAAGAAGCAGCCGCCGGGCAGCAGCGTCACCGGCTGTTTGCCGGCGTTGATCAGGTCGTAGTCTTCTTCGCCCGCCGCGGGCGCCGGGCCCATGCCGATCACGCCGTTCTCGCTGTGCAGCACCACCTCCCGCCCTTCGGGCAGGTGGTTGGCCACCGCGGTGGGCAGGCCGATGCCGAGGTTGACGACGGCACCGTCGGGAATGTCTTGCGCCACGCGCCGCGCCATCTGGTCGCGGGTCCATTTGCTGGCCATGGGGTGTCTCCTTGTCGCGTTGATCACTCGGGCTTGATGCCCGCTTTGTTGATGATTTGGCCCCACTTGGCGGATTCGGCCTGCATCAGCGCAGCGAACTCGGCAGCGGTGCCCGGCAGGGGCTCGGCGCCTTCGGCCTTGAAGGCATCGCGCAGCGCCGTCGTCTCGCCGGCCTTGGCGATCGCGGCGCCCAGCGCCCTCAGGACCGGCTCGGGCGTGCCCTTGGGCGCCATCACGCCGTACGCCAGCGAACTCTCATAGCCTTTCAGGCCGCTCTCGGCCACGGTCGGCACGTCGGGCAGCCGCGCGCTGCGCTTGGCGCCGGTGATGCCGATCGCCCGCAGCTTGCCGGCGTCGATGTGCGGCAGTGCCGGCGGGATCACGCTGAACATCAGGTCGACCTGGCCGCCCAGGACGTCGGTCAATGCGGGCGCCGTGCCCTTGTAGGGCACGTGCAGCATCTTCACGCCGGCCACTTCCTCGAGCAGTTCGCCTGCCAGATGGCCGCCGGTGCCGTTGCCGCTGGAGGCGAAGGCGAACTTGCCGGGCTCGGCCTTGGCACGCGCGAGCAGGTCGGCCAGCGACCTGATCGGGCTGGACGCAGGCACCACCAGCACCAGCGGCGCACTGCACAGCGGCGCGACGGGCACGAAGCTGTTGCGGGCGTCGTACGGCAGCTTGGGGTAGAGCGCCGGGTTGATCGCCAGGGTGCCGGTGTGGCCGAGCAGCAGCGTGTAGCCGTCGGCCGGCGACTTGGCCGCCGCATCGGTGCCGACCGTGCCGCCCGCGCCGGGGCGGTTGTCGACGATCACCTGCACGCCCAGCAGCGTGCCCAGCTGCGTCGCCAGTTGCCGGGCGAACACGTCGTTGCCGCCGCCGGGGGCGAACGGCACGATGATCTTCACGGGCTTGGCGGGGAAGTTCTGCGCTCGGGCGGCCAGGGGGCAGGCGAGCATGGCGGCGGCGCCTGCGGCGGCCTGGAGCCAATCGCGTCGGAGGAGGCGTGTGTTCATCGTGCCGTGCCTCAGGCCACTTGCTTGAAGCCGCCGCCGGAGGTGGCCACGCGGTCGACCCTCACCACGCGCTGCACGAAGATCCCGGGGGTGACCACCGCCTCGGGGTCGAGGCTGCCCAGTTCGACGATCTCGTGCACTGTGGCCACCGTCACCTTGGCGGCCATCGCCATCACCGGCCCGAAGTTGCGTGCGGTCATGCGGTAGGTGAGGTTGCCCCAGCGGTCGCCGCGCTCGGCCTTGATCAGGGCGAAGTCGGCGTGGATCGGGGACTCCAGCACGTACATGCGGCCGTTGATCTCACGGGTTTCCTTGCCCTCGGCGAGCTGCGTGCCGTAGCCGGTGGGCGTGAAGAAGCCGCCGATGCCGGCGCCTGCGGCACGGATGCGCTCGGCGAGGTTGCCCTGCGGCACCAGTTCCAGCTCGATCTGCCCCGCACGGTACAAGCCGTCGAAGTGGTGGCTGTCGGCCTGCCGCGGGAACGAGCAGATGATCTTGCGCACCCGCTTGGCGGCCAGCAGCGCCGCCAGGCCGGTATCGCCGTTGCCGGCGTTGTTGTTGACGATGGTCAGGTACCTGGCGCCCTGCGCGATCAACGCATCGACCAGTTCGTTGGGCAGGCCGGCGGTGCCGAAGCCGCCGATCATCACCGTGGCGCCATCGGGTACGTCGGCCAGCGCAGCCTCCACCGAGGGCGAAATCTTGTTGATCACGCGTTGTCTCCTTAGGGCAGAAAAGTTCGATATAAGAACGTGTGTTCTTTTAAAGAACATTTTAGAAGCGGCAAATGCCGCTGCGCAAGAGCGGCATCCCTATCATGAAGCGCCCGGCGGTCGATTCTTCAGGCCGCCCGGGCCAGCGCAGGGGCGGCAGCGGCCGCCGGTTCCGCGTAGACGCCGCCGAAGCGGTTCGCCAGGAAATCCGCCAGCCCGACGTCTTCCTGCCGCACGAAGCCCGCCATGGGCAGCCGGCCCTGCGCCAGCAGGTCGAGCATCGCGCAGATGCTCGAAGCGGTGGTGATCTGGATGGCGCTGCGCTGTTCGCCGCCGAAGGGGGCGCTGTAGATCTTGCGGGCGTAGGTGTCCTGCATCAGCCGGCCGCCGCGCCAGCCCGAGACGGTGACGAAGACGATCACCACATCCTGCAGTGTGGCGGGCAGCGCGTTCTCGAGGATGTCCTTGAGGACTTCGCGCCGGTCCTTCAGGCGCAGGTCGTGCAGCAAGGCCTTCATGATGGCGGCATGGCCCGGGTATCGGATGGTGCGGTAGTTGAGCGTGCGCACCCGGCCCGCCAGCGTCTCGCACAGCGTGCCGAGCCCGCCCGAGGTGTTGAACGCCTCGTAGAGCACGCCGTCGAGCGAAAACTCCTCGCGCTCCTCCAGCGCCGGCACCGTGCAGCGGCGGCCGTCGACGATGGCATCGCACGGCTCGATGTATTCGTTGATGACGCCGTCGGTGCTCCAGGTCAGGTTGTAGTTCAGCGCATTGCTCGGGTAGGCCGGCAGCGCGCCCACGCGCAGGCGCACGCTGTCGAGCCGCTCGAACCGACGCATCAGTTCGGCGGCGGCGATCGAGACGAACCCCGGCGCCAGCCCGCATTGGGGAATGAACGCGCGCGCGGCGCCTTCGGCAAGTTCGCGGATCCGGCGCGTGCTCGCCACGTCTTCGGTGAGATCGAGGTAGTGCACGCCCGCATCGCGGGCGGCCTCCGCGATCCGGACGGTCAGCTGCCAGGGCGCCGCGCTCAGCACGGCGAAACGCCCTTGCAGCGCGGATCGCAGCGCGGCACCGTCCGTCGCATCAAGCGTCAGCGTCCGGACTTCGGCGTCGCGGGGCAGCGCGGCCAGCGCCGGCGGCGCGCGGTCGGCGATCGTGACCCGGTAGTCGCCGCTGCGGGCAAGGAGGTCCACGATGGTCTGGCCGATCTTGCCGGCGCCGATCACAAGCACGTCCTTCATCGTCGTCTCCCGAGCGGTCGATGGATCGATGGTCCGCCAGGGCGTTGCCAAATGCAGCCCCCGATATGACGATATGCCAGCACGTCGGCGGCAAATCGCCAGCCATGGAGGACGATATGACAAGACCCGACCCACTCGACGACATTGACGGCGCGCTGCTGTCGCTGTTGCGCGAGAACGCCCGGCTGCCGGCCGCCGACCTGGCCCGGCGCCTGGGCGTCGCCCGCACCACCGTCCAGAGCCGCCTGCAGCGGATGGAGCGGCGGGGCGTGATCGCCGGCTACACCGTCGTGGTGTCGGATGAGGCCGAGTCCGCGCTGGTGCGGGCGCATGTGATGGTGATCGCGGCGCCGAAGCAGGGCGCTGCGATCACGGCGGCGCTGCGGCGCATCCCCGAGGTGCGCACGCTGCTGTCGGTGAGCGGCCCGTACGACCTGATCGCGATCGTCGCGGCGTCGTCCATCGGGGAACTGGACGCCCTGATCGACCGCATTGGCGCCCTGGACGGCGTGGAGCGCACGACGTCGGCGATCGTGCTTTCGACACGCATCCAGCGATGACCCGCAGACCTTTCCCGATCAAGTCGTCACGGGGGCGGCCGAAAAAGACCTTCAATCAGGTCAAGTGTGTCGTCCCATGTCCGCAGCCACCATCGACGTCAGTGAACTGCGCATTGGCATGTTCGTGCACCTGGACCTGGGCTGGATGTCGCACCCGTTCCCGCTCAGCAGCTTCCGGATCAGCGACACCGAGCAGATCTCGACCATCCGGCAGCTGGGCCTGTCGCGTGTGCGCTGGAGCCCCGAGCGCAGCGACATCGCCGGCGACGCTGCCGTGCCCGCCGAACGGCCGCCGGATCCCGCGGTTCCGGCGCCCGATGCAACGGCCGCCGACACCCCTGAGCTGGCCCAGCGGCGCCTGCGCCGCGCCGCGCTGGCGAGGCAGCGCGAAGCGATGCAACTGTGCGAGCGCCAGTACGCCGAGGCCGGCAAGGCCTGGCGCCAGGCCACCGCCATGGTGCAGACCGATCCGCAGGGCGCCCGCGAGCGCAGCGAGGCGTTCGCCCAGGCGCTGGTCGACAAGATGCTGGGCAACCGCGAGCTGTGCATCCGCCTGTTGACCGAGAGCGCCGGGGACCGCGCCACTGCGCATTCGCTGAATGTCAGCGTGATCGCGCTGCTGATGGGCAAGCTCTTCGGCCTGTCGGAGGTCGACATGCGCGACCTGGGGCTCGGTTCGCTGCTGCACGACATCGGCAAGGTGGAACTGCCGTCACGCGTGCGCTACGCGGAGGAGCACTTCACGATGGCCGAGACGCAGCTCTACCGCGAGCACGTCTCGCACGGCGTCACGCTCGGCCGCAAGATGGGCTTGTCAGCCGGCGCGCTGCTGGTCATCGCCCAGCACCACGAGCAGGCGGACGGCTCGGGCTTCCCGCAGCGGCTGAACGTCGACCGCATGACCACGGCGGCGCGCATCGTCTCGCTGGTCAACCGCTACGACAACCTGTGCAATCCCGTGTCGCCTGCCAAGGCGCTGACGCCGCACGAGGCGCTCTCACTGATGTTCGCCCAGGGCAAGCACAAGTTCGACGTCACGATGCTCAATGCGTTCATCCGCATGATGGGCATCTATCCCCCGGGCTCGATCGTGCAGCTCACCGACGAGCGGTACGCGATCGTCGTCTCCGTCAACTCCTCGCGGCCGCTGAAGCCGCGTGTGCTCGTCCACGACGAGGCGGTGCCGCGCGACGAGGCGATGCAGGTCAACCTGGAGGCCGAGCCGGCGCTGGGCATCCGGCGCAGCCTGAAGGCAAGCCAGCTGCCGCCGGCCGCACTCGACTACCTGTCGCCGCGCCAGCGCATCACCTACTACTTCGAGCCCGTGCCGCCCTCCGAGCAGGAGTTTCCAGAGCCTGCGGATGGGGCGATCGACGAGGGGCGGACCGAGTGAACCTGCGGGCCCTCGTCGGGCATCGCGAGAGCGCCGCGCCGGCCGTCGCGGGCGAGTGCCGGGCGCTGGTCGAAGGGCTGTGGGAGCCCACCTGGCTGGTCGATGGGCGTTCGCTGCGTGTGCTGGCGGTCAACGATGCCGCGTTGGCGCTGCTCGGGCGGCACCGCGACGAAGTGCTGGAGCAACCGGCCGAGGCCGTGCTCGACACGCCCGAAGACATGGCCTTCTGGGCCGTCGCGCAGCAGCCGGGCGCCGATACCGCGCTGCTGTCCCGCACGCTGGTGCCGCGGCCCGGCGGCGGCACCCTGCATCTGGAACGCCGCATCCACCGGCTGCAGGGCCCCGGCGCGCCGGACGCCTACCTCGTGTCGCTGCGCGACCTGACCCCCGAGCGGCAGGCACTGGAGGAGCGCGACACGCTGATCGCTGAACTGCGCGCCACGCTGGAGTCCACCGCGGATGGCCTGCTCGTCACCGACCTGCAGGGCCGGATCCGCGCCTTCAATCGGCGCTTCGCGCAGATGTGGCAGCTGCCGGAAGCACTCGCTACCGGCGACGACGAGGCGATCTACGCCTGGATGCTCGACGCGGCCGCCGAGCCGGAGGCCTACCTGCGCCAGCTCGAGGCCGTCGAGCGCGGCGTGCTGGTCCCGGCCACCGACCGCTTCAAGCTGCGCAGCGGCCGGGTCGTCGAGCGCGTGGTGCTCACGCAATGGAGCCGGGGCCGCCCACTCGGCAGGGTCTGGTCGTTCCGCGACCTCAGCGAGCGGCTGGCGGCCGACCAGCGCATCGAGACGCTGGCGACGACCGACCCGCTGACCGGCGTGCCGAACCGGCGCCAGCTCACCGAGCGTGTGGCCACGGCGCTGATCGAAGTGCAGCGGCAGCGCGGCCGCATTGCCTTGCTGCTGCTCGACGTCGACCGGTTCAAGCAGATCAACGACAGCCTCGGCCAGGGCATGGGCGACCGCGTGCTGGCCGAGGTATGCAGCCGCATCCGCACCTGCCTGCGCGACGGCGACGTCGTCGGGCGCGTGGGCGGCGACCAGTTCGCGATGCTGATCCACCATGCCGGTGCCGAGGCCGCCGAGCATGCGGCGCGCCGCATCCTGCGGGCCACCGAGGCGCCGTACGAGATCGAAGGTGCGCAGTTCACGCTGACCTGCAGCATCGGCGTGGCGCTTTTCCCCGAGGCGGCCGACACGGCGCACGACCTGCTGCGCCGCGCGGAGACTGCGATGCAGGCGGCGAAGGCGGACGGCCGGGCGGGCTTCCGCTTCCACCGCACCGGCTCCCAGGACGACGAGGTGCGCAAGCGCGTGCGGCTGGACCACGCGATGCGGCAGGTGCTGGCACGCGACGGCTTCCGGCTGCACTACCAGCCCCAGGTGGACCTGTCGACAGGCCGGGTCGTGGGCACCGAGGCGCTCATCCGCTGGCGCGACCCGACCCATGGCGACATCTCGCCGGCCGACTTCATCCCCGTCGCCGAGGCGAGCGGTTTCATCGTGCAGATCGGGGACTGGGTGTTGTCGCAGGCGGTGCGGCAGGCCGCGAGCTGGTACGCCGCGGGGCGGGCGATGCCGGTGTCGGTCAACGTCTCGGCGCTGCAGTTCCAGCAGGCCGACTTCGCCACGCGGGTCTCGCGCCTGCTGGCCGAGCACCGCCTGCCACCGGCGCTGCTGGAGCTGGAGCTGACGGAGTCGATCCTGGTGCGCGATGCCGCCGAGGCGCTGGAGCGGCTCGAGGCCCTGGCAGCGCTCGGCGTGCAACTGGCGATCGACGACTTCGGCACCGGTTATTCCAGCCTCGCCTACCTCAAGCGGTTCCCGCTCGACGCCCTGAAGATCGACCGCCGCTTCGTGCGCGGACTGCCGGGCGACGAAAGCGACGCCGCCATCGTGCGCGCCATCGTGCAGATGGCGCATGCGCTGGGCTTGCGGGTGGTGGCCGAGGGCGTCGAACTGGAGGCGCAGCGCGGCTTCCTGGCCGGCCTCGGCTGCCATACCTACCAGGGCTTCCTGTTCGCACCGGCGCTCGACGCCCAGGCGCTGTGGGAGGTCATCGAGCCCGAGAAGGCGCTGCCCGCCGCCTGACGCTCGGCTGCGGGGGGCTCGCCATGCGGGTTTCCACCTCTGCTGGCTGCGCCAGGGGCGGATTTTTCTTAGAGTCGGGTGACGTGCAGCCATTACCCGCACTCCGATGAACCCGCTTGAGAATGTTGTTGAAGCCAAGCTGGCCCGTCTGCCCGTGCCTCTGGCCGTCCACCTGCCCGGCGGCCGCCGCCTCGGCCCCGACGAGGCCTCGCTCACGCTGCGCCTCAACGAGCTGGGTCCGCTGCGCCATCTGGCCACCGGGCAGATCGGCCTGGTCGCCGAGGACCACGTGAACGGACGCATCGAGATCGAGGGCCGGCCGCGCGATGTGATGGCCGCCGCGGCCGAGCTGCTCAGCGCGGATCCCACGCACAGCGCGTCGTCGGTGCCGGCGCCGCTGGCGTGGTGGCGCGGCGTGGTACGACGCGGCAAGTCACTCGCACGCCATAGCCTGCAGGCCGACGAGCGCCAGATCCAGTTCCACTACGACGTCTCCGACGAGTTCTACGGCCTGTGGCTCGATCCGCGCCGCGTCTACTCCTGCGCCTACTACCGGACGCCCGACCTGACGCTGGCGCAGGCGCAGGAAGCCAAGCTGGACCACATCTGCCGCAAGCTCATGCTGCAACCCGGCGAGCGCTTCCTGGACATCGGCGCGGGTTGGGGCGGCTTGCTGCTCTGGGCCGCCGAGCACTACGGCGTGAGGGCCACCGGCATCACGCTGTCGCGCCACCAGCACGCGCACGTCAACCGGCTGATCGAAGAACGGGGGCTCGGCAGCCGGGTGGAGATGCAGCTGCTGGACTACCGGCTGCTCCCCGAGGACCAGCCGTTCGACAAGATTTCGTCGGTCGGCATGTTCGAGCACGTGGGGCATGCGCAGCTGCCCGGCTATTTCAGCAAGCTCTGGCGGCTGCTGCGGCCGGGCGGCCTGCTGATGAACCATGGCATCACCGCGGGCGGCACGCGCAACCACCAGCTCGGTGCGGGCATCGGCGATTTTGTCGAGCGCTACATCTTCCCCGGCGGCGAGCTGCGGCACGTGTCGCATGTGCTGCGGGCGCTGGCGGACAGCGGCCTGGAGATGGTCGACGTAGAGAACCTGCGCCCTCACTACGCCCGCACGCTGTGGGCTTGGTCCGACGGGCTGGAGGAGCACCTGGCCCAGGCGCGCCGGCTCACCGAGGAACGCATCGTCAGGGCGTACCGCCTCTACCTGGCCGGCAGCGCGATGAGCTTCGAGCGCGGCTGGCTGTCGCTGCACCAGATGCTCGCGGTGCGCCCCGACGGGCACATGGAGACCGGTGTGATGCGCGGGGCACAATCGGCATTTCCGTTCAACCGCGAGTACATCTACCTATGATCTACAAGTTCAAGTCGAAGGCGGCGAGCGACGTGATCATGATGGGCCCCAACGGCGACCAGGTGCTGCGCCTGCTCGGCCGGGAGCCGGCTGCCAAGGGCATCATCGAGGTGGCTGCGATGCAGCCTGCCATTGCGGCCTTGCGCGCGGCGGTCGAGCAGGAAGAGGCGCAGCGGCGCGACGCCGCTGCCGCTGCCGAGGGCGAGGAGGCGGACGGTGCCGACGAACCGGCCGCCGGGCGGCGCGAAGGCGCCGTGTCCCTGCGCCAGCGCGTGTGGCCGCTCATCGACATGCTGGAGCGCAGCGAGCGCGCTGGCGCCGACGTGGTCTGGGGTGTCTAAAAAGCAACGAAGGGAGCGAGCGCGACATGAAACTGTGGAGTAACAGCTGGGCCAATGGCGACCGGATCCCCGCGCGGTACGCGGCCGGACGCCTGGACGCGGCCGGCGGCGTGGGCTTTTCCGACAACGTGAACCCGCACCTCGCCTGGAGCGACCTGCCGACCGGCACCCGCTCGCTGGTGCTGATCTGCCATGACTTCGACGTGCCCAGCCGGGGCGATGACGTCAACCAGGCCGACCGCGAGGTGCCCGCCGACCTGCCGCGTGTCGATTTCTTCCATTGGCTGCTGGTGGACCTTCCGCCTTCGCTCACCCAGATCGCCGAAGGGGAGTTCAGCAATGGCTTCACCCCGCGCGGCAAGCCCGGGCCCGCTACGCTGCACGGGGCCCGCCACGGCCTGAACGACTACACCGGCTGGTTCGCCGCCAATCCCGACATGGCCGGACAGTACTTCGGCTACGACGGCCCGTTCCCGCCGTTCAACGATTCGCTCGTGCACCACTACGTGTTCACGCTGTATGCGCTTTCCGTCGAGCGGCTCGGCGTCGAGGGCGCGTTCACCGGCGCGCAGGTCAGGCAGGCCCTGACGCCGCACGTGCTGGGCGAAGTGATGCACTCGGGGACCTACACCCTCAACCGTCGGCTGGTCGGCGCGTGAGCGAGCAAGCCACCCGGCTGATCGCCATTCGCCACGGCGAGACCGACTGGAACGTCGGCTCGCGCATCCAGGGCCACACCGACATCGCCCTCAACGCCAACGGCCGCTGGCAGGCCGAGCGCCTCGCCGTGGCCCTGGCCGAAGAGCCGCTCGATGCGGTCTACGCCAGCGACCTCGGCCGCGCCTACGACACCGCCCTGGCGTTCGCACGGCCCAGGGGGATCCCGGTGCTGCGCGATGCCGCCCTGCGTGAGCGCCAGTTCGGCTGTTTCGAGGGCCTCAGCTTCGACGAGATCGAGCAGCGCTGGCCCGACCAGGCGCTGCGTTGGCGCCGGCGCGACGCCGACTTCGGCCCCGAGGGCGGCGAGACGCTTTCAGCCTTCTACCAGCGCATCGTCGAGGCGGTGCGGCGCATCGCGCTGCGCCACGCCGGCCAGAGCATCGCCATCGTGTCGCATGGCGGCGCGCTGGATTGCCTGTACCGGGCAGCGACGCGGATCGCGCTGGACGCGCCCCGCACCTGGCAGGTCGGCAACGCCAGCGTGAACCGGCTGCTGCATAGCGAAGGCGGGCTCACGCTGATTGGCTGGAGCGATACCGGCCACCTGGAGCTGGCGGGCCGCGACGCGGGCGCGGCCGCGCCGTAACGCGGCGACGGCTACCGATCGCCCTGGCGCACCTGGCGCCAGGCGTTCCTGCGGCTGGCGATGCCGCTGTCGGGCTCGAACTCCTGGCAGTTCGTCGCGTTGTTGCCCAGGTGCGTGTTGATGCAGTCCTTGTCCTTCTTGGGCTCGCCGTCGTCCCCGTCGTCGCTCTCGCTGCCCTTGTCAGTGTTGAAGATCAGCGCCTGCGACGAGATGTCGCGCTCGCTCAGCGTCACCATCGCCCATTCAGACTTGCCGACGTTCTTGCCGGTCGAGAAGTCGAAGGCAAAGAGCGACGAGGCGGCCCAGCAGTCGGCCGTGTTGGTCTTGTTACCGGTGAAGGCCACTGCACCGTAGGCGACGGTCGGGTCCGCCGTCACCTGCAGGGCATTGGGCAGGTCGAAATACCAGCCCTTGTGCTTCGCCCAGTCGAGGTCGGCGCCGGTGAGCGTCTGCTTGCTGCCTTCGGTCGTGATGGTGCGCACCAGCAGCGTCGAACGTGTCTTGTCGGACGCGATCTCGACGCCGTCGTCCTTCACGGCGTAGAAACTCTGCGTCGACGTCGCGTTGAAATCGCTGGCACCGAGCAGCTTGCCGGTGCCTACGAGCACCACGCGCTGCTTCTTGATCATCACGATCTCGGGTGCCGTCGTGATGGGCTGCGCCTGGCCGCCGAGCGTGAACTTGGCCATCCGGACGGCGGTTCCCTTGTCGAGGTCGAAGTGCCACAGGTTGCCCAGCAGGTCGCCGCCGTACACGTGAGCGACCGTGCCGTCCGCCTCGCTGGCCGCGCTGATCTGGGCCAGGCCGAGATCGCCCGAGGAGCCGTCGGCCACGGTCAGCGTCGTGCGCAGCGCGCCCGTCAGGGCATCCACCACATAGAGCCGGCCCCTGGCATCGTTGCTGCCGTTGTAGCCCTGCGTCAGCAGGACGACCCAGCCATAGGTCTTGGTCTTGACGACGAGCGGACGGCCGACCGACTGGCCCAGCGTGAAGCTGCCGCCGTGGCCGATCTCCCACAGCGCCTTCTTGCCCCGGCTGTCCTCGTTCAGCGCCTCGCGGGGGTTGCTGACATCGAGTGCGTAGTAGCCGGCGCCTGCGGCACCCCGTCCCGCCACCAGGATGCGCTGGGACGACGACAACGAGGCCAGGCTCGGCGTGCCGTCGAGCAGCGTCTCGAAGTAGTAGTTGCGCGCCGCCGTCTGCGCCATGCCGCCAAGCACCAGGCCGGGCACGTAGGCCCAGAGCTCCTTGCCGGTTTCGGTGTCGAACGCATGCAGCATGCCTTCGCCGGTGGCGGCGTAGACGACCTTGTCGGAGGCCGAGACCAAGGGCTTGGCGCCCGTCACCGCGCCGATGACGCTGGTGCGCGCGCGGTACGTGCTGCCTTCGCCGGTGCGGCCGCCGCGCAGGTAGTTGAACAGCGCCGCACGGCCCGTCGACGTGGCGCTGACCTGGGCCCCGACGGCGGCTTCGGTGAAGGCTGCCTTGTAGCTGCTGATCACCCGTGCCTCGGTGCGGGCCGCCAACTGGGCCGATGCCGACCAGATCACGTCGGTCACGGCACCCGTCGAGGTGTTGAGCATGTTGGCCGTGATGTCGCCGCCCCAGCTGCCGGTGGTGTACGAGCCCAGGTAGGCCCGCTGGTCGCCGCGCGCCAGGTTGAGCGTGCTCACCGCGATCGCCGACTGCGCGCCGGTCTGGTTGATCATGTCCGTCAGCCCGTTGCGGATGTTGATCGCCGCCTGCTGCGGGTTGTCGGCCACGTACATCTGGCCGCGCCCGTTGATCGTCGCGTGCCAGATGTCGTCGATCGACGTGGCCGTTTCGGCCACCGGGGCCGGCCAGCTGAAGGTGTTCGCGAAGGGGTCGGTGATGCCCGGCCAGATCGTCCCGCGCGCACCCAGCGTGATCGCGTAGGTGTTCATGTGCAGGTTGGTGTTGGTGTCCGGGTTCTTGACGTTCTGGTTGGTCAGCGGCACGCGTCCGTCGGACAGCGGCTTGCCCGCGCCCGAGGTGGTGCGGCCGTTGCGCAGGTTGAGCGTGAAGTAGGCGAGCGCGCCGTCGGCGATCGAGCTGGCCGTCGTCGTCTGGTACGGGAAGCCGCTGCCGAACTTGGCCGCGTCATAGGCCGGCGGCGTGTAGGTGTCGTTGGCGAAACCGTCCGTGACCAGGAAGACGTTGTTGCGCTGGCATGAGTACTGGATGACGTTGTTGTTCGTCATGTACTGCTTGCCGATGTGGTTGAGCGTCGCGGAGGTCGGCGTGCCGCCGTCCGCGGCGTTCGTGTAGAACGCGCCCGCCACGCGCCGCCGGTTGCTGGCGCTGTCGGCGGCATCGGCGTCGTACATCGTCACGTCGTTCAGGCGGTTGAAGCCGACGACGCCCAGCCGCATGCCCGTCAGGTCGTCGAGCACCGTGCCCATGGCGCCGGCCAGCATCAGCTTGCGCTTGCGGTAGTAGCTCCACCAGTTGGCGAAGTTCTGCAGTTCATTGGCATAGCTGCGGCCCGACGGAAAGGTGTTGCCCGACTTGATCTCGATCTTGCGCAGCTTGGTGCCGTCGGGCGCCTTGATGCAACTGCTCGACCAGCTGTCCACCGCCGTGCAGCCGGCATCGACCACCCAGTAGGTCGCCGGGTAGTAGGTCGTGGAGATCCACGAGGAGCTGGTGGCGAGCTTGTCGTCCGGCTTGCGCATGCCGGGCCGGTAGTAGAAGTCGGCGGTCTGGTTCGCCGTCAGGTTCATCGTCAGCGAGCCGCTCAGCGCCGGGTGCGACTTGGCGGCCGTCGGCGTGGCGTCGCCATAGGTCTGCGTGGCGCCGTCATGGTAGGCGGCGGCCCAGGGGGCGTAGGTGACGCTGGGGTTGTAGTAAAGCGGGTTGTAGCTGCTCGAGCGCAGCGCCGCGAACTGCGGCGACGGCGGCACCGCCTTGCCGAGCGAATTGCTGTCGGCGTACTGCGCGCCCCCGGTGCCGGTGCCCACGGGGAACAGGTAGCTCATGTAGTACGAGCCCTTCGTCAGGAACTTGCCGCCGCTCCAGTACGTGTAGTTCGTGGTGTCCCAGTTCAGGATGCCGTTGTAGGCCGTCAGCAGGATCTCCCAGTCCATCGAGCCCGAGTCGTCCATCCCGAAGATGACGTTCGGCTTCACGTTGATGTCGACCTTCAGCGGGCGTTTGGACACGTCGGTCGCATACGCCGCGGCCCCGAAGAGCAGGCCTGCCGAGGCCAGGCAGGAGAGGGCAAAGCGGACGATGTGTTTCATGGGAAATGCACTCCACAAGGAGCAAGCCAGGCGGTGCGTCGGCCGGTCAGCCCTTGGTCACCAGCGATTGCACGAAGGTCCGGAAGTCCTTCGGTCCGGTGACACGCACCGTGATGCGGAACTGCCGGCCGGCGGGTGGGTCCAGATCACACGCGCCGTCGCCGTCCTGGCAGACCTTCGCGCTGCCGTTGGGAGGCGCTTCGCGCAGCAGGCACTCCCGCTTGCTGTTAATCACGTTCTCGATGTCGCATTGGCGGTCGACGAAGTAGCGGACTTCGAATTCGTTGTGGCTGCCCACCGTGACGCGCGGCATGCTGTCCCAGTCCACGGCCGGCAGGCCGTCCTCGTCGGCGTCCTGGCGGCGCGCCGCGTACCAGGAGCCCTGGTTGCCGTTGTCGTTCGGCAGGGCGACGATCGCTGCGAAGGCCGTGTTGATGCCGACCTCCGAGGCCTGCACCGCCCGCTCCTTGAACGTGACGTTGCCGGCGACCAAGGTGCTCACCTCGCTCATGCGGGCCATCGACAGCCCGCCCAGCAGCATGACCAGGAGCAGCACGAGCACGACGATCAGCGTGACGCCGGCCTGCGGTGCGCGGCGGCGGTGAAGGGTGTGCCTCATCGTCACAGCCCCATGATCCAGTTGCGCAGCGGCACCACCACCTCGCTGGTGCGGTAGCGGTAGCACTGCCACGGCGTGCTGCCCACGTTGGATGGGGTGATCTCCTCGCCCCAGATGCGGGGCGCGGTCGGCGTGGCGGTGCAGCCGCGCGGCTCGGGTTTCTCTGGCTGCGGGCTGCGCGTCAGCAGCGTGATGCGAATCGCACGCGCCTGGCCGATGTCCGCGGCGGCGAGGTTGCCCCAGTCCGCGCCGCTGGGCGCCTTGGTGGTCGGGGGCACCCAGGCATCGACCGTCGTGGGTCCGTTGGCGGTCGCCATCACGCCCAGCTGCGCGCGCAGCGCCACGACATTGCGCACCAGCACCGCGTTGGCGTTGGCGCCGGTTTCCATCGGCCGCTGCAACTGCAGGTTGCCGTCGACGACCGCATACCGGTGCCATTCGATGCTGCCAAGCAGCGACACGCGCGAGCCGATGGGCAACAGCGCCGGCGACGCGAAGGCGGCGCCCTGGTTGTGCGCGCCGGCCGCATCGAACGTCAGCCGCTGCGGCGTGGTCTCGGTCGAGCTGGCTTGCGCCGTCACGGTGCGGACCGTGCAGGGCACCCCCGGCGCCTCTGGCGCCAGCAGCACGGCCTGGCCGGCGTCGACGGGCAGGTAGCTGCGCAGCTCCGCCCAGTTCAAGGCCGAGGGGGTCTGCAGCGCCACGTTGGCGCCGCCGGCGACGTTGGTGGCGTAGAAGATGTCGATCTGGTCCTGGCCGTTGTTGCGCGTCACGCGCAGCGGCGAAAACTGCGCCTGGCTGTGGTCGGTGGTGCCGACCCGCAGGTTCAGCGCGTTGCAGAGGTACTGGCCGTTGCCAAAGAACCCCAGCCCGGCCTGCGCGGCGTCTTCCTTGAGCGCGGACAGCGTCGTGGTGGCGCTGACGACGGCGCTGCCGGCGCTCAGCCCCTGGCGTTGCATCGCCGAGAAGACCAGCGCGCTGTTGCTGGCGGCGAGCCCCACGAGCAGCGAGATGACGATCCCGATCATCAGCTCGACGATCGAGAGCCCCCGTTGCCGGCGCCGTGGATCAGAAGCGCACATCGGTCACCACCTCCACGCGCCGCTGGCGTGCTTCCTTGTCGTCCGCGGCGTCCACGCCCTTGCCGGTCCAGCCGATCGTCACGGTCAGCCGGCCGTTCAGGATGGCGGACGTGGCCGTCACCGTGCCAGGCAGCGCCGCGGCGACTTCGGCGGCCCAGTCGGAGGCCACCTTCTTCGCTGCCGCGTTGGCGCAGGTTCCGGCGGCCGGTACGGTGTAGCAGGCGGCGTTGGCCACGCCGCCGGCGAGCGCATAGTTGGCCAGCCGGTCGGCGAACTGGATGGCCGCCATGCGCAGTTGCGCGTCGGTGCCCTGCTGCACGATCTTGGCCTGGAAGCGCGACATGCCCAACAGGCCGAACACGAGCACGACCATCGCGACCAGCGCTTCCAGCATCGTCACGCCGCGCGCGTGACGCCGCGTCCGGGTCAGCTGCAGTGGGTCTTGTCGACGCATAGCCGTACCGCGCCGCCGGCCTCGATGACGAGGGCGGGGCAGCGGATCTCCGTGGAGCAGGTGATGCCGCTCTTGGCGAAGCCGAAGGTGAGCGTGGTGCCGAGCGGCCAGGTGCGGCCTTCGCTGCCGAAATCGACCGAGGCGTTCGACGTGGTCTTCACCCCGTCGGGCAGCGTCAGCGTGCGCAGCGCCGTGCCGGCCGCATCGGACGCCAACCCCACCCGGTCGGTGATCTCCACCTTGCTGCCTTCGATCGACATGCGCACGCGGCCGTTGCGCTTGATCGCTTCGCTCTGCGCGAACAGCGCCGCCGACAGGGCGCTGTTGCCGGCCTCACGCAGGCGCGAGTTCTGGATGTAGTCGCCCAGGTACGGCGCGCCCGCCATCATCAGGATGCCACCGATGGTGATCGTCACCATCAGCTCGATCAGCGTCAGGCCGCGCTGCGGGGCCGCGCTCAGCTGTCGCATGTCGAGCCCTTGGTGGTCCAGCAGCTGCTGTTGCTGCCCTTCGGATGTGACTTGGTGGCCCGGTCGCCGTTCTGGTTGATCGTGTAGGCGTAATCCTTCATCACCCCGCTGCCAGTGGCCGTGGCGACGAAGCCCGCGGGATCGGTGGTGAGGGCGCAGCTGACGGTGAAGTTGTTGCCCGACAAATCGGGGTTGGCGACGGCGCAGGCATTGCCGTTGGCGTAGCTGCCGGTGTCCTGGAACCGCTGCTCCATGCGCACGCGGAAGGCCGAGAGCGCATCGAGCGCCGGCGGCACACGCGAGCGCATCACGTAGGCGTTGTATGCCGGCAGCGCCACGGCCGACAGGATGGCCACGATCGCGACGGCGACCATGAGTTCGATGAGGGTGAAGCCACGCTGGCGGGAGGACGGCATGCTCGGAGTTCCTGGATGAGGGCGGCCCAAGAAGGGCTTTCGCCGGGCTCGATCCTAGGTTTCGGAGGCCTCCTGCAGAACTTGAGAAAGCGTGCGAAAACAGGCCTAGCAGATCGAATGGGGCTTTTTGCCGATCGATCGACGCCCAGGCGTGAAGGCGTTCACGCCTGGAGGCGTGGCGTGCGGGCGTCGGTGCGCAAGGCGGTGGCGATCAGCGGTTTGCGCGCGCCGATGAGCGGCAAGCGGCGCGACGGAGGCCGGGCGGCGTTCAGCGCGCCGGCAAGGTCCCGCCGCCGAAGAGGTCGTCCCCGCCGGCACCGGCGGGCGGCGCCAGGCCGAGGTGCCGGTAGGCTGCCAGCGTGGCTATGCGCCCGCGCGGCGTGCGCTGCAGGTAGCCCTGCTGGATAAGGTAGGGCTCGATCACGTCCTCGATCGTGCCGCTTTCCTCGCCGATGGCCGCGGCCACGTTGTCGAGGCCGACGGGGCCGCCGTCGAAGCGGTGCACCACGGCCTCGAGCAGCTTGCGGTCCATCACGTCGAGCCCGTGCGGGTCGACGTCGAGCATTGCCAGTGCGAGATCGGCGATCGGCTTGTCGATGCGGCCATTGCCCTTCACGTCGGCGTAGTCGCGCACGCGGCGCAGCAGCCGGTTGGCGATGCGCGGCGTGCCGCGCGAGCGGCGGGCGATCTCGGCGGCGCCGGCCGCGTCGATCGGCGCGTTCAGCAGGCCGGCCGAGCGGTGGACGATGCGCGCCAGTTCCTCGGGCGTGTAGAACTCCAGCCGCGCGACGATGCCGAAGCGGTCGCGCAGCGGGTTGGTGAGCATGCCGGCGCGGGTGGTGGCGCCCACGAGCGTGAAGGGCTGAAGGTCGAGCTTGATCGAGCGCGCGGCCGGGCCTTCGCCGATCATGATGTCGATCTGGTAGTCCTCCAGCGCCGGGTAGAGGATCTCCTCGACCACGGGCGACAGCCGGTGGATCTCGTCGATGAAGAGCACGTCGTTCTTCTCGAGGTTGGTGAGGATGGCGGCCAGGTCCTTGGGCTTCTCGAGCACGGGGCCGGAGGTCTGGCGCAGGTTCACGCCCAGTTCAGTGGCGATGATGTGGCTGAGCGTCGTCTTGCCCAGGCCCGGCGGGCCGAACAGCAGCACGTGGTCGAGCGCCTCGGCGCGCTTCCTGGCGGCGCCGATGAAGATCTCCAGCTGCTCGCGCGCCTTGGCTTGGCCTACGTACTCGGCCAGGCCCTTGGGCCGCAGCGCGCGTTCGATCGCTTCCTCGTTGGGCGAGGCCGGCGAGGCGCTGACCATGCGGCGCGGGGCCGCGGCGGAGGCGCCGAAATCGTCGGTCTGGATGCTCATGGCCCATTATCGCCAGCGGCCTGCGGGGCGCCGGTAAGATCCTCGCCTTGTGAACGCCGCCGTCCGCTCCACACTGCTGCGCCGCTCGGCCTGGGCCGCGCTGCTCGCGATGTTGTGGCTGGCGTTCGCGCCGATGGTGTCGCATGCGCTGGCCGCCGGCGCAGCGCCCTGGTCCGAGGTCTGCTCGGCCGATGGCGCCCGGCGTGCGCCGGCGGCGCCGCGCGACGCCTCGCAGCACCTGCTCGAACACTGTCCCTTCTGTGCAGGGCAGCCGCTCGCCTCGGCCTTGCCTTCGGTGCAGGCGGCCTTCATGCCCGAGGGGCGCGCCCACACGAAGCCGTCGCTGCGCCCGCAGGCGCCGCGCAGGCTGCCGGTGTGGCGCCATGCGTCGTCGCGCGGCCCGCCCTCCTTCGCCTGAACCTGCACCGACCGTGCTGCCCGCCGCGATGGCGCGCCGCGGCCCTTGCGCGGCGGCGTTGTGTGCCCGACGCGCAGCCCCTGGGCCGATCTTCCTGCTTTCCCGGAGAGTCCCGATGAACGTCTCATTCACTACCTTGCGCGGCCGCCGCGTCCTGCTCACTCTGCTGGTCTGCGCCGCTTCGGGTGCCTGGATGCCGCCTGCCCAGGCCCAGCCCTCGCCTGCGGTGAAGGTGGAAGCGCCCTGGGCACGGCCCACCGTGCAGGGCCAGCAGGCCGGCGGCGGCTTCCTGCGCATCGAGAGCAAGGCGGCCGACCGCCTCGTCGGCGGCAGCACGCCGGTGGCCGGCCGGGTCGAACTGCACACGATGGCGATGGAGGGCGACGTGATGCGCATGCGCCAGCTCGACGCGATCGACGTGCCTGCCAACAAGCCGGTGGAGCTGAAGCCCGGCAGCCTGCACCTGATGCTGATGGAGCTGCGGGCGCCGCTGAAGGCCGGCGATCGCTTTCCGCTGACGCTGCGGTTCGAGAAGGCCGGCGAGGTGACGGTGGAGGTGGCCGTTCAGAACGGGCCGGCGGCGGCAGCGCACAAGCACTGACCGCCGCGTGCGCCGGCGCGCCTCAGCCGCAGGGCTGCGGTGCCGCCGAGGCCGGCAGCCCGAACACCTTGTCGAACCCCCAGTTGAAGACGAAGGTGTAGATGAGGAAGAACAGCACGAAGCCGATGTCGGTGACCAGGGCTTCCCACAGGCTGATGTCGAGCCACCAGGCGAAGGTGGGCACCAGCAGCGCCACCAGCCCGCCCTCGAAGCCGACGGCGTGCGCGATGCGCCGTGCGAAGCTGCGGCCCTTCACGGCCTGCTTCGCCTCCCAGCGCTCGAAGAAGTGGTTGAACACCAGGTTCCAGGCCACTGCGATCATCGAGCTCATGACCGCCAGCGCGCCGGAGTGGCCGAGGCCCTGGTCGAACACGAAGGCGAGCGCCCCGGCGACGATGGCGATGGCGATGGCCTCGTACAAGGTGATGAAGACAACGCGGCGCAGCGGGCCTTGCATGGCGGTCGATCCTGGAAGTGCTGACGAGGCGGGCACTCTAGTTCTGCTGAGTTGATATAAAAAGTCAGCTTCTTTCAGTCCAGCTGAAACATCATGGCCTTCGACGCCGACACGGCACCGGTTTTCCTCGCGGTCATCGACCACGGCTCGTTCTCGGCCGCCGCCCGGGCGCTCGGGCGCGTGCCATCGGCTGTCAGCATGGCGATCGCCAACCTGGAGGCGGAGCTCGGGCTGGTGCTGTTCGACCGCGTCGGCCGCGAGCCCCGCCCGACGGCCGCCGCGCTGTCGCTCGCACCGCAGGCCAGGGCGCTGGTCGCCCAGACGCGGCAGCTGCAGGCGCACGCGCTGTCGCTTTCACAAGGGCTGGAGACCAAGCTGACGCTTGCCATCGCGCCCGAACTGCTGACCGCGCCCTGGAACCACGTGCTGCAGGCGCTGGCGACGGAATTCCCCGGCCTGGAAGTGGAGGTGCTCGCCGCGCCCCAGGCGGATGCGCTGGCGATGCTGCACAGCGGCCGCGCGCAGCTCGCGCTGGTGTTCGAGCGCCCGAGCCTCGATGGCCGCGAGGGCTTCGAGGAGATCGATGCCGAGACGCTCGTGCTCGTGGTGGCGCCCGGCCACCCGGTGCTGCAAGGGCTGCCGGCCGGCGGCGGCCTCTGCGAGCATCACCTGACGGAGACGCGCCAGATCGTCGTTTCCAGCCGCGATCCGGGGCGTGCGGACACCCGCTTCGAGTTCGCGAGGCAGCGCTGGCGCACCGACAACGCGCTGGCGGCGCTGAACCTGGTGATCGCCGGCGTCGGCTGGGGCTGGCTGCCGCGCAGCCTCGTGCAGCCGCACGTCGCCGCCGGGCGGCTGGTGGAAATGCCCTTCGAGAACCTGTCGAACGGCATCACGCTGTGGGTGGACGTGGTCTGGTCGAAGGAGCGGCCGCTGGGCCCGGCCGCGCGCAGCTTCGTCGCGCGGATGCGTGCGCTCAGGAAAGCGCCTTCAGCGCCAGCTTGATGCCCTCGCTGACGCCGACGCCAGCGGGCAGCTTCTTCAGCGAGGCCGCGGCCTCGCGCTCGTTGTAGCCGAGGGCGACCAGCGCCTGGGCGATGTCGGCCTGGGTGTCGTCGACCGGGGCGGACGGGATCGAAAGATCCGGCCCCAGCTTGCCCTTGAGTTCGAGCAGCAGCCGCTCGGCCGTCTTCTTGCCGATGCCCGGCACCTTGACCAGCCGGCCGGCCTGCTGCTGGCTCACTGCCTGCGCCAGATCGCCGACCGACAGGCCCGACAGGATCGACAGCGCGGTGCGCGGGCCGACCCCGCTGATCTTCACGAGCTGGCGGAAGGTGGCGCGCTCTTCCGAGGTGAGGAAGCCGAACAGCACCTGCGCGTCCTCGCGCACCACGAAGTGCGTGAGCAGCGAGACCTTTTCGCCCAGGCCGGGCAGGTTGAAGAACGTGCTCATCGGCACATCGACTTCGTAGCCGACGCCGTGCACGTCGATCAGGATCTGCGGCGGGGTCTTTTCGGCGATGACGCCAGTGAGTCGTCCGATCATGGGCCGGGATTATCCCGGCCTCATGGTCACTGGCGGCGGAACAGGCCCAGGCGCTGCGCTTCGAGCGCCGCCTCGGCACGCGAACTCACGTTGAGCTTGCGGTAGATCTGCTTGACGTAGTCGGCGATGGTGTGGCGCGAGAGATTCAGCTGCACGCCGATCTCCGGCAGCGTGAAGCCCTTGGCCACGCGCAGCAGCACTTCGCTTTCGCGCTCGGTCAGCGACACGTGCGGCATCAGGTCGGCCTGCGGCTTGGCCTGCTGCGCGAAGTGCGAGATCACGCGGCGCGCGATCGACGGCGACAGCGGCGGCTCGCCCTGGCTGATGCGCTGCAGCTGCTCGGTGATCAGCTCGCGCGGCTGCTCCTTCAGGATGTAGCCGTAGGCGCCGGCCTGCAGTGCCGGGAAGAGGTGCTCGTCGTCGTCGTGGATCGTCACCACCACCGACTGCGCGTCGGGCTGCAGCTCGCGCAGCTTCTCGACGACGTCGCGGCCGGAACCGTCGGGCAGGCCCAGGTCGATCAGCGCGAGATCGAACTGCACCGCCTGGACGAGCGAGATCGCGTCGTGCACGCGCGCGCTTTCGGAGATCTGGGCGTTGGGGAACACCTGCATGACCAGGGCTTTGAGCCAGGCGCGGATCTCGGGCAGATCTTCGAGCAGCAGGATGGTTTTCATGGCATGGCCTTGCGGGCGGGGGAGAACTGCTTATCGTGGCGAACGCTCACGAACTTGAGGCATGGGGCTCGAGCGGGAGTGTGAGTCGTATCACGGTTCCGTAGCCGGGTCCAGATTCGACGAGGCATTGCCCCTGTAACTGTTTGGCGCGGTGTTTCATGCTCGACATGCCGTGGCCGCGGTCGAGCCGGCCGTCCAGCTCGAGCGGAATGCCCTTGCCGTTGTCCTGGATGACGAACTGGAAGTCGCCCTCCGCGATCGTGCAGCGCACCTTGCACTGCGACGCCCCGCTGTGCTTGATGATGTTGCTCACCGCCTCGCGCAGGATGCGCGTGGTCTGCACGTAGGCGCGGGCGGACAGCACTTGCGGCACGTCGTCGGTCGGTGAACTCCATTCCCCCTCCATGCCGGCCTGGCCGAGGCGGGAGACGACCTCGGCGCGCCAGTCGCCCAGCGCGTCGATCAGCCGCACCGCGCGCCCCGTGAGGCCGCGCACCGATAGCCGCATCTCTTCCAGCGCCTCGCGGGCGAGGGTCGAGATGCGCTCGTTGTCGCTGGTGTGCACGATGGTCAGCAGCTTGGCACCGAGGTCGTCGTGGAGGTCGGCCGCGATGCGCTTGCGCTCGCGCTCCGTCACCTGCTCGACACGCAACTCCGCCATTTCGGCGAAGGTGCGCTCGATCTCGGCGGTGGCCTCCTTGACACGCTGCTCGAGCGTCTCGCGGCCCGCTTCGGCCGCCTGCAGCGCCCGGCCGTGCTGCGACGTGAGGCGCAACCCGGTGAACACGAAGAGCACCGGGATGGCCATGTGCGACAGCAGCTGCCAGCCGGTGGCCAGCGGGCCGCGCTGCTGCGCGATCTCGAGGGCCGCCATCACCGCGGCCGCCCCCAGCGTGACCGCGGCGGCGAGCATGCGCTGGCGGCGGGTCTGCCAGGTGGACCACAGCAGCCAGCCGACCGCGGCCGCCACCTCGACCAGCAGCACCGCATACCAGGAGGTGGCCAGCATGTGCAGCCGGTTGGCCCCGCCCAGCAGCAGCGTGGCCGGCACGACGACGCACTGCGCGTAGAGCGCCGCCGTGACCGGCCGCGAGTGCACCCCGCCGTAGCGCAGCACGAACTGGACCGCCGCCAGCGTCACCACCGGCATGCAGGCGACGACCAGCAGCTCGGCGTCGTAGCTCGGCAGCGGCACGTCGCGCCACCAGAGCCGGGCCGTCACCGCCGCCCAGCCGAGCGACAGCGCCCCGAAGTACGCCAGGTGCCGCTCCCGCACGTTGACCAGGCCGAGCACCAGCAGCATGCCGCCCAGCAGCGCCAGCGTCGCGCTGGCGGCCTGCGGCAGGGAGACGTCGATCGCATGCTCGGTGGCATGCAGGCGGGCCATCTCCTCGTAGGGGCCCACCTGCAGCGCGGACAGGCCCCCTGCGCGCTGCCACGACGCGACACGTTCCAGCGGATGGCCGGCCACCTTGATGTCCAGCAGGTTGCCCTGCGCGCGCAGCAGCACGGCCGGCAGCGCGACGAGCTGGGGGTGCTGGCAGTTGTGCGTCAGCGGCTCCGTCATCCGGCCGCCCACGTGCAGCAGCTGTCCGTTCAGATAGACCTCGGCGTTGGAGCACACGCGCTCGATGAACAGGCCCAGCAGCGCGCCGCTCTCCCGCACGCCGGGCGCGTTGAACGCCGCGCGGTACCACACGGGCCCGACGTGCCGCGGCCGTGTTTCGGACCAGTCATCCGGCAGCTTCACCGGCCAGGTCGGGGTGGCCACGGGGAACAGCAGCGAGTCGGATTCGGCGCTGAGCGCCTCGGTGAGCGTGAGCGACTGCGCCGCGGCCGCCGGCAGGGCCAAGGCCAGGCCCAGGAGGCAGGCCAGCCACAGCGCGATCCATGGCCTGGCCAGGTGCGGCAGGCCGGCGGCGATGCGCCGGGCGGCGCCGGGCCGGGCCCCCTCCTTGCGGACATACGACGGGCGAAGGCGGACTGCAGGCATGGATGGACGATTGTGCAGGACGGTCGTGGTCCAGGGAGGATCGGCCGTCGGCGCGACAATGTGAACAGATTCTCGAAAGCCGAGCCCGACGCCTTGATCCTCCGACACGCCTTCATCCCGCCCGACAACCAACGCCTGGCCAACCTGTGCGGCACGCTCGACGAACACCTGCGGGCGATCGAGGCCGCCTTCGGCGTGCGTGTCGCCCGCCGCAACGAGTCGTTCCGTGTCGAGGGGCCCAAGCAGCCTGCCGAGCGGGCGGTGATGCTGCTGCAGTCGCTGTACGACCGCGCGCGCCGGCCCATCCCGCCGGAGAGCTTCCAGCTCGCCCTCGCGCAAGCCTCGCAGGGCGCCGCAGGCCGGCGGCGGGAGGCCGCCGATGGCGACGCGCAGGGCGGCCCCGACGACGGCGAGGTGGTGCTGCAGACCCGCCGCGCCGACCTGCAGGGCCGCACGCCGAACCAGCAGCTCTACCTGCGCAACATCCTCGACCACGACATCACCTTCGGCATCGGCCCGGCGGGCACCGGCAAGACCTTTCTCGCGGTGGCCTGCGCGGTCGATGCGCTGGAGCGCAACCAGGTGCAGCGCATCGTGCTGACGCGCCCGGCGGTCGAGGCCGGCGAGCGCCTGGGCTTCCTGCCGGGCGACCTGACCCAGAAGGTCGACCCCTACCTGCGCCCGCTGTACGACGCGCTGTACGACCTGATGGGCTTCGACCGCGTCACCAAGGCGTTCGAGAAGGGCACGATCGAGATCGCGCCGCTGGCCTTCATGCGCGGCCGCACCCTGAACCACGCCTTCGTGATCCTCGACGAGGCGCAGAACACCACCGGCGAGCAGATGAAGATGTTCCTCACCCGCATCGGCTTCGGTGCCAAGGCCGTGGTGACGGGCGACGTCAGCCAGATCGACCTGCCCAAGGGCACCCTCAGCGGCCTCATCGAGGCCGAGCGCGTGCTGCGCCGGGTGCGCGGCATCGCGATGACACGCTTCACCGCGGCCGACGTGGTGCGGCATCCGCTGGTCGCCCGCATCGTCGAGGCCTACGAGGCGGCGGACGGCGGGGACGGCCCGTGATCACGCTGTCGCTGCAGCAACCCGACGGGCGCCACCGGCCGCTGCTGCCGCGGCACCGGGTGATGCGCTGGCTGCGCGCCGCGCTCGGAGGGCCAGCGGAAATCACCGTGCGCATCGTCGATGCCGAGGAAGGCCAGGCGCTCAACCGCGAATTCCGCAGCCGCGACTACGCCACCAACGTGCTGACCTTTGACTACCAGCACGCGCCGGTGGTGGTCGCGGACCTGGTGCTGTGCGCGCCGGTCGTCGAGCGCGAGGCGCGGGAGATGGGCCTGCCGGTCGCCGACCACTATGCGCACCTCCTGGTGCACGGCGCGCTGCATGCGCAGGGGCACGACCACGAGGACGATGCCGAGGCCGAGGCGATGGAGGCCCGGGAGCGCGAGATACTGCGCGGGCTGGGGCTGCACGACCCCTACCCTATCGTCGACTGACCGGCGGCCCGGTCAGGCCTGGCGCAGGCGGCGCGCCGCTTCGAGCGCGAAATACGTCAGCACCCCGTCGGCACCGGCGCGCTTGAAGGCGAGCAGCGCCTCCATCATCGACGCCTCGCCGTCCAGCCAGCCGTTCTGCGCGGCGGCCTTCAGCATCGCGTACTCGCCGCTGACCTGGTAGGCGAAGGTCGGCACGCGGAACTGGTCCTTCACGCGGCGCACGATGTCGAGGTACGGCATGCCGGGCTTGACCATCACCATGTCGGCGCCTTCGGCGATGTCGAGCGCCACCTCGCGCAGCGCCTCGTCGCTGTTGCCGGGGTCCATCTGGTAGGCCTGCTTGTTGCCCTTGCCCAGGTTGCCCTTGCTGCCGACCGCGTCGCGGAAGGGGCCGTAGAAGGCGCTCGCGTACTTGGCGCTGTAGGCCATGATGCGGGTGTGGACCAGCCGGCGCTCCTCGAGCACGGCGCGGATGGCGCCGATCCGCCCGTCCATCATGTCGCTCGGCGCGACGATGTCGACGCCCGCCTCCGCCTGCACCAGCGCCTGCTGCGTCAGCACCTGCAGCGTCTCGTCGTTCAGGATGTAGCCGGTGTCGTCGATCAGGCCGTCCTGGCCGTGCGTGGTGAAGGGGTCCAACGCCACGTCGGTCAGCAGGCCGAGGCCGGGGAAGCGGTCTTTCAGCGCGCGCACCGCCCGCGGCACCAGGCCGTCGGGGTTGCCGGCCTCGCGGCCGTCGGGTGTCTTCAGCGCGGTGTCGATCACGGGGAACAGCGCCATCACCGGCACGCCGAGCTTCACGCACTCCTCCGCCACCGGATAGAGGCGGTCGAGCGACAGCCGCTGCACGCCCGGCATGCTGGCGACGTCCTGCACCTGGTTCTGCCCGTCGAGCACGAACACCGGCAGGATCAGGTCGGACGCCTGCAGCGTGTGCTCGCGCACCAGCGCACGGGTGAACGCGTCGCGGCGCAGGCGGCGCGGCCGGCTGGCCGGGTAGGGGGGCAGGGGAGGGAGGTGGAATGAGCTCACGGGGCGGCTTTCTGCGGCGAAGTCAAGCAGCGGATTCGGCAGCCTGCTGGTTTGTCCTCGTTTCTACGCTGTAACAAACGCCGTTCAAGCCGCTAAAATCACACATGAATGGTATCCGCAAGGTGTCCATTCCCTGCTTTTCCTCCCTGAGCAGGTGCCTTGGCGCTATAGGCGAAAAGGTTTTGCAGCCCCGGCCTGGCCGGGGCGCTTCTTTTTGCGCTGTCCATAATGGCCCGATGAGTTCCTCGTACCTGTGGGTCAAGGCCTTTCACCTCGTCTTCGTCGCGAGCTGGTTTGCAGGCCTCTTCTATCTGCCGCGCATCTTCGTCAACCTGGCGCAGGTGCCGCCCGACAGCCACGCCGAACGGGAGCGCCTGCTGGTGATGGCGAGGCGGCTGCTGCGTTTCACGACGCTGCTGGCCATCCCCGCATTGCTGCTCGGCCTGGTGCTGTGGCTGGGCTACGGCGTCCAGGGCGGCTGGCTGCATGCCAAGCTGCTGTTCGTCGTGCTCGTGCTGGGCTACCACCACGCCTGCGGCCTGCTGCTGCGCAAGTTCGAGTCCTTCTCCAACCGCCGCAGCGAGCGCTGGTTCCGCGTCTTCAACGAAAGCGCGGTGCTGCTGTTCATCGCGATCGTGGTGCTGGTCGTCGTCAAGCCCTTCTGACAGCGTGGTGGGCAGTGCATCGGTCCGCCAGGGCAGTTCGGCGACACCGCTGGCGCTGGTGTATGCGCTGCTCATCGTCTACGCCAGCCTGTACCCGTTCAGTTCGTGGCGATGGCCCGCCGGGCACGAGTTCCTCGACCTGATGCGGCTGCCCTGGCCGCGCTGGCGAGACCGCTTCGACGAGGTCGCCAACCTGCTGGGCTACCTGCCGCTGGGTGCGCTGCTGTACGGCGCGGTCGTGCGCAGCGGCGGCCGGGCGTGGGCGGCTGCGCTGCTGGCCGTGCTGCTGCCGGCGGGGCTGTCGTATTCGATGGAGGTCACGCAGACCTTCCTCGCGTCGCGCGTGCCCTCGCTGCGCGACTGGGTGCTCAACGCGGCTGGCGCCGCCGCCGGCATGCTGGTGGCCGCCGCGGCGCACCGCCTGGGCTGGGTCGAGCGCTGGCAGGCGATGCGCCAGCGCTGGTTCGTCCGCCAGAGCGCCGGCGCCATCGCGCTGCTGCTGCTCTGGCCGGTGGGCCTGCTGTTCCCGCAGCCGGTTCCGCTGGGCGTGGGCCAGGTGGGCGACGAGCTGCGGCAGGTCGTGCTGGCCGCACTCGCCGACACGCCCTGGCAGGACGCCGTGCCGGCCTGGTTCATGCCACCCACCGGCGCGGCGGACACGCCGCTGTCGCCCTTGCACGAAGGCGCCTCGATCGCGCTCGGCCTGCTCGGCCCCTGCCTGGTGGCCTTCGCGGTCACCGCGCGGGGCTGGCGGCGCGTGGTGCTCGCGGCGGGGGCGGCGGGGCTGGCCTTCGGCGCCACCACGCTGTCCACCGCGCTCAACTTCGGGCCCGACCATGCGCTGAGCTGGCTCACGCCGGTGAGCCTGCCGGCGCTCGCGTGGGGCCTGGGCCTGGCGATGCTGTGCTCGCTGGCGGGCCGGCGGCTGGCGGCCGCGCTGGGGCTGATGGCCCTGAGCGCGATGGTGGCGCTCGTCGCGCAGGCGCCGTCCGACCCCTACTTCGCCGCCAGCCTCCAGGCCTGGGAGCAGGGCCGCTTCATCCGCTTCCACGGCCTGGCGCGCTGGCTGGGGTGGTTGTGGCCCTACCTGGCGATGCTGTGGCTGCTGTCGCGCCTGACCGCGCGCCACGACGATCCCTCGGGGTGACCCGCAGGCGGGGCCCGGCGGGCACCGCCTTGTGCACAATCGAAAGTCACCCTCTTCTGCGTGGAACGAGAGAGCCGCATGCTGTTGTCGGGAGCTTGGCGCGCGGGCGGGCCGCGATGGCGGATGGCCGCGGCCGGTGCGCTGGCCGTGCTGTGGCTGTGCGCGGCCTTCGGGGCGTGGGCGGCGCCCTTGGCAATGACCGACGCGGAGCGCGGAGCGCTGCAGCGCACGGGCGTGCTGCGTGTGGGCTCCGACTTTGTCGAGTACCCGCCGGTCGAGCAGTTCGAGGGCGCGTCGGGCTACCGCGGCATCAGCGCCGACTACCTGCGCACCGTGGCCGAGCGGCTCGGCGTGCGTGTCGAGCTGGTCCGCTACCCGGCCTGGGATGCGGTGCTGCAGGCGCTGCAGCGCGGCGAGATCGACCTCGCCCCCACCGTCGTGGCGACCGAGCACCGGCAGCGCACGATGCTGCTGTCGGACGGCTACCTGCGCAGCCGGCACTACCTGCTGGTGCGTGCCGACGATCCGACGCTGCGCTCGCCGCGTGACCTCGAAGGCCGTGTGCTGGCCTCCGAGACTGGCTACGCCCGCCACGGGCTGGTGTCCGAGGCCGTTCCCGGCGTCCGGTTCCTGCCGGTCGACAGCCCCGAGCAGGGCGTGCGCGCGGTGTTCTCGGGCGCCGCCGACGGCTATGTCGGCAGCGGCCTGGTCATCCGCTACCTGCTGGCGACCCTGGATGTATCGCACCTGGAGATCCGCGGCGAGATGAACCTGCCGCCGGAGATCGCGACCTTCGGCGTCTCCCCCGTGCGGCCCGAGCTGCTGCCGCTCGTCAACCGCGCGCTGGCCTCGATCAGCCCGGACGAGCACCAGGCGATCCGCATGCGCTGGGTGGCCTCGCAGGTCGAGGCGCCGATGCTGCAGTCGCTGGTGGTGAGCTGGCCGTACCTGCTCAGCCTGGCGGCGGCTGGCCTGCTGCTGTTCGTGTGGAACCGGCGGCTGCAGCGCCAGGTGCTGCAGCGCCGGCAGGCCGAGCGTGCCGCGCAGGAGGCCCGGCAGCAACTCGACGACATGGCCAACTCGCTGCCGGTCGTGGTGTTCCAGCGCGTGATGACGCCTGGCAGCGACCGCTACACCTTTGTCGGCCGCGGCGTGCAGGAGATCTTCGGCTGCAGCGCGGAGGAGCTGCTGCAGGATCCGCAGCGGTGCTGGCGCCACGTCCACGAGGACGACCTCGGGTGGCTGCGCGCGCAGGCGGCGCAGCTGCACAGCGTCGGCCGCAACGGCAGCGTGGAGTTCCGGGTGCGCCTGGACGGGCGCGTGCGCTGGATCGAGTCGTCGACCACCACCGCGCGGTACCCGGACGGCTCCCGCGTGTTCAACGGCGCCTGGCGCGACGTGACCGAGCTGAAGGAGGCGCAGCAGGTCGCCGAGGCGGCGGCGATGGCCAAGAGCGCCTTCCTCGCCAACATGAGCCACGAGATCCGCACGCCGATGAACGCCATCCTCGGCATGTCGCGGCTGGCGCTGGCCAGCGGCCTCGACGAGCGGCAGCGCAACTACGTGCAGAAGGTCGAGCGCGCCGCGCGCTCGCTGCTGGGCATCATCAACGACATCCTCGACTTCTCGAAGATCGAAGCCGGCAAGCTCGACATGGAGCGCGTGCCGTTCGACCTCGACGACGTGATGGAGAGCCTGGCCAACGTCGTCGGCCTGCAGGCCGAGGAGAAGGGCCTGGAGCTGATGTTCCGGCTCCCGCCTGACGTGCCGACCGCGCTGGTGGGCGACCCGCTGCGACTGGGGCAGGTGCTGGTCAACCTGGGCAACAACGCGGTCAAGTTCACCGAGCGCGGCGAGGTCGAGGTCAGCGTCGACGTGCTGGAGCGCGGCGACGACGTGGTGCTGCGCTTCGCCGTGCGCGACACCGGCGCGGGCATGCTGCCCTCGCAGCGCGAGCGCCTGTTCAGGCCGTTCGAGCAGGTCGACAGCTCCACCTCGCGGCGCCACGGCGGCACGGGCCTGGGCCTGGCGATCTGCAGCCACCTCGTCAAGCAGATGGGCGGCACGATCACCGTCGACACCGCGCCGGACGCCGGCAGCGTCTTCACCTTCAGCGCCCGCTTCGGCGTCCAGGGCGCGGCCGGCGCGGCGGCGGGGGTGCCCGAGCTGCAGGGCCGGCGGCTGCTGGTGCTCGACGACCACCCGGGCGTCCAGCAGGTGCTGGCCGAGATGGCGGCCGGCCTGGGGTTCGTGGTGGAGACCGCCCGCGACGGCTGGGACGTGCTGCGCCGGGTCACGCTGGCCGCGCAGGCGGGCAGCCCATTCGACCTGGCGCTGCTGGACTGGAAGATGCCCGGCATGGACGGCCTGGAATGCGCGCGCCAGCTCGGCGCCGCGGTGCCGGTGGTGTTGCTGGCGACGGGGCTGAACCGCGACGACCTGCTGGAGCGCCTGGCGCCGGCCGCCGGGCTGCGGCGCGAGGTGCTGGTCAAGCCCGCCACGCCGGCGGCCATGCGGCGGGCCTTCCTGGCCGCGCTGGGGCTCGCGCCGGGCGGTCCGGCCGATGCGCCGCCCGACGACCATGGCGCCGCCGCGCACGCCCGGTGGCTGGCCGGCCGGCGGGTGCTGCTCGTCGAGGACAACCCCATCAACCAGGAGCTGGCGCTCGAGCTGCTGCGCGCGGCCGGCCTCGTCGTCGCGGTGGCCGAGAACGGCCAGGAGGCGCTGGACCGCCTGGCGCGCGAACCGTTCGATGCCGTGCTGATGGACTGCCAGATGCCGGTGATGGACGGCTACGAGGCCACGCGTGCCATCCGGGCGCAGCCGCAGTGGCAGGCGCTGCCCGTCATCGCGATGACCGCCAACGCGATGGCGAGCGACCGCGAGCGCGCCTATGCCGCCGGCATGAACGACTACATCGCCAAGCCGATCGAGGTCGGCACGATGTTCGACGTGCTGGCGCGCTGGCTGCGGCAGGCCGCGGCGGCGCCCGGCGCCGGTGCGGCGCATCCGCTGGCGGGGTTGCCCGGGGTGGACCTGGCGGCCGGCGAGGCGGCCACCGCCGGCAACGGCGCGCTGTACCACAGGCTGCTGCTGCGCTTCAGGGACGCGCACCGGGATTTCGAAGCCCAGTTCGAGCAGGCGCTGGCCGACGACCGGCCCCGCGCGCGCCGCCTGGCGCACGACCTGCGCGGCGTGGCCGGCACCCTGGGCCTGCCCGTCGTCTCGCGGGCGGCGGGCGTGCTCGAGCAGGCGGTCGAGCAGGGCGGCGATGCCGCGCAGCCGCTGGCCGACGTGCTGGCCGCGCTGCGCCCGGTGATCGACCGGCTGGAGCGCGGCTCGGTCGCGGCATGAGGCCGGCCGGCGGCGGCCGCGCGGGTGCGCCTCACGCCGGCCTGCGCTGCAGTGCCGTGCAGGGATCCGGCCGCGACGGCGCCGGCATGTCGAAGGCCACGTCGTAGGCCGCCGGCGGCCCGGCATCCTCCAGCAGCCCGATCGACACGCAGCGCGCCTGCAGGTCGGCCGGCAGCCAGCGCGGCACGCCGATGTCGCGCCGCACATGGCCGTTGCCGGCCAGCAGCACGGCGCCGCGCCCGGCGTGCGCGGCGAGCTGCCGGGCCATGAACTGGTCGCGCGCCACCTGCGCCTGCATCAGCCGGCCGGCCAGGGCGGTGTCGACATGGCCGCAGTGGCTGTCGACGATCGCCTGCGTCTGCGCCGCGGCGATGTCGGCCGGCACCGCGCCGTCGAAGCCGTGGGCGGCCAGCCCGCCGGCGATGATGCGCCGGGTGTCGGCGCGCGACACGTTGGCCGCCACCAGTGGCAGCGAGAACTCGAACGCCAGCTCGATGAAGGGCCGGTACAGCGGCCATTGCCACCCCGCGCCGCCCTGCGGCCAGCCGGCGGCGATCAGCGCGTCGGCGGTGGCGCCCGGCGTGGCCAGCACGCGGTCGAGGGCGGCCTGGTGCTCGCGGTCGAACTGCTCCATCAGCAGCGCCGGGCGCCGGCCGGTGCGCAGCAGCCGCCGCAGCGCCTGGGCGCGCAGTGCATGCTGGGCCGCGTTGTCGTGCACTTCGCCGAGCAGCACCAGCGGCTGGGATCGCAGCGCGGCGTCGAGGGCGCGGTCGCGCTGCGCGGGCGCATCGGCCGGCGCCGGGCGCTGCCAGGCGGCGCAGCCCGCCGCCAGCGCAGCCGGCAGGCACAGCAGCAGGCGGCGCTTCATGCCGCCAGCAGCAGTTGCGGCACCGCGTCGGCGCCCGCCACGGCCTGGCACCGCACCCGCCAGACGCGGGCAACGAGCCCGGGCTCGATCACCGCGCGGGCGGGCCCCTGGGCGCAGGCGCGGCCCTCGGCCAGCACCAGCGCATCGTCGGCGTAGCGCAAGGCCAGGTTCAAGTCGTGCAGGACGGTGATCACTCCCATGCCGGACTCCTTCGCGCAGCGGCGCACCAGCGCAAGCATCGCATGCTGGTGCTGCAGGTCCAGCGCCGCGGTGGGCTCGTCCAGCAGCAGCCAGCACGGCGGTGCGCCGGGCGGCGGTGTGTCCAGCGCCCCCACCTGCACCAGGGCGCGCGCCAGGTGCACCCGCGCCCGCTCCCCGCCCGACAGGCTGGCCACGCCCCGGTCGCGCAGCGTCCGCAGGCCGCAGGCCTCGAGCGCCCGTTCGACGCGCAGCGCCTCGCCGGCGCGGCGGGGGTGCGGCAGGCTGCCGAGCTCCACCAGCTCGTGCACGCGGAAGTCGAACGCGCTGGCCGTGTCCTGCGCGACCAGCGCGCGCTGCCGCGCCAGCCCGGCGGCCGGCAGCGCCTGCAGGTCGGTGCCCTGCCAGTCGATGCGGCCGGCATCGGGCCGGCGCCATTGCGACAGCGCGCCGAGCAGCGTGGACTTGCCCGCGCCGTTCGGGCCGAGCACGGCCGTCACGCGGCCGGCCTCGAAGGCGGCGTCCAGCGGGCCGAGCAGCGTGCGCCCGCCGGCGCACAGCTGCAGGCCGTGCGTGGCGATCCGATGAACTTGCGACCCTGCGGCCGGCCCGGCGATGCTCATGCGCTCGTCCTTCGCCGCAGCAGCAGCGCCAGGAAGAACGGCGCGCCGATCAGCGCGGTCAGCACGCCCAGCGGCAGTTCGGCCGGCGCGGCGGCGGTGCGTGCGAACGTGTCGGCGCACAACACCAGGGCCGCGCCCAGCAGCGCGGAGCCGGGCAGCACGCTGCGGTGGTCGGGGCCGGCGGCGAGGCGCACCAGGTGCGGCGCCACCAGGCCGACGAAGCCGACGATGCCGGTCACGGCCGTCACCGCGCCGACCGCCAGCGCCACCGTCAGCACGGCCAGCCGCTTGACCCGCTCCACCGGCACGCCCAGCGCGTGCGCCTGCGCCTCCCCGAGCGCCAGGGCATTGAGCGCGGACGACAGGCGCAGCGCCGCCAGCACGCTCGCCGCGACGGCGGCGCCGACCAGCAGCGCGGACGACCAGCGCGCCCCGCCGAGGCTGCCCAGCAGCCAGAACTGCAGCGCGCGCAGCTGGGCGTCGGTCGCCACCTGGCTCAGCCAGCCCAGCATCGCGGCCGCGAGCGCGTTGATCGCGATGCCGGCCAGCAGCATCACCGTCAGCCGGGTCGCCCCCTGCACCTGCGCCACCGCGTAGACCAGCGCGGTCGTGGCCAGCGCGCCGCCGAAGGCGCTCGCCACCAGCGCCCAGCTGCCCAGCAGGCGCGGCAGCGCCGGGAACCAGGCCTGGCCTGCGACGATGGCGGCGGCCGTGGCCAGCGCCGCGCCGCTGGAGACGCCCACCAGGCCCGGATCGGCCAGCGGGTTGCGGAAGATGCCTTGCAGCAGCGCGCCGGCCACGGCCAGCGCGGCGCCGGCCGCGACCGCCAGCAGCAGCCGCGGCGCCCGGATCTGCAGGAAGACCAGGTGGTCCGCCGACCGCTGCGCCGCGCCGGCCGGATCACGCGCCAGGTCGGCGAGCACCTCGGCGAGCCGCAGCGGCGCGATCGCGTAGGCGCCGCTGCCGGCGGCCAGCACCAGCGCGAGCACGGCCAGCAGGGCGAGCAGCCCCAGCAGGCCGCTGCGGGACAGGCGCCGCGCGCCCGCCTGCCGTGCGCTGCCGGGCAAGGTGGCCGCCACCATCAGCCGCGCAGCCCCGCCAGCACGGCGGCCAGGTCGGCCACGGCGGCGGGCAGCCGGGGTCCGAAGCCGAGCAGGGCCAGGGCGTCGGGCGCGTACAGCGCACGCCGGCGACCGGCAGGTGTCAGCGGCAACCCGGGCTGCTCCCAGAACCTGTCGGCGCCGCCCGCCGCCTCGATCGCCTGGCGCGTCGTGAGCACCAGCTCGGGCGCCGCCGCGACCACCGCCTCGGCCGTCATCGGCCGGTAGCCCTGGAAGCCCTGCAGCGCATTGGCGCCGCCGGCCAGTTCGATCATCGCGTGGGCCGCCGTGCCGTGGCCCGACACCTGCGGCGAGCCGCCATGGGCCAGCACGAACAACACCTTCGGGCGGCTGCCGCCCCGCTGCTGCAGGGCCGCACGCACCGCCGCCTGCGCTGACTGCCATTGCGCGTCGACCTGGCGCTGCAGCGCCTCGGCCTGCGCGAGGCGCCCGGTCGCGCGGCCCACGGCCAGGATCTTGCGGCGCAGGTCGTCGATGTCGTGGCTGCTGTGCAGCAGCGCCAGCCTCACGCCGGCGCTGCGCAACTGCGCCAGCGCCACCGGCGGGCCGGCCTCGTCGGTGCTCACCACCACGTCGGGCCGCAGCGACAGCAGCCCCTCGGCCGACAGCTGGCGCTGGTAGCCGACCTTGGGCGTGTGCAGCGCGGCCTCGGGGTGGACGCTGGTGGTGTCGGTGCCCGCCAGCTGGGCCTGGGCGCCCAGCAGGTAGACGATCTCGGTCAGTGCGCCGCCCACGGTCACCACCCGCGGGGCCGGCTGCGCGAAGGCCGGCGCGGGGCCCACCGCCGGCAGCACGGCAGCGGCGCAGGGCAGGGCGGCCAGCAGCGCGCGGCGCTTCATGCCGGTTGACGCAGCGGTGCCACCAGGGCGCGCCAGGCAGGCTGTTCCGCCTGGCCGGGCTGGCGGGCGCCGAAGAACTGCACGATCAGCCGGCGCGCACTGTCGAACACCTCGAGCGAGGTGACGGTGCCGGCGTCGGTGGGTTTCTCGACCACCCAGGCGCCGGCGATGTGGTCCTCGCGCAGGTGCAGGTTGAAGCCGGGGTCGAGCACGTTGAGCCATGGCCCCATCGGCTCGATGCGCCTGACCGGCCCGGTGTGGATCTGGATGCAGCCGGGGTTGCCGACGAACACCATGACCGGGGTGCCGCCGGTGGCCGCGGCCTGCAGCAGCGTGCGCACCGAGGCGGCCGGCACGCGCTGCGTGAAGCGGCCTTCCATCAGCTCGAGGCCCTGCTGGCGCTCGACGCCGTGCTGCCTGAGCAGGCCGAAGAACTCGTGCGTGTCGTGCATGCCGGCCCAGGCCTGGCCGAAGGCCTCGACGTCGATCGTGTCGTCCGGCCGCGGGGGCACCGGCGCCTCGGCGGGCACGAAGCGCGGCGGCGGGCTGGTGGTGTCGGCGAAGTCCGCCGCCACCTGCTGCCAGCGCGCCGCATCGGTCTGCCCGCGCGGATAGATCTTGTGCACCGCGGTCCCGTTGGCGTCGAAGAACTGCAGGCTGGGCTGCGGCCCGGCGGGGCCTTCGCGCGCGGGCTCGTGGACCGCGAAGCCGCAGGCCCAGTGGTGGAAGAAGATGCGCAGGTCGATGTCCTCGCCCACCGCCAGGCCCACCGGCCCCTGCGCCGAGAGGCCCTGGTAGACGCCGGTCTTCTCGTGCACCACGCTGGCGTTGCGCGTCAGCGCCATCAGCGGGCCGCAGTCCTCGAGGCTGCGCAGCAGGTCGATCCACGGGCCGCGCAGGCGCACGGCGCGCAGGCCGGCCGCGGGGAGGTCTTCGCCGGCTCCGGGCACGTGCGCGGCGATCGCCGCGCCTTCGGACAGGCCCAGGGATTCGGCGGCATCCTTGGGGCGCAGCCCGCCGGCGCGGGCCTCGGCGAAGCGGACGCGCAGTGCGGCGCGGGAGGGTTCGGTGGCCATCGTCGGCATGGTTTCGAAGGGGTGGATCACAGGTCCCAGACCAGCGTGACGCCGGCATGGCGGCCCGGCGAGGTGTAGGCGTCGGCGACCGTGGTGGTGGCTGGCACGCCGGCCACGTTGGCCCAGTCGAGGACCTTGCGGTCGGTGAGGTTGTAGAGGCCGCCGGACAGCCGCAGGCCGGGGCGCAGCGTCCACCGGGCGGTGAGGTCGACCACGGTCGAGCGGCCGGTGGCCAGCAGCGGGCCGGCCTGGCCCGTGCTGTCGATGTCCTTGCGGTGCTTGGCGGCACGGTGCGTCAGGTCCATGCCCACGCGCCACGCGTCGGTGTCGTAGGCGGCCCCCAGCGTCAGGCGCGCGGGGTCGACGCTGTTGAGCGGCTGGCCGGTGTCGTCGTCGCGGCCGCGGGTGTAGCCGTAGGCGGCCCGCAGCTGCCAGGCGCCGGCGAGGGTGATGTCGCCCTTCAGCTCGAAGCCGCGGATGCGTGCGCGGGCGCGGTTGACCGACTGGAAGACCATCGGGTCGGCGGCGGTGCCCGTGCCGCCGACCCGCACCCGGTCGTCGATGAAGTCGCGGTAGCGGTGGTGGAACACCGCGGCCTCGAACGAGGCCGCGGCCCCGCCCGCCTTCACCCCCAGCTCGAACCCGCGGCTCTTCTCGGGCTTCAGGTCGGGGTTGGGGATGCTGCGGTAGAACTGGGCCGGGTTCTCGAAGTACTCGTTGAGCTGGTACGGGCTGGGTGCGCGGAAGCCGGTCGCGAACTGGCCGTAGATGCGCCACACCGGGTCGATGCGCCACAGCGCGGCGAGCTTCGGGCTGAGCGCCGAATCCGACAGCGAGGCGGGGTCGGGCAGCGACAGCGGGTCGCCGCGGCGCGGGCTCAGCCGGTAATGGTCCCAGCGCAGGCCGGGGGTGACGGTGACGCGGCCGTGGGTGATCTCGTCCTGCGCGAAGAGGGCGAAGCTCTGCTCGGTCGTGTCCGGGAAGCGCTTGAGCGGGAAGGTCTCCCCGGCGGGCGGCGTCACGCCGGTGGTGTACTGCGTGAGCTTCGTGCGCGACACGTCCATGCCGTAGGTGATGCGCTGCGGCAGGCGGCCCTGCGGGAGCGACTTGTCGGCCAGCACCGAAGCCTGCACGCTGCGTTCGCGGTAGCGCGCATCGCGCTGGCGGTCGGCCGCGGTGGCGCGGTCCTCGGCCGCGAACTGGCGTGATTCGCTGCGCTGCACGCCCAGGCTGAAGCGGAGCTCGTCGGCGATCGGCAGGCCGGCCTGCCAGTGGTGCTCGACGCTGGCGCGCTGGCGCTCGCGGCGCTCGCTGCCGTCGAGGTCGAGCACCGTGGCGCTGCGGCCGGAGAGGATCTCGTACTCGCTGCGGTGCGTGTTGGCCTCGAGCGTGAAGGTGCTGGCATGCCCGGCGGCCGCTTTCCACGCGCCCTTGAACAGGGCAGCCCCGCCGCGGTCGTCCTGCGGATTGGGTTCGGTGCGGGTGGCGCCGGTGCCGCCGACGCTGCCCTGGTTGTCCAGCGCGTGGCCGCGCAGCGCGCTGGCCGAGACCAGCCATTCGAAGCGTTCGCTCGCGCGCACCGCGACGGTCGCCCCCAGGCGCAGGCTGTCGTCGTCGCCGCTGTACGACAGGCCGACCTGGCCACCGACCGGGCGGCCGTTCTTCAGGAACGACGACGGGCTGCGCGTCGTGAACGCGAGCACGCCGGCGAGCGAGTCGGAGCCGTAGAGGGCCGAGGCGGGGCCGCGCACGAGCTCGATGCGGTCGATCACGCCGAAGTCCACGTGGTCGCGGCCGAAGGCGTTGGCGCCGATGCCGTAGCTGCGCGGCAGGCGCAGGCCGTCGATGACCATCGCGACACGGTTGGCCCCGAGCCCGCGCACCGTCAGGCCGGCGTTGCCCTCGCGCCCGGCCGTGCCCTGCGCCAGGCCGAAGCGGGCGGGCTGGCGCGGCACGCTGACGTTGGGCAGGGCCCGTGCGAGGTCGCGCAGGTCGGTGACCTGGCCCGCTTCGAGCGCCTCGGCGTCGAGGCTGTCGATGCGCACTGGCTCGTCGAGCGCGGCGCGCTCGCCGCGCGAGGCGGCGGTGACGACGATGGTCTGCACCGCCGCGGCGGGAACGGCCGCGGTGATGGGCGGGGTCTGCGCCCGTGCGGACAGGCAGCAGGCGGTGGCCGCGGCCGCGGCGAGCCCGGTCAGGGCGGGGGCGGCGAGCAAGGCGGGGCGGGAACGGCAGTGAACGGGCATGGAGGCGAGCACAAGCGATCCGGCACGGCCGGCGATGCCGGCACGGCGGGCGCGATCGGTCAAGGGGGGATGGACGAGGACGGCGCGGGTGCGGTGCCGGCGAGGGGCCGGACGACGCGCGGCGTGGGTCAGTGCCAGCGCGGGGGCACGGCGGGCGGCCGGGGCAGCGCGGGGGCTTCGGCCTCGGCGGCGCCGTCAGGGCCGATGCCCTGGCAGGCCTGGGCCAGCAGGCGGGCCAGTTCGTGGAAGGCTGCGGGCTCGAAGCGCAGCGTCATCACCGGCAGGTGCAGGTGGACGACGCCACACCCGGCGCAGGTGGTGACGCTGCCGAGGGGCGACGACGCCAGGGTGGTGAGCGCGTCGTCGGCGTGCGGGGAATGGGCTGGCATGGTGCGGCTTGGTTGGGGCGCGCGGCGGCCAGCCCGTGGGAATGGAAAGGGGTGGGCGTCCTACTTGGTGAGGATCAGCTTGCCGAGCGCGGTCAGGCGCAGGCGGTAGACCGAGCCGTAGTGCTCGATCTGCACCTCGTTGGCGCCGTCGAGCAGCGTGCGGCTCGTCAGCGTGCGCAGGGGCCGCGGGGCGGCAGGTGCGTTGCGGTGGGCGGCCGACCCGGTGTCGGCACGGAAGGGCGTAAGGACCGGGGTCAGGGTGTGTTGCATGAGTCCACTATAAACGCGAATCGTTCGCATTCATAAAGACCTTGATGCTGGCTTGGTTACCAGGCCGCGACCGGGCCGCCGCCGGGGCGCGGCCATCAGGCGCCGGATGCGAGCGCGGCGTGGTTGTCCGGCAGCAGGGCCTGGCGCCAAGGGGTGGCGTGGCGCCCGGGGGCCAGCGGCTGGAGACCCCGCGGGCCGGCCACCCAGGCCCGCTCGCCGAGGGACACCAGCGCGTAGGCCTCCTGGTGGGCCACCAGGCCCTGCCAGCGGCCGTCGACCGACCAGCGCGCCGCTGCATTGACGCGCGGGCAGCTGACGGCGAAGCCGCCGTCGGCGGCGCAGATGTCGCCGCCGTAGCCGCCCAGCGGCTCGGGCGCGGGGATCACCCGCAGCGTCGGCCGGGCTGCCGCGCCGCCGCGGGCATCCGAGAGCACCGCCAGCACCGGCGCGGCGCGGCGCTCGCCGGCGTCCTCGTGCTGGGCCTGCAGCGCGATGCCCAGGTGCCGGCCCTGCCAGGCGAGGTGGCGCAGGCTCAGCCGCCGGTCGGCCGCCCGCCACTGGCCGGTGATGCGGCCGGTGGCGGCGTCCAGGCGCACCAGCGACGAATCCATGCCCGCCAGATCGATCTTCGTGCGGCCGGTCTCCGGGCGGGTCGCCACGCCGCCATTGGCGACGAAGAGGCCGCCCTCGCCGTCGGGCAGCAGGGCATGGTTGTCGACGCCGCCGGTCGGCCATTCGGCCAGCCGCTCCAGCGTGGCGGCATCGCGCCGGACCAGCAGGCCGGCGCCGCTCTCCAGGTCGCTCTCGGTGGTGTAGAGGTGGCGGCCGAGCGGCTGCACATGGCCGCTGAACGCACGGTCCTCCGCCATCCAGTGCCATTGCGTGGCCTGCGGCTTCGCCGGGTGCCAGCGCAGCAGCCATTCGCCGGGCCGGCGCGCGGCCACCAGCACACTGCCGTCGCGCAGCGGCACCAGGCCGTGGGCGCGGGTGGGCACGTCCAGCACGGCGTCTGCCGCCAGCGGCTGCGGCACGGCGCCGTCCGGGCGCAGCGTGAGGCAGCCGATCTGGTGGCGGCCGTCCTCCAGGTCCCAGGCGGCGAACAGGCGCGGCGCGCCGCCGGGCGCGGCGGCGGCGGCCAGCAGCGGCGTGCCGGCGATGGCGCAGCCCAGCGCGCCGCGCAGCCAGCCGCGGCGGGAGCAGGCCGCCGCGGGGTCAGTCGCCATCGGCGTCCGAGAAGCCGATGGCCACTTCCAGCGCCGGCGCGACGCGCTTCTCGATCAGCGACTTGAGGGCACCCAGCTCGCGCGCGGCGGCCAGCGGCGCCGCGGTGGCCTGGGGCGCGGCGCCGTCGCCGAGCGACGCCACCGCCTTGCCGGACGCAGCCACCTGCGTGCCGAGCGCATCGGCCAGCGGATTGAGGCCGCGGCCGCGCAAATAGGCCTCGATCGGCACGCCGCCCTCGCCGATCGGCAGCGCCGGACCGGCGCTCAGCGCCTGCAGCGCCTGCCAGCGGGCCTGCCAGGCCAGCGCGGTGTGGCCCGAGGCATGGCGCGGCCAGGCGACGGGCCGGCCCTCCGCGGAACGCACGGGTTTTTCGATGTCGGCCCAGCGCAGGCGCTCGATGCCGCCCAGCCACTGGTTGATGAACTCGCCGAAGGCGGTGGAGGCCGCCTCGGCCTCCTCGCCCCAGTCGCGCTCGGCGAGGGCCTGGAAGTCCTGCGCGAGCAGCGCGGCCTCGCGCTGCAGGTCCCGGGCCACGGCCAGCGCGAACCGGCATTCCGCGGTGCGGGGGGCGACCGGCCGGGTCCAGAGCAGCCATTCGAGGGCGGGCAGCCCCTTGGCCGGTGCGCCGACCCGGGCCATGCCAGCTTCGCCGGCGGGGGCCGCCTGGATGGCGCGGGCGATCAGCTCGGGGCGTGGCGGCTGGAAGTCGATGCGCCGGCTCGAGCGGCGCTCGACCAGCGGCCCGAACTGCACCGCGCTCAGCGATTCCCAGGCCACCATCGTGTTGCGCCAGCCGGCGCGCGCGGTGTCCAGGCCGCGAGGGGCCGGCGCGTCGCAGCCGGCGGCCAGCGCGGTCGCCAGCGCGGCGGAAGTGTCGGCGAAGGCCCGCGCGCGCGGCAGGTAGTGCAGGCTGTACAGCGCCTGCAGTGCGTGCACCGGCGTGTAGAACGGGACGGCCACGTCGGCGCGGGGCGCGGGCGTGGCCGCCGGGGCGGCGGCGGGCTGGGCCGCGGCCGGGCCGGGCGCCGCAGCCGCCACCGCCAGCGTGCAGGCGGCCAGCCAGCGGGCCGCGGGTCTTGCGGACGTTCGCATCACAGGGACTCCACGAACTTGACGAGCGCCTCGCGCTCCTGGCGGTTGAGCTTCAGCACGCCGTCGCGGCTGGCCTGCGCCTCGCCGCCATGCCAGAGCACGGCTTCCAGCACGCCGCGCGCGCGGCCGTCGTGCAGCAGGCGGGTGTGGCCGTTGACGTCGCGGATCAGCCCGATGCCCCACAGCGGCGGCGTGCGCCACTGCCGGCCGCCGGCATCGAAATCCGGCCGGCCGTCGGCGAGGCCGGGGCCCATGTCGTGCAGCAGCAGGTCGGTGTACGGCGTGATCTCCAGCCCCTTCAGCGCCGGGCTCGACAGGCGCGGGAAGCGCTCCGCCAGCGCGGCATCGCCGGTGACGTAGCTGGGCCGGTGGCACACCGCGCACTGCAACTGCGCGAAGAGCTTCTCGCCGCGCAGCACCTGCGCGTCGCCGGGCTGGCGGCGCGCCGGGGGCGCGAGGGTGGCGGTGTAGAAGACCACTTGCGCCAGCGTGTCGTCGTCGATCTCCGGGCCGTCGCCGCCCCCGCCGCCGTGGGGCGCGGCGCTGCAGTCGGCCTGGGTGGTCGAGCAGGCCTCGCTCGGGAAGATGCTCGAGGTGATGCCCATGTCGCCGATGAAGGCGCCGGCCGTCTGGTGCGCAACGGTCGCGACGTTGGCTTTCCAGCCGAAGCGGCCGACCATCTTGCGCTGCGCCCACGCATCCCACACGTGGTTGGCCTGGCCCTTGATCGGGCCGGGCGTGCGCGCCTGGCGTTCGGCGTTGGCGAGGATCTCGGCCTCCGGGATCGCCTCCAGCAGCCCCATGCCGATCACCTGGGGGGCGATGCGCGGGCTCAGCATCGCGCCAGGCTGCAGCGGGCCGTAGGCGAGGTCGGTGAGGCTGTACGCGGGCTTGAGCAGTTCGTACGGCGTGCCGTCGGCGAAGCGGCCGCGCTGTACCGTCGTGCGGATGCGCACCTGCCCCTCGGGCTTCACCCCGGTGATCGCGGCATTGTTGAGCTGGTCGCCGTAGACGGGATCGGGCTTCGGCCCGCCATGGGGATCGGTGCCGGGCACCGACAGGCGCATCAGCAGCGCGACGGGCGGCTCGGTGTTCAGCCCGTTGCGGAAGTCCGGCGGCGCACCGCGCCCGTCCTGGATGTGGCAGCCGCCGCAGGAACGCGCGATGAAGTGCGGGCCGAGCCCGTCGCGCGCCTGGGTCGACGACGGCGCCTCGACCCAGTTGCGGCGGAAGAACGAGTTGCCGATCACGAAGCGCGTGCGCTCAGCGTCGCTCAGGTTGGCCGCGGGAAAGCTGAAGGCGTTGCGGCCGGTGGCGTAGACGGTGGCGGCGCCGGCGGTCGCCGCCCGGGCGTCCGGGCCAGCGGGGGCCGCGCCATTCCCGGTCGCGGCGGTCAGCAGGGGCGCCGCCAGCAGCAGGGCGGCTGCGGCGGCGGCCCGGGCGGTGCGTCTGGCAGGGATCACGGATTGACCAGCGTCAGCTGCGTGATGCCGATGGCCGAGGCGGCGGCGACGAGGTCCTTCGATTGCTGCACGAGGCTGTCGATGACGACCTGGATGCGGCGGCGGCCCGGGGCGTTGTCGTCGCCCAGGATCTCCCGGTCGAACGGCGCGCGGATCTCGCGCGCGGCGGCGACCGACTGCGCGATCTGCCGCGAGGTGCGCTCGGCCAGCGCCGGGTCCTTGGCCTGCACCAGGTCGCGCAGCGAGGGGCCTTCGACCTTGCTGCGGTCGCGCCGGCCGTAGTAGCCCAGCCAGACGTTCTCGATGCCCAGCGCGTTGTTGACCGCGTCGCGGTGGGTGTTGTCGGAGAAGCACGAATGCTCGTCTTCCTGGTCCTGCGTGTTCAGCGCGACTTCCAGCCGCTCGCCGGCCAGTTCGCCGCGCGACAGCGAGCCGAGCCCGACGATCATCTTGCGCACCGACTCCCGGCCGCCCGCCTCGAAGCGCGCGCGGTAGTTGCCCTTGGTGGCCGGCTTCCACGCGTTCACCAGCGTGCGCAGGTCGTCGACCAGCAGCTCGGTGACCACGGCGAGGTAGCGGCGGCGGCGGTCGGCGTTCGGCTTCTTGCCGTCGACGAAATCCTCGAAGCTGCGGTCGCCGGGGCCGTTGTCGTTGAAGTCCTGGCCCCACAGCAGGAACTCGATCGCGTGCCAGCCGGTGGCGATGTTCTCCTCGCCGCCGCGTTCGTTCTGGCGCGACAGGTTCGCCTTGCTGATGACGAACTTCGGGTTGTTGATCAGGCCGCCGTTCGGCTTGTCGCGGGTGCCGTCGACGAAGGATTCGTCCATCGGCCAGGCGTTGATGCGGCCCTCGGGGCCGTTGTCGTCGTCGATCGGGCCGCCGTAGAAGCGGAAGGCCTCGGTCTGGCCGTACCACTCGCGCGCTTCCAGCCAGCGCTTGCGGGCGGCGGCCAGCGTCTCTGCCGAGGGCTGCGCGGTGAAGGCCTTCAGCGCGGCCTGCAGGTCCAGCGCGGCGGCCAGCGTGTCTTCGTACGAGGCGCTGACGAGCACGGCGTAGTGCCGCGCGACGGCGTTGAAGTCGACCGTCTGGGCATGCAGCGGCACGGACGCGGCGGCCGCGCCCGCGGCCATCAGCTGGAGAAAAAGGCGCTTGTTCATGCACGAATGTTATGCGAACGCTTCGCATTTGCATCGTGATGACCGAGTAAAGCGCCGGTGCCGCAGGCCGGCCGGGAACGGGTGGCTGCCTACAATCTCACGCATGAGCTATTACAAGCACCACATCTTCTTCTGCCTGAACCAGCGCGACAAAGGCGAAGACAGTTGTGCGCAGCACGCGGCGCAGGCCGGCTTCGACCGCTGCAAGTCCCGCATCAAGGCCGAGCGCCTGGCAGGCCCCGGCGGTGTGCGTGTCAACAAGGCGGGCTGCCTCGACCGCTGCGCGGGCGGGCCGGTGGCCGTCGTCTACCCCGACGAGACCTGGTACACCTTCGTCGACGAGCAGGACATCGACGAGATCGTCGAATCGCACCTGAAGCGCGGCGAAGTCGTCGAGCGCCTGCTGCTGCCGCCCAACGTCGGCCGCTGAGCCGCCCTTGCCGTCTGCGCCGCCGTGAATTCCCAGACCCAGCGAACCTCGATCGCCGGCCCCGCCGGCGCCCTGCAATGTGCGCTCGACGCGCCGGCCGATGCGGTGCGCGGCGTGATGGTGGTGTGCCATCCGCATCCGCTGCACGGCGGCACGATGGACAACAAGGTCGTGCAGACCGTGGCGCGCGCCGGCCTGCAGTGCGGCCTGCGCACGGTGCGCTTCAACTTCCGCGGCATCGGCGAATCGGCCGGCACGTGGGACGAGGGGCGCGGCGAGGTCGACGACGCGATGGCCGTCGTGGCCGCCTTCCGCGACCCGGCGCTGCCGCTGTGGATCGCCGGCTTCTCGTTCGGCGGCTACGTGGCGTCGCAGGCGGCGGCGCGGCTGCCGCAGGCCGAACGCGCCGCCGGCCTGGTGCTCGTCGGGCCCGCCACACGGAACTTCCCGGTCGCGCAGGTGCCAGACGACACGCTGGTCATCCACGGCGAGGCCGACGACGTCGTGCCGCTGCAGGCCACGCTCGACTGGGCCCGCCCGCAGTCGCTGCCGGTGGTCGTCGTGCCCGGCGTGGGCCATTTCTTCCACGGGCAGCTGCCCGTGCTCAAGTCGCTGGTCGTGCGGCACCTCGGTGGCCGCTGACCTTTCTCTCCTTGTCCTTGTCCGAATGAAAAAACTGTTCTCCTTCGTGCTGGCATTTGCCGGTACCGTGTCCGCCTGGGCCCAGGCCCCGCAGGCGCCCGAACTCGCGGCGCGCAACTACATCCTGATGGACCTGACCAGCAACCAGGTGCTGGCCGAGCGCGAGGCCGACGTCGCGACCGACCCCGCCTCGCTGACCAAGCTGATGACCGCCTACGTGGTGTTCACCGCGCTGCGCGAGAAGAAGCTGACGCTGGAGCAGACGCTGCCCGTCAGCAAGCGCGCATGGGACGAGCGCAAGGGCGACCCGTCGCTGATGTTCATCGACACCACGATGACGCCCAAGGTCGACGAACTGCTGCGCGGCATGATCATCCAATCGGGCAACGACGCCTCGGTGGCGCTGGCCGAGGGGGTCTCGGGCTCCGTCGAGACCTTCGTCGACCGCATGAACCGCCAGGCCCAGGCCTGGGGCCTGAAGAACACCAGCTTCAAGAACGTGACCGGCATGACCGAGCCGGGCCACCGCACCAGCGCGCGCGACATCGCCGTCGTCGCCGCGCACGTCATCCGCGACTTCCCCGAGTACTACCCGTACTACTCGGTGCGCAGCTACACCTACAACAAGATCAAGCAGGACAACCGCAACCTGCTGCTCGGCCGCGACGGCACCGTGGACGGCATGAAGACCGGCTACACCGATGCCGCCGGCTACTGCCTGGTGGCCAGCGCGCAGCGCGACATGCCCAACGGCAAGCGCCGCCTGCTCAGCGTGGTGATGGGCACCTCGTCGCGCGAGGCCCGCGCGAGCGAGAGCCAGAAGCTGCTGAACTGGGGCTACCAGGCCTGGGACGCCGTGCGCCTGTTCGAGGACGGCAAGCCCATCGCCACGCCCGAAGTCTGGAAGGGCACCCAGCGCGAAGCCAAGCTGGGCGCGGTCGGCGCCGTCTACGTCACCCTGCCCAAGGGAGAGGGCGACAAGCTGCAGACCAAGGTGGAGCGCACCGATCCGCTGGTCGCTCCCCTCACCAAGGGCCAGCGCGTCGGTACGCTGAAGGTCAGCAGCGCCAGCGGTGCGCCGCTGGCCGAGGTGCCGCTCGTGGTGCTGGAGCCGGTCGAGCAGGCGGGCATCTTCGGCCGCGCCTGGGACGCGCTGAGGCTCTGGATCAAGTAAGGTGTGCCTGTTGACGCCGTGGAGGTCCGCATGACTGCGTTGCCCGAGTCCCTCTGTTACCTGAACGGGGAAATGACGCGCCTGTGCGACGCGAAGGTCTCGGTGCTCGACCGCGGCTTCATCTTCGGCGACGGCGCCTACGAGGCGATCCCGGTCTACGGCCGGCGCCTCTTCCGCTTCGACGAGCACATCGCGCGCCTGGGCCGCAGCCTGGACAAGCTGCGCATCCCGCATCCGCTGACCGACGTGCAGTGGCTCGCGGTGCTGCGCGAGCTGGTCGCTGCGCACCCGGCCGACGACCAGGTGCTGTACCTGCAGGTGACCCGCGGCGTCGCGCCGCGCGACCACGTGCCGCCGCCGGGCATGGTGCCCACGGTGTTTGCGATGACCAACACGTTCAAGCCGGTGCCGGCCGAGCAGCGCCACCAGGGCGTGGCCTGCACGACCGCGCGCGACTTCCGCTGGGAGCGCGGCGACATCAAGGCCACCTCGCTGCTCGGCGCGGTGCTGGCCCGGATGATGTCGGCCGAGCAGGGTGCGGTCGAGACCATCCTGTTCCGCGACGGCTGGCTGACCGAGGCCTCGCACAGCAACGTGTGGATCGTGCAGGAAGGTGCGCTGCTCGGCGTACCGAAGAGCGAGCACGTGCTCGAAGGCATCCGCTACGACCTGCTGCGCGAGCTGTGCGAGGAGGTGGGCATCGCCTACAACCTGCGCCCGATCGCCGAGGCCGACGTGCGCGCCGCCGACGAGGTGCTGCTGAGCGCGGCGACCAAGGAGGTGCTGCCGGTCACGCGCATCGACGGCGAGGAGGTCGGCCACGGCGCCCTGCGCGGCAAGCCGGGTCCGGTCTACGCGCGGCTCTACGAGGCCTACCAGCGTGCCAAGGCGGCCCAGTCGATCTGACGGGCCGGTTGGAATCCGCGCCGCCGGCCGCATATCGACCCCATGAACACCGCCACCATGCGCCCCATCCCGCCCGAAGAATCGCTGATCGAGTACCCCAGCGCCTTCCCCATCAAGGTGATGGGCGAGAACGTCGACGGCTTTGTCCATGCGGTCACGCAGGTGGCCGAGCGCTTCGACCCGACGTTCGACGCCGCCACCGTGGAACTGCGCCCCAGCAAGGGCGGCAAGTACCTGGGCGTGACGATCACCGTCACCGCCACCAGCCGCGAGCAGCTCGACGAGCTCTACCGCACGCTGACCACGCACCCGATGGTCAAGGTCGTCCTGTGACGGCCGGGGCCGCGCCGGCGGCCAGCTTCGCATCCATTTCCGCGCGCTTGCCGGGCGCGGCCTCGTCGCCGTTGCGCGCGGCGATGTCGTACCAGTAGCGCGCGAGCCGCAGGTCGTGCGCCACGCCGTCGCCCGCCTCGTACATCGACGCGAGGATGTACTGCGCCCCGACGTCGCCGCCCTTGGCCGCCTCGCGGTACCAGTGCGCGGCGGCCGGCAGGTCCTTGGCGGCGCCGCGGCCCAGGTAATAGGCGGTCGCGATCGCCAGCTGGCCGTCGACGCTGCCGCCTTCCGCCGCCCGCAGGTACCAGCGGTTGGCCTGCGGCAGGTCGCGTCGCCCCGCGTCGCCCGTCTCGTAGAGCTGCGCCACCCCATACGCGGCGGTGACGAAGCCGTGCTCGGCCGCCCGCGTCATCAGCCGCAGCGCCTCGGCGCGGCTGGCGCCGGGCACCTCGCCCTGCAGGTGCATCACCGCCAGGTTGTAGTCGGCGGCCGGCACGCCGGCGCGTGCGAGCCCTTCGAACGCCTCGCGCGCCTGCGCCAGCCGGCCCTGTTCGTGGTCCAGCACGGCGGCTTCCAGGCGGGCCTGCAGGGCCTGGCGCTGGGCCGGCGTCGGTTCTGCCGCTGCGGCGGCGGTCAGCAGCGACGCGGCGAGGGCGGTCATCAGAAGGCGCAGCGGCGTGCTCATCGGGTTCTCCTGGGCGGTCGCGAAGCCGGTGGCCGGCATGGGCCCCTTGGGCGGTCCGTCGCCCGGCGGCTTCCATACCTTACGCGAGCGGCGCGCGGCCTGCGCGGCTCGCCCTTCTTTGGCCCCTGGCTGCCACGGGGCGCTGCCGCACCATGATCGTCAAGACCCTCGGCCGCGTCGACTACGCCGCCACCGAAGCCGCGATGCGCGCATTCACCGAGACGCGCACCGCCGACACGCCCGACGAGCTCTGGCTCTGCGAGCACGATCCGGTCTACACGCAGGGTGTGGCGGGCCGGCCCGAGCACGTGCGCCATGCCCACGGCATCCCGGTGGTGCAGACCCACCGCGGCGGCCAGGTCACCTACCACGGGCCCGGCCAGGTGGTGGCCTACCCGCTGGTCGACCTGCGGCGCCTGGGCATCTACGTCAAGGAATACGTCTACCGCATCGAAAGCGCCGTGCTGAAGACGCTGGAAGGCTACGGCGTCACCGGCCACCGGGTGGCGGGCGCGCCGGGCATCTACGTGCGGCTCGACGACCCGTTCTCGCACGCCGCGCTCACCGGCCCCGTGCCGGCGGACGACCCGTTCCGCGGCCTCGGCAAGATCGCCGCGCTCGGCATCAAGGTGAGCCAGCACCGCACCTACCACGGCGTGGCGCTGAACGTGGCGATGGATCTGCAGCCCTTCCTGGGCATCGACCCTTGCGGCTATGCCGGGCTGCAAACGGTCGATCTCGCTAGACTCGGCGTCTCGACCGATTGGAGCGAGGCCGCCGCGCGCTTCGGACAGCGCCTGGCGGCCCAGTTGACCCCATGAACCAGCTTCCGCCCGCCACCCCCGCCGTTCCCGCTGCCGCCCCGGCCGTGGCCGTGCCCTACGACGCCACCGCCAAGCAGAAGGCGCAGGCGAAGACGGCGCGCATCCCGATCAAGATCGTGCCGGCCGAAACGCTGAAAAAGCCCGACTGGATCCGCGTCAAGGCCGGTTCGCCCACCACCCGGTTCTACGAGATCAAGCAGATCCTGCGCGAGCACAAGCTGCACACGGTGTGCGAGGAAGCCAGCTGCCCGAACATCGGCGAATGCTTCGGCAAGGGCACCGCCACGTTCATGATCATGGGCGACAAGTGCACCCGCCGCTGCCCGTTCTGCGACGTCGGCCACGGCCGGCCCGACCCGCTCGACGTGGACGAGCCGCTGAACCTGGCCAAGACCATCGCCGCGCTGCGCCTGAAGTACGTGGTGATCACCAGCGTGGACCGCGACGACCTGCGCGACGGCGGCGCGGCGCACTTCGTGGAGTGCATTCGCCAGACGCGCGAGCTGTCGCCCGAGACGCGCATCGAGATCCTCACGCCCGATTTCCGCGGCCGCATGGACCGTGCGCTCGAGATCCTGAAGGCCGCGCCACCCGACGTGATGAACCACAACCTGGAAACCGCGCCGCGCCTGTACAAGGAAGCGCGCCCGGGGTCCGACTACCAGTACAGCCTGAACCTCCTGAAGCGCTTCAAGGAATTTGCGCCCGGCGTGCCGACCAAGAGCGGCGTCATGGTCGGCCTGGGCGAAACCGACGAGGAGATCCTGCAGGTGATGCGCGACATGCGCGAGCACGGCATCGACATGCTGACCATCGGCCAGTACCTCGCGCCCAGCGGCCACCACCTGCCGGTGCGCCGCTACGTGCACCCCGACACCTTCAAGATGTTCGAGGACGAGGCCTACAAGATGGGCTTCACCCACGCCGCCGTCGGCGCGATGGTGCGCTCCAGCTACCACGCCGACCAGCAGGCCCACGCGGCCGGCGTGGCGGACGCGGTGGCGTGACGGCCGGCACAGCGGCCGATCGACCCTAGTCGGCCAGCGGCGCCGCGTCGGGCGGCGGCGCGGCCGTCTTGTCCGACCACAGCGTGCCGCCGGTGGCCCAGTCGTGGCGGGCGATGTCGTAGAACAGCACGTCGACGCTGTCCGGCGAGCCGCCCAGCGTGCGTGCGGTGGCTTCCGTGAGCGCCCGGGCCAGTGCCCGTTTCTGTTCCACGGTGCGGCCTTCGAAGAGTTCGACGCGAATGGTCGGCATGGGGTGCTCCTGGTTCAGTCCTGGTAACCGGGGGACAGCCGGTCGAGGCGGCGGCGCAGCGCCGGCCACTCGACATCGCCGTCCCATTCGCGGCCGTCGCCCACCCATTGGCGGTAGGTGCGCGCGGCCAGTTCGTCGCTGACGACCTGGATGCCGCCGCGTGCGCCCGCCTGGGCCCGCAGCTGCGCCTGGGCCGCGCGTTCCAGCAGGTGCATCAGCATGCAGGCCTCGGCCACGGTGCGGCCGACGACCAGCGTGCCGTGGTTGTCGAGGATCAGGCCGTCCAGCGCGCCGAGGCTGGCCACGAGCCTGCGCTGCTCGTCGGCGCCGAGCGCCAGCCCTTCGTAGGCATGGCGGCCGAGGCGGCCGTGCAGCCGCATCGCGTACTGCGAGGTCGGCAGCAGCCCTTCGGGCAGCATCGACAGCGCCACACCCCACGGCGTGTGCAGGTGGATCACGCACTCCACCTCGGGGCGGGCGGCGTGCACGGCGCCGTGGATGGTGAAGCCCGTCGGGTTCACCGGGCGGCCCGAGCCGTCGATGACCTCGCCGCGCGCATCCACCTTCACCAGGCTGGAGGCGGTGACCTCGTCGAACATCAGGCCGAAGGCGTTGATGAGGTAGGCCCCCGGCTCGCCCGGCACCGTGGCCGACAGGTGCGTGTAGACGGTGTCGTCCCAGCCGTTGAGGGCCGCCAGCCGGAAGGCGGCGGCCAGGTCGATGCGCACCTCGCGCTCGGTGCGCGGGGGCCGGCCCTGCAGTGCGGCGGGTGCCGTCATGCGCGCACGGCCATCGCTTCGCCCATGCGCACCGCGCCGCCGGGCGCCCAGGCGGGGTTGAACCGCAGGGTGCCGCGGGGGAACAGCATCACGACGGTGGAGCCGAGCAGGAAGCGGCCCATCTCGGCGCCACGTTCGAGCACGACCTGCGCGCCGGTGTAGGTCCATTCGCGCACCTGGCCCGAGCGCGGCGGGTTGACCACGCCGTGCCACACCGTGGCCATGCTGCCGACGATGGTGGCGCCCACCAGCGTCAGGACGAAGGGGCCGTGGGCCGAGTCGAACAGGCACACCACGCGCTCGTTGCGGGCGAACAGGCCCGGCACGCCGCGCGCCGTGGTGGGGTTGACCGAGAACAGGTCGCCGGGCACGTGGATCATCCGCCGCAGCGTGCCGGTGCAGGGCATGTGGATCCGGTGGTAGTCCTTGGGGCTCAGGTACAGCGTGGCGAAGCTGCCGTGCTCGAAGGTGGCGGCCAGCGCCGCATCGCCGCCCACCAGCGCGGTGGTGCTGTAGCGGTGGCCCTTGGCCTGGAAGATCTGGTCGTGCTCGATCGGCCCGAACTGGCTGATCGCCCCATCCACCGGGCACACCCATTCGGCCTCGGCGAGCGGGCGGGCCCCGGGCTTCAGCGCCCGGGTGAAGAAGTCGTTGAAGCTCGCGTAGCGGGTGATGTCGGGCTCGGCGGCCTCGGACATGTCGACGCCGTAGCGCGCCACGAAGCGGCGGATGATGCCGGTCGTCGTGCCGCCCCAGCGGCCCGAGGCGACCCAGCCGGCAAACCGTGTGAGGGCCTGCTTGGGCAGCAGGTACTGGGGGAGGACATCGAGGCGTTCAGGCACCCGAAGATTGTAGAGAACCCCTCATGTGGGTGCGCCGTCACCGCCAGCCGCCCCCCAGCGCCTGGATCAGCGACACCGTCGCCGTCTGCCGCTGGCCGATGAGCTGCAGCACGCTGCGCCGCGCCGACAGCGCCGAGACCTGCGCCGTCACGACTTCGGTGAAGCCGACCTGCCCGGCCCGGTATCGGTTGAGCACCTGCTGCTCGGTCTGGTCGGCCGCGGCCGAGGCGATGCGCCGCAGCGCCAGCTGGCGCTCCAGCGTGCGCAGCGCGGCGAGCTGGTCCTCCACCTCCTGGAAGGCGGTGAGCACCGTCTGCCGGTAGCCGGCCACCGCCTGCTCCCACGACGCACGCGACTGGTCGACGCGGGCCTGCGTGGCGCCCGCATCGAACACCGCCTGCGCGAGCGACAACCCCAGCGACCAGGCGGCGGCCGAGGCGCTGAAGAGGTCCGACACGCGGGTGCTCGACAGTCCGTACTGACCCGTCAGCGTGAAGCTCGGGTAGAAGCCCGTCTGCGCGACGCCCACGTCCGCGTTGGCGGCGGCCACGCGGCGCTCCGCGGCGGCGATGTCGGGGCGCCGCTGCAGCAGCGTGGACGGCAGGCCCGCCGGCACCGCGGGCGGGTCGGCGCGCAGGGTGTCGGCGAGCGCGCCGGCCGGCAGGTCGAAGTCGGCCGGCGCGCGGCCCACCAGCACCGCGATGGCGTGCTCCAGCTGCGCACGCTGGCGTTCGAGCGCGACGCGGTCGGCCTCGGTGTTGGCGAGCTGCGTCTCGGCCTGCAGCACGTCGCTCCTGAGCGCGAGGCCTGCGTCGTAGCGGTTTCGGGCGATCTGCGCGGCGCGCTCGTAGGCTGCCAGCGTGTCGGCCAGCAGGGCCATCTCCGCGTCGGTCTCGCGCAGGGAGAAGTAGTTGGCCGCCACCTCGGCCTGCGCGGACAGCGTCGCCGCCGCGAGGTCGGCCTCGCTGGCCTGGGCCCGGGCGCCGGCCGCCGCCACGCTGCCGGCCACGCGGCCCCACACGTCGGCCTCCCAGCTCGCGCCCAGGCCGAGCTGGTAGCGCCGGTTGGCGGGGGACGTCGAGGCTTCGCCGCCGCTGCGCGTGGCGCCGCCCGAGAGATCCACCGCAGGCCAGCGGCTCGCGCGCTGCTCGCGCACCAGCGCGCGGGCCTGGGCATACGAGGCCGCCGCGGCGGCCACGTTCTGGTTCGACACCTCCACCGCTTCCACCCAGCGGTCGAGCACCGGGTCGTCGAAGAGGCGCCACCACGGCCCGCGGGCGGCCAGGTCGGCCGGCGCGGCATGCAGCCAGCCGGCGGGCGGCGCCTCCTTGAACTGCGCGGGGGGCGACAGCGGCGAGGCGTCGGGCAGCGGCGTGCTGGCGCAGCCCGCGAGCGCCAGCGCCAGGCCGGCGGCGGCCCACGTGACGGCATTGCGCGGCGGCCGTCGGATGGCGGCACGCGGAAGGCCCGGCGGCGCCGAAGCGGGCGCCGGCACCTTCGGGCGCGCACCGCGGCGCGGGGATGCATTCGATCGCAAGGGGTTCATCGCGGCAGGGAAGGGTTGGCCGTGTCGACGTGGCGGCTCAGGTGCTGCTCGCCGGGCTGGCGCCGGCGGAGCTTGTCGAGCAGCAGGTAGACCACCGGCGTGGTGAGCAGCGTCAGCAGCTGGCTCGCGACGAGCCCGCCGATGATCGCGATGCCCAGCGGGCGGCGCAGTTCGGAGCCTTCGCCGAAGCCGATGGCCAGCGGCAGCGCGCCGAGGGCGGCGGCCAGCGTCGTCATCAGGATCGGGCGGAAGCGCAGCAGGCAGGCCTCGCGCACCGCCTCGAAGGCGCTGAGCCCGCGCGCCCGCTCGGCGTCGAGCGCGAAGTCGATGATCAGGATCGCGTTCTTCTTGACGATGCCGATCAGCAGGAACACGCCGATCAGCGCGATCAGCGAGAACTCCATGCGGAACATCAGCAGGGCCAGCACCGCGCCCACGCCGGCCGAAGGCAGCGTCGACAGCACCGTGATGGGATGCACCAGGCTCTCGTACAGCACGCCGAGCACGATGTAGATCACCACCAGCGCCGCGAGCACCAGCAGCGGCTGCTGCCCCTGCGACTGCTGGAAGGTGGCAGCCGTGCCCTGCACGCTGCCGCGCACGTTGATGGGCATGCCGATGTCGGCCTCGGCCTGCCGGATCGCCGCCTGCGCGTCCGACAGCGTGTAGCCCTCCGCCAGGTTGTAGGACAGCGTGGTCGCCAGCTCGCCGTCCTGGTGGCTGACGGACGAGGGCGTGCTTTCCTCGCTGAAGCGCGCGATGGCCGGCAGCGGCACCATGCCGCGGGCCTGCGTGCTCACCGCCTGGCCGGTGGAGGCATCGCGCAGCGAGGCGTTGGCGGCCGCCGCCGCGGCGTCGGCGGTGCCCCGCACCGCGACGTTGACGTCGTTCAGCGCCAGCGGGCTCTGGGCGTAGCGCGGGGCCACCTCCATCACCACCTTGTACTGGTTCAGCTCTCCGTAGATGGTCGCGACCTGGCGCTGGCCGAAGGCGTTGTAGAGCGCGGCGTCGACGTCGCGCGAGCTCACGCCCAGGCGGGAAGCGCTGTCGCGGTCGATGTGCACGAAGGTCTCGACGCCGTTGTCCTGCTGGTCGGTGTCGACGTCGACCAGCGCGGGCTGCTGCTTCATCGACTCGGCCAGCTTCAGCGCCCACGCGCGCAGGTCGGCGGCGTTGTCGCTCTTCAGCGTGTACTGGTAGGTGGAGCTGCTCTGGCGCCCGCCCATGCGCAGGTCCTGCACCGTGTTGAGGAAGAGGCTCACGCCGCTGACCTGCGCGAGCTGCGGCCGCAGCCGCGCGATCACTGCCTGTCCGCCCACCCCGCGCTCGGCCAGCGGCTTCAGGTTGACGAAGAGGAAGCCGCCGCCGGCCCGCGCGCCGCCGGTGAAGCCGACCACCGTGTCGACCGCGGGGTCGGCGCGGATGATGTCGACCAGCTGCTTCAGCTTGGCCTGCAGCGCCTGGAAAGAGATGCTCTCGTCGGCCCGCAGCCCGCCGTTGATCTGCCCGGTGTCCTGCTGCGGGAAGAAGCCCTTGGGCACCGCGGCGAACAGCCACACGTTGAGGCCGACCACCGCGGCCAGGATGAACATCACCAGCCCGGGCGAATGCAGGGCCCAGTCGAGGCTGTGCGCATAGCCGCGCAGCAGCCGCTCGAAGCCGCGCTCCGACCAGCGCGCCAGCCGGCCCGGCGCACGCTGCACGGCGCCCGGCTTGAGCAGCCAGGCGCACATCATCGGCGTGGTGGTCAGCGAGATCACCAGCGAGATCAGCACCGAGACCGACAGCGTGACCGCGAACTCGCGGAAGATCCGGCCCGCCAGCCCGTCCATGAACAGCAGCGGGATGAACACCGCCACCAGCGACAGGCTGATCGAGACCACCGTGAAGCCCACCTCGCGTGCGCCCTGCAGCGCGGCCTCGAAGCGGTTGCGCCCGGCCTCGATGTGCCGGCTGATGTTCTCCAGCACGACGATCGCGTCGTCGACGACGAAGCCCGTGGCCACCGTCAGGGCCATCAGGCTGAGGTTGTTGAGGCTGAACCCGAGGAAGTACATCACCCCGAAGGTGCCCAGCAGCGAGACGACGGTGGCGACCGCCGGCACGATGGTGGCGCGCACGCTGCGCAGGAAGAGGCTCACCACCAGCACCACGAGCAGGATGGAGACCAGCAGCGTCAGCTCGATCTCGCGCAGCGAGGAACGGATCGAGTGGGTGGCGTCGGAGGCGACCTGCAGCGTCATGTCGGCGGGCAGCTGCGCCTGCAGCTGCGGCACCAGCGCGCGCACGCCGTCGACCGTCTCGATGATGTTGGCCCCCGGCTGGCGCGTGATCAGGACGATCACCGCCGGGCTGCCGTTGACCAGGCCGAGCGTGCGGCGGTCCTCCGGTCCGTCGCTCACCGTCGCCACGTCGGACAGGCGCACCGCGGCATCGTTGCGCCAGGCGATCACCAGCCGGCGGTAGTCTTCCGCCAGCCGGCCGATCTGCGAGGTGTAGACCTGCATGCGCAGCCCCTCGCCCTCGATCGCGCCCTTGGGGCGGTTGGCGCTGGCGGACTGGATCGCCGCGCGCACGTCGTCGAGCGCGATGCCGTGGCGCGCCAGCGCCAGCGGGTTCAGCGCGACCCGCACCGCCGGCAGCGAGCCGCCGCCCACCTCCACGTCGCCCACGCCCTTGACCTGCGCCACCTTCTGCTGCACCAGGCTGGACACCTCGTCGTAGATCTGCTGCGGCGTGCGCGTGGGCGAGGTCAGCGCGAGGATGATCACCGGCGCGTCCGACGGGTTCATCTTGCGGTACGTCGGGTTGCTGCGCAGCGTGGCGGGCAGGTCGGCGCGCGACGCGTTCAGGGCCGCCTGCACCTCGCGCGCGGCGGCGTCGATCTTGCGGTTGAGGTCGAACTGCAGGGTGATGCGCGTCGAGCCGCTGCCGCTGCGCGAGGTCATCTCGTTGACGCCGGGGATCACGCCGAGCCTGCGCTCCAGCGGCGTGGCGACGCTGGTGGCCATGGTCTCGGGGCTGGCGCCCGGCACGCTGGCACTGACCGAGATGGCGGGGAAGTCGACCTGCGGCAGGGGGGCCACGGGCAGCACGAAGAACGCGGCGATGCCGGCCAGCGCGATGCCGAGTGTCAGCAGCATCGTCGCGATCGGGCGGCGGACGAAGGGCTCGCTGAGATTCATGGGGGTGTGCGGCTTCTGCTGGGGGGTGCGGGGCTGCGCTGTGGCGTGCGGCTGAGGCGGTCGGCGCGAAGCGCCGACTTCCCTGCGTTGCTCGATCGCCTGGGGTGCGCCGCCGAACTCGCTACGTTCACTTCGTTCACTGCACTCAAACAGCCGCGGCGGGTCAGATGACGAAGCGCGCTGCGCGCGCACCCCAGGCGCCCTGCGCTACTCGGCGCCTCACACGCACGCCACAGCGCAGCCCCGCACCCCCCAGCAGAAGGAGTGGTGCTTGGGGGCTTGTGCGTACTCGCTGGCGCCTCGTTCGCCGGCTGGGCGCGTGCGTGGGGTGGCCTTTTTTTCCAAGCAGGGAGCCACCGGTGCCTGCGCGGCAGGTGGGGTCCGCGGGGGGCGATTGCTGGGGTGGCGAGAAGCGCAGGGGCGAGGTCGGCGCGCGCAGCGCGCATCAACAACTGACTTGCCGACGCTTGTTTGAACGCAGTGAGCGAAGTGAGTTCGGCGGCACGACCTGGGCCCGAGCATCGCAGCGGAGTCGGCGCAACGCGCCGACCACCCCAGCATGAGCCCCCCGCGGACCCCACCTGCCGCGCACCAGCCACCCAACGACGACGCAGCCCACAAACTGCTTTCATGGCAACCGCACCGAACTAGCAGAAGACACAGTCGACGGCGACAACCGCCGCCCCAGCCGGTCGAACGCCAGGTAGATCACCGGCGTGGTGAACAGCGTGAGCACCTGGCTCACCACCAGCCCGCCGAAGATCGCCAGCCCCAGCGGCCGGCGCAGCTCGGCACCGTCGCCGAAGCTGAACATCAGCGGCAGTGCGGCGAAGAGCGCCGCCATCGTCGTCATCAGGATCGGCCGGAAGCGCAGCAGCGCCGCCTGGTGGATGGCTTCCTGCGGGGACTTGCCTTCGTGGCGCTCCGCGTCGATCGCGAAGTCGATCATCATGATCGCGTTCTTCTTGACGATGCCGATCAGCAGGATGATCCCGATGATGCCGATCACCCCGAGGTCGTGGCCGGCGATCATCAGCGCGAGCAGCGCCCCGACGCCGGCCGAGGGCAGCGTGGACAGGATCGTCAGCGGGTGAACGGTGCTTTCGTACAGCACGCCCAGCACGATGTACACGCACACCACGGCGGCCAGGATCAGCCAGAGCTGGTTCGACAGCGAGTTTTCGTAGGCGCCCGCCGCGCCGAGGAAGTGCAGCGTCAGGCTGGCCGGCAGCGCGATCTCCTGCGCCGCGGCACGGATGGCATCCACCGCCTCGCCCAGCGAGACGCCGGCCGCGGTGTCGAAGCCCAGCGTCGCGGACGGGTACTGCGCCACATGCGTCACCTGCAGCGGCGCCGCCACCTCCTCGATGCGCGCGAAGGCCGACAGCGGCGTCGCGGTGCCGGAGCTGGTCGGCAGGTGCAGCAGGCGCAGCGCATCGGGCGTGGTCAGCAGGTCGGGCCGTGCCTCGAGGATCACGCGGTACTGGTTGGTCTCGGTGAAGATGGTCGACACGATGCGCTGGCCGAAGGCGCTGTAGAGCGCCTCGTCCAGCGCGGTGGCCGTGATGCCCAGGCGCGATGCGGTGTCGCGATCGAGGGTGACCTGCACCGCGCGGCCCTGGGCGCCCGCATCCGTGCTCACCTGGCTGATCGACGGTGACTGCCGCAGGCGTTCGGCCAGGCGCAGCGTCCATTCGGTGACGGTGGCCGTGTCGGCGCCTTCGATCGACACGCGGTAGGGCGTCGGGCCGGTTTCGGCGTCGATCGTCAGGTCCTGCGTCGGCTGCAGCGACAGCGTGACGCCGGCGACCCGGCCCACCCGCTCGTGCAGCCGTGCCATGGTCTCGGCCTGCGAGCTGCTGCGGCCGGTCTTCAGGTTGATGAACAGCCGGCCGGCATGCAGCATCGTGCTGTTGGCGCCGTCGACGCCGACGAAGGAGGTGAGGCTCTCGACGTCCGGATCCTGCAGCATCGCTTCGGCGGCCTGGCGCTGCAGCGCCGCCATGCGCTCGTAGCTCACCGACGGCGCGGCCTCGATGCGCGCCTGCAGCTGGCCGGTGTCCTGCACCGGGAACAGGCCCTTCGGGATGAGCAGGTACAGCAGCACCGTCAAGGCCAGCGTGGCCGCCGCCACGACGAGCGTGAGGCCCTGGTGCGCCAGCACCCAGTGCAGGCCGCGGTCGTAGCGGCCGATCACGCGGTCGAAGAAGCGCTGGATGGCGTTGCCGGCCGGCAACGCCGCAGGCGTCTTGGAGGCCGGCTCCGGGCCCGCGCCGGGCCGCTCCCAAGCGGGCCCGGCTCCCCCTCGGGGGGACGACGCCGCAGGCGTCTTGGGGGCCGGCTGCGGGCCCGCGCCGGGCCGCTCCCAAGCGGGCCCGGCTCCCCCTCGGGGGGACGACGCCGCAGGCGTCTTGGGGGCCGGCTCCGGGCCCGCGCCGGGCCGCTCCCCAGCGGGCCCGGCTCCCCCTCGGGGGGACGACGCCGTAGGCGTCTTGGGGGCCGGCTTCAACCATCGGGCCGACATCATCGGCACCAAGGTGAGCGAGACCACGGCCGAGATCAGGATGGTGATGGCCAGCGTGATCGCGAACTCGCGGAACAGCCGGCCCACCACGTCGCCCATGAACAGCAGCGGGATCAGCACGGCGATCAGCGACACCGTGAGCGAGATGATCGTGAAGCCGATCTCCGAGGCGCCCTTGTACGAGGCGGCCATCGGCGATTCGCCTTCCTCGATGTGGCGCGCGATGTTCTCGATCATCACGATGGCGTCGTCCACCACGAAGCCGGTGGCGATGGTCAGCGCCATCAGGCTCAGGTTGTTGAGGCTGTAGCCCAGCAGGTACATCACGCCGAAGGTGCCCACCAGCGAGATGGGCACGGCCAGGCTCGCGATGACGGTGGCGCGCAGGCTGTGCAGGAACGCGAAGATCACCAGCACCACCAGCACCACGGCCAGCACCAGCTCCATCTGCACGTGCTCGACCGAGGCGCGGATGCCGCGCGTGCGGTCGGCCAGCACCTGCACCTCGACCGAGGCCGGCATGCCTGCGGTGAGCGCGGGCAGCCGGGCGCGGATCGCGTCGACCGTCTGGATCACGTTGGCGCCCGGCTGGCGCTGCACGTCGATGATGATGGCGGGCTTGAGCGCGCCGCCGCCGTGGCCGGACCAGGCGCCCAGGCGCACGTTCTCGGCGCTGTCGACCACGCGGGCGACGTCCTTCATGCGCACCGGCGCGCCGTTGCGCCACGCGACGATGAGGTTCTTGTATTCCTCGGCCGTCAGCAGCTGGTCGTTGGCGTTGATGGTGTACGAGCGGGTCGCGCCGTCGAAGCTGCCCTTGGCGCTGTTGGCGTTGGCCGCGCCGATGGCGCTGCGCAGCGTGTCGATCGCGATGCCGTAGGCGGCGAGCGACTGCGTGTCGGCCTGGATGCGCACCGCCGGCCGCTGCCCGCCCGACAGGGTGACCAGGCCCACGCCGCTCACCTGCGAGATCTTCTGCGCCAGCCGCGTGTTGACGAGGTTCTGCACCTCGGTGAGCGGCAGGCTGTCGGAGGTGACGGCCAGCGTCAGCACCGGTGCGTCGGCCGGGTTGACCTTGGCGTAGACCGGCGGCGCAGGCAGGTCGGCGGGCAGCAGCGAGCTGCCGGCGTTGATGGCGGCCTGCACTTCCTGTTCGGCCGCATCGAGCGCGAGCTCGAGCCCGAACTGCAGCGTGATCACCGAGACGCCGGCCGCGCTGGTGGAGCTCATGCGCTCCAGGCCCGACATCTGGCCGAGCTGGCGTTCGAGCGGCGCGGTGACGGTCTGGCTCATCACTTCGGGGCTGGCGCCCGGGTAGAGCGTCTGCACCTGGATGGTCGGGTAGTCGACCTGCGGCAGCGCCGACAGCGGCAGGAAGCGGAAACCCACCAGGCCGGCCAGCAGGATGGCCAGCATCAGCAGCGAGGTGGCGACCGGCCGCTGGATGAAGGGACGCGAGGGGTTCATGGCGGCAAAGGCCTACGAGGCCGCGGCGCTGGCCCGCCGTTGCGGGCGGCTTGCCGCGCCGGCGGGGCGGGAGGCGCCCCGGCCCGGCACGCTCGCACTGCTGGCCGGGCGCTGGCCGGCGACCTGCACGCGCGCCCCGTCCTTCAGCCGGTCGGCGCCTTCGGTGACCACCGACTCGCCGGCGGACAGCCCGCGCACGATCTGCACGCGGTCGGTCGTCGCCTGTCCGCGCATCACCGGGCGCTGCGAGACGGTGCGGTCCTCGTTCAGCACGTAGACGTAGTCGCCGTTGTTGCCGTGGCGCAGGGCCGCGACCGGGACCACGACGACGCCCCGCAGCGTGTCCAGCTCCACCCGGACGTTGACGAACTGGTTCGGGAACAGCGCACGGCCGGCGTTTGAGAAGCGCGCCTTCGCGCGCACCGTGCCGGTCGCGGTGTCGATCTCGTTGTTCAGCGTCGAGAAGAGGCCGGTGTCCAGGACCGCCGCACGTGTGCGGTCGAGCGCGGTGACCGGCAGCGTCGCGCCCTGCGCGGTGCGGCGCTCGATCTCCGGCACGCGGTCCTGCGGCACGGAAAAGGTGACGTCGATGGGCGCCAGCTGCGTGATCACCGCGACGCCGGCGGCATCGCCCGCCGAGACGACGTTGCCCACATCGACCACCCGCAGGCCGACGCGGCCGGCGACGGGCGCGGTGATGCGGGCGTAGCCCAGGTTCAGGCGCGCCGTGCCTTCGCTCGCGCGGTCGGACAGCACCGTGCCTTCGAGCTGCTTGACGGCGGCGGCCTGCGTGTCCACGTCCTGCCGGGCGATGGAGTCCTGCTGCAGCAGCGTCTGGTAGCGCTGCAGCGTCAGCCGCGCGAGTTCGAGCTGGGCCTCGTCGCGGCGGCGCTGGCCCTCGGCCTGCATCAGTGCCAGCTCGAAAGGGCGGGGATCGATGACGGCCAGCACGTCGCCAGCCCTGACCATCTGGCCCTCGCGGAAGCGCACCTGGGTCAGCACGCCCGAGACCTGCGGCCGCACCGTCACCGTGGCCGATGGCGTGACGGTGCCGAGCGCCTCCAGGATGACGGGGATGTCCGCCTGCTCTGCACGCGCCACGCCCACCGTGGTGGTGGGGCCGCCGCCGCCGAACGGCGGCCCGCCGGGGCCGCCCGGGCCGCGGGCGGCGGTGCCCGGTGCCGCCGGCGCACTGGCGCGGTGGGTCAGGTACCAGGCGAGGCCGGCCAGCGCCAGCAGCGCGAGCACCGCGACGGCGCGGCCGAGCCAGCGCGCACGCCGGCTGGGCTGCCGTGCGGCAGCGGTGGCCGGCGCGGCGCCGGCCTGGTTTTCTTCTTGCATGCAGTGTCCTCGAGGTCCGCACGGGCGGAGCCAGGGACGATGATGCCTTCCGGGGCCCGGTGCGTGCCGGCAGCGGATCAGAACAGCGGCGCTTTGCCCGCGTGTTGCTGGCGCGCCGCTCAGGCCTCGGCCAGCAACTGCTCGACCAGCTTGTGCAGGGCGGCGAAGTCCGGCGCGCCGACGTAGCGCTTGACGATCTCGCCGCGCTTGTTGATCAGGTAGGTGGTGGGCGTGAGCTGCACGTCGCCGAAGCGCTTGGCGATCTCGCCGGTGTTGTCGATCGCCACGCCGAAGGGCAGCTTGCGGGTCTCGGCGAAGCGCGACACATAGGCCGGCGGGTCGTAGCTCATCGCCACCGCGATGGTCTCGTAGCCCTGCGCCTTGTACTTGTCGTAGGTGGAGACGATCTGCGGCATCTCGGCCACGCAGGTGGTGCAGCTCGTGGCCCAGAAGTTCACCAGCACGACCTTGCCGCGCAACGCGTCGATGCTGCCCTTGCTGCCGTCGAGCAGCGTGTACGACACTGGCGGCGCCGTCTCGCGCGCGCCGAAGCTCTGCCAACCCAGGTAGCCTCCCGCGCCCACCAGCAGGGCGATGGCGACGGCGGCGGCGGTGTGTCTGGCGGATGTCATGGGAGATTCCAAATGAAGCGGCGCGAGTTTATGGCGATGGCGGCATCCCTCGGCGTGGTCGGGTTTGCCGGCCCGGCGTGGTCGCTGAGCGAAAGCGACGCGGCCGTCGGCGTGCGCGCCGCTATCGAACGCGGTGCGATCGCGGCGGTTGGACTGCTCGGCCGCACCGATGGTTTCCTCGGCAATCCGAAAGTCCGCATCGACCTGCCGGGGCCGCTGGCGCAGGCCTCCGGGCTGCTGAAGGCTGCGGGCTACGGCCGCCAACTCGACGCGCTGGTCACCGCGATGAACCGCGCGGCCGAGGCGGCGGTGCCGCAGGCGCGCACGCTGCTGGTGAACGCGGCGAAGTCCATGTCCGTCGAGGATGCGCTGCGCATCGTGAAGGGCGGCGACACGTCGGTGACCGACTTCTTCGCCCGCAAGACGCGCGAGCCGCTGACGCAGCAGTTCCTGCCCATCGTGGGCCGGGCGACCGACAAGGTGTCGCTGGCGGCCAAGTACGACGCGGTGGCCGGCCGCGCCGCCCGGCTCGGCCTGCTGAAGGAGCGCGACGCCGACCTGCGCGGCTACGTCACCGGGCGCACGCTCGACGGCCTCTACCTGGTCATCGGCGAGCAGGAGCGCCAGATGCGGCGCGACCCGGTGGGCACGGGCAGCGCGATCCTCAGGAAGGTGTTCGGCGGGTAGCTCAGCCGCCCAGGCGCTTGCCGAGCTCGTAGGCCAGTGCGGCGGGCAGCGTGCGGCCGAGGGCTTCGCGGCCGACGCGGGCGATGGGCCGCGTGGCGCCGTCGGAGATCTCGAGCACCGAGCCCTGCTCCTCGATCTCGATGAACGGGAAGTCGGCCACGCTGGCGAGGATTTCCGAGCGCAGGATGTCCAGCCGCAGGCCGCGCACCAGCGCGGCGTAGACGATGGTGTGCGGCAGGCCGCCGTGGCAGAAGTCGCGGGCTTCCTCGATCGAGCCCGCGAAGTCGAGGATCAGCCCCAGGTGTTGCACCGCTTCACGGACCTGCGTGCGGCGCTCGCGGCGCGGTTCGATGACCAGCACGCTGGCGCCGGCCAGGGGCCGCGACGGCGTGCCGGCCGCCGGGCCCGGCAGCGGTTCGGCCTCCTGCGCGCTGACGCCTTCGCCGGCCTCGTTGACGGTGCGCGGAAACTCGATCGTCACCAGGGTCTGGGTGGCGCTGTCGCTGCGGTCCAGCCGCAGCCCCATGGTGCGGGCGGTCTGCTGCAGCAGCCGCCAGCGCAGGGTGTCCAGCGCGGGCGCGGGATGCGCCGCGGCCGGATCGGCGACCTGGTCGGGTGGGCAGTGCACGAAGCGGCACGTCAACTGGGCATGCGGTGGCCAGGCCTGGTGGCCCAGCGCCAGCTGGATGGGCGCGCGCGCGAGCCGGCCGGCCCAGTCGAGCAGGGTATGCAGCAGGCCGAACAGCAGCGAGGGGTCGACCAGCACCTCCGCCGGCTTCAGGCTGGCGCGCGCGGCCAGGCCGCGCTGCCGCAACACGGGGGCCTGCTGCTGCAGCACCTCGCCGAGCAGCGTGCAGAGGTCGATGCGCTCATGGCTCTGGCGCAGCCGGCCGGCGGTCAGGCGTGCGAGCTGCTGGGTCGCCATGGCGGCGGCGCGGGCATCTTCGACGGCCTCGCGCAGTGCGGCGGCCTCATGCGGTTCGAGCCGGCCCGACTGGACGAGGGCCTCGAGGCGGTCGGCGGCGCGCGAGAGCGGGCCGGCGATTTCCGCGCCGGCTTCGGTCAGCACGCGCGGCCAGGCGGTGGAGTCTGAGAGTCCCGTCGTCGCGGCGGGCGACGGCAGGGGCGGAGCATCCGACAAATGCATGGGGGTCCTTCAAGCCACTACTGCCTCCCGGCCCATCGGCCGGGTGTGGCAACACCCCAACATAAATGCAACAAATTGCATCGGGGTGAGGGCGGCATGCTCGCCGCTGGAGGCGGGATCGTGCTCCCCGCGGGCCGGGGCTGGCGCGCGGAGCGGGCTTGAAGTTTGTGAATTAATGCCGGCTATCGCGCCGCCTGCCGGCTCGAACTGCTTAAGAAGTGTTTCGAGCGGTCGCCGCGGCCGCCACGCCCAGCAGGGCCTGCAGCAGGGCCTCGGGTGCGCTGATCATCGGATCGTGGCCCGTGGCGATCTCGATCACCCGCCAGCCGGGCATGGCGCGCACCCGTTGCCGCATCGGCGCGATGGTCGGCAGGGCCGGCGACGTGCAGTCGATGAAGGTGCGAGGCAGGGCCTCGATGCGGGTGGCATCGAAGGACAGGGGGTCGTCGTAGACCCCGCCGGGCTGGGGCGTCTGACGCCGTGCGACCCACGCCGCATCGTCGCCGCTCAGCCCGAAGGCCGCCGGGTCGGCCGGTGCGATGGCGCCGGTGGAGGCGATGCCGGCGCGGCGCGCGGTCTGGGTGTCGGGGCTGTGGCCGCTGGACCAGCTCTCCCCGGGCAGCGGCACGACGGCGTCGACATAGACCAGGTGCGACAGGCGCGGCGCGAGGCGGTCCGCCACGGCCGTGATCACCATGCCGCCATAGCTGTGGCCGACGAGCACGGCGGCCTGCAGTTCTTCCGCCTCGATGACGGCGGCGACGTCGTCGGCGTGGGTGGCCAGGCGGATGCCGTCGTGGCGCTGGTGCGCCCGCTCGCCCACCCCGCTGAGCGACACGGCGAAGGCGCGGTGCCCGGCAGCCCACAGGCCGGGCAGCACACGCCGCCAGCACCACGCGCCGTGCCAGGCGCCATGCACCAGCACGAAGTCCATCAGATCGCTCCTTCGTCGCGCAGGGCCTGGCATGCGGCGGCGTCGAGGCCGAATTCCGCCAGCACCTCGTCGGTGTGCTGGCCGAGCAGCGGCGGCGGCCGCCGCACGGTGGGCGGGGTGGCCGAGAGCTTCATGGGGCTCGCGACCAGCCGCAGCGCGTCGGTGTGCGGATGAGGCACCTGGCTGACCATGCCGCGCGCCAGCACGTGCGGGTCGGAGAACACCTCGGCCAGGTCGTTGATCGCGCCGCAGGGCACCTTCGCCGCCTCCAGCGCGGAGAGCCAGTCGTGCTTGGAGCGGCCGCGCATCGTGCCGGCCAGCAGCGGTACGAGCGTGTCACGGTGGCGCACGCGGTCGGCGTTCTTCGCGAAGCGCGGGTCGGCTGCCAGATGGGGGAGGCCGGCCACGTCGCAGAACTTGGCGAACTGGCTGTCGTTGCCGACCGCGAGGATCAGGTGGCCGTCGGCGGCCTCGAACACCTGGTAGGGCACGATGTTCTGGTGTGCATTGCCGGCGCGCCGGGGCGTGACCTCGCTGGCCAGGTAATTGGCGCCCATGTTGGCGAGCATCGCCACCTGCGTGTCCAGCAGCGCCATGTCGATGGCCTGGCCCTGGCCGGTGGCGTCGCGGTGGCGCAGCGCCGCCAGGATCGCGACGGTGGCGTACATGCCGGTGAACAGGTCCGCTACCGCCACGCCCACCTTCTGCGGGCCGCCGCCAGGCAGGTCGTCGCGTTCGCCGGTGATGCTCATCAGGCCGCCGAGGCCCTGGATCGCGTAGTCGTAGCCGGCCCGCTCACGGTACGGGCCGGTCTGGCCGAAGCCTGTCACCGAGCAGTACACGAGCCGTGGGTTCAACTGCAGCAGCGTCGTCGCGTCCAGGCCGTAGCGGGCCATGTCGCCGACCTTGTAGTTCTCGACGAAGACGTCGCATTGCGCGGCCAGGCGACGGATCAGCGCCTGGCCCGCCGGGGTGGCGATGTCGACGGTCACCGACCGCTTGTTACGGTTCGCCCCGAGGTAGTAGGCGGCTTCCGCGGTGTCGTGGCCGTCCCGGTCCTTCAGGAACGGCGGGCCCCAGCCTCGCGTGTCGTCGCCGCCCGGGTGCCGTTGCCCGGGCGGACGCTCGATCTTGATCACGTCGGCGCCCAGGTCGGCGAGGGTCTGGGTACACCAGGGGCCTGCCAGGACGCGGGAGAGATCGAGTACACGCACGCCGGCCAGGGCACCGGGTGTCTCGGCGGCGTGAGCGGGGGGCTGGGGATCGGCGGGGAGGGTCATGCGCCGGATCGTACGGCCCGGGGGCGGGGGTGCGGCGCCCGGGATAATGTTTCGTGGCTTCGACAGGATTCCCCATGTTGTTTCCCGGCCGGCGCTGGCTGGCGGCGCTGGCGGCCGGCGGCGCGATGCTGGCCGCCTGCTCGCCGACGCTGAACTGGCGTGAGGTCCGGCCGGAAGGGGCCGAGGTGCAGGCCCTGTTCCCCTGCAAGCCCAGCGGCCCGACCCGACGCGTGCCGCTCGGCGCCGCGAGCGTCGACATGACGGTGCTGGCGTGCGACGCCAGCGACATGACCTTCGCGCTGACGATCGCGGACGTGCATGACCCCGCGCAAGTCGGCGTGGCGCTCGACGCGTTGGTCGCGGCCGCCGCGGCCAACCTCCGGGCGTCGACCGCGCCGCAGGCGCAGCCGCTGCAGGTGCCGGGCGCCACGCCGCACGCGGGCGCCCGTCGGCTGCGCATCGAAGGGCGGCGGCCGGACGGCGGCCGGATCGAGGCGCATGTGGCGCTGTTCACCCGGGGCACCCGCGTGTACCAGGCGACGGTGCTGGGGCCGTGGCCCGTGCAGGAGGCGGTGGATACGTTCCAGGGAGGGCTTCGGGCGGGTGGCTGAGGCGCGCCCTGGGGCCAGGGTGTGGCCGTCAGCCGCCCGGACGCGGTCCGCTCCCCCTCGAACCAACGGGTTTGTAACAACCGGGTAGGGCCTACGGGCAATCCCGAGTACGCTCCATCCCCCATGATTCCCGGTCTCGTCATCCTCGCCCATGCGCCGCTGGCGTCGGCCCTGCGTGAAGTGGCGCAGCACACCTTCCCGGAGTGCGCGGCACGGATCGAGGCGGTTGACGTGGCGCCCGACATGTCGCCCGAAACGGTGGAAACGCTGGCGCGGGCCGCATTGGCGCGTGCGCGCAACCCCCAGGCGCTGATCTTCACCGACGTGTTCGGCGCGACGCCCTGCAACGTGGCGCAGCGCCTGGCCGACGGCGCGCAGGTGCGTGTCGTGACCGGTGTCAACGTGCCGATGTTGTGGCGCGCCCTCTGTTACGGCGACGAAACCCTCGACAACCTGGTGACCCGGGCGTTGGCCGGGGCCACGCAGGGCGTCATGCCGGTGGGTGTCACCCGTCCGCAGAACCAGGCCTATCAACCCCACTCAGATGCTCAAGACCACGCTCACCATCAGCAATAAGCTGGGCCTGCATGCCCGCGCCTCCGCCAAGCTCACCAAGCTGGCCGGTGGCTTCTCCAGCGAGATCCACCTGTCGCGCAACGATCGCCGAGTGAATGCCAAGAGCATCATGGGAGTCATGATGCTGGCGGCGGGCCTGGGCGCGGAGGTCGTGCTGGAGGTGGAGGGCGCCGACGAGCAGGCGGCACACGACGCGCTGGTCGCGCTGGTCAACGACAAGTTCGGCGAGGGTCAGTAGCGGCAGCGAAGGTGGCGCCCGTGCGCAGGTAGCGTGCAGGCAAGTCCGCGGTGCGCAACAGCAGGGGCAGGTCGGCCGTGTTGAAGTCAGGGTCCCACGCCGGTGGGCCGATCAGCTTGGCGCCGCAACGCAGATAACCCTTGATGAGCGCGGGCGGCTCGACGCGCAGATCTTGCCGGAGGTCGTCGACGGGCAGCGGCAGGCGCGCCCGCACTTGCCATTCGATCGATGCCATGTGGGCTGCGCTCAGGCGGTTCCACAGGCTTGCGGCGGCATGGCCGCCGTCGTGCATGCCGACGCTGGCGCAGCCGATCACCGTATGCCACTGGTTGCGCCTCATCGCATCCCCGAGCGCGCTCCACAGGGCCAGGATCGTTCCCCCACTGCGCCAGTCGCGGTGCACGCAGGAGCGGCCCAGTTCCACCATGTGTTCGCGCAGGCTGCGCAGGCGCGTCAGATCGAACTCCGTCTCGCTGTAGTACCCACCTGCCCGTCGAGCGGCCGCCGGCGTGAGCACACGGTAGGTGCCGATGACCTCGGCCGGCCGATCGTCGCTCGGCAGTGTGCGTACGAGCAAGTGCTCGCAGAAGTTGTCGAAGATGTCGACATCGTGGCCAGGCGGCACGCCGGGCTGCGGACGGATGCGGGCGCCGAGTTCTGACACGAAGACGTCGTAGCGCAGCCGCTGCGCGGCGCGGACGTCCTCCTCGTGCCGCGCCCATACGACCTCGAAGTCCGGCCGTTCCGAGGCGCGCGGCTGGATCGCCGGGGGGGCGGAGGAGGGCGACAGGTTCAGATCGATCATCGGCGGGGCTCCTTTGGCGCGCATGCTCGCCAGCGCCGATGACCGCCGGGTGACGCCGGCATGACCATGCGGTGACGGCCTGTCCACCCCGGCAATGCCCCGAACGGATCGCCGAACACTCGCTGCTAAAGTGGGTCGCATGAGCATTCAGGTGTTCGGCTTGCCGGTGTCGCGGGGCGTGGCGATCGGTCGTGCGGTGCTGGTGGCGTCCAGCCGTATCGACGTGGCGCACTATTTCATCGACGCTGCCCGGGTGGACGCCGAGATCGAGCGTTTGCGCATGGCCCGCGACGAGGTGGCTGCGGAGTTGTCGCTGCTGCAACGGGACTTGCCGTCCGATGCGCCGGCGGAGCTGTCGGCGTTGCTCGATGTGCACCTGATGCTGCTGCACGACGAGGTGCTGGCCAACGCCACCAAACACTGGGTGAGGGAGCGTCACTACAACGCCGAATGGGCAGTGTCCGCGCAGCTCGAAGTGCTGGCACGCCAGTTCGACGAGATGGAGGACGACTACCTGCGTGAGCGCAAAGCGGACATGGAGCAGGTGACCGAGCGGCTGCTGCGCGCCCTGGCGCGCGGAGACGGCGGCAGCGTGTCCCATCCCGCAGCGCCACGCGATTTCGGCGGCGAGGATCCCCTGGTGCTCGTCGCAAGCGACATCGCGCCGGCTGACATGCTGCAGTTCCGGCGCAGCGTGTTCACCGGGTTCGTGACCGACGTGGGCGGCAAGACGTCGCACACGGCGATCGTCGCCCGCAGCATGGACATCCCGGCCGTGGTCGGCGCGCGGGAGGCCAGCCGCCTCATCCGCCAGGACGATTGGGTCGTGATCGATGGCGACAGTGGCGTGGTGATCGTGGACCCGTCGCCCATCGTGCTCGAGGAGTACCGCTTCCGTCAGCGCCAAAGCGAACTCGAGCGCGCTCGGCTGGATCGCCTGCGGCACACCCCGGCAGTCACCCTGGACGGCGAGGCCGTCGACATGCTGGCGAACATCGAGTTGCCGAGCGACGCCGCGGCAGCCGTGGACGCCGGGGCGGTCGGGGTGGGGCTGTTCCGCACGGAGTTCCTGTTCATGAACCGCGCACCCGGCGACCTCCCTGGCGAGGATGAGCAGTACGAGGCTTACCGGGAGGCCGTGCTTGGCATGAAGGGGCTGCCGGTGACGATCCGCACGGTCGACATCGGCGCGGACAAGCCCATCGAGCGCATGTCGGTGAGCGAACTGCGCCACGAACATGTGCTCAACCCCGCACTCGGCCTGCGCGCTATTCGCTGGAGTCTGGCGGAGCCGGCCATGTTCCGGCAGCAACTGAGGGCGATCCTGCGTGCCAGCGCGCATGGCAAGGTGAGGATGCTGATCCCGATGGTCGCGCACCTCTCCGAGATCCGACAGACCTTCGAATCCATTGCGCGCGCCAAGCAGCAACTGACGGAAGCCGGCAAGCCCTTCGTCGACGTCGAGGTCGGCGCCATGATCGAAGTGCCTGCCGCAGCACTGATGCTGAAGCGCTTCCTTCACTACTTCGACTTCGTGTCCATCGGCACCAACGATCTCATCCAGTACACGCTGGCGATCGATCGTGCGGATGAGCATGTCTCCCATCTGTACGACCCCTGGCACCCGGCGGTGCTCCGCTTGGTGGCGGACAGCGTCGCGCAGGCCAACGCCATGGGCAAGCATGTGAGCGTGTGCGGCGAAATGGCCGGCGACGTGGCTTTCACCGAACTGATGTTGGCGATGGGTCTGCGGAGCCTGTCCATGCACCCCGCGCAGATCGCTTCGGTCAAGCAGCGCGTGTTGCGGGCGGATACGCGGCGATTGGCCGCGAGCCTGGAGACCGTATTGAATGCCGACGATCCCATGGCGGCAGCTCAGACCGCCTTCAGGAGGGCGGACGGCGCGCCGCCCAGCACCGCGCTCGGTGCGGCGACGCTCCAGTAGTTGGAGCCGTGCTGGCAAAGGCGTTCTGCGGGAGGTGTTGCATTGCTTGCAGTTGCCGTGCTACAGTCGAAGGCTTCGCTGATCACGCAGCGTTCTGCCCTGAGAGGGGTGGGCGATGTGAGGTTTGCGGTGGTTGGTGGCTGAGGTGGTGGATAGATCGCTGCAGCGGCTGCAAAGACCAAGTGTTTGACAGGGATTTAAAAATCA